>NZ_LMLM01000001.1:0-964200 GCF_001421905.1 Duganella sp. Leaf61
GGGGATGCGGACAAAATCTTGGACTATTTGGGAGTAGTCCATGTATTCATACGAAGAGCGCCTTCGGGCAGTAAAGCTTTATCTGAAGTACGGGAGGCGCCTTCAAGCGACCATCCGCGAGCTGGGTTATCCGACGAAGAATTCGCTCAAAGCTTGGTGCGCCGAATTTGAGGAAGGAGGATACTTACAGCAGAAATACATGCGCTCGCTTCCAAAATACTCGGACGAGCAGAAGAACACCGCCATCGAGCATTACGTCAATCACGGGCGGTGCTTTGCTTTTACCCGCCGGACGTTGGGCTATCCCTCTCGACAAAAGCTTTCCGAGTGGGTTGGCGAACGCTATCCAGAAACTAAGAAAACCGTTGTTGGCAAGGTGANCGGTGCTTTGCTTTTACCCGCCGGACGTTGGGCTATCCCTCTCGACAAAAGCTTTCCGAGTGGGTTGGCGAACGCTATCCAGAAACTAAGAAAACCGTTGTTGGCAAGGTGAACAAACCGGCAGCCTCATTGGACTCGAAGCGCGCAGCTGTCTACGAGTTGTGTACGCGCGAGGGCAGTGCGCAGRATGTAGCCTCAAAGCTGGACGTCGCCCGTGTGACGCTGTACAACTGGAAGAATCAGTTACTTGGCCGAGAGGCCCCGGCATCCATGAAACGAGAAAAGAGCCTGCCATCAGAATCGGACCAGAACGATCTGGAACAGCAGGTCGCCGCGCTCCAAAGTGAAATTCGCAATCTGAAGCTGGAACACGACCTTCTTACGAAAGCGAATGAACTCCTAAAAAAAGATCTGGGCGTCGACCCACGACTCCTGAGCAACCAGGAGAAGACAGTGTTAGTTGACGCCCTRAGAGARGCGTATGCCCTGCGAGAGCTGCTTGATCGGCTCGACCTGCCGCGCAGCTCCTATTTCTATCATCGGTCACCGYTACGCGTTGCCGATAAATACGCGGAAGTACGTCCGGCGATCACCGAGATCTTTGAGGATGCCCATCGCTCCTACGGCTATCGAMGGATTCAAGCTGAGTTGAAYAGACGGCGCGTGTTTATTTCGGAGAAAGTCGTGCGACGCCTGATGAAGCAGGCGGGCSACATTGCGGCTAGGCCAAAGCGCCGCAGGTATCGTTCCTACGTYGGAGAAATCAGTCCCGCCCCAGAGAACCTCATCAATCGCGATTTCCATGCGACGGCTCCCAACGAAAAGTGGCTCACGGACATCTCGGAATTCCATATCCCGGCAGGGAAGGTTTATCTGTCGCCGATGATCGACTGTTTCGATGGCATGGTCGTCAGTTGGTCGATTGGCACRAGCCCGGATGCAGAGCTTGTGAACACGATGTTGGATGCGGCCATCGATACCGTGACCGAGAGTGATGAGAAGCCGATCGTCCATTCTGATCGCGGTGGCCACTATCGATGGCCCGGCTGGTTAGCTCGGGTTGCTGATGCGAAGCTGACGCGATCAATGTCGCGCAAGGCATGCTCGCCCGACAATGCAGCTTGCGAAGGTTTCTTTGGTAGGCTGAAGACGGAGATGTTCTATCCTGGGGACTGGCGGTCGACGACGATCGAACAGTTCGTGGARGTACTCGATAAATACATTCGCTGGTACAACGAAAAGCGCATCAAGAGCTCTCTTGGCTATCTGAGTCCGATCGAGTATCGTGAAAGCTTGGGTTTAACGATGTAAACCAGTCCAAGAAAAGGTCCGCATCCCCNTACATTCGCTGGTACAACGAAAAGCGCATCAAGAGCTCTCTTGGCTATCTGAGTCCGATCGAGTATCGTGAAAGCTTGGGTTTAACGATGTAAACCAGTCCAAGAAAAGGTCCGCATCCCCGGTGGGTCAGTATTGGGTCGGCGCCAACACTGAAGGAACAGAAGCAGCACACCTGGCTCAAGGACACTGAGGTGTTCCAAAACCCGCAGACGGGTGAACGCTGGACTGGTGATCAATCGATCCGCAAAACCTTGTGGACGTGGGCGCTAAAGCGCGGCGGCGTACGCTACCGCAAACCGTACCAAACGCGCCACACGTACGCGAGCATGATGTTGTCCGCCGGTGAGCACCCGATGTGGGTGGCGAAGCAGATGGGACACAAGGACTGGACGATGATTGCTCGCGTGTATGGTCGCTGGATGCCAGATGCCGACATCAGCGCTGGCAATAAAGCCGAGTCTATATTTAGCAGAACCTCAGGTGAACTCTTGACCCGCACACTCTAATCGGCCTCGCTGCCCCGACTGCTTTCTACATTACCACAGCCCCCAGTCATCCTTAATATCTCGGCGGATACGACTTTTTTCTACTGAAAGGCCCTGCCGAATTCTTTCCAAAAGCGCAGGTGAAACAGCCTGCTTAGCCCTAAAATACCCGTCGTTTAGACGGGCAATAACATCAATCAAAGGATCAGACCGGCACTTTGAGTAAGCGATAAAACTTGCGTCAACGATAAAAGGATGCTCACCGGGACTGACAGGACAGGTCATATCATCAGTTGCGTGCCGGGCAGTACTAAAGCTAGCCAGCAGTAGGCTCTCTTTGCCATTGATAATCTTACCACCGAGAACCACTACAAATAAATGGTCGCCAGTGGGGCCACTTGGAATAAGAATAGTCGAGCCTGCCTGAACTCGGCTATCAGATGATAAACCGCCCATCGTTAAGATAATGCGAGGTTTATGCTTTCGAATGCCTTGATGCTTTCGACAAGCTGCTTTGCCTGCTCTTCACTGTTACCGAGAGCTAAAAATAAATCTTCAAGCTCTATGGGATTACTTCCATCTCCCCGCGACCATTGCCACTCTGGCGTGTGATCTGGATGATGAAGATAGCTCTCAAGCTGCTTGGACGACATCCCCCCAAATTCCTCCCAAACGGAATCAAGAAGCCCGACTTCTGCATCACTTAACTGACGAAGATCATCTACAGAGCGATACGGACAGTCTTCACGGATAGTCAAATACTGATGTTTATTGTTCTCGCGTACTGCGCTAACGACAGCACTAAATGCGCCATTACTACGTCGCTGCAGACTAGGTTTCTCAACCAAATACAAAGTGGACGAAAGCACAGGGCCGTGCTCCATTGAACAAAGAAGATCGCCGGTCAACGGCTCACCAAAGTTCGCATATGCCGCTCGCTCAGCGAGATAGAGCCATTTCATAAGACGCAGCTTAGTAACGTGGCCACGACGTTCCTTTGCACGCTTCAAGAAGTAAAACGTCACTTCTGCAGCTTTCGTCTCATTGTAATTTCTACGGTTCAACTCGGTCATATGTAAATTCTTGCGAAAACGAAGCTCAAAACAGATACGAGCGGGAGACAAGTATAGCACTTTGCCACTCGCTGATTTACGCCCTCCCGCAGGAATGGCGACGTAAAAAGGCTGTCATTTTGTTGTCATTCCGGAGCCAAAACAACCCCAAAACACCCCAACTAATGACAGCCTTCTCTTTCTAACTGCTTGATTCCAAAGTGTTTTTTGGTGGAGACGGCGGGAATCGAACCCGCGTCCGCAAGCACTCTACAGACAGTTCTACATACTTAGCACTATCATTTAATTTAACCAGTACAACACGGACGTGCACGTTTTGGACTAGCGATTCACCTTAGATTTAGCGCTCTTTGAAGTGACCCCTCCGAGCGCGAGTCCCTGTAAATGACTCCACAGCTTTTAACGGCCCACCCCAGGGACGAGGTGTTGTGGAGCTAACAGCAATTAAGCTGCCAGTGCGTACGAGTTATCGTTTGCAGTTAAGTTTTTTCAGGTTGTATTTACGAGGTAGCCCGCCCTCGGTATGCCCTGCTCTGCTTTGCAACCCACGTCGAAACCAGGTCGTCCCCACAGACTTGTGATTCTACTCCACTTTGGCGACGAACGCACTCACGACACGTCCTCCACGTCAAACGCCCGTCACAATCGGCCGCTATGATGGCTTCAGTTCTCACATGGAACGACTCATTAGCGCCCCCACGGGACGCTTCTACCGGCGCCGGCGGTCGGGAAATATACCGGCACCATCTTCCAGCAGGATCAGGTTCACGGCCTGATTCAGCTCTGCAAGGATCAAGACTGCGCAGTTGGCTGTTGCAATGCAACACAAACCGATCAACTTCTATGACAAAAGTGTCAAATTCGCGCTGATTGTTGATTGATTGGTGATTGCCTGCATTAGAATCAACGGTGACGCGACTCTCTTGATCGATTTTCCATATATGCAACTCCCCGACGTCATCGACGCATCCCGCCCGAAAAAACGCGGCAGGCCACTCAAGGGAGCAGGCGGGGGATTGCGCACCGAACTGATCGAGAAATCGGCCGAGTTGTTCCGCACCAAGGGTTACGAGAACACCACCGTGCGCGATATCGCGGCGGCGGCTGGCGTGCAGGCGGGTAGCTGGTTTTATCACTTCAAGTCCAAGCAGGACATCCTGGCCGCCATCATGGAACACGGCCTGGAACAGGCGCTGGCCGAGGTCGAGCGGATCGGCAACCAGCCGCTGCCGCCGTGCCAGATCCTGTCACAGCTGGTCGAGGCGCACTTGCACACCCTGCTGGCGCCCGATCATCACTATATTGCCGTGCTGCTGTACGAATGGCGTTCGCTCGACGAGCCGTCGCGTTCGCGGGTGGTGGCGCTCAAGGACCGCTATGAGGCGGTGTGGGATCGCGCCATCGGTGCGCTGCACAATTCCGGCGACTGGGTGGCGCCGTCGCAGTTTGACCGCTTGCTGATCTTCGGCGCTCTCAACTGGACTGTGCAATGGTACAAGCCCGATGCGGGCGCCGATGTGCCGGAGCTGGCGCGCCAGGCGCTGCGCTTCATCCTGCGCACGCCTCCAGCACCCGACGCACAGACGTAAAAGCTTGGTTTGAGGCACAATGGGATCCTCTCCACCAGGGAAGGACATCCATGATTTACGAAGTCGCCGAGCTCTATATCAAGCCCGAATCGCACACCGCCTTCCAGGCCGGCGCGGCCGAGGCAGTGCCGCTGTTCCGCGGCGCCAAGGGTTGCCTGTCGATGCGCCTCGATCGCGATATCGAAACGCCCGATACGTACCACCTGGTCATCGGCTGGGAAACACTTGAGAACCACACGGTTGATTTTCGCGGCAGCACGGATTTCCAGGCCTGGCGTGCGCTGGTGGGCGACCACTTTGCCCGTGCGCCCAAGGTGGAGCATTTCGCAACCGTGGTGGACGGCTTCTAAGCCCCATCACCCAACAATCATACGGAGGCCTTCATGACACGCACCATCCACCGCAACTTTACGGAAGTCACGGACGCCGAAAGCGCGCGCACCGCCTTGCTGTCCAAGGGTTTTCCACCGGCCAGCGTGACGCTCACCAGGCACAAGCCGCTGCCGCAAAACGGCGCCACCAGCACCGTCAGCCACCTGCTCGACAACCTGACGCCGGGCGGGCCGGATGCGGCCGAGCACGCGCGCGAACGCTCCGGCGCCATGCTCACCATCGACATCTACGATGACGACCAGGTGGAACAGGCTGACGCCATTCTTTCCAGCTTCGGCGCCCGCGCAGCCTGAAAACCGTGCACGGCAGGGGATGCGGCGCAGCTTGCGGCCGCCTCCCTGCTGCGGCAGGTTCTCAGCCGAACTACACGGCAGGATGGTGAAACACCTGCCGCAAGTAAGCGAGGAAGGTCTCGTCCTTGCACACGGTCTTGCCCGGCGAGTCGGACAGCTTGGCCACCGACTGGCCGTTGCAAGCGACGAGCTTCATGACGATATTGAGCGGCGCCAGTCCGACGTCGTTGGTCAGGTGCGTGCCGATGCCGAAGCCCGCCATGATGCGGTCGGCAAAGTGGCGATACAGCGAGATCGCCTTTTCCAGGTTCAAGCCGTCCGAAAACACCAGGCGCTTGGTCTTGGCGTCGATGCGCAGCGCGGCGTAGTGGGCCAGCGCCTTTTCGCCCCACACCACCGGGTCGCCCGAATCGTGGCGCAGCCCGTCAAACAGCTTGGCGAAGTACAGGTCGAAGTCGTCCAGGAACGCATCCATCCCCACCACGTCGGTCAGCGCGATCCCTAAATCGCCCCGGTACTCCTGCACCCACGCTTCGAGCGACGCCTTCTGAAAATCGCGCAGCCGCACGCCAAAGGCCTGGAACGATTGCATGTACTCGTGCGCCATGGTGCCGATCGGCACCAGGCCGAACTTCATCGCCTGATAAACGTTGGACGTGCCCTTGAAGTATTCGGGCACTTCGCGCGACAGGCGCTGCACCACCTCGTCGTGCCAGGCGCCGGAAAAGCGGCGGCGCACGCCAAAGTCGGAAAACTCGAACGGGTTCAAACGCTGCGGCTCGGTCAGGCCGAATTCTTTTAATAATGCGATCTTGGCGCCCAGGCGCTGGCGGCCTTCGGCCAGCGCGGCCTGCTGGTCGAAGCGGCGGAAGTACAGCTCGTTGACGATGTACAGCACGTAAATCTCGAAGCCCATCACGTGCACTTGCGGACCGGCAGCGTGGATCACCAGCGTATTGGTGGCGGCGTCGGCGCGGACATCGATGAACTTGCGCTGGAAGCGGAACACGGTCAAGAAGTCGACGAAGTCGCTCTTGATGTAACGGAGAGCGCGCAGGTAGTCGAGTTCCTCGTCGCGGAAACTCATCGAACACAGGTGGTCGAGCTCGCGCTCGATTTCTTCGATCAGCTCGGTCAGCGGATAAGCGGTCTGGTTACGGCAGACAAACTCGTACTCGGTGTGGGCGTTGGGATGGCCGTGCAGCAGGGCCTGCCACATGGTGAATTTGTATAAATCTGTCTCCAGCAGGCTGCGGACGATGGGCTGCTTCATTGGGTCTCCAAATTGCTTATGCCCATGATCTTACGCGATCATGGGCGATAGCGTGATTCACCCGTCAGAGCCTGGCCTTGTACGCGGCCAGGGCAGCGAGCAAGTGCCGCTGCACATCGCCTTGGCGCTTCAGGCGGGCCAGCCCGGCAGCCAGTGGGGGCGCCAGCGCCGCGCGCGACGCGTTCAGGTAGGCGTGGCCGGTGGTGGCCAGGACCACGCCAGCCTGCCGCATGGTGCTGGTGCCATGGCGCTGAGCGGGATCGAGAAAAAAACAGGTAATCGCCGACCGCCTCCTCCACGTCGAAGTACAGGTCGGTGCGGCCCAGCAGCAATTTCTTCACTCCCTGGGCGATGGTGGGTATGGCCGACACCTGCGTGGCCGGCAGCTCACGCAGCAGCATGCGCTCGAGTTCGACGATGCCGAGCCGGTACTCGCAGCGCACGCCGCCGGCGCGCAGCGCGTGCCAGGTGTCGAAGCGCAGGCTCGGGCGGGTAGCGTAGGCGGAAAAGCGCACGGCGTTATTGGGTTCCGGCACCCGCACCAGGGTCGGGTACAGCAACTGGTAATCGAAAGTTCTGCCCAGTTCGCCATCGACCTCGCCCAGCAGCACCAGGGCGGTTGCGCGCTTGGGCGGCACCTCGACAAAGGCAAAGCCCAGCCCCAGCTCCGTGGTGAGCTGGGTGTAAACCCGGATCAGCCATTGGGTACGCGGATTGTCCAGCGGGCGCGAGAACACGAAGCGCAGCACATCCGGCGCCGCCGGGACCGCCGGCGCGACCGCTAAAGAAGCCGACGCAGCCGAGGCGGCCAGCAGCTGGCGCCGGGTGATCATCAGGGATCAGGCGTTGGCCAGCAACTCGGGCAGCACGTCGCCCGACTGCATCAGCCGCACGCCGCGCGCGGCCATCGCCTGCAGGAAGGCCTGATACTGGGCGTCGAAGCCGTACACCGGGCTGATGCAGTCGGTCACCAGCACCAGCTTCGACGCCGCTGCGCCGAAATGGTCGGCAATGTGCTCGACCGTGGCTTTCACGCAGTGGCTGCCAGCCTCGCCTG
The DNA here is from genome assembly GCF_001421905.1 of Duganella sp. Leaf61. NCBI lineage: Bacteria > Pseudomonadati > Pseudomonadota > Betaproteobacteria > Burkholderiales > Oxalobacteraceae > Duganella > Duganella sp. Leaf61. Next base: position 7,886 of record NZ_LMLM01000001.1, read on the forward strand.
CCACGTAAATGGTGTCGGCGGCGGCCAGGGTATCGACGAAGGCGGTGTTGAACTGGGTGGCGGGATCGTCGTCGTACGGTACTTCTGCCATCACGGCGGAATAGTGCTCGGTCCACGGATTGGAGCCCTTGGCCAGCTTGGCGACCAAGCCGAGCGCATGGTCTTCCCAGTTGTTGTAGGCAGCGCGCACGTCGTCGTGGACATTCTGGCCCCAGCTGCCGATTTCGCAGTGCACGGGCCAGACCATCAGCTTGTAGCGCCCGGCCGCTTCCAGGCGGTCGAGGTAATTCAGGGCGCGTTCCAGGTTGGCCGAATCGCGCGGCAGGTACTGGCCGCTACGCACCTGGGCGGCGGTGATTTCGGTGAAAGGTGCAACCGTCTGGCCGTCGCTGCCGGTCCAGAAGGTGGGATGAGCGATGTCGAAACGGTGGTGCGAGTCGAGTGTGACGCTGATGGCGGAGATGCCGTCGCGACCGTGGTTGATCAGCGTGGCCAGGCGCTGCATGTCGGCGTGGGCGCCAGGTACCGGCAGCGCCGGTGTGCGTGCTGCGCTGGTAACGGGGTGGACCGGTAAATACGCCGGTGGCAGATCGCAAAAATCGTTTTGCGGGTCGATGATCAACAGGTGCAGGTGGCGTTTCATGCAGGGCTCCAGGATACGTAGCCCCCATGATATATCAGCTCTCACGCGAAAACGACGAAGCCCCGTCCAGCGGGGCTTGCGTCGATAAAGCAGTGCTGAAAATTAGCCGGCGATCGCGCCGATCTGGCTGCGGGCTTTGGCAACGGCATCGGCCACTGCCGCTTCGCCCATGGCCACGCCTTCGGCCAGGATGAACGTCACGTCGGTCATGCCGAGGAAGCCCAGCGCGGCGCGCAGGTAGGTGGTGACGTGATCATAACCGGCAGCAGGGCCGGCGCTGTACACGCCGCCGCTGGCGACCACGACATACACTTTTTTACCGGTGACCAGCCCTTCCGGGCCGTTGGCGCCATACTGGAACGTGCGGCCGGCGCGGGCCACGTGGTCGATCCAGGCTTTCAGGCTCGAGCCCACCGAGAAGTTGTACATCGGGGTGCCGATGACGATGGTGTCGGCAGCGAGCAGCTCATCGACCAGCGCGTCTGAAGTTTTGATGGCGTAGGCCTGGTCGGCATTGCGCTGCTCGGCCGGGGTGAAGAAAGCGCCGATCAGCGCTTCGGTGATATGTGGCAGCGGGTTCTGGGCCACGTCGCGGCGCGCCACGGTGGCGGCTGGATTAGCTGCCTGCAACTTGGCGACGAGTTCGCCGCCCAGCTGGCGCGACAGGGAACCGGTTTGACGAGCGCTGCTATCGATATGAAGAATGGTTGCCATGATGGGCTCCTGGTAAGTGGTAAGTTGCATCCATCATAGAACGGGTTTAGTATCGAGGAAACACGCTAAATTTAAATGATATCTATCGATATTGTAGATATAAGGACTTGCATCATGCGCGACCCCGGCCTCCCCTCCCTCGACCAGCTCCGCGTGTTCATTGCCGTCATCGACCACGGCGGCTTCGCCCACGCGGCGCGGGCGCTGCACCGCACCCAGTCGGTGATCAGCTACACCATCGCCAACCTGGAAGAACAACTGAATATCGAGCTGCTCGACCGCAGCAAGCGCAAGCCGGTGCTCACCGAGGCCGGCAAGGCGCTGCTGGCGGACGCCCGCGCCGTCTCGCTCAAGGTCGATGGCATGCGGGCGCGGGCCAAGGCGCTGTCGTCGGGGCTGGAAGCGGAAGTGTCGCTGGTGGTCGATGTGATGTTTTCGACCTGCAAACTGGTGCGCATCCTGCACGCATTCCAGAAGGAATTTCCCACCGTCTCGATGCGGCTGCGCACCGAGGCGCTGGGCGCGGTCACGCAACTGGTGATGGAAAACACGTGCAAGATCGGCGTCAGCGGCTGGATGCCGGGCACGCCGGACACCATCGAGCGCCAGAGCTGCGGTTATGTGACCATGGTGCCGGTCGCCTCGCCCGACCATCCGCTGGCGCAGATCAAGGGCAAAATTCCAAGCGCAGTACTGCGCGAGCACACCCAGCTGGTGCTCACCGACCGCAGCACGTTGACCAAGGGACAGGACTTCGGCGTGATGGCGCTGCGCGACTGGCGCCTGGGCGACCTCAGTTCCAAGCATGCGCTGCTGCGCAGCGGCATCGGCTGGGGCAATATGCCGGTGGAGTTCGTGCAATGGGACCTGGACGCGGGCCGCCTGGTGCAGCTCGACGTCAGCGAGGGCAGCTCGTTCAGCTTCCCGCTGTACGTGATACGCCGGGGCGACGAGGAGCCGGGCCCGGCCACGCGATGGTTGATGCAGCAGTTCCTCGACCTCGAACATGCCGGCCACGAGATCGACCTGGCCGCGCACGCGATGCCGCACCACGCGCAGGAGGCGCCACCGCATTTTTACCGGCTGGGCAGCGACGCGCAGCCAGGCGGACATGGCCCACGGCCGCCGATGGCGGACACGCCGCCCGGCATCGCTGCGCCTGCGCCTATCGCACTCCGGCAGCGCTGAGCTTCTGGCGCAGCCGCGAGATTTCTTCGGTCAGGTCTACCACCAGCGCCGCAACGTCGTCGTTGGCTTCGAAATCGCGCTCGATCTGCCACAGGCGCCGTGCGCGCACCAGGTCGGCGCTGGTAAAGCGCCACACTGCATGATCGTCGGGCGCCGTCTCCAGCAGCACACCGGTACGCACGCGCTGCACCACCCAGCCCGGCTCCACCGCGCACGCGTGCGCCAGTTCGTCCAGGGTCAGGGCCACTTCGTCGATCACCACCGCCGTGACGATGGTTTCATTGCTTGTTGCCATGTTCATCCTCCTGCGCGCGGATTGAACGCCATGTCGCGCGCCATCTGCTGATACAGTTCTTTCGCCTTATCGGTAGTGGCCGGCGGCAGCGCCACTTCGAGCAGCAGGTACAGGTCGCCAGCCTCCTTGCCCGGGATGCCGCGCCCGCGCAGGCGCAGCTTGCGGCCCGTTTGCGACCCGGCTGGCACCGTCACATTGACCTTGCCCGATGGCGTGGTCACCTCGATCTCGCCACCGAGGGCCATTTCCCAAGGCGCCACCGGCACGGTCTGATAAACATCGCGGCCGTCGATGCGATAGCGGGCGTTGGCGCTGAACTGGATTTCCAGGTACAGGTCGCCCGGCCCCGCTTCGCCATTCTGGCCCTGGCCGGTCAAACGCAACTGCTGGCCGGCCGTCACGCCTTTCGGAATATTGACGCTGAGCGTGCGCTCGCGCGTGTGGATGCGGTCGTGCTCGTCGCGCTCGGCCACCATCAGGCTGATCTTGCGGGTGGCGCCCGTGTACGAGTCGGTCAGGTCGATGGTAATGCTGGCGTGGGTGTCGTCGCCCTTTTGCGGCTGGTAGGCCTGGCGCCGGCGTCCGCCGCCGTTGCCGAAGTTGGCAAACAGGTCCGAGAAGAAGTCGTTGGGATCGGCACCGCCGCCGAAGCCCCCTGCGCCCGGACGGCCGCCCCCTGCGCCCCAGCCCGGCGGCGGCCGGAATTCCTGGCCGGCGCGGAATTGCTGGCCGCGCCCGAGGTCGTCGTAGGCCGCGCGCTTTTCGGCGTCGCCGAGCACGCCGTAGGCTTCGTTGAGTTCCTGGGTTTTCTTTTGCGCGTCCGCTTCCTTGCTGACGTCCGGGTGGTACTTGCGGACCAGCTTGCGGTAAGCCTTCTTGATCTCGTCCTCGGAGGCCGTCTTGGCCACACCGAGGGTCTGGTAATAATCCTTGTATTCCACCTTGTTGCTCCTGTATGGGCTGTCCACCGTCCTGTCAAAACAGTCTAGCGCAGATTAAAGCTTTAATGAGTTCGTGATCCAAATGATAATCCGCAAGTTGGTGTATCTCACAGTAAAATCAAGGGTTTCTCCCATCAGGTCAGGTTTCCATGCCGCACTCGTTCACCGTTCGTAATATCCGCGCCGAAGTTTCCTCGCTGTGGCAGCTGGCCTGGCCCATGCTGATCGGCCAGCTGGCGACGGTGGGCATGGGTGTGGCGGACGTGGCCATGACGGGCCATACCAGCGCCGATGAACTGGCGGCGGTATCGCTGGGAGCGTCGATCTGGTCGATCATCCTGGTCACCGTGAGCGGCACCATGATGGCGATTAACAGCATCGTCGCGCACGATATCGGCGCCGGCCAGCTGGCGCGGGTGCCGCACGCGGTGCGCCAGTCATTGTGGAAGTCGCTGGGCGTGGGCGTGATCGCCATGGCGCTGGCCAACCTGGCCACGCTGCTGTTCGACCATCTGTACCTGACGCCACACGTCCAGCACCAGGCCGAGCTGTTCGTCCACATCATCAGCCTGGGCTTGCCGCCGTTTGCGGCGTACCGCGCGCTGTACGGCTACAGCACCAGCATCAACGAAACGCGGCCGGTAATGGTGATCGCCATCCTGGGTCTGTGCGTGAACGTGTTCGTCAACTGGCTGCTGGTGTTCGGCAACTGGGGCATGCCGCAGTTGGGCGGGGTCGGCTGCGCCGTGTCCACCGCGCTGTGCATGTGGCTGATGCTCGCTGCCATGCTGCTGTGGATACGCCGCGCGCCGGCCTACCGCGCCACCTATCCGTTCACCCACTGGGAAAGCCCGCACTGGCCCGAAATCGCTTCGATGCTGCGCCTGGGCGTGCCGATCGGCATCAGCTATTTTGCCGAGGTGAGCGCATTCGGCGCGGTGAGCCTGCTGGTGGCGCGGTATGGCGTGATACCGATTTCGGCGCACCAGATCGCGCTCAATTTTACGTCGCTGGTGTTCATGGTGCCGCTCAGCTTTGGCATTGCCCTGATCACGCGCGTGGGTCAGGCCATGGGCGAAGGCGAGCCGGCGCGGGCGCGGTTCATTTCGTGGGTGGGCGTGTGGATGTCGCTGGCCTTCGGCGTGGTGTCGGCCATTTTCATCGTGCTGTTCCGCTACCAGATCGCCCGGGCCTACACGTCGGACCCGGCGGTGCAGGACTTGTGCGCGCACCTGCTGCTGTTCGCGGCGCTGTTTCAGCTGTCCGATTCCACGCAGGTGGCGGCATCGTGCGCGATACGCGGCTACAAGGTTTCGCGCCAGCCGATGGTGATCCAGGTGACGGCGTTCTGGGGCTTCGCGCTGCCGATCGGCTGCTGGCTGGGGTTGGCGCCGCAATGGCTGCCGTTTGCACCGGCGCAGCCGATGGCGGCGTCCGGTTTCTGGATCGGGCTGGTGGTGGGGCTGACGGTGGCGGCAGTGCTGCTGAGCTGGGCCCTGCAACGGCTGTCGCTGGCGCGCCTGAAGGTGGCGCAGGCCTGATCCCCATGCTGGTGCGGTTCGCAAAAACCGCACCAAACTATAAACGGTATTGACCGTTTTATTCAGAACATTGCTACCTCGCCACGATTGGTACAGTCTGGTATCGTCACGGATTGCCCAATTTCCGAGACATTCTTCAATGCGCTTTATTCTCGCACCAATCACGCTTTGCGCCATGCTGGCCGGCGGCCACGCCACCGCCGAGAAACTCACCCTGGACCGCATCCACTCCGATCCGTCGCTCAGCGGCCCCGGCGTGCGCAACCTGAAAGTGTCGCCCGATGGCGCCCGCGTCACCTTCCTCAAGGGCCGCGACGACAACCAGTTCCAGCTCGACCTGTGGGAATACAACCTGAAGAACAAATCGACGCACCGCCTGGTCGACTCGAAAACCCTGGTGCCGGAAGAGAACCTGTCCGACGCTGAAAAAGCGCGCCGCGAACGCGCCCGCACGGCCGCCCTCAAGGGCATCCTCAACTACAGCTGGTCGCCGGACGGCAAGCAGCTGCTGGTGCCGATCGCCGGCAACCTGTACCTGATCGACGCCGCCAAGCCCGATGCCGCCCGCCTGGTCGCCAAGGGCAATGTGCTCGATCCGAAAATCTCGCCCAAAGGCCGCTACCTGTCGTTCGTGCGCGACCAGAACCTGTTCGTGATCGACCTGAGCAATAACCAGGAGCGCCAGCTGACCACCGACGGCGCCGGCACCATCCACAACGGCGAAGCCGAGTTCGTGGCGCAGGAAGAAATGCACCAGACCACCGGCTACTACTGGGCGCCGGACGATTCCGCCATCGCCTTCAAGCGCTACGACGAAGCGCAAGTGCCGGTGGTGCGCCGCTTTGAAATTTACGCCGACCGCACCGACGTGATCGACCAGCGCTACCCTGCCGCTGGCGACCCGAACGCCACCGTGCAGCTGAAAATCGTCTCGCCCAACGGCGGCGAAATCCGCAACGTCGACCTGGGCACGGAACAGGACATCTACCTGGTGCGCGCCGACTGGAGCAGCGACAGCAAAGCCCTGCTGTTCCAGCGCCAGAGCCGCGACCAGAAGAAACTCGAACTGATCTCGGTCGATGCCGCCACGCTGGCACAGCGCACCCTGATCACCGAAACCTCGCAAACCTGGGTCAACATTTTCGAAGACCTGCGCTTTTTGGCCAAGGGTAAAGGTTTTGTGTGGTCGTCGGAACGCACCGGTCGCAAGCACCTGTACCTGTACGACATGAACGGCAAGCTGCTGCACCCGATTTCGAGCGGCGAATGGGGCGTCGAGCGGCTGCTGGCCGTCGATGAAAAAACCGGCCGCGTGTTCGTGCAATCGAACCGCGACGCGGTGATCGACAGCCAGACCTACGCGCTCAAGCTCGACGGCTCCACTGCCGACAAGCCTACCCGCATCACCCAGGGCGACGGCTGGCACGATTCCAACTTCGCCGGCAATGGCGAAGTGTTTGTCGATACCTATTCCGATCCGAACACGCCACCGCAGGTCAGCATTCGCCGTCCCGACGGCACCATGATCAGCTGGCTCGAGCACAATGAACTGAACGCCAGCCACCCGTATGCGAAGTATCTCGACGCGCACCTGCGCCCCGAATACGGCACCATCAAGTCGAAAGACGGCCAGACCATGTACTACTCGATCACCAAGCCATCTGGCTTCGATCCGGCCAAGAAATACCCGGTGTACCTGTCCACCTACGGCGGTCCCGGTGCGCAGCACGTTTCGCGCAAGTGGGGCAACCTGTTTGACCAGTACATGGCGCAGCAGGGCTTCGTGGTGTGGCGCCTCGACAACCGTGGTTCGAGCCGCCGCGAACGCGCCTTTACCGACCCGATCTACCTCGACATGGGCCGCGCGGAAGTGGAAGACCAGCTGACCGGCATCGAGTGGCTGAGCCAGCAGAGCTTCATCGATCCGAAACGCATCGGCGTATTCGGCTGGAGCTACGGCGGCTTCATGACCTTGCGCCTGCTGTCGCAGGGTTCGGACAAGATCGCCATGGGCGTATCGGTAGCGCCGGTCACCGACTGGTCGCTGTACGACACCCACTACACCGAGCGCTTCATGAGCACGCCAAAACTGAACGTGGCCGGTTACAAGTCGGGCAGCGTGTTCTCGCACGTCGATGGGTTGAAATCGAAACTGCTGCTGGTGCACGGCATGGCCGACGACAACGTGCTGTTCACCAACACCACGCGCATGATCGACGCGCTGGTGGCGCGCAACGTGCAGTTCGACCTGATGACCTATCCTGGCGCCAAGCACGGCATCTCGGGCAAGGTGCCGCAGCGCCACGTGTACGGCATGATCGAAGCGTTCTTCAAGAAGAACCTGATGCCGGAAGCAACGAAATAAAGCTGAATAAACCAGCAGAACGACAAAAGGGCCGCAAATGCGGCCCTTGTTTTACCTGCACCCTAAGCGGTGCTTAGTTGCGGTTACCCTTGAGGGTGTCGTCGATGGCTTCCTTGGCGTCGCCAACGTTTTTCTGCAGCTTGCCTTCGGCTTGCTTGTTCAGGCCCTTGGCCTGCTGTTCGGACGAACCGACCATTTTACCGGCGCCTTCCTGGATTTTGCCGCCGATTTCCTTCGCCTTACCTTTGACTTGATCTTCGTTCATGATGCACTCCTTGGGTCAATGTTGAAGCTACGGGACACACAACGCTGTGTGCATGGGTTCCACTGTAGTCCGGTCGTGGCTGAGCTTCTGTGCGGTCGCCCACCCAAATGTAAAACGGCGGTCGGCAGAAAAGATACGGTCGGGCATCAAAAGGCTTCTTTCCGATGACGAATCGCTATATAGTTAACCTATAGCAACGTGCCCATAAACAGGAACAACCAGGAGATACCCGATGAAACTTGATGCACTGTTCCAGAATCCGACCGCGTTGCCCACCGCCCCGAAAGTCGTCGAAGAACTGATCAGCAGCTTCGACAAGGCCAGCGTCTCCACCGAGGAGATCGCCAAGAAGCTGTCGACGGACCCGGTGTTGAGCGCCAAGCTGCTGCGCCTGGCCAACTCGGCCTACTACCACGTCTCGCGCAGCATCGGCACGGTGGAAGATGCGGTGCTGATGCTCGGTTTCGTCACGGTGCGCACGCTGGTCATCAGCTCGGGCCTGGTCAGCGGCTTCAAGACCGTACCCGGCCTCGACCTCAAGCAATTCTGGCGCTACAGCCTGCACACCGCAGTGTCGGCCAAGTGGATCGCCAAGAAGACCAAGGAAAACACCGACCTCGCCTTCACCATCGGCATGATGCACGCGATCGGCCAGCTGGTTATCCATTCGGCCATGCCGGAAAAGGCGATGGCCCTCGATAAGGTGGCCGGTCCGATGGACTCGCGCCGCCTGGACGCCGAAGTGGCGTCATTCGGCTACACCTTTGCCGACGTTGGCGCCGAACTGGCCCGTCGCTGGAAATTCCCGGAAGCGTTTGCTGAAACCATCGTGGCCTTCCCCGAGCCGCACAAGGATGGCGAACTCAATCGCCTGGCTGCGGTCGTCTCGCTGGCCGCCTGGCGCGCACGCGTGGAGCAAGCTGGCTTGACCGCCGAAGAAATCGCCGCCTGCTACCCGACCGAACTGGCCGAAGAGCTGGGACTGGACGACGACGCCCTGATCGACGACATGCCATCACCGGACGAACTGTCGGCCGGCCTGGAAGAACTCGTGAAATAAGCGACAACATTTCATAAGCAAAGCTGCCTGATTTCGGTCCGGCAGCTTTTTTTTCATCTTTTTTCAAATTATTTCGATTTTGCCCTCAAGTTCCCGTTTAAGTGGACGTTAATCAAGACATGCGGTAATCCGCCTTGATGTCGCAACTTTCCAGGTGAACTGATGAACACTTCCGAAGTCCTCGCTATGTACGAAAACATTGCAGCCCTGAGCACCCAGATGGCTGCCGCCGCGCGCATGGGCGACTGGGACGGCGTCGGCAAACTGGAAACCCAATGCACCAGCGCGGCCCGCGCCACGGCCACCGGCGTCCCTGCCCTCGACGGCGCGCCGCGCCTGCGCAAGATCGACCTGCTCAAACAAATCCTGGCCAACGACCGCGAAATCCGCGACCTGGCCGATCCGTGGATGAACACCGTCCCCGGCATGGCCCGCCAATAAAATGGCCCGCCCAGCAAAAAGCGCCTCGTGAGGCGCTTTTTTCGTTTGGGCTCGCTGCTTCAGACCATCAGCCTGCCAACGCCACGCGCAACGACAACGCAATCCCCTGCGCGGCCTTGGTGATTTCGTCGAGCGACGGGAAGCTCGGCGCGATGCGGATGTGGCGATCTTTTGGATCGTTACCGTACGGGAAAGCAGCGCCGGCTGGCGTCAGGGTAATGCCCGCTTCCTTGGCCAGTGCGACCGTGCGCTTGGCGGCGCCGTCGGGGGTGACCAGGTCGATGAAGTAGCCGCCTTGCGGACGGGTCCAGCTCACGCCCGGCACATTGCCCAGGTATTGTTCGAATTGCGCCAGCACGGCGTCGAACTTGGGTTTCAGCAGCGCGGCGTGCTGCTCCATCAGCGCTTCCACGGTGGGCAAGTCTTTCAGCAGGCGCACGTGGCGCAGCTGGTTGATCTTGTCCGGGCCGATGCTGCGGATACCCGAATGTTTGGTCCACCAGGCGATATTGGCCGGCGACGACGCCAGCGCGGCAATGCCCGAACCGGCCCAGGTCACCTTCGATGACGACGCGAACACGAAGGCGCGGTCCGGGTGGCCGGCAGCGGCGCACGCTTCGAGAATACTCAACACTTCCAGCTTTTCAGCACCCAGGTGGTGGAAGCGATAGGCGTCGTCCCACATCAGGATGAAGTCGGGGGCGGCGGTTTTCATCGCGGCCAGACGCTGCACCACGGCGTCGGAATACACCACGCCGCCCGGGTTGCTGTACTTCGGCACGCACCACATGCCCTTGATGCTGGCATCCTCGGCTACCAGTTTTTCCACCAGGTCCATGTCCGGGCCGTCGTCATTCATCGGCACGTTGATCATCTTGATGCCGCGCGTTTCGCAGATGGCGAAGTGGCGGTCGTAGCCCGGTACCGGGCACAGGAAGGTCACCGGCTCGCGTACCCACGGCGCATTGCCAGGCGTGCCGTTCAGGAGCGCGTACATGATCACGTCATGCATCAGCGACAGGCTGGCGCTGCTATCGACCACCACTTGCGCGGCCGGCACATCGAGCAGTTCGCCGAACAGTGCGCGCGCCTCCGGCAAGCCCACGGTGCCGCCGTAGTTGCGGCCGTCGGTGCCGTCGGCGGCCTTGTAACCGTCCACGGCGTTCAACAAGGCATTCGACAGGTCGAGCTGTTCCGGCGATGGCTTGCCACGGGACATATCGAGTTTCAGACCGAGCTGTTTGAACGCTTGGTACTGTTGTTGGTCCTGCGATGGGAGGTCGGCTGCAGTCATGGGGCTCTTTCAAAATGGGAAGACGAAGCTTGGAAGCGTCGATAACTATACCCCAGTTCGTCAGAGCCTTGACAGAGATTCAAGTAATATACTTATGCGAAAAATGCTCGCATCAGGACTGCACGGCCGGTTCCGGGGCCGCTGATTTGGGCATCGGTACCTCGCGGAAATCGTCGCCCGCCGCATCGGTCGGGCCCTGCTTCTTGCGGAAGCCTTGCCAGATCTTCAGCGGCGCGCCCGACTTCTTGCGGCGCAGGTAGAACAGTGCACCAGCGCCAGCCAGCAGGGCAACGCCCAGGCCACCGATAATCAGCGGCAGCTTGCTTGGCTGCTCCTCGGGCGGCTTTTCCTTTTTGTACTTCAGCTTGGGCAGCACGCGGCGTTGCTGCACCGGCGCTGGTGGCGGGGCGGCGGCTTCGGCGCCGGCTGCTTCTTCGGAAGTTGATTCAGCGGTAGCTGCTTTGGCGGTGGCGGCTTCTGTCTTCGACGCCTCCCGTGGTGCGACATCCTTCGCTGCGATCGGCGTGCCTGGCGTCTCGGCTTGCTTTGCTGCGCCCCGTGAGTCTGGCGCCGCAGCCGCGTCTGGTGCCGCGGGCTGCTTCGCGGCCACCGGCACGTTCGCCGAGGCGGCCCGGGCATCGCTCATGCCGGAGGCGATAATCAAGGGCTTGGTGGCGGCAGCCGGCGCGGCGGGCTTGGCGCCAGCCGCCGCCGCCGGGGTGGCCTGCTTTGCCACCTGCGCCGCAGCCGCCGCACCGGTGGACCCGGCCAGCGCGCTTTGCAATTGCTTCACTTTGCCTTCCAGTTCCACCAGCTTGGTGGACAGCGCCTGGCTCTGCAGGTCGAGGGCTCGGCACTCTTTGGCGCTGGCGCCGGTCGGCGCGCAAGCTGCTGGCGCCGCCATTTTTTTCACACCGGCCGGTAATGGCAGGGGCGGCATCGGCAACAACGCCTGCGCCACTTGCGGCGGTGGTGCAGCGGTGGCGGTGATGGCCAGCTGACTGGCGCCTGGTCCGGCGACAACGGTCTCCGGCTTGACGCCATGCCTGGTGTCGGATTTTGACGCCAGTCCCGCCGCTGGCTTGCCTGCCGACTTGTGGGGGCCAGCCCCGGCAGGTGTTTCGGCCAGCTCAGGCGCTCCAATCACGGCAGGCTTGCCTGGCGGTTGAGGAGTACCAGCCCCGGCACGCTTGTCAGTCAGCTTAGGATCGCCCGCCCCGGCTGGCTTGTCAGCCGGCTTCGTCGCGCCATTCCCGACCGGTCTGCCGGCCACTTGGGGGAGCGGCGTCTCGGCAGCGACGGAGCGCGGCTTGTCAGCCACCGCGGCCGCACTGGATACCGGCGTCCCTGCCGCCCTGGGTGCAGGTTTTTCGGCTGTCTTGGCCGGCGCAATCACGCGCGAACCAAGCGCTTCGGAAATCCGTTCAGGAATATCGCGCACCGGCACAAGCGCTGGTGGCCGGGCCTGCGCCGCAGCAGCCTTCAAGCCGCCCGGCCCGCCCACTTCCGATTCGTGGAACGACGGCATCGGCGCCGGGCGCGTGCGATCGCGTACCAGCCGCGCAGCAGCGGCCGGTGCGGCGCTGTCGGCCACCTTTGCCGGCTCGGCGGCGGCAACCACGGCAGGCGCCGTTACCGCTGGCGCTACCCGGACCGGTGGCGGCGCCGGATTGGGATCGGGCTGCAACCAGACCGTGGCCAGGCGGATATCGCGCCGCCCGCCCGCAGTCAACTCCACGTACACGTGCACGTAATCGGCATTGACCGCACCAGCGGTGGAGATGTGCAGGACATCCTTCCCATCGCGCCGCACCACGGCCATCTTGACCGACGCCAGCGCCGGATTCATGGTGATGTTGGCGCCACGATAGACGTCCAGCTGCGCCAGCCGGGCTTGCACCGGGCCGCCATCGCCAGCCAGCAGTTCGACATCGGCCGACAGCGGCTGGCCGATGTAGGATCGCGCGGCGACGTCGCCCAGCTCGGCTGCGTGCGGCGTGGGCGCCAAGACCGCCAGCGCCAGCACGGCCAACAGGCGAAGCAAATTGTGAGTGAAGAAGCGTTGCATAATCGATAGGCCGCCAGGCGACATCTGGGAATCTTCTCTATTAACGGCTGGAAATCGAGTTTTTGTAGCCCTCAGTAAATTTTTCCGAAGTGCGCTACACTGTTTGATGCATGTCAGATGAGAATGATTGCCATTTCCAAAAAGGAACCTTTATGAGTACCCGTAGCGAAAAAGACAGCTTTGGTCCCATCGATGTACCGTCTGAACAATTATGGGGCGCGCAAACCCAGCGTTCCCTTGAGCATTTCCATATTTCCACCGAGCGCATGCCGCTTGAGCTGATCCACGCACTGGCCAGCGTCAAGCGCGCCGCCGCCCGCGTCAATCTCGACCTGGGCTTGCTCGACGGCGCCAAGGCCACCGCCATCACCAGCGCCGCCGACGAAGTGCTGGCCAATCAGCACCCCTCCGAGTTCCCGCTGGCCGTGTGGCAAACCGGCTCGGGCACGCAATCGAACATGAATATGAACGAAGTGCTGGCCAACCGCGGCTCCGAACTGATGGGCGGCGTGCGCGGCGAATCTCGCCTCCTGCACCCGAATGACGACGTCAACAAGGGCCAGTCCTCGAACGACATCTTCCCCACCGCCATCCACGTGGCCGCCGCCCTGGCGCTGGCCAACAACGTGCTGCCGGGCCTGCGCCAGTTGCGCGCCAGTCTGCACGCCAGGGCCGAGGCTTTTGCCGACATCGTCAAGATCGGCCGCACCCACTTGCAGGACGCTACGCCACTCACGCTGGGCCAGGAATTCTCGGGCTACGTGGCGCACCTGGACTTCGCCGAACACGCGATTCAGGCCGCCCTGCCCGGCGTGCTGCAACTGGCGGCCGGCGGCACGGCGGTAGGCACGGGCCTGAACGCCCACCCGGAGTACGCGACCCGCATCGCCACCGAACTGGAACACACGCTGGCGCTGCCGTTCCGCACCGCCGAGAACAAGTTTGCCGCACTGGCCGGCCACGACGCCCTGCTCTCGGCCCACGGCGCGCTGAAAACGCTGGCCGCAGCGCTGATGAAAATCGCCAACGACATACGCTGGATGGCCTCCGGTCCGCGCTCGGGCCTCGGTGAAATCACGATCCCAGAAAACGAGCCGGGCAGCTCGATCATGCCGGGCAAGGTCAATCCCACCCAGTGCGAAGCAGTCACCATGCTGTGCTGCCAGGTATTCGGCAACGACGTGGCGATCACCATGGGCGGCGCCTCGGGCAACTTCGAGTTGAATGTGTACAAGCCGCTGATCGCGCACAATTTCCTGCAAAGCGCGCGCCTGCTGGCCGACGGCATGCGCAGCCTGGAGGAACATTGCGTGCATGGCATCGAGCCGAACCGCGACCGCATTGCCGAACTGATGGAGCGCTCGCTGATGCTGGTCACCGCGCTGGCGCCGCACATCGGCTACGACAAGGCGGCCACCATCGCCAAGAAAGCCCAGCACGAAGGCACCACGCTAAAGCAGGCCGCACTGGCGCTGAACTACGTGACGGCGGAGCAGTTCGAGCAGTGGATTGTGCCGATCGACATGACGCGCCCGGGTTAATGGCATCCCTTCGAGTAGCGGACGCTAGCCGATCGACATAACTCGCCCGGTCTGATCGTTATTCATTGACTCAAAAGCCGTGCGAGTAACGCACGCCGGCCAGCCAGTCCGGCGCGGCGTTGGCGTCGTGACCGGGGTTGAAGCGCAACATCACGGCGCCGGTCACCTTGCCGCCGCGCCCATCGCGGCTGCGGCCAACCATGGTGCTGTAGCCGAATTCGATATCGCGCTCGGTGGCGGTCGGTTGCAGATTGAGGGCCGGGGCGCCGAAGGCTTGGCTGCCCATGTAGGCGGCCTGGCCGCTGCCCTGCTGGACGCCGGTGCGCACCTTGGCCGGCACCGACACCGTGATGCCGATGCGGTCGCGGTTATCGAAAATTTCGCGCGTGGTCCAGCCGACGCTGAACGCCACCGTGCGCACCGAAGACACTTGCGCCATCAGGCTGTCCGGGCTGCCGTAGCCGTCGGTCTTGCCGTAGGTGGCCATCGCCATCACCGAACTGCGCGGCGTGACCGAATACCCCATCGATAACGAAGTAAAAGCCGTGGTGGGCCGCGCTCGCAGCGCCAGCGCCGTGTTGCGTTCGGCGCCCGGGCCGGTTTCGCGCAAGATGCCGGCGGTCACCGCGCCTACCGCTCTGCCCATATGGGTTTCGAATTCCGCGATGCTCGAATAGCGACGGTTGCGATCGGCCAGCAGCGGCCGGAAATCGGCGCGCGCCTCGCTGGGCTGGACCAGCAGCGGTAGCGGCGTATCGGCCGCCGCTGCGGTGCCACAGCAAGACCAGCCGGCCACGGTGATGACCATCGAAAGCTTGTTCATGATGCCACCTCAAGGGTAGAACAGCACTCAACGTAAAGAGGTATAACTCAGACTACCAGTTTTTCTTGCTGGCAAATACGAGTTGCACGGTAAACTGTGCGCCTGTCGGAATACCGCTACACTATCCTGGCGGAAGCCCGTACTTGAAAACCATGGTATCAGAGGAAAAAATGCAGAAAGTCAGTTTTGAGTTGAATGGGGAATTTGTTGAGTTGAATCAGTTGCTCAAGCTAGTGGGGCTGTGCGACAGCGGCGGCGCCGGCAAGATGATGGTGGCCAGTGGCGACGTCAAGGTGGACGGCAAGCAGGAACTGCGCAAGACCGCCAAGATCCGCGCCGGCCAACAGGTCACCGTGGGCGACATCCGTATCAGCGTCGATCCCGTATAATTTATCTTGCATTATGGCAATAATGCGCTAAGCTGAAAACGCTGCGCGGTCCATGACACCGCGTAACGCGGCCAGCGTCCCCATCTCGTATAGTGTGGGGTCGGCTGCGGTCTGTGGCGGGCGCCAACGTTGATATTGAAACGCTTATTGAACAGGGGGACGTCATGGACGGTCCACAACCAGCCAAGCCCACCCAGGAACGCTTGCTTGGCGATCTGCGCGAAGTAATCGAAAATGCCGAAGAATTGCTGAAGAACACCACGCAATACAACGGCACCTTGTACGAAACTGCCCGCACCAAGCTGGCGCAGGCGCTGCTGGCCGCCACCGAAGAGCTGGCCCGCTTCGAGGACGCCCATATCGGCCGCATGATGGAACTGACCGCACGCGCCAACCAGCTGCACCAGGATCTCACGGGCGAAGCCCGCCTGCTGCGCGCGTTCCACCGGGAAACTTAAAGCGCTTTCCCCCTTTGTGCAAGGCGCAGTAATGCTGACGGTATGACGTACAGCGCAGCAAAGCGACGCAGACGGTACGTACTACAGCGAAGCGCAGTGACGCAGACGGTATGCACGGTAAGGAGCTGCAACGCAGCTATGAAGGTTCAGTCAGGAGCTCTATTGCCACGATCAGTTGCAGGTCCAGCCACCGGCGCAACTGCGCCGCCACATCGAAATCCCCGTCCACGTCGAACGCCGCGTCGAGCGCAGCCCCGAAAGTGCCGCCCGCGCGCAACACCGTCAGCGCGGCATAACCGCCAGCCCCGAGCGGCAATACCTGCACGCGCCAGCCGGGGCGCGCCACCACGCCAGCTTCCTGCACTGCCATGTCGGCGGGAAAATCATTGGCGGGCGCCGGCTGGTGCGCCAGCCACAGCGACACCACCGCCCAGTCGAACCGCATCGGTACGCAGGCGTCGTGCAGGCGCAGTCGGGCTGCTTCCAGCTGCGCCGGCGCCAGCTCGCCCAGTTGCTGCGCCGTCACAGGTTTCGCGTCGGCCGCGTAGTGGGCGCGGTGCACGCCCCATTCCAGGCGCGCCATGTCGGCCAAGTATGGCAATTGGGCCGCGTGCGGAAAATCGTCGAGGAATTCGCCCAGCTGGCCGCCGAAGCGATTGAGGTCGCCATCGTGCGACGGCCGGGCCCGCACATAGGCATGGGCCAGCGCGCCGAAGAACTCGGCGCCGACCAGCGCGGCCACGACGGGATAGGCAGCCGCCAGCGCCTTGGTCGCGGTGGCAGCCAGGTTGCCGCGATACAGCGCCAGCCGGTGCCGATTGTGTGGATGCTCGCGCCATAACGCCAGCGCCGGCGGCGCGGCGTCCGGGTTCAGCAAAGCGTCGGCAAACAGTTGCTGGTTCGAGGAAAGTGTGGCGGAATTGACGTCTGCGCCCGGACCGGCTGTGCTTCGGCCCACACCCGAAGCAGCCGCACTATCGCCCGCACCATGTCCAACCAAGGTGACGATATTCTGTTGCGCCACCGGTGCAAGCAAGTAGCTGTGCTGCGGCGACATATGGTGGCTGGGAAACGCCGCCGCTTCGACCAGGTGGTTGTGCTGCAGCGCCCTCGCCTTCGCCGCCTCGTGCAGCAACACGGCCAGCGGCGGGATATCGGTGTCCCATTCGATCAGGGTCGGTACGGCGCCGAAACGCTCCAGGGCAGCGGCGTACAGCTGCCACACGGGCTCGGCGACGGCGGCGCCGTGGTGGTCGATCACTGCCTGCGGTGTGACCAGGTGGCCGCCCAGGTGCAGCTCGCCTACCGTGCCGGGGGCGATCGCGAGCAACGCTTCGAGCGCGTCTTCACCGTGGTTGCACTGGTTGACGTACAGGTTGTTGATGTCGAGCAGCAGGCCGCAGCCGGTGCGTGCTGCCAGCGCGGCCAGGAATTGCGCCTCGCTCATGCTGTCGCCATGGAACCTGGCGTAGGTGGAAACGTTTTCCAGCAACAGTTGCCGTTGCAATGCGTTTTGCACCTCGTCCACGCGGTCGCACAGCAGGTCGAGCGCGGCGCCGTCCAGTATCAAAGGAAGCAGGTCGTTGAGGTGACGGTCGCCGACCGCGCCCCAGCACAAGTGCTCGGATACCAGGCACGGTTCAATGTTGCGCACCAGCGCACGGACGCGCTCGAGGTGCTGCATGGAAAAGCCGCGCGCCGAACCCAGGCCCAGCCCCACGCCATGCAGGCTGACCGGATAATCGCGCCGCAACTGTTGCAGCACATGCCAGTCGCGGCCCGATTGGTCGAGGTAGTTTTCGGTATGAACTTCGAGCCAGTCCGCCGCCGGCCGGTCGTCGAGAAACTGCCGGTGGTGCGGCGCGCGCAAGCCGACGCCCACGCCGAGGGCGCGTGATCCAGAAGCAAGCGCGGCGGAATTACTGGCCAACTTATTGCCGGTTAAACAGGCAGGGACTGCTTACTTGGCAGGTGGCGTGGTCTTGCCACCGACTTTATCGCACGTTCCCTTGGGAACGTTTTTCCATTCGACCGGGGCGTTATCGGTCGTGGCCTGGCCTGCGCAGGAATGCGAGCCGTCCGCCGCGGCGCAATCGTTCTGGCCGGCCTTGGCAACGCCATAGCATTTTTCGGTATCGGCCGAGCCGGCCATGGATGGGGTGGCAGCAGTGGCCGTGCTGGCGGTGCAAACAGCTGCCAGGGCGGCGGCGATCATGGCGTGGCGTTGGTTCATGGTCGGTTCTCCTCGAAGATAATGGTGTGCAGACGCAGCGTAGCAGCAATCACGCTGCCACGGCTAGCCCCGCGCGCCCTGTCCGCATGGGAGGCCCGACGCTGGCACCGCTGTCAGGCGGTGGTATTGATGGTGTTGCCGAGGTTGGAAGGTAGTCGCGGCGCCGATGGCACCGGCGGAATCGCCTCGATCAGCGCATTGGCGCTGGACGCCTGGATATCCTGCGCCTTTTTCAAAACGGCAATTCCCACCGCCTGTTTGTTGCCGGTGTCGGAAATGCTGGTTGCAAGCTGGGCAATGTTGGAAACGTCCATGGTGTCCTCCTTTAAGGCGTATCCCTTATTTACGGAAGACCGCGCCGGAACTTTAGGCCGGCGGCGAGATTTCAACACGCTTTTTTTCCACCAGCGCCAGCAGCCAGTCCAGCACGTCTTGCGGCGCGTTCAAGTCCAGCCAGGCTGTACTGTCCGGCAACTCCTGCGGACGCGGCAAATCGGACGCCACCGCCACCACGTGCGCATCGTGCGGATACAGCGGCTCGCGTCCCTGTTCGCGGCGATACACTTCCAGCTTGTCGATCGGGTATTTTTTAAAGCCTTCGAGCAGGGTCAGGTCGGCTGGCGACAGGCGCGCCAGTTGCTCCTCCAGCGTCGGTTCGGGGGCGCCCCGTAACTCGTGAACGATGGCGTAGCGGAACGGCGACGCCACCATTACCTCGGCCGCGCCCGCCATGCGCAGGCGCGCGCTGTCCTTGCGCGGTGGTTCCAGCTCGAGGTCGTGGTGGCTGTGCTTGATCACGTTCACCTTGAGACCCCGGTCCGCCAGTTGCGCGATCAGGAATTCCAGCAGCGTGGTCTTGCCGCTGCCCGATGTGCCGATCACCCCCAGCACCTGGCGCAGCGGTGCGGAACTTGCTTGATGCATGAAAAACTCTCCCCGCAACGTCATTGCTATTGCCGCACATTATACGCAGCAACATTCAACGCGACAGGTACCGTAAGACCTATTGCTCTTCGTCCAGATGGCGAAAGCGGTCGTTGTGCGAGCGGCCATTCGCCAGCAGGATCAGCAGCAGGCACACCAGCGCCGTAATGTAGGTGCTCGGTTCGCTGTCGATGGCGGTGTACACCGTGTGGACCGCCGCATGGGCACGCGGCATGGTCATGGCGGCAGCGATCAGGAAAGGCAGCAGCGTCAGGTATTTCATGGTCACCCCCTGCAATGTTTGCAATGGGATCAAGTTATCACCGCACCGTGACGCTTTGATGACAATTTAGAATCTATTCCGGTAGGGAGGAGGTAGCGGATCGCGATGCCTCGGTAACGTGGGCAAGCAGCGCCTCATTCCTGCGGGGAGATTCTTCAGTATGGAACGCGGTACCTGTAACCTTTGTAATTGAACACGGCTTCTTTCGGGTTCAGCTTTTCCAGCAACAGGCCCGGCGCTACCTCTTCGCCTTCGCGGCGCAGGATCTTGTCCACCAGCAGCAGCCGGTCGGCGGCATTCCTGGAATAGATGTAGCCGCCCACCGTCACCGGGGGAATTGCGCGCTGTATCGGTTCAGGCAGTTCGCGCAGATTGAGTACGGGCTCCTCCACCCTGGCGGCAGTGGCTGGCGCAGGCGTGGCAGCCACGGCTGGGGAGGCTATCGATGCGGCCGCCTGCGTCGAGAGCCTCCCCTGCGGGGTGGGCGATTGCGTCGGCGGCATTGGCGACTGCGCCAGGGCGGCTGACGATTGCCCGAGCGAGGTCGAGGATTTTGCCGGCGACGTCGAAGGTTGCGCCAGCGGCGTCGTCACCGTGGCGACCGGTGGCGGCAGCGCGGTAACTGGTTCCGGCAGCGCCGTGACCGGTTCTGGCAGTGCCGCTGGCGGTTGTGGCGCCGGCCCCGGTTGCTGCGGCGTGGAGGCAATAGCGTCCACGGAACCAGCCGGCATAGCCGGTGCGCTGGAGACAGCAGGCGCCACCAGCGATGCCTGCCGCAACATCAAGACCAGCAACACCACGATGACAACCGCCATCGCCACCAGCGCCAGCACCACCGGCTTTTTGAGGCGGCCGGAAGCAGCGGTGTGCGCACCGGCCTGCAAGGTGGGCGCGTGGATAGTGGGCGAGCTGCCGAGTTGACGTTCGGCTTGCGCTTTTTTTAGCGCTTCCAGGATGTAAGACATATTATTTCCCCGCTCCGGCCGCAGACTGCGCCAGCAGGCGCGGCTCTTGCACGCGGCCCAGTTGGTACAGCCTGATAAATGTTTTCGGACCGGCCACGCCGTCCGCCTTGAGCTGCTGCGCGCCCTGGAACTGGCGCAGGCGCTGGACCAGCGCAGTGTCGAGCGGCTGGTTTTCCCTCGGCGCGGCCAGTTCGTACAGCTGCGCCAGGCGCTGGGCCAGCCAATCGACGTCGGGGCCACGGTCGCCCGCCACCACCTGGTCGCGCCAGTTGGCAGGAGCGCGCCAGTACGTCGTGAATTCGCCGTCGAGTCGGGCAGCCAGCGCGGCCACGCTCACGCGCTCGGGCTGGCCACCGGGCGCGGTGATGGTGGCGTTCTTCGCATCGAGCGCGGTCAGCAGCACGTAGCCGGGGATGACCGGGTTGTCGCGCAAGGTCAGCACGGCGGGCCGGTCGAGCTGGCGCAATTCATCCAGGCCGCCACGGGTTTGCAGGCAGCGCAGGTTCAGGCGCGCAGCGGCGCTGCAGGGGTCGCTGTCGGTCAGCGTGAGTCCCCACAGACCGGCCAGTTGACGCAAGGCGGCTGCCTTGTCGGTCGCTACACCAGACTCGGCAGGAGAAGTCGCCGTCGCGGACGCAGCAGCGGACAAGGATGCCGATGCCAGCGCGCTCGTGGCCCCTGTCGTCGCCCGCGCGGCGCCCGGGCCGGGTTCCTGCCCATTGTCGCTGGCCTTGCCGTGACCGGCTGCCGGCGTGCTCGGCGCCGCCACGGCCGCCACCTGGGGCGGCGCGCTGGTTTTCTGCCGCTCGGCAAACTGCAATAGCAACACGCTGAGCACGACACCACCGGCCACGCCGGCAGCCACCAGCGGCCAGCGCGCACCGGACGCAAAAGCGCCGCCCGCCCCACCCGACCCGGCACTGTCGGCACCGGCAAACACTTCGGCGGCAGCGCGCCGCAAGATGAGGCGCGACACTTGCGGCTGGTTTTCCACGTAGGCCCCAAGCAAAGCGCGGTCGCACAGCAAGTTGATACGGCGCGGCACGCCCTTGGTCAGGGTGTGCACCAGGCCCATCAACCGGCGTGGGAACGGCGCAATCGCCGCCGCGCCGGCCACCGCCAGCCGGTGCTCGATATAGGCCGATGTCTCGGCCTCTGATAGCGAACCCAGGTGGTAACGCGCGATTACGCGTTGCGCCAGTTGCTCCAGCTCGGGCCGGGCCAGCATGGTGCGCAACTCGGGCTGGCCGATCAGGATGATTTGCAGCAGCTTGCGTTCGCTGGTTTCCAGATTGGTCAGCAGGCGCAGTTGCTCGAGCACCTCGGCCGACAGGTTTTGCGCCTCGTCGATGATCAGCACATTGTTCTTGGCCTGCGCGTGGCTGGCCAGCAAATACGCGTTGATGGCATCGACATAGCCCTTGACGCTGACCGCACCAGCACCCTGCGGCGGCAAATCGATGCCGAACTCGTCGCAGATGGTCAGCAGCAGTTCCTCGACCGTGAGCTTGGGGTTGAAGATATAGCCAAGCTTGCAATTCTCGGGGATCTGCTCCATGAAACAGCGGCAGACCGTGGTCTTGCCGGCGCCGATTTCCCCGGTGAGCAGCACGAAACCGCCGCCGCTGCCGATGCCATAAAGCAGGTGCGCCAGCGCTTCGCGGTGGCGTTCGCTCATGAACAGGTAGCGCGGGTCGGGCGCGATGGAGAACGGCGATTGTTTCAGGTTGAAGTATTGCGTGTACATGAAAACCTTGAGAGTGCGCGTGCCGGTATTCTAGCTCCTACTTGGGGCGTGAGCGCACTGGGGGAGGTTGCACCGGGGGCAGTGGCTTGTATTTGGCGCAGTAGATTTTCGATTTGGTGTCGAAATAAACGATGCGGCTGGCCGGCTTGGCCTCGCGCACCGGGTAGGCGGACGTGTCGATGCGGATGTGGTGGACACCCACCTGGGTGATGATGGCCTGCTGCAGTTCTTCGGGCGTGGCTTCGGCCACGGCGCCCACGAAAATATAGGTGCTGGTATCGTCGCTGACCATCACTTCGGAAATCTCGCGGCCCCACAGGCTGGCGCCGTCGGTGCGGAACCAGAAGGCGCCGCCTTCGTGCTTGTAGGCCGGGCCGAAATGCTTGACCAGGTAATCGTAATAGTAAAAATTGGCGGTCTGGTCACGGCACAGCAAACCGTTGCCGATGATGGTGCCGAACGTGGTGGGAACGTTTTGGGCCAGCGCCGAACCACCGGCCAGGCTCAACATTGCAACGAACGCCAGCGCGCCGCGCCGCAGCAGGAAGGATGGAACAATCACCGGCTCAGGTCTTCGACAGCCAGGCACGGTTAGCGCTGATGCGGGCCTTGGCCGTGGCCGGCAAGGCATCGTAGCAACCGGGATACTGCTTGAGCGCGGCTTCGCGGATTTCTTTTTGCAAGCCGTTAATCAGGAAAATATACAGCACCCCACCATCCTTGGTATTTTTGGTTCCCAGGTATTTGATCATCTGTGGTCCTCCGTCCTTGGCCCATGGCTATGCGGTTTCATTATGACATTATCGGCGCCGCGCACGAGAAATTGAATCGCTTGCCGTTCAAACCCGGCCAAACACCTTTTGACAGCGCGCTTTGCCACACTCTATAGTGCCGCATGATCGCATTTCTCATCGGCGTGGACGGCGGCGGCAGCGGCACCCGCGCCTGCCTGGCCCACCTCCCCCACCAAGCTTCCGGCGTACCGGTCCATCTCGGCGCCGGCATGGCCGGCCCTTCCGGCCTGTCGCTCGGCATCACCAACGCCTGGACCGCGGTCGAACAGGCCATCGCCGCCGCCTTTGCCAGCGCTGGCCTGCCGCTGGCGCCACGCGCGGCGATCGCGCTCGGCCTGGGCCTGGCCGGCGTGCACAACCGGCAATGGGCGGCGCAGTTCACCGCCGCCAATCCCGGCTACGCCAGCCTGGCGCTGGCATCGGACGGCCACACCACCGTGCTGGGCGCGCATGACGGCGCGGCCGGCGCCATCATTGCGCTGGGCACGGGCAGCGTGGGCGAAGTCAGGCTGGCCGATGGCCGCCACCTGGAAGTGGGCGGCTGGGGTTTTCCGTCCGGCGACGAAGCGGGCGGCGCCTGGATCGGACTGCACGCCATCAATCACATGCAGCAAAGTTTCGACGGCCGGCGGCCAGCAGACGCGTTTGCCGACGCCGTGGCGCAAGCGTGCGGCGTGGCGCCAGGCGGGCGACGCGATCCGGCCGCACGTGAAATCCTCCAGCAATGGCTGGCCGGCGCCTCGCAAACCAGGTATGCGCAACTGGCGCCGGTGGTGCTGCAACTTGCCGCCTCGAACGACGCCGCCCGCGCCATCCTGCTGGCAGCGGGAACCCAGGTGGCGCGGCTGGCCCACGCATTGGATGCCGACGGCATGCTGCCGATCGCGCTGTGCGGCGGACTGGCCGCGCCGCTGCGCCCGTATTTGCCGCCGGCGCTGCTGGCGCGCGTGGTGCCCGCGCGCGGCGATTCGGCCGATGGCGCGCTGCGGCTGATCCGCCAGCATCTGAACCAATAACCGGAGTGCTTCCCATGCGCGCTGCAATCACAGGCAATATCCTCACCCCCCAGGGCTGGGTGCACGGCGACATCGATTTCGATACGCATATCGCCGCCGTCAAAGGCGGCGCAGTCGATCCGGCGTCGAACACCGACGACTATATCCTGCCCGGCTTTATCGACCTGCACGTGCACGGCGGCGGCGGCAAGGACGTGATGGAAGCGGGCGACGCCGTGCGCACCATCGCCGCCCTGCACGCCCGCCACGGCACCACCAGCCTGCTGGCCACCACCATGACCGCCCCGCCCGACGACATCGAGCTGGCGCTGGCCGCCATCGGCCGCGCCGCCGCCCGGCGCGGCGCCGGCGAGGCACGGGTACTGGGCGCCCACCTGGAAGGGCCGTACATCAACCCCGGCAAGCTCGGCGCGCAACCCGACTACGCGCGCGCGGCCACGCTGGCCGACGTGCGCGCCCTGGCAGCGCTGGCGCCGTTAAAACTGATCACGGTAGCGCCCGAAATTGCCGGCCACCTGGACCTGGTCAAAGCGCTGGCGGACGCCGGCATGCGGGTACAGCTTGGCCACACCGCCGGATCGTACGAAGACGGCAAGGCGGCGCTGGAACACGGCGCCCACGGCTTCACCCACCTGTTCAACGCCATGACCGGCCTGCACCACCGCGAACCGGGCATGGTGGGCGCGGCGCTGGCCCATGCGCAGTACGCGGAACTGATCCCCGACCTGCTGCACGTGCACCCGGGCGCGATCCGCACCGCGCTGCGCTGCATCCCGAAACTCTATTGCGTGACCGATTCCACCGCCGCCACCGGCATGCCCGACGGCGAATACATGCTGGGCCGGCAAGTGGTCATGAAATGCCTGGGCGGCGTGCGCCTGCCCGACGGCACGCTGGCCGGCAGCGCGCTCACCATGGACCAGGCGCTGCGCAACCTGGTCAAGATCGGGCTCGACCTGGCGGACGCCTCGGCGCGCGTATCCACCTACGCCGCTGACTACCTCGACCTCCCCGACCGGGGCCGCCTGGCGACCGGCGCCTGGGCCGACCTGGTGGTGCTGGACCGCGACCTGCAACTCAAAGCCGTGTACATAGAAGGCGAGCGACTGTGACCGACCTAAACAATTTACACCAAAACAATTTACGCCAACTGGCCGGCCAGCTGATCATGATCCGCTTCCCCGGCACCGAGCTCGATGCCGCCACCGCCAGCTTCATCAAGGCCAACGGCATCCGCGCCGTGTGCCTGTTTCGCGGCAATATGTCCGACGCCGCCCAGCTGTCCAAACTGACGGCCGACCTGCGCGCCGCGATGGGGCCGGAGTCGCTGATCGCCATCGACCAGGAAGGCGGCGCCGTGGTGCGCGCCACCTGGGTGCCGGCGCCGCCGTCGGCCATGGGCCTGGGCGCGGCCGACGATGCGGACCTGGCGCAGCGCACCGGGGCGGCGGTGGCGCGCGCCATCAGGTCGCTCGGTTTCAACTGGAACTTCGCGCCGGTACTGGACCTCAACAACAACCCGTACAACCCGGTGATCGCCGAACGCTCGTTTGGCGCCGATCCGCAGCGCGCCGCCGAACTGGCGCTGGCCTGGATGGCCGGCAGCCATGCGGAAGGCGTGGCCTGCTGCGTCAAGCACTTCCCCGGCCATGGCGACACCAACGTCGATTCGCACCGCGACCTGCCCACGGTGGACAAGCCGGTGACTGAATTGGAGCGGCTGGAACTGGCGCCGTTCCGCACCGCCGCTGCACATGCGCCAGCCATGATGACCGCGCATATCGTCTATCCGACGCTCGACGCCGATAACCCCGCCACCATGTCGCGCGCCATCCTGCACGACCTGCTGCGCGACCAGTGGCAGTATCGCGGCATCATCATCACCGACGGCATGGACATGCATGCGATTGCGCACCGTTACGGCGTGGGCCACGCGGCCGTGCGCGCGCTCACGGCCGGCGCCGACATGGTGATGGCGCTGGGCACACCGCAAACGCAGGAAGAAACCCTGGCGGCGATTGCCGCCGCCATCGCCTCGGGCGAACTGCCGATCGATGAGGTGCAGCAGCGGCTCGCGCGGCTGGCCGCGCTGGCATGCGACTACCCGTGCGGCCAGCCACCTTATTTGGACGACGCCGCCGACCGGGTGGTAATGGCCGAAGGCTGGCGCCGGGCACTGACCGCGCATGGCGATCCGCAGCGCCCCGCTCCGGGCGCCAAGCTGCGCCTGGTGGTAAGGCAGGACGTGGTCAGCGACGGCGTGTCGGAAGCGGGCGTGCCGGCGGCGCGGGTGGCCGACTCGCTGCGCCGCCTGTACGACGTCGAACTGCTGACATACGCCGATGCCGACGCCTTCGACTGGACCGCGCTGCCACAGGACGGCCGTTTTACCCTCCTGGCGTCCACCTCGCGCCTGCGCTATGGCGAACATGCGCGCCGCACCTGGCGTCCCGATTTGCACCTGGCGCTGTGGAACCCGTACCAGGCGCTCGACATCGCCGCCCCGGCCCTGCTCACCTACGGCTTCGCGGCGCCCGCGCTCGACGCCGTCAACGCCTGGCTGGCGGGCGAACTGCCAGCGTCCGGCCGCGCGCCGGTGCCGGGCTTCGGCGCGCCCCCGCCGGCACACACTTGAAATCGGCGCGGAAGGCGTTTTTTATGTAACAATACGCGCGTTTGGCCGCTGTGCCTGCGCCAGCGCCCTTGAGAAAACCAAAGTCTATGATTGAAGGATTACACATGTCCCACATTCGTCTTGCTCGTATCAGCCTGATCCTGGCCGCCATCGGCCTCAATGCCGCTCCCGCCATGCTGGGCATGAACATGGTCCACGCCCAGGACAAGGAAAAGGCCGCTGCGCCAGCGCAGGCCGATACCGTCCGTCCCGAGATCTTCAAGCTGATCGAAACCAAGCAGATCAAGGAATTGCTGGACGCCAAGAACTACGCCGAAGTCAAAACCCGCATCGATACCGCAGCGGCCACGCCCAACCTGACGCCGTACGAAACGTTCGTGCTGAACCAGCTGCGCGCGCAACTGGGCCAGACCAGCGGCGACCAGCAAATGACGGTGCAAGGTCTCGAAGGCATGATCGACTCCGGTCGCCTGACGCCGGAACAAAAGCTCAAATTCATCGATGCCGTGGGCAGCATTTACTACAGCAATATCAAGGACTACGACAAGGCCATCGTCTGGTTCAACCGCTATGGGGCCGAGTCGGGCGACACCGCCAAGCAGCGCCAATTCGTGATCCGCTCGTACTTCCTCAAGGACGACTTCGCCAGCGCCAAGACCGAAGTGCTGAAGGATATCGCCGCCGCCAAGCAAGCCGGCACCGCGCCGTCGAAAGACACGCTGAACCTGCTCGGCAACATCGGCATCAAGACCAAGGACACGCCGCTGTACCTGAGCGCCGTGGAAGAGCTGGTGCGCTACTACCCGAGCGAGGACTACTGGTTCGACCTGCTGAACCGCACGCGCGGCAAGAAGACCTACGCCCAGCGCCTGGACCTGGACATGGCCCGCCTGAAAGCGGTAGCCGCCCCATCCAAAATGGAAACCGAAGACTACCTGGAGCAAGCCGAGCTGGCCTCGCTGGGCGGCTTCTTCACCGAAGCGAAAATCGCCATCGACAAGGCTTACCCGAACGGCACCATCCCGGCCGGCAAGGACAAGGCTGCGATCACCAAGATCCGCGACACCGCCACCCGTGGCGCTGCCGACGATGCCAAGAACATCGATGCAGGGATCGCTTCCGCTCAAAAATCGAAAGAGGGCGTCGGCCTGGTCAACCTCGGCTACAACTACATCACCCTGGGCCAGTTCGACAAGGGTATCGACCTGATGAAGCAAGGTATTGCCAAGGGCGTGTCGAAAAATCCTGAAGACGCCAAGCTGCGCCTGGGCTACGCCCTGGCCATGGCCGGCAAGAAGGATGAATCGATCAAGCTGCTTGAAACCATCCAGGGCGACGACGGCCGCGCCGACCTGGCCCGCTTCTGGATCATGTACCAGAACAAGCCAGCAGCAACCGCTGCAGCACCAGCTGCCAAGTAAGCAGCCGCAACAAAACAAAAGCCGGCTAACCGCCGGCTTTTTTTACGCCCATTAGGCGGCTTGGGCGCCGAAGATAGTGAGGCGGTGGGCGGCGACGCCGGCCATGGCGCCGTCGGCAACGGCCATGGCGACGTTGCCGGCGGCGCGGGCCGAGTCGCCGCAGGCGAAGACGCCCGCCACGCTGGTCGCCTTCATGGCGTCCGTGCGCACGAACAGGCCGGTTGGGCCCTCGTCCATCTCGCAGCCCAATTGCTCTGCCAGCGGGCTGCCGCTGTGGGTGCGGCTCACCACGAACAGGCCCGCCATGTCGAGCGCCCGGCCGTCTGCCAGTTCCACCGTGGCGTGGCCCGCGATACGCCGGACCGCCGTGCGCTCGATGGTCACGCCGCGCCTGGCCATCGACGCCAGTTGTTCTTCGTCCGGCTCGAACGTCTCGTTGAGGAACAGCGTGACCTGCCCCCAGTCGGGCAGCATCAAGGCGTGGTGCATCGACAGCGGGCCGACCGCCATCACGCCGATATGCCCTTGCATCAATTCATAGCCGTGGCAGTACGGGCAGTGAAACACGCTGGTGCCCCAGCGTTCGGCCAGGCCGGGCAGCGCCGGCAGTTCATCGACCACGCCGGTGGCCAGCACCAGCGCCTCGGCGTCAAAGCCACGGCCGTCGTTCAGCGTGATGCGAAACCCCTGGTCGAGGCGCGTGGCCTGGGCGGCGGCGCCCTCCAGCCACTGCACCGTCGGATACTTTAAAAGCTGCGCCCTGCCCTCGGCGGCAATCGCCGCCGCCTCGCGGCCGTCCTGGCCGAGGAAGCCGTGCGAGTGCTGCGCATAGCGGTTGCGGCGCTGGCCGGCATCGATCACCAGCACGCGGCGGCGGGCGCGGGCCAGCTGGGTGGCGGCCGACAGGCCGGCATAACTGCCGCCGACGACGATAACGTCGAACTCATTCGACAGGTGTTGGATGCGCATGGAGGGTTCCCTGGTGGTTGGCATAATCGCGATTGAAGCGGGCCGACAGATCGGCCAGCGTGACGTCCTTGAAACGCTCGATCAGCAACGCCTCCGCTTCGTCGAAGGCGCTGGCCAGGGCGTCGTTGACGGCCCGCTCGACCAGGCATTGCGGCTGCTCGCTGCGGTTGCCCATGGCGAACACGGTAGGCGCACCGACCGCCTCGTAAATGTCGCGCAGGGTGACCGAATTGAGGTCGCAGGTGATGACCCAGCCGCCGCCATGGCCCTTGCCGGAACCGACATAGCCACGCTCGCGCAGGCCGGCCAGCACGCGCCGCACCAGCACCGGGTTGGTATCGAGGAAGCCGGACAGCTCCTCGGACGTGAACGGGCGGTTGGCCTGCGCCATGTGCAGCAGCACGTGCAGGATGGAAGATAGTTTGCTGTCTCGTCTCATGTAACTAATGATAGTACATAAAACGGGACCGCGCACGCCAACCGCTGTTTTTACATCAAATGACGCTGTCCCACGGGGCGGACAGCCGCATGGCGCAGTTGATCAGCCCCACCATCGAATACGTCTGCGGGAAGTTGCCCCACATTTCGCCGGTAACCGGGTGCGTGTCTTCCGACAGCAAACCGAGGTGGTTGCGGGCCTTGAGCATGGTCTCGAAGATTTCGCGCGCTTCTTCCTTGCGGCCGATGCGCGCCAGCGCGTCGATGCGCCAGAAGGTGCAGATGTTGAACGCGGTTTCGGGCTTGCCAAAGTCGTCGGGCGCTTCGTAGCGGCGCATGTACGGGCCGTCGCACAGGGTCTTTTCCAGCGCTTCCACGGTCTTGATGAAGCGCGGGTCCATCGGGTCGATGAAGTTCACTTCGGCCATCAGGAGCACGCTGGCATCGAGATCGCGGCCACCCAGGCTTTCGACGAACGCCTGGCGTTCCTCGCTCCAGGAGTCGCGCAGCAGCGGTTCGCGGATCTGGTCGGCGCGGCCCTGCCAGTAGGTGGCGCGATCCGGCAGTTCCAGCACGTTGGCGATTTTCGACAGGCGGTCGCACGCGGCCCAGCTCATCAGCATTGACGACGTGTGCACGCGCGCACGGGTGCGCAGCTCCCACATGCCGGCGTCGGGCTGGTCGTGCACGCGGAACGCCTGTTCGCCCACGGCTTCGAGCAGCGCAAATTCGGCCACGCCGGCGCGGTTGAGCAGGCGATGGTCGAGGAAGGCTTGCGCCGCACCGAGCACCACGTTGCCATACACGTCGTGCTGGAAGTGTTCCTGCGCCTGGTTACCCACGCGCACGGGCTTGTGGCCGCGATAGCCGGGCAGATGGTCGAGCGTCGATTCCGGCAGGTGTTCTTCCAGGCCGATGCCGTACAGCGGCTGGATATGGCCGCCCTTGGAGCTGGCGACGATGTTGGAGAGCCAGCGCAGGTACTCCTCCATCGTGCCCACTTCGGACAAGCTGTTCAACGCGCGCACCACGAAGAACGCGTCGCGCAGCCAGCAGAACCGGTAGTCCCAGTTACGCTCGCTGCCGGGCGCCTCGGGAATGCTGGTGGTCATGGCGGCAATAATGGCGCCGGTGTCTTCGTACAGCGACATCTTGAGCGTGATCGCTGCGCGGATCACCACGTCCTGGTACTCGTACGGCAGCGCCAGGCGGCGGCTCCAGTTGCGCCAGTAGTTGATGGTCTCTTTCTCGAAACGGCGGCAGATGTCCTCGATGCCTTCGTTGAGCGTCTCGTCCGGGCCCAGCGTGAAGTTCAGCGATTTGTTCACAAGGAACCACGATTCGGACAGCAGGTGGCTCAGCGACGCGTCGGTATTGAGGCGCAGCGTCTGTTCCGGTCCCACGTAGCGGATATGGTGGCTGCCGCGCGTGATTTGCGGCGTCACGCGGCCCCAGTCGAAGCGCGGGCGCACGCGCACACGGATGCGCACGGCGCTGTTCAGGATGCGGATGCGGCGGATCAGCATCAGCGGGCGGAACATGCGGTCGCGGCTCAGGAAGCGCGGCGCGAAGTCGGTGATCTCGATGCCGTGGTTGTCGGCGTCGGTCAGGCGCGTGCGCAGCACAGCGGTGTTGGGATCGTAGAACTGCTCGGTCTTGACGCAGTTTTCCAGCTCGATGCTCCACACGCTGCCATTGTCGGAGTTGTCGAGCAAGGCGTTGAACACCGGGTCGCCGTCAAAGCGCGGCAGACAGCACCAGACGATGTTGCCGCTTTTATCGACCATGGCGTTGTACGAGCAGTTGCCGATCACGCCGCAGTTGAGCGATGCTTCGGGCGTAACAGGGGTGCTGACGGGGCCGAGCGCGGTCGGTGCGACGGGGATGCCGGGTGTAACGTGGGTACCGGTGGCTGCGGTCATGGCGTGTCTCCTGTGCTGGGTCTAGGTATGGTTTGTGCGGCATCGGCCAGCTGCGCGTGCAGCGCCTGCGGGGAGTCCAGGCGGCAGCGGGCTGCACTCGGTCCCGCGCCGACTTTCACGCCGATGCCGCCCAGTTCCTGGGCGTAGGCGATGCCTGCTTCGTCGGTGGTGTCGTCGCCGACAAACACCGGCTTGCGTCCCTTGAATGGTTCTTCCTGCAAAAATTCGGCCACGGCGCTGCCCTTGTTGGTGGCAGCGGGCTTCAGTTCCAGCACCATTTTGCCATGCAATAGCACGGTGCCGGGCGCGGCTGCCAGCGCGGCTGCCATGGCCTGCTCGCACTGCACCCGCAGGCCGGGCGCCAGGCGGTAGTGCAACGCCAGCGCGCCGCGCTTCTCTTCCAGCAGCAGGCCCTCATGGGCCAGCACCAGCGCGCGCAGGATCAGTTGTGCGGCGTCGAGCGACGGCGCGGTGGCGATATGCAGCTGACCGTTGTAATCACGGCGCTCGGCGCCATGGACGCCGGCCACCGGCAATTTTAACGGCGCCAGCATGGCGTCGATCTGCGCGATCGGACGGCCGCTGACAATCGCCAGCCGGCCTTGCAGCCGTTCGCCCAGGCTGGCCAGCACCGGCACCAGGCCCGGCGCCACCACCACCGTATCGGGCGTTTCCGCCAGCTCGACGAGGGTGCCGTCGAAGTCGAGGAATACCGCGCCATCGAGCCACTCGGCGAGGGCAAATTTTTCCACTTCAGCAGCCATCATCAGCCCACCCGGCGCAGGTTGGTGCGACTGTGCGCGCGGATCTTCTGCATCACTTTTTCGCGCTTGCGCAGGCGTGCCGCGTCAAGCAGCATGTGACCCGCCCAGCGGTACACATTGAAGCGGCGCACGCGGTCGCGCATGCTGCGCATGCGCTCGACCTGTTCCACCGATGGCATGGTCAGGCCGCGATACAGCGCTTCGGCGCCCTGCTCGATGTGGTACGGGTTGATGATCAGCGCTTCGTGCAGTTCGCGCGCGGCGCCCGTGAACTGCGACAGCACCAGCGCGCCGTGTTCGTCGTCGCGGGCGGCGATGAATTCTTTTGCCACCAGGTTCATGCCGTCGTGCAGGCTGGTCACCATGCACACTTCGCTGGCGCGGAAGTAGCGCTGCAATTCGTTCTGGTCGTGGTGCTCGATTTTCAGGATGATCGGCAGGTAGCCGTCCTTGCCATAGCGGTCGTTGATCTTGTCGGCCAGCTTGCGCACGCGCTGCTCGAAGTTCATGTACTCCTCGAGGTCGGAGCGGCTCGGCGCGGCGATCTGCACGAAGCTGAATTTGCCCACCATGGTCGGATGCATTTCCAGCATGCGGTCCACGGCCTGGAAGCGCTCCAGGATGCCCTTGGTGTAGTCGAGGCGATCGACGCCAAACGCCAGCAGGTGGTCTTGCGGCACGCCGAGGATCTGGCGGATCTCGGTGCGGCACACGTCCACCGGCACGGTGTCCGGGTAGTCGGGCCAGGCGATCGAGATCGGGTAGTCTTCCACTTGCGTGAGCTCGTTACCGTACGAGATGGTCGAGGCTTCCGGCTCGATCCGGGTTTCCAGGTAGCGGTCCACGGTGTCGAGGAAGTTCTTGCGGTGGAACGGCGTGTGGAAGCCCAGGATGGTGCTGCCCAACATGCCTTCCAAGATCTCTTCGCGCCACGGGCAAATGCCGAACGACTCCGAGTTGGGCCAGGGGATGTGCCAGAACGTGATAATCGTCGCCTTCGGCAGTGCTTCGCGCACCATGCGCGGCAGCAGGGCGAAGTGGTAATCCTGCACCAGCACCACCGGGTTGTCGGTGCGCGCTTCCTTGATCACGGCGTCGGCAAAGCGGCGGTTGACTTTGACGTACTCTTCCCAGTCCGACGAGCGGAATACCGGGCGCACGTGGGCGATATGGCACAGCGGCCACAGGCCTTCGTTGGCGAAGCCGTAGTAGTAGCCCTTCTCTTCTTCTTCGGTCAGCCATACGCGGCGCAGCGTGTAGCTCGGATTTTTTGGCGGCACCGGCACGTGGTCGTTCTTGTCCACGGTTTCGCGGTCGGCGCTGCCGGCGCCGTGGGCAATCCAGGTACCGGAGCAGGCGCGCATCACCGCTTCCACGGCCGTCACCAGGCCGGACGCCGGACGGCGTACCTTGACGGTGCCGTCGGCGGCTTTTTCGTGGATGTACGGCTCGCGGTTGGAGACCACCAGCACCTGGTCGCCGGCGAGATCCTGCTGCAGCAGGGCCTTGAGTTTTTCAGGCGCCCAGTCCGAGCCGTTGGCAGTGTAGCTGCCGCCGTCGCTGTGCTGGCGCTCCTGGTGGTATTCCTCGAGCAGGCTGCGCAACTCGCCGATCAGCGGTTCCATCTCCGGTGGCGGTGGCGGAGCGTCGGGGTCGGGCTTGGCGGTGGCGCGCGGGATCAACTGGCCGCGCAGCACGTCGTTCAAGCTGGCCAGCCAGCCGCGCCAGCTCAGGTGCGACACCAGCAGGGTGATGAAGGCGATCGCCGCCGCCAGCAGCGCGAAGAAGCCCAGCACGTACTTGGTGGTCTCGGCGCTGCGGCGTTCGATAAAACTCATGTCGTGCACCAGGATCAGCCGACCGAGCTCGGAACCGGCATCCATGATCGGGGTTTCGGCCACGTGCACCGGGCCACGCGGCAGCTGCACCAGCGACTTGCGCGCGGTGCCATCGGCCGGCGGATTCCAGCAGCCCAACGAGGTCGGATAGGTGTAGGTCTTGTACAGCAGTTTGCCCGACGCATCGCAAAAGCCCAGTGCGAACAGGCGCTCATCCTCGATGGCGCCGTCGAACAGGCGCTTGATGTGGGCGCTGTCGTTGAGCAGCACGTCTTCGCGCAGCGGCACCTGCAAGGTGGTGGCCAGCAGCTGGGAGCGATTGTCGAGATCGCGCAGCGACCAGCGCAGCGTGAGTTTGTCCATCAATGGCACGACGATGTAGGCAAACAGGCAAAGCAGTATCGCCAGGGGCAATATGAAGCGTAAAGATAGTTTTACAGAGCGTGACAACATGAAGAATTCCTCTCAGGAGATTGCAGAGTGGCAGTGAATCGCTACATCTTCGGGTGGATGCGTACAATCGACCTCAGCCCGCCTATTGTTTCATTATTGACGGGAAAGCATTTGTTCGTTAGCGCACGCATAAGGGTAATTGTGCGACGCAATATGTGACGTTTCTTTAAAATCTCTACTCATGGAAATAGAATATTTTACGGATTTACAGCAGGGACCGTGGCGCGCCGCAGCAGTGGTCGCCATTACCGCCGTCATCTTCGTGGCCATCGCGCTGGTGCTGCACCGCGCCGGCCTCGAGTTGCTCAAGCGCATCGCCCGCCACCGCCCCTACACCACCAACGCCATCAAGTATGCGTTCCGCCCGAGCCAGATCGTGGCGGCGCTGTTTGCGCTGCGGCTGGTGCTCACCGGCGCGCCCGAGACCACGCCGTTCCTCGCATCGCTCTCGCGCATCGTCAGCGTGCTGCTGATCGTCTGCCTGACCTGGCTGGCCATCGCCTGCGTCAATTCGATCAAGAAGACCATCTCCGAACTGAACCCGGTCGATGTGCTCGACAATATGCGCGCGCGCCGCGTGCTCACGCAAACGTCGGTGCTCACGCGCAGCGCCAATGCCATCATCGTGCTGCTGGGGATCGGCTTCATGCTGCTCACCTTGCCCGGTGCGCGCCAGTTCGGCGCCAGCTTGCTGGCCTCGGCCGGTGTGGCCGGCCTGGTGGCCGGTATCGCCGCCAAGCCGGTGCTGGGCAACTTCATCGCCGGCTTGCAGATCGCCTTTTCGCAGCCGATCCGCATCGACGACGTGTTGATCGTCAAGGGTGAATGGGGGCGCGTGGAGCGCATCACCGGCACCTACGTCGTGGTGCGCATCTGGGACGAGCGGCGCATGATCGTGCCGCTGCAATGGTTTATCGAAAACCCGTTCGAGAACTGGACCCACACGTCGGCCAGCATTTTGGGCACGGTATTCCTGTGGCTGGACTTCAGCGTACCGGTGCAAAAAGTGCGCACCGAGTTCGAACGCATCACCCACGCGTCCACGCGCTGGGACAAGCGCGTGTGCGTGCTGCACGTGACCGACGCCAACGAGAAAGGCATGCAATTGCGCCTGCTGGTGAGCGCAGTCGATTCCGGCACAGCGTTCGATTTAAGGTGCGAAATCCGCGAGGCGATGATCGCGTTCGTGGCGGCCAACTACCCCGATTCGCTGCCGCGCTTGCGGCCTGTGCTCGATTCGCCGGGGCCGCAGGATGATACCTTGGGCATGCGGCCGGTGAAGGTGGCCGACAGTCCGCCGCCTTGATGGCACGATGAATGGACCGCAGCTGCGGTCCATTTTTTTGCCTACTTCCCTGCCTTCTTCTCATCGCCGACCACGACCACCGTCAACTTCGCCGGATCGACCGCCTGGCGGAATGCCGCATTGACCTGCTCCAGCGTCGCCGCCTGCAATTTGGCCTCGTAGTCCTTGCTCCAGCTGTAGGTCTGGTTCAGGTACAGGTTGCGGGTCCAGCCGCCGGCCACCACCTTGTCCTGCGAACGGTTTTGCACGCGCTGCTGCAGCAGTCCCGACTTGGCCTGCGCCAGTTCCTGTGCCGTGAAGCCCTGCTTGACCGCGCGATCGAGCTCCTCGCGGATTGCCGCTTCGAGTTTTTTGAGGTTCTGCGGCGCGGCGATGGCGTTGATGGTGAAGCTGCCGGCGCGGTCGATATCGCCCGCGTGCACGGACGCTCCACCGCCGTACGACAGGCCGTCCTTCTGGCGGATGCGGTCCATCAGGCGCGACTTCAGGCTGCCGCCACCGAAAATGTAGTTGGCCAGGTCCAGCGCCGGATACACCGGATCGTTCACATTGAGGTCCAGGTTCAGGCGCGCGGCAAACATGCCGTTTTCCTTTTCCGGCGCGTCGATCGCGCGGTGCAC
Organism: Duganella sp. Leaf61; assembly: GCF_001421905.1. Classification (NCBI taxonomy): domain Bacteria; kingdom Pseudomonadati; phylum Pseudomonadota; class Betaproteobacteria; order Burkholderiales; family Oxalobacteraceae; genus Duganella; species Duganella sp. Leaf61. The sequence goes on from NZ_LMLM01000001.1 coordinate 44,240, forward strand.
GGACGGCTTGTCCGCTGCCGTGTCCTTCAACGGAGAATACGCCACCTTGCTGTTCCAGCCGGTGAAGCTGTCGTCGATGGTTTTGGCGATGGCCGCCTTGTCGAAGTCACCGACGATGGCCAATTCACCGTGACCTGCGCCATAATAATCGCGGTGGAAGGCCACCACGTCGTCGCGCTTGAGCGCCTTGACCGCCGCCAGTTGTTCATCGACCGTCATGGCGGCGCGGAAGTCGCCTTTCGGGTGGGTGTCGAAATATTCTTCGATGGCGTTATGGGCCAGGGACTCCGGCTCGTTGCGCGACGATTCGATCCCGACCAGCCATTGCTGGCGCAGCTGCTCGAATTCGTCCTGCGGGAAGCTGGCCTCGCGCAGCACGTGGGCCACCAGGCGCAGTGCCGCATCGAGGTTCGGACCGGTGGTCTGGAAACCATACACGCCGCCCGACATCTTCAACTTGGCAAAGGCATCGGCCAGCTGCTCGCGCGTGTACTTGCTGGTGCCGCGCATCAGCATCTCGTCGGCAAAGGCGGCCACCATCTGCTGGTTGAACAGGTTTTTCTCGTCGCCCCAGTGCAGCTGCAAGTCCACCGATACCGCCTCGCCGCGGTTCTTCTTGGGCAGCAGCGCCACTTTCAGGCCGCCGATGGTCGTGATCTCGGTGCGGGCGTTGATATTGTCCTGGCTCGGGTCGAACACTTCCGACGTCAGCACGCTTTGTTTGGCCTTGAAGTCTTTCATCACTTCCGCCACCGGCGGCGCGGCGGTGATCTCGGCGCGCTGCGGCTGGTCGTCGGGGATAAAAGTGCCCACCACGCGGTTGTCGCGCTTGAGGTAGCGGGCAGCGGCGGCGCTGACCTGTTCGGCGGTCACCTCGGGCAGCTTGTCGCGGTTCTGGAACAGCAGGCGCCAGTCGCCCAGCGCGATTTCCTCCGACAGCGCCACGCCCACCTGCTGCGGATCGTTGAGCGATTTTTCCACGCTGTTGCTGTAGCTGCGGCGCACGCGCTCCATTTCTTCCGCCGTGGGCGGGGTCGCGGCAAAGCTTTCCACCGCCTGCGTCAACGCGTCGCGCACGGGGTCGAGCGGTTCGCTCGCCTTGACCACGGCGCCGATGATTTCCAGGCCCGGCGCATAGCCGGTCTGGCCAAACGCAAACACTTCGGCAGCCTTGCCGGTGGCCACCAGCGCCTTGTGCAGGCGGCCGGACGGCGTATCGCCGAGGATCTCGCTCATGATGCCCAGCGCATTGGCATCGGGGTGCAGCGCCGACGGGATTTTGTAGCCGAGCATGACGATCTGCATATCGCCCTTGCGGCGCACGACGAAGCTGCGCTCGCCGTCCTGCTGCGGCTCCACCGTCCAGAACGGCGGCAGCACGCGCTTCGGTTTCGGGATGGCGCCGAACGATTTGGTGATCCACGCCAGCGTTTGCGCCGGGTCGAATTTGCCGGCGACAAGCAGCACCGCGTTGTCGGGCTGGTAGTAGGTGCGGTAGAACGCCTGCAGGTTCTCGATGCGCACGTTCTCGATGTCGCTGCGGTTGCCGATGGTGGAGCGGCCGTAGCTGTGCCAGTCGTAGGCCACGCTGTCCATCCGTTTGAGCATGACCGAGAACGGGCTGTTCTCGCCGCTCTCGTATTCGTTGCGCACCACTGTCATTTCGGAATCGAGATCCTTGCGGGCGATGAAGGAATGGACCATGCGGTCGGCCTCCATGTCGAGCGCCCATTTCAGGTTATCGGGGCTGGCCTGGAACACTTCGTAGTAGTTGGTGCGGTCGTACGACGTGGTGCCGTTGAAGTCCATGCCCCGGCTGGCGAATTGTTGCGGGATGCTGCGGTTCTTCGGCGAGCCTTTGAACATCATGTGCTCAAGCAGGTGGGCCATGCCGGTCTCGCCGTAGTTTTCGTGGCGCGAGCCCACCAGGTACGTGACGTTGACGGTGACGGTGGGCTTTGATGCGTCCGGGAACAGCAGCACCTTCAGGCCGTTGGGCAGGCGGTATTCGGTGATGCCTTCGACGGCGGGGCCCCGGACCACGCCGGCTGGCAGCGCGGTGGTGGCAGGGGCGGCCCAGGCGGTGCCGGTGGCGACAAAAGAGAGGCCGCACAGCAGCATGCTGGCAGCGGCAAGGTGTTTCAGACGGCTGGCGTTCATGGTGTCTCGCGAGAATACGGAAGAACACAGCATACGCCCTGGCCTGCCCTGCCGGGGAGAGCCCTCAGGGAAATTTACTGAGGACGAACTTAAATTTATTTTTTCTCGGGGACCAGGCAGGCATCGACCACTTGCAGATCATTGTCCTTGGCGAACGAGATCACGAAGTGATAGGCCATCGGTTCGAGGTCGCGCAGCTTGCCATTGACCACCACCGACTTGACGCCATTGACCACGGTAGGCGTGACGTAAGGCGAAAACTGCAGGTGGGAATCGCGTCCGCCACCGATGCCGGGCGGCTTGAAGCAGGCCATCACGCCGCACAGACGCTCGGCCCAGTCGCTGGGACGGAACGCCCGGCCATTGCTGGTTTGGCCAAGGATGAAGAACGAATCCTGCTGTTCTACCGGTTTTTGAACTGACTCTGCCATGGGCGGCTGCTCTGCGATGAGACGTGTGGGTGAGGAACATACGTATTATATCTTATAGAAGACCTGAATACGTAAGCCCTTGATTTGACGTGGAGTTTTATCTGAAACATCCACAATGGTGCAGAAAATGCGCGCCCTGCACCACCGAACACCGCTATTGTACCGCGCTATCGCCCGCTCAAGTGATCCTCAAGGTGTGGCGCCGAGCCATACCGCGCCGGAGAGCAGCAGCAGCAACATCATCCACAGCAGCAGCGCGCGCCACACCAGGCCCACCGTGCTTTGCAGCGACCGCACGCTCGGCTCCTCGCCCGGCAGGGTGTCGGCCTCGACGTCGGAGATGTCCACGGTGGCCGAGTCGATCAGCGTCACCCGCACCGCATGTTCGGCCGGGGAACCGAGGCGCACGCCCATGGCGCCGCCGCCGGCCGACAGAATGATGCCGATCGCCTCGTCGGCCCAGCGGCGCGAGAAATTGCGCCAGGCGTAGATGGCGTCCTCGAAGTTGCCCACCACGGCAAAGGCCACGGCGGTCAGGCGCACCGGCAGCCAGTCGATCCAGTAATAGGCGCGGCCGGCGAACAGGCCAAAGGCTTCGTTGCGCATGTGTTCCGGCTCGTTCCAGGCGCGCGCCACGTATTCCGACACGCGATACAGGATGGCGCCCACCGGGCCCAGGATCAGAAACCAGAAGAACACGCCGAACACGTTGCGGTGGGTGGTGATCAGCGCCTTTTCGACGGCCACGCGCGAAATTTCGTTGGCGTCCATGCCGATGGTATCCTGGCGCGTCCATTCGGCGAGCAGTGCTCTGGCGGCGGTTTCGTCGCCGGCGTTCAGGGCCAGCTGGATCGAGGTGAAATAATGGCTGTAATGGCGAAAGCCCAGGGTGAGGTACACGATCAGCACGTTCCAGGCGAACGACGCCAGGAACCAGTCGTAGTAGTGCAGCACCCACGAGATGGTAGCGACCGGTACCAGCAGGATCGCCATCATCAGGAACCAGCCGATGCGCCCGTGCGTGGCCTGGCCGGCATTGAACCAGGTCTCCATTCGCAATGCGAGGGCCTTGATCTCCGCGTAAATAAAATTATCCGCCCGCAGCGGTTTCATTTGCTCGATCAGCAGCGCGCACAGAATGGAAAGAAATGTCATCAATAATCCTTTTGGTCGGTACTACGTGCAGCCATACCTCAATGCCCGTTACGATAACCTAGACGTGTAACAGAATCAAACATTAAGAAGGCGTCAGGCGCGCAGGAAGTGGAATAAATTCCTGAGCATGCCGGCAGTCGCGCCCCAGATGTAATAGGTGCCATACGGCATGGCGTAGAAGCTGCGGCGGCCCGACGGCAGTTCGACCGACAAGCGCTGGTGGTGCAAGCCGTCCATCAGGAACGCCAGCGGCACCTCGAAAATCTCTTCCACCTCGCCTGGATCGGCCTGCAGGGTGAACGGTGGCGTCACCAGCGCCACCACCGGCGTGACGCGGTAACCGGTGCCGGTGTAATAGTCGGGCAAGCTGCCGATCACTTCCACGTGGGTGCGATCGAGGCCGATTTCCTCCTCCGCCTCGCGCAGCGCAGTCTCGACCGGGCTGGCGTCGTACGCTTCGGCGCGGCCGCCGGGAAAGCTGATCTGGCCCGGGTGGTCGGTGAGGTCGGCGTTGCGCTGGGTGAGCACCAGGCTCAAACCCTCGGGACGCTGCACCAGTGCGATCAGGACCGACGCGGCGGTGGCGGGCGAACCGTCCGCCCGCACCGCATAGCTGGTTTCAGCCGCTTCGGGCGCCCACTCGGGCTGCTCCGCAAAGCGATGGCGCAGCCAATCGGCGCTCAGGCGTTCGCGCGCCAGCGCCGGTTCGCCAGCGATCGCGTCGATCGGTAATATGCGGGGGTCGAACAGCAGCTTGGCCAAGTGGGCTCCGGAATGATGTAACCGACTAAAAAAAGAGGGGCACCAACTTGGCGCCCCTCTCTCCAAACACAATCGCTGCTATTAAGCGGCGACTGCTTTTTTCGCCGCTGGGCGACGGTTTGGCAGTTTTTCCTTGATACGTGCCGATTTACCGGAACGATCACGCAGGTAGTACAGTTTAGCGCGACGTACGTCACCGCGGCGTTTCACTTCGATCGAAGCGATCAGCGGGGAGTACAGTTGGAAGGTACGCTCAACGCCTTCGCCGGACGAGATCTTGCGAACGATGAAGTTCGAGTTCAGGCCACGGTTACGACGCGAGATCACGACGCCTTCGTATGCCTGGGCGCGCTTGCGGGTGCCTTCGACTACGTTTACGTTCACGACCACGGTATCGCCAGGTGCAAAATCAGGGATGGTTTTGCCCAGGCGAGCGATTTCTTCTTGCTCGAGTTGTTGAATCACGTTCATTTTATAAACTCCAAAAGCCATCATGCCGGCGCGCTGTGGGGTTGAGCCCGATGCCCGGTAGAGGATGGTGCACTACAATAAAAATAGACAGGTTTACCTGCCCGGGGACTACAACAGGTTTTTATAAACCTGCCAAAAACTTTTCATCGATCTTGCTCAGCTGCCCTGCCGCGCGGGCCTTGACCAGCAGGTCGGGCCGCTTGCGCGCGGTCGCTTCCAGCATGCGCTGGCGGCGCCATTTGCCGATCTCGGCGTGGTTACCGCCCATTAAAACCGGCGGTACTGCCACGCCTTCGTACGACTCGGGGCGCGTGTAATGCGGCGAATCGAGCAAACCGTTCACGAAACTGTCCTCAACTGCCGAGGCATCCGTGTTCAACACGCCGGGAATCAGGCGGATCACGGCATCCATCAAGGCCATTGCCGGCAACTCGCCGCCGGACAGCACGAAATCGCCAAGGCTGATTTCTTCGTCGATGCAACGGTCCAACAGGCGCTGATCGACAGCTTCGTAGCGGCCGCACAGAATCACCAGGCCGGGTTCCTGCTTGAGCTGTACCACGCGCTCGTGCGTCAACTGCTTGCCCTGGGGCGACATGAACACCACGCGCGGCGCCGGCAAACCGGCTGTAACTTGCCGCGCTTTCGCTGCGTTGATCGTCGCTTCCAGGGGTTTGGCCAGCATCACCATGCCGGGGCCGCCACCGTACGGGCGGTCATCCACGGTGCGGTGATTGTCGGTGGTGAAATCACGCGGATTCCACAACGACAAGCCACATTTATTCTGTTCGAACGCGCGCCGGGTGACACCCGACTGCGTCAGTGCGGCGAACATTTCGGGGAACAGGGTCACGACATCGAATTGCATGGCGGGCCGCCCTTATGTTCACTAGTAATCAAGGCCCCAATCGACAGTGATTTTTTTCGCCTCTTTGTCCACCTTGATGATGAACGCTTCGACAAATGGAATCAGGCGCTCTTGCGCCGCGTCGTCGGATGCCGCCTCTGCGGAAGTTGCCGGCTTGATGCGCAAGATCGACTGTGGACCGTTGCTCATCATGTCAGTCACCGTACCGAGGGACTCACCTTGCAGATTTTCTACTTCCAGACCGATCAACTCGGCCCAGTAAAACTCGTCTTCCGACAATACCGGGAAGCGGCTGCGCGGAATGGAAACAGCGGCGCCCTTGAGCGCTTCTGCGACATTCCGGTCAGTGACGCCGACCAGCTGTGCGACCACGTCGCCGCCATGCAGTTTGCACTGCTTGACATCGACATCGTGCAAGGTGGGCTTGTCGATCCACCAGGTTTTCACCGAGAGCAGCGCATCCGCATCTTCCGAGAAAGGACGGATCCTCACCCAGCCAGCGACGCCGTAGGCACCGAAGACAAAGCCTACCTGTGCCAGATCGTCGGGGACTTGCACCCCGGATGCTTGCTTATCGGTCAAACCGGCAACCTCAGCTAATTAAGCTGCTTTGTTCGAAGCTACCAGGCGAGCCACGGTTGGCGACAGTTGCGCGCCGACCGATTGCCAGTGAGCCAGACGGTCAGCGGTGATGCGCAGTGGCACTTCGCCGCCTTGCGCCATCGGGTTGTAGAAACCGATGCGTTCGATGAAACGGCCATCGCGACGATTGCGCGAATCGGTTGCAACGATGTTGAAGAACGGACGCTTCTTGGCGCCTCCACGAGCTAAACGAATAACGACCATAATATTTCCAAAAAGTGTGCTAGGACGGAAAAAGCCGCAAATTATAGCGCGCCTGACCGCAAAGCAGCAAGCGTTAATGAAATAATCGGGCAGATTGGGGTAATCGAAGATTATCCCCCGTTCCGGCCAACGGGGCAATACCTGGATTCGGTTCTTGCCAAAAAAGTAGGCCGGGGGCGACATTATGACCGATACTGGCCGCCTCCGGACTTTTTTGCCGCATTCCAATGACCGCACGCCACAAAAGCAAGACCACCGCCACCCTGCTCGCCTTCCTGTTCGGCGGCCTCGGCCTGCAACGCCTGTACTTGCGCGGCTGGCGCGATCCGTGGCTCTGGTTGCACCTGGCGGCCCTGCCCGCCGCCTGGCTGGTGGCCACGCTGGCGCCGCAAGCGGACGGCTTCTACAAGCTGTTACCGATTATGCTGTCGGGACTGGCAGGCTTCCTGGAAGCGCTGGTGCTGGGCCTGATGCCGGACGACAAGTGGGATGCGCGCTTCAATCCGCATTCCGGCAAGCTGTCGAACACGCGCTGGCCCATCGCCATCGTCCTGGTTGCCACCATGACCATCGGCGCCGCGAGCTTGATTGCCACAATCTCACGCTTTTTCGATCTGCTCTACACAGGCGGCGCCTACGGCTAACTTTACAATTAACGAGGAGAACAATATGAACAAGCACTCCATCCTGCTGGCAGTGGCGCTCGCTACTCTGACATCGACGTCATATGCCCAGATGAGCAAATCGGAATACAACGCCGAGACCAAGCGCATCGCCACCCGCTACGCGGCAGACAAGAAACTGTGCGCGGAAGAAGGCAGCTCGAGCGCCCGCATGCAATGCCTGCGCGACGCCCAGAGCGAATACACGCAGCACAATGCCGACGCCAAGGCGCGCTACAACACCAAGGCGCCCAAAGCGACGGCTTGCCACGACTGCGGCCGCGTCACTTCGGTCGTTGTCGGTGAAAAAGCCGGAGAAGGCGGCGCCGTGGGCCTGATCGCTGGCGGCGTGGCGGGCGCCCTGCTGGGCAACCAGGTAGGCAGCGGCGGCGGCAAGAAACTCGCCACCCTCGCCGGCGCCGCCGGTGGCGCCTATGCGGGCAAGCAAGTGGAAGGCCACGCACGGACCACCAAGCAGTGGACCGTCCACGTGCGCTACGACGACGGCAAGCAGGACAGCTTTGTGTACGACAATGACCCGCAGATGGTCAATGGCGACCGGGTGCAGAAGCAGAACGGCACCTTGGTACGCCGCTAAGAGCATCCGATAAAACCTCCATCGCGGCGTTGCAGCGCCTCGCTCTGAAGGTTTTCTCGGGTACTCTACATCGCAAAAAAGCAGCCGAGGCTGCTTTTTTGCGTCTAAGGCCGCTTAGAACTGCGCCTCATCGAGCGCCAGCACGCCGGCGCTGCCATCGACAATCGCCGTGCGCAGAGTTGAGGACTGCGACAGGATGTGGTCGGCAAAGAAGCGTGCCGTGCCGATCTTGGCCCGGTAGAAGGCGGCATCACCCTCGGCCGCTTCGAGCTTGCCTTGCGCAATTGCCGCTGCGCGCGCCATTTGCCAGCCCCCCAAGACCACGCCGGCCAGTTTCAGGTACAGCACGCTGCCGGCAAACACGGCTTTGACGTCGCTCTTGACGTTGGCCACCACGAAGTCCACCGCTGCCGCCAGGTCGTCGGCGCCGGCCGCCAGTTGTCTGGCAATCGCTTGCAGGTGGGCGTCGCCCGATGCGGCCAGTTGCGCCTGGGTGGCCCGCACTTGTTCGACCAGGCCCCTGGCCACGGCGCCGCCGTCGCGCACGGTCTTCCGGCCCACCAGGTCGTTGGCCTGGATTGCGGTCGTGCCTTCGTAAATCGTCAGGATCTTGGCGTCCCGGTAGTGCTGGGCCGCGCCCGTCTCTTCGATGAAGCCCATGCCGCCGTGCACCTGCACGCCATCGCGCGCCACATCCTGCGACATTTCGGTGGACCAGCCCTTGATGATCGGCACCAGGTATTCGTACACGGCCAGGTTCTGCTTGCGCACCGCCTCGTCGGCATGGCTGTGGGCGATATCGGACAAGCCCGCCCCCACGTAAGCCAGCGCCCGCGCTGCCTCGGTTTGCGAGCGCATATTCATCAGCATGCGGCGCACGTCCGGGTGATGGATGATGGCGACCGGGCCGGCGGAACCAGCCACATCGCGCGACTGCACGCGGTCGCGCGCAAACGCCACGGCTTTTTGATACGCGCGCTCGGCCAGCCCGATGCCTTGCAGACCGACGCCGAAGCGCGCCGCGTTCATCATGATGAACATGTATTCGAGGCCGCGATTTTCTTCGCCGACCAGGGTGCCGATGGCGCCGCCGTGGTCGCCGAATTGCAGCACGGCGGTCGGGCTGGCCTTGATGCCGAGCTTGTGTTCGAGCGAGACGCAGTGGGCGTCGTTGCGCGCGCCCAGCGTGCCGTCGGCATTGACCAGGAACTTCGGCACGATGAACAGCGAAATACCTTTGACACCGGCCGGCGCATCGGGCGTGCGCGCCAGCACCAGGTGCACGATGTTGTCGGAGAAATCGTGCTCGCCGTAGGTGATGTAGATCTTGGTGCCGAACACTTTATAGGTGCCGTCGCCCTGCGGCTCGGCGCGGGTGCGCACGGCGGCCAGGTCGGAGCCTGCTTGCGGCTCGGTCAGGTTCATGGTGCCGGTCCATTCGCCCGACACCAGCTTTTCCAGGTAAATGGCTTTTTGCTCGTCGCTGCCAGCCGTCAGCAGCGCTTCGATGGCACCGTCCGACAGCAGCGGGCACAGCGCGAACGAGATGCTGCCCGAGTTCAGCATCTCGATGCACGGCGTGGCCAGCAGCTTGGGCAAGCCCTGGCCGCCGAACTCGACCGGATGCTGCACGCCCTGCCAGCCCGCCTCGCCGAATGCCTTGAACGCGGCTTTAAAACCTTTCGAGGTCGTGACCTGGCCGTCGTGCCAATAACTTGGCTCCTTGTCGCTGGCATGGTTCAGCGGCGCGACCACGCCGCTGACGAACTTGCCGTTTTCTTCGAGGATGGCTTCGGCCGTGTCGAGGGTGGCGTCTTCATTGCCGGGCAGCGCGGTGACGGCTGCCAGGTCGGCCAGTTCGTAGATGACGAACAGCATGTCTTTGAGGGGGGCTTGGTAGGGCATGATGTCTCCGGATTCTGATGTCGGGTAGGGAAATTCGGGTAAAAAAAAGCCACGATGGTCAGGCGTCCAGCGCGCGACCAGCGTGGCTCCTTGCAGCAGGGAGGATTAGCCCAGCTCGGCCACCAGTTGCGGCACCACTTCGAACAGGTCGCCCACGATGCCGTAATCGGCCACCGAGAAGATCGGCGCTTCCGGGTCCTTGTTGATGGCCACGATGACTTTCGAGTCTTTCATGCCGGCCAGATGCTGGATCGCGCCCGAGATACCGACAGCGATGTACAGGTTAGGCGCGACGATCTTGCCGGTCTGGCCCACTTGCCAGTCGTTCGGCACGTAGCCGGCATCGACTGCTGCACGCGAGGCGCCCATGGCGGCGTTCAGCTTGTCGGCCAGCGGCTCCAGCACTTTGAACGCTTCGCCCGAACCCATGCCACGGCCACCGGACACGATCACCTTGGCGGCGGTCAGTTCCGGACGGTCCGACTTGGCCAGCTCGCGGCCCACAAAGCTCGACCTGCCCGAATCGGCCACGGCGGTGACGGTTTCGGTAGCCGCCGAACCACCGGTGGCAGCGGCAGCATCGAAGCCGGTCGCGCGCACGGTGATGACCTTGATCTTGTCGGACGATTGCACGTAGGCAATCGCATTGCCGGCGTAGATCGGACGCTCGAAGGTGTCCGGCGAATCGACCTTGGTGATCTCGGAAATCTGCGCCACGTCCAGCTTGGCGGCCACGCGTGGCAGGATGTTCTTGCCGTAGGCGGTGGCTGGCGCCAGGATGTGGCTGTAGGCATCGCCCTGCGCCAGGGTCAGGATTTGCTCGGCGACGTTTTCGGCCAGGCCGTCGGCAAAGTGCGGCGCGTCGGCCACGATGACTTTCGACACACCGGCGATTTGCGCGGCAGCCGCAGCGGCCGCGCCGGCGTTGGAACCGGCCACCAGCACGTGCACGTCGCCGCCGCACTGGGCAGCTGCGGTCACGGTGTGGAGGGTGCTGCCTTTCAGGCTGGCGTTGTCGTGTTCTGCGATAACTAATGCGACCATGATGATTCCTTTAGATGACTTTGGCTTCGGTGCGCAGCTTGGCGACCAGGGTGGCGGCGTCCGGCACGATGATGCCGGCCGAGCGCTTGGCAGGCTCGACAACCTTCAGCGTTTTCAGGCGCGGGGTTACATCGACGCCCAGGTCTTCCGGCTTGGTCACGTCCAGCGGCTTTTTCTTGGCCTTCATGATGTTCGGCAAGGTCACGTAGCGCGGCTCGTTCAGGCGCAGGTCGGTGGTGATGATGGCCGGCAGGGTCAATGCCAGGGTTTCCAGGCCGCCGTCCACTTCGCGGGTAACGGTGACTTTGCCGTCTTCCAGTTCCACTTTCGACGCGAACGTCGCTTGCGGCCAACCAAGCAAGGCAGCCAGCATCTGGCCGGTCTGGTTGGAGTCGTCGTCGATGGCCTGTTTGCCCAGGATGATCAGTTGTGGCTGTTCCTTGTCGGCCAGCGCCTTGATCAGCTTGGCTACTGCCAGCGGTTCCAGTTCCACGTCGGTCTGCACCAGGATGCCGCGATCGGCGCCGATGGCCATGCCGGTGCGCAGGGTTTCCTGGCACTTGTCCACGCCGCACGAGATCGCCACCACTTCGGAGACCTTGCCCGATTCCTTGAGGCGCGTGGCTTCTTCCAGCGCGATCTCGTCGAACGGGTTCATCGACATTTTGACATTGGCGATATCGACGCCGGTGCCGTCCGATTTGACGCGGACCTTGACGTTGTAGTCGACCACGCGTTTGACGGGTACCAAGACTTTCATAGCTGTGCCTTTGGGAAAATAGTGAATAACGGACTAAATTAGTGGGCTAGATTATATGAGAAATCCGCCGGACACAATAAATTAAAGCACGATCGTGCGATTTTTAGTTAGTGGAAGTCGTCTAAAAAGCTTCTTAGACGATCATTCCATTTGCAATGCTGAATAAGGACTTGGTGAGAAAGAAGGCGCCGGACGCTTATTTGCGGCGCATCAAAAAGACGAATTCGCGGCCCGTTTGCACGTGCGAGAGCAGTGCATTGCCGGTTTGTTTGGCGAAAGCCTGGAAGTCGCGAACGGAGCCAGGGTCGGTTGCCATGATGCGCAGCACTTCGCCGCTTTGCAGTTCCGCCAGGGCTTTTTTCGCCTTGAGGATCGGCAGCGGGCAATGCAGTTCGCGCGCATCGAGTTCCATGTGGAATTCCATGATTTCGTTGTCTAGTATCGTGTCGGTCATCTTGAACCCGCTAGTTAGCTAGGAAGTAGTGCAGCATTTTCGCAATACTACTCCTTTTCAGTGCTCTTGACGCGCTGCACCAAAATAGTTCGTAGCCCGTTGCAATTCTGCAACGGGAACTTGCAAGTATACAATCAAGTCGTTCAAACAATAACGGCCCGCGCTTGACACGCGGGCCGTCGATACCCCTGATTTTACAGGGTTACTTGCAATGCAGGACTATATTTTGCCCTCAGGCTTTGGCGCCCACCCAGGCCACCACGCCTGCCAGGGCAGCTGGCAAACCACTTGGATCGGTACCGCCGGCCTGCGCCATATCGGGGCGTCCGCCGCCTTTTCCGCCCACTTGTTGTGCAACGAAGTTCACCAGTTCGCCGGCCTTGACCTTGGATGTGGTGTCCGCCGTCACGCCTGCAATCAGGCTCACCTTGCCGTCGTTAACGGCGGCCAGCACGATGGCGGCGGTTTTCAGCTTGTCCTTGAGCTTGTCCATGGTCTCGCGCAGGGTCGCCACATCGGCGCCTTCCAGCACAGCTGCCAGCACCTTGATGCCGTTCACCTCGACTGCCTTGGTGGCCAGTTCGTCGCCCTGGCCCGAAGCCAGCTTGGATTTGAGTGCCGCCAGTTCTTTTTCCAGCGATTTCACTTGATCCTGCACGGCGCCGATCTTGACCAGCAGCTCGTCCGGGTTGGATTTGAACGCCGCTGCAGCATCGCCGAGCTTGCGTGCCAGGCCTTGCACCAGCGCCAGCGCGCCCTCGCCCGTCACCGCTTCCACGCGGCGGATGCCGGCAGCAACGCCGCCTTCGCCGATGATCTTGAACAGGCCGATGTCGCCGGTACGCTGCACGTGCACACCGCCGCACAGCTCTTTCGAGGTGCCGATGTCGAGCACGCGCACTTCGTCGCCATACTTCTCGCCGAACAGCGCCATGGCGCCATGCTTGACGGCGTCGTCGAACGACATGTGCTGCGCTTTGGTGGCGTGGTTTTCCAGGATCTCTTTATTGACCTTGGCTTCCACTTCGGCGATTTGCTCGGCCGTCAGCGGTGCGTTGTGGCTGAAGTCGAAACGGGTTTTGTCCGGATCGACCAGCGAACCTTTTTGCGCCACGTGGCCGCCCAGCACTTCGCGCAGGGCTTTGTGCATCAGGTGGGTGGCCGAGTGGTTGCGGATGGTGCGGCCTCGCTTGTGCAAGTCCACTTCTGCCGAGACGGCGTCGCCCACTTTCAGGCTGCCCTGGGTCAGCACGCCGTGCTGGCCAAAGACGTCGGCCTGGATTTTCAGCGTATCATCCACCTCGAACAGGCTGCCAGCGGCCTTGATCGCGCCCTGGTCGCCCACCTGGCCGCCGGATTCGGCGTAGAACGGGGTGGTGTCGAGCACCACGATGCCCGCTTCGCCTTGCTTGAGTTCCTGCACCGACGCGCCATTGGCGTACAGCGCGATGACTTTGGCGTTGACGCTCAGGTCGTCGTAACCGACGAATTTGGTTTTTTCGCCCGAGTATTCGACATTGGCAGCCATCTTGAACTTGCCGGCGGCGCGCGCGGTTTTCTTTTGCTGTTCCATGGCGGCATTGAAACCTGCTTCGTCGAGCGTGATGTTGCGTTCGCGGCAGATGTCGGCGGTCAGGTCCAGCGGGAAGCCGTAGGTGTCGTACAGGGTGAACGCGGTACCGCCGTCGAGCTTGGTCGGATCCTTGGCCAGCTGCGCTTCCAGGATCTTCATGCCGTTTTCCAGCGTTTCGCCGAAACGCTCTTCCTCGGCTTTCAGGGTGGCAGCCACGCGGTCCTTGGCTTCGGCCAGTTCCGGATACGCCACGCCCATCTCGATGTTCAAGTCTTCCACCAGCTTGTAGAAGAACGGCTTGGTCTGGCCCAGCTTGTGGCCGTGACGCAGTGCGCGGCGGATGATGCGGCGCAGCACGTAACCGTGGCCTTCCGGGCCCGGGATGATGCCGTCAACGATCAGGAACGACGCGGCGCGGATGTGGTCGGCGATCACGCGCAGCGACTTCGATTCCAGGTCGGTGGCGCCGGTTTCGCGCGCGGCAGCCTTGATCAGGTTCTGGAACAGATCGATTTCGTAGTTGCTGTGCACGTGTTGCAGCACGGCAGCCAGGCGCTCCATGCCCATGCCGGTATCGACGCACGGCTTGGGCAGCTTGTTCATATTGCCCGCTTCGTCGCGGTTGAACTGCATGAACACCAGGTTCCAGATTTCGATGAAGCGGTCGCCGTCTTCTTCGGCCGAGCCCGGAGGGCCGCCCCAGATGTCGGCGCCGTGGTCGTAGAAGATCTCGGTGCACGGGCCGCAGGGGCCGACGTCGGCCATCTGCCAGAAGTTGTCGGACGCGTAGCGCGAACCCTTGTTGTCGCCGATGCGGATGATGCGCTCTTTCGGCACACCGATCTCGTTGGCCCAGATGTCGTACGCCTCTTCATCCTCGAAATACACGGTGACGGTGAGTTTTTCGGCTGGCAGGCCATAGACCTTGGTCAGCAGTTCCCACGCGTATTGAATCGCATCGCGCTTGAAATAGTCGCCAAAGCTGAAGTTGCCCAGCATTTCGAAGAACGTGTGGTGACGCGCGGTGTAGCCGACGTTTTCCAGGTCGTTGTGCTTGCCGCCGGCGCGCACGCAGCGCTGCACGGTGGTCGCGCGCGAATACGGGCGCGTATCGAGGCCAAGGAAAACGTCCTTGAATTGCACCATGCCGCTGTTGGTCAACAGCATGGTCGGATCATTGCCAGGTACCAGCGGGCTGGAACGGACAATCGTGTGACCCTTGGATTCAAAAAACTTGAGGAACTTCTCGCGGATTTCAGATGATTTCATGTCGTATGCAGGGAGGGTAGCTGGCAAATGCAAAGGGTTGATTATATATGACCTCCACGTTCACATGGTTTTAGGTAAAGGCCGGACCGATCAAATCCACTCGATCGGTACAAAAGCCGTCCACGCCCCACAACAGGATTTCCCGGGCGCGGTCGGGATCGTTGACGGTGTAGCAAAACAGGCCGTAACCGGCCGCCTTGATGGTCGCGGCCAGTTCCCGGGTCAAATGTTTGTGGTTGGTGTTGATGGACACGGCTTGCAGCGCCCTGGCCTGTTGCTGCCAGTCGGCCGGAATGCGGTCGAGCAAATACGCGCGCGGCACCTCGGGTGCGCTATCGCGCGCGGCGGCCAGGGCCTCGAAGCTGAACGACGATAACAACGGTACCCGGGCGAAGTTGCCATCGGCCTTGCTGGCGGCGATCTCGTCGGCATAGGCGTCGCGCGTCACCCGCGCCACCCAGGCGCCGGTAGCAGCTTCAAAACCTTCGGCCGGCTTGATTTCCACGTTCATCCAGATACCCTGCTGCTTGCAGTAATCGATGAACTGGGTGTAGTACGGCACCGGCTCGCCCTTGAATGGGGCGCTGTGCCAGCTGCCCGCATCCATCGCCGCCAGGTCGCGTGCCAGGGTGCGCGCTACCGCTCCGGGTCCGGCCACGGTGCGGCCGAAATCGGGGTCGTGCATGACCATGCCGATACCGTCTTTCGACAGCATGACATCGAACTCGACAGCGCGGAAACCGTAAGCGAGGCCGGCGCGCAAGCCGGCTACCGTGTTTTCCGGCGCCAGGATGCCGCCGCCGCGATGCGCAACAATTTTAGGATATGGCCACATGATGCCGAATTAGTGATGGAATTGGGAGGGACGGAACCACGACACTATCACGATCCCGGCACAGACACTACACTGGCGGACGAGACTTCCCACAAGAGAGATAAAGATGACTTTACCGAAAGCGCTGGGCCATATCCGCGTGCTGGACCTGAGCCGCGTGCTGGCCGGCCCGTGGTGCTCGCAAAACCTGGCCGACCTGGGCGCCGACGTGATCAAGATCGAACGCCCCGGCAACGGCGACGACACCCGCGCCTGGGGCCCGCCCTACGCCAAAGATGCCGATGGCAACGACACCACCGAAGCAGCTTATTACCTGGCCGCCAATCGCGGCAAGCGCTCGGTGACGATCGACATCGCCAGTCCCGAAGGCCAGGCCCTGCTGCGCGAACTGGTGCAACACTGCGACGTGGTCCTGGAAAACTATAAGGTGGGCCAGCTGAAACGCTACGGCCTCGACTACGATTCACTGAAGGCCATCAAGCCCGATATCGTTTACTGCTCGGTGACCGGTTTCGGCCAGGACGGCCCGTACGCGCACCGCGCCGGCTACGACTTTCTGATCCAGGGCATGGGCGGCCTGATGTCGGTCACCGGCGAACGCGACGACCTGCCCGGCGGCGGCCCGCAAAAAGCCGGCGTGGCGTTGACCGACCTGATGACAGGCATGTACGCCACCATCGCCATCCTGGCGGCATTGACCCACCGCGACCGCAGCGGCGCAGGCCAGTACATCGACATGGCGCTGCTCGACGTGCAGGTGGCCATGCTCGCCAACATGGGCAGCAACTACCTCAACAGCGGCAAGCCGCCCAGGCGCTGGGGCAATGCCCATCCGAACATCGTGCCATACCAGACCTTTGCGTGTGCCGACGGCTACATCATCGTCGCCACCGGCAACGACGGCCAATACCAGAAATTCGTGGAGGTGGGCGGCCGCGCCGACCTGGCCTTGCACGAGCGCTACGCCACCAATCCGCTGCGCGTGCAACACCGCGAAGAACTGGTGCCACTGCTGGCCGAAATGGTGTTGCGCCAGAACCGCGACTTCTGGATCGAACAACTGGAGGCAGTAGGCGTACCGTGCGGCCCCATCAACAACCTCGACGACGTGTACAGCAACCCGCAAGTGCTGGCGCGCGGCATTGTCACCGAAGTACCGCACCCGACCGCCGGCACCGTCAAACTGGTACGCAACCCGATGCGTCTGTCAGCCTCGCCGGCGGACAATGCCGTCGCGCCGCCATTGCTGGGCCAGCACACCGACGACATCGTGGGCGATTTACTGGGCCACAGCGACGACGAGATTGCCGCGCTGCGGGCCAAGGGAGTGCTATGAGCGACGGCTCAAGCCTGGAACGCCCCCAACCCCTGCCGCCCCAGCGCAGCATTCGACGACCGTACCCGCTCGGCCAATTCCGCCGGCAAGGCGACCAGTCGCTGGCCGAGTTGGGGACGTGAAGGCGCGGGTACTTGCCGGTGGTCCTCGAAATAAAAGTCGAGTGCGGTGACCAGCGCGTCCTCGGCCATACAGATGGCTTCGGCTTCGGTATCGCCCTGGGTGATGGCCTCCGGGATATCGGGAAAAGTAACAACGTAACCGCCCGAGGGATCAGGGGAAAAGACAGCGGGATATTGCATGGCAACCTCCTTGGTGAAACATTAACTGAGCTTCAGTTTTTTCTTGACCGCGTCGACCAGTGCCTGCTTGAGTTCTTTGGACGGATGGCGCGGCAGTATGGTTTGTTCGCCGTTGGCGTAGAGTTTCAAGTGCTTCGAGCCTTGTTTGACGTGCACGCCGCGCTGCGTGAGCCAGCACAGGAATTCGCTTTGCTTCATGGTCTCTCTCCGAACATAGTCGGTTTTTCTCGTCCGCTCAAGCAAGCAGAGCGGTTCCTGGACTGGCGCGTCCAGCCGACTATTGCAAGTCCCGTTTCAACTCCTGGATCTGGCTGGCCATATGACTGACCGCGCCCCGTATCTGGGCCGATAGTTGCGGGATGTTGGTGCACACGCGGCGGGCGCGTTCGGCGGAGGCGGTCATGTCGGTGACCAGCTTGCGGATGCGGGCCTGGTCGCCCGATTGCAGTACTTCGCGCGCGGTGTCGCCCAGGCGGTCCACGCGCTGGATGCTGTCGCGCAGTTCGCTGGGCAGGTGTTGTTCGGCCGAACTGGCCTCGGAAGCCTGGCCGATCGCTTGTTCGACCAGGTGGAAACGGCGTTGAATATCGTTACTGCGGTCAGTATTTGGCTGCATGATGTCGCTCCAGAAAAAAGAGGGAACGAACAACGTTCCCACCTTGATTCGACACCTGCTGCGGCCGACAGATTCCGTACTATTTATTGACGTGGATCAGGGCGCTTCTCGCGGCTTCTTACTTCTCGGCCGCGCCCAACGGCGCCAGGCTGCGCAGGCGTAACGCCACCAGCAAGCCCAGGCCCAGCGCGGCGCCCAGCACCATCACCACGCCCGGCCAGCCGCTGCGCTCCCACATCACGCCGGTGGCCGAACCGACCACGCTCGAGCCGAGGTAGTAGAAAAACAGGTACAGCGCGGAAGCGAGCGCCTTGTTCGAGAGCGCGCGCCGCCCCACCCAGCTGCTGGCCACCGAGTGCGTGGCGAAAAAGCCGTAAGTGAACAGCGCCACGCCGGCGATGATCAGCGGCAGCCAGTTCGACAGCGTGAGCAGCAGCCCGGTGAGCATCATCGCCATCACCGCCCACAGCACGTGGCGGCGGCCATAGCGGTCGGCCAGCTTGCCCGCCCATACCGAGCTGTAGATACCGAGCAGGTACAGGAACGACACCGTGCCCACCAGGCTCTGGCTGAGGCCAAACGGCGCCCCCAGCAGGCGATAGGCGATGTAGTTGTACAGGCTGACGAACGCGCCCATCAGCAGGAACGCCAGCGCGAACATCCAGGGCAGGCCGGCATCGCTCAGGTGCAGCTTGAAGCCGGCCGGCAAGGTGCGCCAGCCGCCGTTCGATGGCGTAAAGTGACGCGACGGCGGCAGGCTGCGCCAGAATTCCCACGCCGCCATGATGCCGGCCACGCCGACGATGCCGACCGCCAGGCGCCACGAAAAATGGTCGCTGAGCACCGACGTGATCACCCGGCCCGCCATGCCGCCAAACGCGCTGCCGCTGATGTACAAGCCCATCGACAAGCCCAGCGACGTCGGTTCGATCTCTTCGCCCAAATACGCCATGGCAATCGCCGGCATGCCGCCCAGGGCCACGCCCAGCAAGGCGCGCATGGCCAGCAGCTGGTGGTAGTTATGGGCAAACGCACACAGCACCGTCATCACGGCGGCAATTGCCATGGCTCCCACCATCAGCGGTTTGCGGCCCAGCCGCTCGGAAATCGCGCTGGACACCACCAGCGACACGGCCAATGCGGCAGTCGAGATCGACAATGCCAGACTGCTTTGCGCCGCGCTCAGCGCGAACTCGTGCGACAACAACGGCATCAAAGGTTGCACGCAGTACAGCAGCGCGAAGCACGAAAAACCGCCGAAGAACATGGCGCGGTTGCTGCGCTTGAAGTCGGCGGTGCCGGCGGCAATGCGCGGCGCCGGCTTGGGCAGCATGGGCAAAATAGGCGTGGCGGTGGCTGCGGTGGACATGGCAAGCAATCTGAAGCAAAGGTGATAAACCATCTTAGGATTGCACGATACGACTGTCCAATATATATTTAAGACGTTAGTCATACTTTAAAACGATAACAGCCATGGAACTTCGTCACCTTCGTTACTTCGTCGCCGTTGCCGAGGAACTCAGTTTTACGCGCGCGGCCGAGCGGCTGCACATCGGCCAGCCGCCACTGAGCCACCAGATCCAGATGCTGGAAGCGGAGGTCGGCGCGCAACTGCTCGAGCGCAGCAAGCGCTGGGTGCGGCTGACGGAGGCCGGCAAGCTGTTTCTCGACGATGCGCGGCGCATCCTGGCGCTGTCGCACCAGGCGGTACAAACGGCGCAGCGGGCCGAGCGCGGTGAAGCCGGCGAATTGCGCGTGGGTTTTACGTTTTCCACGCCGCTCACGCCCTTGTTTGCCACGGTGATCAACCGTTACCGCCAGCGCTATCCGGGCGTGACGCTGACCTTGCACGAAATGTCCACGTTCGAACAACTCGACGCCATCGGCGACCGCCGGCTGGACCTGGGCCTGGTGCGCCCGCCCGAGCAGGCGCTGCCCGACAACGTGATCTTGACCGTGCTGCGGCGCGATCCGCTGGTGCTGGTGCTGCCGGTCGGGCACCCGCTGGCGCACAAGCAGGCAATTGCCATCAGCGACCTCAAGGGGCTGCCGCTGGTGATGTTCCCGAAGACGGCCGGCACCGGCATCCATCCGCAGATTTTCCGGCTGTGCAAGGAGGCGGGGTTTGTGCCGAACATCGCGGTAGAGGCGGCCGAGGGTTCGACCATCATCGGCCTGGTGGCGGCCGGCAGCGGGATTTCCGTGTTGCCCAGTTCGTTCGAAATTATCCGCATGGGCGGCGTGTGCTACCGGCCGCTGGCCGATCCCGAAGCCAATACGGCGCTGCTGCTGGCGCGGCGCACGGATGAGATTTCGCCGCTGGTGGCGGGGTTTGTGGCGGTGGCGGAGGAGGTTGCAGAAGAAGCTGCGGGCTGAGCCGCAGCCTCAGGATGGATACTTACGAATAATCCGCATCGAGCTCGGAACCGGCATAGTTCTCCAGCTCCGCAAACAAGGTTTTCATGGCCGTGCGGCCCTTGATGTGCTGCAGCACGGTGCAGGTTGCGCGGTAGCTGGCGATGCGGTCGAGCAGCACCGGGTGGTGTTGCACCGGCACGGCAGCCACCAGCGCGGCCCAGCCCTCTTCGAAGTCGGGCTTGTTCTTGCGCACCGATTTGACGAAGCGCTCGAACTCTTTCTGGCCGGTACGCGCCATCACCCTGCCCCCGCCTTCCACCGCGAAAATGATCGCCAGCGCGATCACACCTTCGGCGTTGAGGTCGGTGTCGGACACCGGGCCTTCGCTGTGGTGGCGGCGCAGCCAGTTGGCCAGGCGCACAATCGCCTGCACTTCCTTGCGCTGCTTGAGCATGACCACGTAGCGGTCGCTGCCGTTCCAGTTCTGGTTCGGATCGGTCTGGCACAGGTCGATGAACAGGTCGCGCAGGCGCCTTGCCGCGTACACGGGATCGGTATCGTATTCGCCGACCAGGGAATCCTCCGGCAAGGCCGACAACTCCTTGATCAGGCGGAAACCGATCTGGAACGCGTGCTCGGCGCCCTCCTCGATCAACAGGTCGAGGGCATCGAGGTCCGGATCGTCGCTGTCGAGTTCAGCTTCGGGCAGCGCATGATCGAGGCCCAGCGATACCGCGCCCACCGTCAGCTGCAACGCCTTCTGGATGCCGTCGGCGGTGCGGTCGTTGGTGAACTTTTCGGCCACCATGGCGGTGATGCCGGTCAGTTCATCGGCCAGCGTGTAGGCGGCGTCCTCATCGGGCTCGGCAGCCAGTTTCTGGATCGCGCGCGTCAGGCGCGGCAGGTTTTCTTTGACGATTGCTGGCAGCATGGGTCAGCGTTCCATCACGAGAAAATGCCGGTGCCGACGCTGCGGCGCGACGCCTTGACCACGCGCGTGGACGGCACTTGCTTGCGCAGGCGGTACAGCAGTTCCTTGGTCGAGCGTTGCAGGAAGTTCTGCTCTTCGTCCGGGTCGTCGTTGAACTCGGCATCGGCCAGGTCGGCGCTGTGGCGGAACTCGGGGAACAGCTCGAACAAGGCGCGGTCCCAGCCGTCTTCCGAGGCCTGTGCCAGCGCGATCGCCAGCGGGACCACGTCGTTGTCGGACGAAGTCTGGCCGGTCAGGTACGGGCCCTTGGCAATGATCTCGCCGGCCACTTCGAGAATTTCCTTCGGCGCCATCGAGAACAAGATCGCGAACATGGTCGCGCCATGGTCGGGGGCCGAAGCGGCCGCCAGCAGCTCGTTGCGGCGCTCTTCGTCGTCGGTGGCAAACACCACGCCGTGCACGTGGGCGAACAGCGACTCGGCGATGCGCTCGGGATCGTCCTCGATCTGGTCGTCGGGCCAGGTGGCGGCGATGAAGGCCAGGCTGTCGGCCCAGGCCTTGGGCGGCACCAGCAAGGTGGCCAGCGACATCTTGCCGCCGTCAAAGCCGGCCATGTGCAGCGCGGTCACTTGCGGCGGGATGTTGGACAGCACTTCCACCACGGCCAGGTCGCCGTACTGGTCGGCGGCATCGGCAAACGCCTGCTCGGCATGGCCCAGGGAGCCGGCCAGCACCAACTCGGTCACTTGCTTGCTCAGCGCTGGCAGATTGCGGGTTTGGTCGTCGGACATGGTTTAATCTCCATCCTTGTCGAACATTTGGGCAAAATCGTCGGTCGCGTTGTCTTCGTCTTCGATATCGTCGCCATCGTCGTTGGCCGACAATTGCTCGAGCGACTGGTCGTCGTCGTCCCATTTGCGCGGATTTTTAAACAGGAAGGCGGTGATGATGGCCTGGCGCGCCAGGTCGGGCAGGTTTTCCTGCAGCGCCGCGTACATGCGGCCGGCTGCCTCGCCCTTGCACGACGCCATGGCGAACACGCGCGCGGCATCGCCGAACTCGTAGTCGCCTGCTTCGGCCAGCAGGCCCTTCGGGTCGGAAAACTGCAGGTGATCAACCAGCGCGAAGGCCAGCATGTTGACGTCCTCGATGCCGCCGCCGGTGGCGTACTCGTCCACCAGTGCGTCGATCATGCGCTGGTAGTTCTTGCGGTCGGGCGGGTCGCCCAGGATGCCGTCGATCTGGCCTTCGAGTTCGCGCGACTGGTAGGCGAACTCCGGGTGTACTTTTCTCATGTTCCTGCTTTCGTGATGATGTTATATCGGCCGCGGTCAGTTCCAACCTCAGGCAGCGGGCAACGTGGTGCCATGCAGGCTGAACAGGGAACGCCACAGCTGGTAAGCCTCGGCCTCGGCATCGATGATGATGCGGTGGTTCACGCTCTGGTTGTATTCCTCGCGCTTGACCGGATCCGACAGGATCTCGTACGCCTTGGTGATGGCCTTGAAGCGCGCTTCGGCGCCGGGCGCCTGGTTGCGGTCCGGGTGAAAACGCATCGCCAGAGAGCGGTAGATCTTCTTGATCTCGTCCTCGGTGGCGTTCGGCGCGATTCCCAGCGTATTGTAGTGATTTTCCATTTGGGAAACTCCGAAACAAAATAGATGAACCAAAGGCGAATTATACCTGTCGCGCCACACCCGCCCCCGGGTTCGCCGCTGACCACCCATCGCAATGCAGCATTTCCCCTAGGCGCGCACGGGGGATACGGTAAAATGGTCTTTACACGAACTTCTCCAAGTCAATCTTTCAGATGAGCAACGATAAAAAAAGCGCGGCGCCAGAACTCCCTTCGAACTTCCTGCGGGCCATCATCGACCACGACCAGGCGGCCGGCACCTATGTGCGCGACGATCTGCCCACGGTGATCACCCGTTTCCCGCCGGAACCCAACGGCTACCTGCACGTGGGTCACGCCAAATCGATTTGCCTGAACTTCGGCCTGGCGCGCGACTACCAGGGCCGCTGCAATCTGCGCTTCGACGACACCAACCCGGCCAAGGAAGAGCAGGAATACGTCGATACCATCATCGACAGCGTCAAGTGGCTGGGCTTTAACTACGACTACCCGGCCGCCGATGGCAGCGTGGAGCGCCACTTGCACTACGCTTCCGACTATTTCGACCAGTTGTACGAAATGGCCGAGTACCTGATCGAAGAAGGCCACGCGTACGTGGACAGCCAGTCGGCAGACGATATGGCGGCTAATCGCGGCAATTTCAATACGCCGGGCGTCAATTCGCCGTTCCGCAACCGTCCCGTGGACGAATCGCTGCAAATCTTCCGCGACATGAAAGCGGGCAAATACGCCGACGGCGAGCACATCCTGCGCGCCAAGATCAGCGAAGATGCGATGTCGTCGCCCAACATGAATATGCGCGATCCGGCCATCTACCGCATCCGTCATGCGCACCACGTGCGCACCGGCGACGCCTGGTGCATCTACCCGATGTACGATTACACGCACCCGATCTCGGACGCGCTGGAAAACATCACCCATTCGATCTGCACGCTGGAATTCCAGGACCACCGCCCGTTCTACGACTGGCTGCTGGAAACATTGTCCAGGGGCGGCTTCTTCAAGCTGCCGGTGCCGTGCCAGTACGAGTTCTCGCGCCTGAACCTCACCTACGTGGTGACATCCAAGCGCAAGCTGCGCCAGCTGGTGGACGAACACATCGTCGATGGCTGGGACGATCCGCGCATGCCCACCATTGTCGGCCTGCGCCGCCGTGGCTACACGCCCGAAGCGATCCACCTGTTCTGCGAACGCATCGGCGTCACCAAGTCCGACGGCTGGATCGACATGAGCACGCTGGAAGGCTGCCTGCGCGAGGATCTCGATCCGAAGGCGCCGCGCGCCACTGCCGTGCTGCGTCCGTTGAAACTGATCATCGACAACTATCCGGAAGGTCAGAGCGAGGAATGCACATCGCCGGTCCATCCGCACCACCCTGAAATGGGCGTGCGCACGTTCCCGATCACGCGCGAACTGTGGATCGAGGCAGAAGACTTCATGGAAGTGCCGAGCAAAGGTTATTTCCGCTACTACCCGCCGATCGACGACAAGCCGGGCAGCCGCGTGCGCCTGCGCCATGGTTATGTGACCGAGTGCACCGGGTACGACAAGGATGAACACGGCAACGTGGTGGCCGTGCACGTGAATTACTTCCCGGATTCGAAATCGGGCACGCCCGGCTCCGATAATTACAAGGTCAAGGGCAATATCCACTGGGTGTCCGCCGCGACCGCGTTACCGGCCGAAGTGCGGCTGTTCGAACGCCTGTTTACCGATCCGCATCCCGATGCCGGCGGCAAGGACTTCAAGGAAGTGCTCAATCCGAACGCCAAGGAAGTGATCACCGCCTACCTCGAGCCAGGCATGAGCGCGGCGCTGCCCGACCAGCGCTACCAGTTCGAGCGCCACGGGTACTTCGTGGCCGACCGCGTCGATTCGCAACCGGGCAAACCGGTGTTTAACCGCATCGTCACGCTCAAGGACAGCTTCGTGGCCAAGTAAGCGACGCCCACGACAAGCCGGCGCCCTCCAGCAGGATGAGCCGGCTTTTTTACATCCATAAATTTACTTGACTTGCAGATCGAATATTTTTTATAGTCAATAATCTATGGACTGGCGGGGCGTCTGAAAGGCAGTGGCAATGGGGCGATTACTCGCGCAACGGCAGTGGTTCTCACCGTCGAAGCCGGTGTGGTGGGCGGGCATCCTGCTCTCGCTGGGGGTGGGTGCGCTGTGCTACGTGGCAGCCGACCGCGCGGTCGAATACGACGGCAACGCCCGCTTTATGCACCAGGCGCGCAATGCCCAATACCATATCAGCTCGTACATCGATTCCTACACCAATGTCCTGCGCGCCACGGCCAGTTTTTTTGATGCCAGCGACAACGTCACACCCGCCGATTTCCACCGCTTCGTGAGCGGACTGCAGCTGCCATCGCACTACCCTGCCCTCGACGGCATCAACTACTCCCCCTACCTCACCGACGATGCCCGCGACGCCTTCGAGCGCGCCGCACGCCACAGCGGCGATGGCACGGCCAACGGCTACCCCGATTTCGACATCCGCCCGCGCGAACGCCGGCCCGATTACTCGGTCATCACGATGATCGAGCCAATTGCCACGTTCCGCGACCGGGTGGGCCTGAACATCGCCGCCCGTCCCGCCGTGGCCGCGTCGCTGGCGCGCGCGCGCGATACGGGCGAAGTGAGCACGTCGGGCCAGTTGATTGAAATGAACAGCCTGGGCAAGGGCGGCGGCGGCATGGCAATCCGGCTGGCCGTGTACCGGCGCGGCATGCCGCGCGCGACGGTCGAACAGCGCCGCGCCAATTTTATCGGCTCGGTGGGCATCGGCTTCAGCGTGCCGCGCCTGGTCCAACTGGCCATGGAACAAATGCAGGTGCGCGACGTGCGGCTGCGCCTGTACGACGGCGGCAGCGCCAGCGCCCCGGTGCCGCGCGCGACCCTGCTGTTCGACAGCCAGCCGCACGGCAAGGATGAGCGCACCGCGCAACTGTACTCGGTGGTGCTGCCGCTCGACTTCCACGGCCGCCAGTGGCAAACCCGGTTCAGCGCACCCAAGCGCGCATGGTCGAGCCACTTCGACCTGTTCCTGCCGTGGCTTGCATTGGGCACCGGTTTTATCGGCACCCTGATGTTTTACCTGCTGTTCCACACGCTGTCCTCGTCGCGCCTGCGCGCCATCAAGATGGCCAAGGAAATGACCAGGGAATTGCGCGACAGCCAGGCCAGGCTGCAGCAATCGCACCACAAGCTGCGCCGCCTGGCCGCCCATGCCGACCAGATCAAGGAACAGGAACGCAAGCGCATCGCGCGCGAAATCCACGACGACCTCGGACAAAACCTGCTGGTGCTGCGCATCGAGGCCGACCTGCTGGCCACCCGCACCCGCCATCGCCACCCGCGCCTGCACGCGCGCGCCATGGGCACGCTGCACCAGATCGACAGCACCATCAAGAGCGTGCGCCACATCATCAACGATTTGCGGCCTACCGTGCTGGACCTGGGGTTGAACGCGGCGGTCGAATGGCAAATCGCCCAGTTCCGCACGCGCTCGGGCATGGTGTGCGAGCTCATCGAGCATCAACAGGATATCCGCGTGGACGACCGCTGCGCGACCGCGTTTTTCCGCATCCTGCAAGAGTCGCTCAGCAATATCGCCCAGCATGCCCGCGCCAGCGTGGTGCGGGTGGAGCTGGCCGAGGCGGACAATATGCTGACCATGACCATTACCGACAACGGCGTGGGCCTGCGCGCCAACAGCCGCAACAAGGTGGGATCGTTCGGCCTGGTCGGCATCGAAGAGCGCATCATCCTGCTGGGCGGCACCTGCACCATCGAGGGCGGCGCCAACGGCGGCACCGTGGTATCGATCGCAGTCCCGCTGGGACGCGAACTGCCGGCAGGCACTCGCGCTACGGAGAACTCTCACCGCGTTAGGAGTTTCCTTACGGCCATTGATAAAAATCAATAGGCATTGCTTCGGCATGGGCAAAATCGACTTGTTGCCATTTTCCTCAACCCAAGCAAAGGAACGTCATGAATGCCATCGCCGCGCTGGACCTGGAGCCGATCAAAGTCAAACTGATGCACAACAAATCTGGCGAAGGCTGGACGCTCGAACGCGCCAACGCGGTCGAGCTTGAATATCGCCGGTTTCTGACTCTGATGAAAAAATTCCCCGACGAGCAAACCTCGCCGCTGGTCGATGTCGATACCTTTTGGCATTATCACATCCTCGACACAATGAAATACGCCGCCGATTGCCAGGCCGTGTTCGGCTACTTCCTGCACCACTTCCCGTACATCGGCATGCGCGGTGAAGAAGATGCCGCCACCCTGGCGCGCATCGGCAATCGCATGAAGGAGTTGTACGAGGAGGAATTCGGCATTGCCTACGGCAGTGTCGCCACTAACCTTGGGGCCGCCTATTGCGGCAGCACGACTATCCAGGCCGGACAATACGCCTACTGCGGCTGGACGCCGGGGGCATATCGCGGCAGCGCGACCGCGTCGCTGTACACCGAAAGGCCACGCCTGAGCTGACATCTGCCAAATAAAGTGGCATACTCTGGATTCAATCGATGTTGGGAGCACGTCATGGCCGTCAATTCCGTCGCATCCAGTAACGTTAATATCCAGACCACGCCACCGCCGCGCCAGGCGGAACCGGTCGCGCGCCAGGCCGAGCCAGTGGCCCCGCCACCGCAACAACAGCAGCAACCGCCACCGCAGCCGATGGTCAACACCAGCGGCCAGCGGCTCGGCAGCATGATCAATACAACTGCCTAGTCACTGCCCAGCCAAGCAAAACGGCGCGTCCCCGCAAGGGTGACGCGCCGTTTTATTGAGCGGTGGGCAAATTAATTTGCCATCATTTCGCGCAGTTCGCGAATGCTGAAATCGCTGATTTCATGCATGCGGATCAGGATGGTGGCACCGATCGGCAGCGTGTTGTGGCGGATCTTGCTGATCACCGGGGGCGCCACTTCGAGCGCGCGCGACAGGGCTGCATCGTTTTTCAGTTGCAGTTTTTCAATGATCGCATCGAGGACGCGGTTAGGGTTGTAAGTTGGGGAGGAGGTAATTTCTTTAATGGACATGATATTTAGCAGGTTCGGGGTCGCCCGTTGGAAGAAAGCGACACATTGACTAATAAAATTATCGGTGCAGTTAGAGAAACCATGCGCCCACGATAGCCGCCGATCCCGCTACTACACATCTTTGTTATTTAACGGATAAGCAGAAATACACTCTCCGTGACAATGTGTGAGATTCTAACCCGATTTCTTGTGCTAGATCAAAAAATAATTGTAAAAAAAGGTATAGAAGCCTGTAATATTAACCTGAGGCTGCTTAAATTGCATAAATGCAACGCATCCTTGCAAAAATTTACAACGTTGCCAATAAAGATGCCACGGTGGCATGGCGTAGCCGCACGCCCAACTCGCGCTTGATGCGACCATTGGCCAACCGGCGCGACTCCGACATGAACGACAGCAGCGCTGGCGTCACCACCTGCTGCAACTGCGCGCGCGGCAACCGTGGCGGCCGCGCCAGTCCCAGCGCATCGGCCACGGCATCGAAATAATCGGCCATCTTCATATTGCTGTCATCCACCGCATGGTAGAGCCGATTGGGCTTGCCGTGCCGCAGCGCGCGGACAATGATGGCAGCCAGGTCGTCGGCATGGATGTGGTTGGTATACACGTCGTGTTCGGCGATCAGCGCTGGCGTACCCTGCTCCAGGCGCTTGCGCGGCAGCCGTTCCGCGCCATAGATGCCGGGCACGCGCAGGATGGACAGCGTCGAATCGCTGCGCACGGCCCAGCGTCGCAAGACACCTTCGGCATCCACCCGCCGCGTGGCGCGCGGATTGCGCGGCGCCACCGGTCGGGTCTCGTTGAACAGGGCGCCGCCACAATCGCCATAGACGCCCGTGGTGCTCACATAAACCAGTCGGGCGTGCTCAGGTAAAATGGCGGTGAGATTGCGCGTGCGGCGGTCCAGCGGGCCCTCGCCCTGCGGCGGCGCCAGGTGCACGATGGTTGATGCCAGGCCAGCCAGGCGGCGCAGGCTGGGCGGCTGGTCGAGATCGGCAACGATGGGCACGGCGCCCAGCGCCCGCAGTTCGGCGCAGCGATCAAGGCTGCTGGTGGTGGCAAACACGCGATAGTGGGCGCGCAACAGCGGCAGCAGGCGCTTGCCGACGTCGCCGCAGCCCACGATCAGCAGGCGCGGCAGGTTGAATGTAGAACGATTAGGGTTTTTCATCTGAAGGATTGTATGACGTTTCAAATTACTGTACAGCCTAGCGGCCACCAATTCCACTGCGACGAGGATGAAACCATCCTCGCGGCTGCCATCCGCGCCGGCGTGGGACTGCCCTACGGTTGCAAAAACGGCGCTTGCAGCTCCTGCAAGGGCAAGATAGTCTCGGGTACCGTTACCCACAAGGCACACCAGGAACGGGCGCTGAGCCTGGACGAAGAAGCGGCCGGCTTCGCGCTGTTCTGTTGCGCCACCACCGCCGGCGACCTGGTGATCGAGGCCCGCGAAGTGGCTGGCAGCGCCGAATATCCGATCCGCAAGATGCCGTCGCGCGTATCCACGCTCGAAAAAGTCGCGCCGGACGTGATCGTGATGACCTTGCAACTGCCGGCCAACGAAACGCTCAAGTTCCGCGCCGGCCAGTACATCGAATTCCTGCTGCGCGACGGCAAGCGCCGCAGCTACAGCATCGCCACCGCGCCGGGTGCGGACCAGCCGCTCACGCTGCACATCCGCCACCTGCCCGGCGGTCTGTTTACCGACCAGGTATTTACCACCATGAAGGAGCGCGACATCCTGCGCTTCGAGGGTCCGATGGGCTCCTTCTTCGTGCGCGACGACAGCGACAAGCCGATGGTGCTGCTGGCCTCCGGCACCGGCTTCGCGCCGATCAAGGCCATTGTCGAACACCTGCGCGCCGAGGGTTCCACCCGCCCGATGATCTTGTACTGGGGCGGCCGCCGGCCGCAAGACCTGTACATGGACGCGCTGTGCCGCCAGTGGGAAGCGATCCTGCCCAACTTCACTTATGTGCCGGTAATCTCGAATGCCCTGCCAGAAGACAGCTGGACCGGGCGCACGGGCTTCGTGCACCAGGCCGTGGTGAACGACCTGCCCGACCTGTCGGGCCACCAGGTGTACGCGTGCGGCGCGCCATTGATGGTCGAGGCGGCACTGCGCGACTTCGTGGCCCGGTGCGGCCTGCCCGAGGACGAGTTCTACGCGGACGCCTTCACCACCGAGGCCGATCTGCACCAACCAGGTTTGATCCAGCAACCGTAATCGCATCCACCAGCAGGGCCCGGGATGCAGAGTCCCGAGGCTCTGCTCCCTGAAAGCCTTCATGTCTGACAGTCCCGCCATCTCCAACGGTTTCAGCGTCCTGCGCCACCGTAACTTCACCTTTTACCTGTTTGCCCGCACGCTCGGCACCCTCGCCGTGCAAATGCAGAACGTTGCCATCGGTTGGCAAGTCTATTCGATGACCGGCAACCTGTTCGACCTGGGCCTGATCGGCCTGGCGCAGTTTGCGCCGTTCCTGCTGCTGATCCTGATCGCCGGCCACGCCGCCGACCGCTACAACCGCCGCAACCTGATCGCCCTCGCGCTGGCCGCGCAGCTGCTGTGCGGCCTGTCGCTGCTGGCCTTTACCTATGCGGGCCTGACGCAGGTGTGGCCGGTGTTCGCGGTACTGGTGCTGTTCGGCAGCGCGCGCGCCTTCATGGGGCCGGCCACGCAAGCGATCCTGGTCAACCTGGTGCCACCCGAGAGCTTCGCCAAGGCGGTGGCGCTCAGTTCTTCCAGCATGCACGTGGCCGTGATTCTGGGCCCTACCCTGGGCGGCCTGTTCTACCTGGCCGGTCCGAAAACCGTTTATATGGTTTCCTCGAGCATGCTGGTGATCTCGGTGATCCTGATGTGCCTGGTCAAGTCGGTCAAGCAGCCGAGCAACCGCGCGCCAGCCACCTGGCACACGGTGCTTGAAGGCTTGCGCTTCGTGCGCTCGCGGCCGGTGGTGCTGGGCGCCATTTCGCTCGACCTGTTCGCGGTGCTGTTCGGCGGCGCCACTGCGCTGCTGCCGGCGCTGGCGCACGACGTGCTGCACGTGGGTCCGCAGGGACTGGGCATGCTGCGCACCGCGCCCGGCATCGGCGCGGCGCTGTGTTCGATCGCGCTGGCGTTCTTCCCGATCACGCGCCGGGTGGGCGCCTGGATGTTCGGCGGCGTGGCCATCTTCGGCGTGGGCACGCTGGTGCTGGGCGCCACGTCCACTTTCGTGGTGGCGCTCGTCGCCCTGTTCCTGATGGGCATGGGCGACATGGTGAGCGTGTACGTGCGCCACCTGCTGGTACAGTACGAAACCCCGGACGAAATCCGGGGCCGGGTCAGTGCCGTCAACTCGGTATTCATCGGCGCCTCCAACGAACTCGGTGAATTCGAATCGGGCGTGACTGCCGGCTGGATGGGCCTCACGCGCGCGGTGCTGTTCGGCGGCGCGGCGACCCTGGTGGTGACCGGCCTGTGGGCATACCTGTTCCCCGTGCTCTCGCGCATGGACCGCTTCCCGCACGACCAGAAGAAGGTGACCAAATGAAGGTAAACAAATGAGATGGCGCCCCACGCTGCCGCGCATCATCCACAGCCGGCCGCACCTGAGCCTGGCGGTAGCGGTCGGTGCGCTGGTGTGGCCCTTCCTGCCGGACGACTGGCACTGGCTCACGCGCGTGCTCACGGCGTGGGACGTGGCGGTGTGGCTGTACCTGGTGACGATGGTCTCGATGATGCTGCGCGCCGACCATCACGACATCCGCCGCGCCGCCAGCCGCCAGGACGAAAAAGGCCCGGTGATCCTGGCCACGCTGTCGGTGGCGATCCTGATTTCGCTGGCCGCCATCGTGCTGCAACTGGCGTCGCTGAAAAGCCATCCCGACGACCTGCCGCTGCAATACACATTCGTGGCGCTGACCGTGATCGGTTCGTGGCTGATGGCGGGCGTGATGTTCTGCTCGCACTATGCCCACCTGTATTACACCAACCAGGAGACCGAGCCGCTGCTGGGCTTCCCGGACCAGCACCTGCAGCCGAACTACTGGGACTTCCTCTACTTCTCGTTCACGATCTCGGTGGCGGTGCAGACGTCGGACGTGACCGTGCGCAGCCGGCGCATGCGCAAGGTGGTGCTGGGCCAGTCGGTACTGTGCTTCTTCTACAACCTGGCCATCCTCGGGCTGTCGATCAACATCGCAGCGTCGCTAATCAACTGAGCTTATCAACTGCCGCGTATGGTTGTTATCGAAGGTGGGGTATTTAACGCGAACCTAAGCATAAAAGGAGTAATATGATTTCGCAGACAAACAAAAAGACAGGAGCAATCGTATGCAAATCAATGTTAATTCCGATAAGACCGTCGCCGTTCATGCAGGCCTCCACGACCATGTACGCACCGTCGTCAGCGATTCACTCCACCGTTTCGGCGAACAGATCACCAGCGTCGAAGTTCACCTCAGCGACAACCTGGGCCAGAAGTCGGCCGATGGCGACAACCGCTGCCTGATGGAAGCACGCATCACCGGCTACAAGCCGATTGCCGTCAGCGACCATAGCGCCACCCTGCACCAGGCCATCGGCGGCGCCTCCGCCAAGCTCAAGCGCGCCATCGACAGCGCCCTGGGCCGTCTGCAAGACAAGGACAAGCACCAATCCGCCAAGGATGCCGTGCCAGCAGAAGATGACGTCGAAGAAGACATCAAGTAATACCACTGCGCAGGCAGCGGCCCGGCATCACTCCCGGGCCAGTTGCCGCAAGTAGCGCAACCCCGGCAGCGCGCGACTGCCATACCACGACAACATTTCCCCATCGACCAGCAGCACCGGCTTGCCGATCTGCTGCTCGAGCGCATGCACATGCGCTTCGGTGAACCGGTACGGTTCGCTCGACAGCAATACCCCATCGATACCCTGCACCAGCTCCGGCGACCAGCGGAACTGCGGATAGCGCACGTCGCCCAGGTCCGGCACTTGCCAGCCGATTTCGGCCAGCATGCGGGCAATATAGGTGTCGGGCGAAATCGTCATCCACGGGTCTTGCCAGATCACGTACAACATGGTTTGCGGCGGGCCTTTCGGACTGGACTGCAGCGCCGCGTATTCGGCCTCGAAGTCGGCGCACCAGCGCGCGGCTGCTTCCTCGCGGCAAAACACGCCGCCCAGCAGGCATGCCAGCGCCAGGTTGTCCTGCGGCCCCAGCGGATGGGTGACGATGATGTTGGGAATGAACTCGGCCAGCAGGTCGACCGTCTCTTCCTCGTTCTCGTCGATATTGACCACCAGGTGGGTGGGGGCGAGTTGGCGGATCTTCTCGATATTGACGTCCTTGGTGCCGCCCACCTTGGGAATGTCGCGCACCAGGTCGGCCGGATGGATGCAGAAGCCGGTGCG
Organism: Duganella sp. Leaf61; assembly: GCF_001421905.1. Classification (NCBI taxonomy): domain Bacteria; kingdom Pseudomonadati; phylum Pseudomonadota; class Betaproteobacteria; order Burkholderiales; family Oxalobacteraceae; genus Duganella; species Duganella sp. Leaf61. Next base: position 77,661 of record NZ_LMLM01000001.1, read on the forward strand.
CCCCACCAGTTGCGGCGCCAGGCCCAGGTCGCACAGCAGCTCGGTAATCGACGGCACCAGCGAGACGATGCGGGCGTTCGGATCGGCCTGGTGCTGAGTGCCGATGGCATCGGTGTAAACCATGCAAACTCCTCAATGTTTCAGTGTTGAATAGACTACATCATGCAACAACTACCTGTGTAAAATTTACACCAGTTTCAGGCCCTGGCGTGACCGCCCGCCTGCCTTTGGGCTATCATGAGAAATGCTTGCCAGCACTCATCGCTGCGCCATTGAAAGAACCACCTTGAAACAGATTAGTACCTTCGGCAAGTCTGGCTACCGGCCCGGCAACTTGCAACTCCTGCGCGACGCCAATGACGATGCAACCGTCACCAGGTTGCTGGCCAACTGTCCCGTCATGCGCCTGGAAGCAGGCAAGGCCATCCCCGAATCGAACCAGGCGCAGCTTTACATTGTATTGCGTGGCGTGCTTGCGGTGGAAACCGACAGCAACACCGGCGTGGCCGACGGCAATGGCAGCGTCAGCAAGGTGTTGCCCGGCGAGAGCCTCGGCGAACAGTCGGTGCTGGACGAGGAGGCCAACCTGTCGCGCATCACGGCGCTGGAAGACAGCGAGATCCTGGTGATCGAAGCGGACCTGGTATGGAAACTGATCGACCGGTCGAACGTAGTGGCGCGTAACCTGCTGCGCCTGCTGTCGTTCCGCATCCGCGCCGCCAACGCCCAGCTGCGTACGCGTCAGAAACTTGGCGAGTTCTACCGCCGGTTGTCGATGAACGATGGCTTGACCGGGCTGTACAACAGGGCCTGGCTCAACGACCTGCTCCCGAAGCTGGCGGCGACGGCGCACAACTCGGGGGCGCCGCTGGCGCTGATCATGATCGACCTCGACCACTTCAAACGCTTCAACGACACCCACGGCCACCTGGCTGGCGACCAGGCGCTGCGCACCGCTGCGCAAGTATTGAGCGGCGCCCTGCGGCCGACCGATTTCGCCGTGCGCTACGGCGGCGAGGAAATGATGGTGCTGCTGCCCGACACCAACGGCAAGATGGCGGTGGCGGTGGCCGAACGGCTGTGCGAACGCATGCAGCAGGCGGTCGTGTTTGCCGACATGCGCCAGCCGATGCCGCACATCACAGCCTCGTTCGGCGTGGCCACGCTGCGGCCGCAGCAAAGCGAGCAGGACCTGATTGCCAGCGCGGATGCCGCGCTCTACCGTGCCAAGGAACTGGGCCGTAACCAGGTAATGCAGGAAGCGCTTACCGATTAAACCTTGGGTGGATCGATCTGGAAGCCGCTGTCGTTGTCGGCGGCCTTGGGCGTGGTGGTAATGGCAGCGCTGGCGTTGCCGGTGGCCGTGGCGCTGGCAGCGTTCTCGGCTGGCGGCGGCGCCTTCTGGGCAGCGACAAAGTCGGCAAAACCTTGCTGGATCAAATCGTAGGTCTTGTCGATATTGGACGACAGATCGCCGCTCAGCACCTTGAAGCCCTCGAGGATGCTGCGCGCTTCCTTGAAGCCCTGCTCCACGCCCTTCTTGATGGTATCCATGAAGTTATTGAGCGAGGTCTCGTCGTCCTGGCCCGGGTTTTGCCGCTTGTACGCTTCGTAAAAACCGGTGGACAGCGATACAATGCGGTTCGCGGTAGCCTCGGGCGAGTTGTCCTGCGACGACGCGTTCTGGATTGCATCCTTGCCGAAGTCGGCTTCGAGCGCCTCGTTGATGCCGGTCAATGCGGTCTTGAATACCACCGACATCGGATCGTTCCCCGATTTGAGCGACACCGTGAGCGACGCTTCCACGATCGATGCATTAAGCTGTGCTTTTGCCTTGGCCGCCGGCGACATGTCCGCCGCTTTGTCAGTGGATGCGGTCGCCGCGGTGGCAGCCGTATTGGCCTTGAGCGGACTGATGCTACTGCTGCTACTGCTGCTGCCTGGAGTAATAGAGACTGGAGTAGCCATGATAGTGCCCCCTGTAGATGCCTGAATACCGATTATCGGCAGTTTTACCAATAACTGTAGCCCCCCTGAATACGCCTCCATGACCACACAGACTTTCCTTTGGCACGACTATGAAACTTTCGGCGCCATGGCGCGCCGCGATCGCCCGGCGCAATTCGCCGCGATCCGCACCGACGCCGAGCTCAACGAGATTGGCGATCCGATCATGCTGTATTGCCAGCCCGCCAACGATTTCTTGCCTGATCCGCAATCATGCCTGATCACCGGCATCACGCCGCAGCAGTGCCTGGAATGGGGCGTGCCCGAGCACCAGTTCGCCCGCACCATCGAACAGGCGTTTTCGGAACCCGGCACCATCGGCGTCGGCTACAACACCATCCGCTTCGATGACGAGATCACCCGCTTCATGTTCTGGCGCAACCTGATCGACCCGTACGCGCGCGAATGGCAAAACGGCTGCGGCCGCTGGGACTTGCTCGACGTGGTGCGCATGACCTATGCGCTGCGCCCGGAAGGCATCGAGTGGCCGGTCAAGGAAGATGGCAAACCCAGCTTCAAGCTCGAACACCTGGCCAAGGCCAACGGTTTGCTGCACGAAGCGGCGCACGATGCGCTGTCCGACGTGCGCGCCACCATCGCGCTGGCGCGCCTGATCCGCCAGCACCAGCCCAAGCTGTTCGATTTCTGCTTCGCGCTGCACAAGAAAGACCGCGTGGCCGACGAGATCGGCATGCACCTGGCGCCGCAACTGCGCGCGCCGTTCCTGCACGTGTCCGGCATGTTCCCGGCCGAGCGCGGCTGCCTGGCGCTGGTCTGGCCGCTGGCCACGCACCCGACCAACAAGAACGAAGTGATCGTCTGGGATTGCACCTACGATCCGACCGAACTGTTCACGCTCAATGCCGACACCATCCGCACCCGCATCTTCAGCCGCGCCGACGCCCTGCCCGAGGGTATGACGCGGCTGCCGGTCAAGAGCATCCATTTAAACAAGTCGCCGATGCTGGTGGCGAATTTGAAGACCTTGTCGCCGGCCATGGCCGCGCGCTGGGGCATCGATCTCGAACAGAGCAAGGCCCACGCCGCAATCGCCGCCGCCGGCCGCAACCTCGACGCCGAATGGGCGCAAGTATTCCACCGCCCGCCGGGCGAACCGCTCGACGTGGACGAAGATTTGTACAATGGTTTTGTCAGCCGCGACGACCGCCGCTTGCTCGATACCCTGCGCAAGGAAAGCCCGGCGCGGCTGGCCGTGGCGTCACCGTCGTTCGGCGACGCGCGCCTGGCCGAGCTGGTATTCCGTTACCGCGCGCGCAACTACCCGGAGACCTTGTCGGAAACCGAAATGGAGCACTGGGAACAGCATCGTGCGGCGAAGTTTTACGAAGGTACCGGCGGCGCCCGCACCATCGACCAGTTCTTCGGCGAGATCGATCACCTGCAGCAAGATGCCGATGAGCGGGCCGAGCAGATCCTGGCGGATTTGTATGAATACGCGGAAATGGTGGCGCCGGCGCATTGAGCACCAGCGTCACCGTTACCGGGAAAATCAGCGATACAGGTTAATCGCGTCGCGCGTCTCCAGCGCAACCCGGCGGGCGGCACTGGCAAAGTCTTCGCCCGCCTGCGGCGCCGCGTACAGGATCGCCCGCGACGAATTGATCATCATGCCAGCGCCAGCAGCTGTCTTGCCCGACTGTACGGTCGCGGCGATGTCGCCGCCCTGGGCGCCGATGCCTGGCACCAGCAGCGGCATGTCGCCCACGATGGCGCGCACCTGCGCCAGCTCTTCCGGATAAGTAGCCCCCACCACCAACGCGCATTGGCCGTTGCTGTTCCACTTCTCCGCCACCAGGCGCGCCACGTGCTGGTACAGCGGCTGGCCGCCGACGTCGAGGAATTGCAGGTCCGAGCCGCCCGCGTTCGAGGTGCGGCACAGGATGATCACGCCCCGGTCGCTCCATTCCATGTACGGCTCGACCGAATCGGAACCCATGTACGGATTGACGGTCACCGCGTCGGCGCCGTAGCGGTCGTAGGCTTCACGTGCGTACTGGCGCGCGGTGGCGCCGATGTCGCCGCGCTTGGCGTCGAGGATCAGCGGAATGTGCGGATATTGTTCGCGCACGTAGGCGCAGATTTTTTCGAGCTGGTCTTCCGCCGACAGTGCGGCAAAATAGGCGATCTGCGGCTTGAACGAGCACGCCAGGTCGGCGGTGGCGTCGATGATCTCGCGGCAAAAGTGATAGATGCCTTGCGGGTCGTTCTGGAACTGCGCCGGCAGCTTGGCCATGTCGGGATCGAGGCCCACGCACAGCAGCGACTCGTTGCTGGTCCACGCGGCGGACAGTTTGTTGATGAAATTCACGGCGCATCCTTGTAGTCTGTTGCAAACCCTCTATTGTAACGCGGCCGCAGTTACCTCCTTGCGCTCCGCTGTTAAAATTTGCCCCGTCACCCCCTATTGAAAGCTCTGCCATGAAATTATCCGGAAAAGTCGCCATCGTCACCGGCGCCACCCAGGGCATCGGCCTGGCCTGCGCCCAGCGCCTGGTTGCCGAAGGCGCCAGGGTCATGCTGGTGGACATCAAGCCCGACGGCAAGCAAGCCGCTGCCGCACTCGGCGCCGCCGCCCGCTTCTTCGCTGCCGACGTCAGCCAGAAGGTGGACGTGGACGCCATGGTGGCCGACACCCTGGCCGCGTTCGGCCGCATCGACATCCTGATCAACAATGCCGGCGTGACGCACGCTGCCGACTTCCTCGACGTGACCGAGGACGACTTCGACCGCGTGCTGCGCATCAACCTGAAATCGATGTTCCTGTGCGGCCAAGCCGTGGCCCGCGAGATGGTCAAGCAGCAAAGCGGCGTCATCATCAATATGTCGAGCGTGAACGCCGAGCTGGCGATTCCGAACCAGGTGCCGTACGTGGTGTCGAAAGGCGCGATCAACCAGCTGACCAGGGTGATGTCGCTCAACCTGATTCCGTACGGCATTCGCGTCAACGCCATCGGCCCCGGCACCATCCTGACCGAACTGGCGAAACAAGCGGTCATGTCCAGCCCGGAAGCACGCCACACGATTTTGTCGCGCACGCCGATGGGCCGCTGCGGCGAGCCGGAAGAAGTCGCGTCAATCGCAGCGTTCCTGGCGAGCGACGAATCAAGCTACATGACGGGGCAAACCCTGTACGTTGACGGCGGTCGAATGGCCCTCAATTACACGGTGCCGGTGAAGTAAATGCGCCACAAAAGCAAGTTATGCACAAACCTGATGTCTGGTATCTAAAACATCAATTAGACACATATCTAGCGGAAGCCCATAATTACACCTGTCTCCACTATTCTCCTCCAAGAAAATAGTTTTAAGCCCGCTTTCACCAGCGGGCTTTTTTTTGCCCGCGATTTACCTTTCTTGTGCATTGTCATAACCGTGTCATATTGACGGCCTATACTCGATTCATCTTGAGTACATGCAACCGATAGGCATGACTGAAGAAAGGTGCACCGGCAGCCCCGGTGCACCACTCCCCAATTCCTGCTGTGCGTGGTAAGGTTTGCTTTATGATCAAGCAAATTTTTCTTTCTTCCTCGCACGCACGCCTGCGTTACTGGACTGCCATCCTCCTCTTCCTGATGATACTGGTGCTGGGTTCCCTGCCCGGCGCCCGGCAGGAAATCGGACAGGTGGCGTCCGGTGTGCTGCTGCACTCCATTGCCTACGCCGGACTGACTTTCCTGTTGTTTACGGGTAGCACTGGTACGCTGGTGCAGCGCGCCGTCAAATCCGTGTTGACGATTGCCGCCATGGGCGCCCTGGACGAATACGTGCAGAGTTTCTTCCCGTATCGCCACGGCGCCGTCTCCGACTGGCTGGTCGATTGCAGCGCTGCCGTGCTGGCCACCGTGGTCATGTGCGTTTTGTGGTCCCGGTATCGCATCCAGTCGTCAGACTGACCTCACTGCCGGGGCCGCTGCCGCTGGCCCGCGCCACATCTTGCCGCATTTGAGCAAGCTGCTCCACCTGGGCCACGCGTACCAGGCTGTGCAATGCGTGCGTCATCAAGTGCTTGCAACGGGGATCTTGCTGCTCACCGCAGGTTGAAACTATTAACTCTTCGATAATGGTATCTGTCACGCGTGTCAACATATCGATGTCCTTTAGAAGTGATACCGGACAATTATTGCCTGTGGGTAGCATGTTTCAATTGATGTACATCAAGCGACGAAGCGCAGGTGTGAACGAAATATGGAGGTTCGACTCTGACCTGTTTTGATTATTTCAACGGAGGCAGATATGAACCGTGCAACATTCGGCAAACAGGGCAAATGGGCAGCAATGCTGGGGGTGCTGGTCATCGTGGGACTGGCGGGGTGCGCTTCGGATTCAATGGACAGCAATCGCGGCTATACCTCGAGCGGCAGCAGTGGTTCGGGAACCGCCGCCACGGGTACCGGTCCAGGCGGCGGTGGCGGTGTACCGGCGGCAGGCACTGCAGGGGCCGGTACCAGCAGCTCGGGAAGTACGGACAGTTCCGGCATGAGCAGCACGAGCAGCTATGGCTCGGGCACCAGCGGCAGCATGGGCAGCAGCACGGCCCAGGCCACGTATGGCGTGGTGCAAGCTATCGATCCCATGCCGAGAGACATGGCCGGCTCCACGGGAGTCGGCGTGAGCGGCGCGGCGGTCACCGGCGGCACGATGAACACCAGCAGCGAATCACCATACCGCATCACCGTGCGCATGGACGACGGTACCAGCCAGAGCATCGTGGTCGATACCATGCCGCCCTACAAGATCGGTGACCGGGTGCGCTACAGTAGCGGCGTACTGAGCGCTTACTAACGCGGCAAGCGCCTAATAAAGCTGCTCGACCTGGTAGCCGCGGCGCTTGAGCAACTGCGGCAGGCCGTCATCGCCGATCAGGTGCAACAGGCCCACGCCCACGAAGGCTACCTGGTCCTGCTGCATGATGCGCTCGATATTGGCCGCCATTTCCGGATTGCGCTTACCCAATAAAACGCGCTGCATGAACTCGGCGCCTATCGAATTGCCGCTGGTAGCGGTACGCCAGGCGGCCTGGATGCCGGGAATGTCGGCAGCGTTCCACGCCTCGATCAACGCCAGCGATTTTTTCATGGCCGTGCCGCTTTCCAGGTCGGCCAGGCTTTCGACCAGGTATTGCTCCTGCTGGCGCGCGTCCAGCGTGTCGAACAAGCCCAGCTGGTACTCGGCGCTTTCCAGCTGGCGCACGGCCTTGTCCTGCTCCTGTGCGGCCGCCAGCAGTGCGTATTCCACCGCCTGGGCGCGCTTGAAGCCGCGCGCATCGAGTTCCACCCCCACCAGCAGGTTGGCGATCAGCCAAGGCTTGAATTGCTGCACCGATTGCAAGGACATGCCAGCCCTGGCCAGCGCTGGCGCCAGTTTCTGCAAGGTTTCCGGCTGCAAGTGGTTTTGCACCTTGTCGCCAGCCGGGTAGCGGCCGTGCAGCGCCATGGCTTTCTGGAACGAGGCGTTTTCACGGATATCGAGCTCGATCACCAGCGCGCGGGAATTTTGCAGCGCGCGCGAGGCCTCCGCATCGAGAGGATAAAAGCCGTCCTTGCCCACGTGGATGGTGCCGAACAAGTAGCTGGTCTTGCCGTCCAAAGTGACCTTATATAACTGCCCACGGCGCGGCACACTCGCTTCGCTCAGGCCGGCAGCCTGCGCCACCTGGCCCCACAGGGCAGCAACAAATACAAACAAGACAATCATTTTGACAGGCATGCGAATTCCCGACGATGACAGAGGATGCCATCGAAATAACTTTATTTGGTGGAGTTTGGATCGGTGCGGCAGTCTGCCGTTCTGTTTCCCATAGTAAAACAGGAAAGCGCCGGGGAAAAACTATTTGTGACTTTAAGCGAGCCAAGCGTCTGATTTAATACACTTTAATAACAGGTCGACAAGTGTATCGCCACTTCACGCTGCCGCAATAACCACACCGAGTGCGGGGGCTAGGTTGAAACTGTCGGTTACGGCCCGATATGGCTTCCATGATCCCATTTTCCATCCTCGACCTTTCGCCGATCGCCGAAGGCAGCAACGCTTCCGCATCGTTCCGCAATACCCTCGATCTCGCCCAGCACGGCGAGCGCTGGGGTTTCCAGCGCTACTGGCTGGCCGAACACCACGGCATGCCCGGCATTGCCAGTGCGGCCACGGCCGTCTTGCTGGGGCACGTGGCGGGCGGCACGTCCACCATCCGGGTGGGCGCCGGTGGCATCATGCTGCCCAACCATTCGCCGCTGGTGATCGCCGAGCAATTCGGCACGCTCGAAGCGCTGTACCCGGGCCGGATCGACCTGGGCCTGGGCCGTGCGCCCGGCTCCGACCAGGTTACGGCACGCGCCCTGCGCCGCAATCTCGAATCCGACTCGGATGCCTTCCCGCAAGACGTGCTGGAACTGCAGGATTACATGAGCGACACGCCACGCCAGCGCGTGCTGGCCGTGCCCGGCAAGGGCGCCAAGGTGCCGATGTGGATACTCGGGTCGAGCACGTTCGGCGCGCAACTGGCCGCCCACCTGGGCTTGCCGTTTGCATTTGCCTCGCACTTCGCGCCGTCGATGATGCAGCAAGCCATCGCCCTGTACCGCAGCAACTTCCAGCCGTCGGCGCAGCTCGACAAGCCGTATGTGATGCTGGGCTTTAATGTTTTCGCCGCCGATACCGACGAGGAAGCGCACTTCCGCGCGACGTCGATGCAGCAGGCGTTCGTCAACCTGCGCACCGGCAACCCCGGCAAGCTGCAACCGCCCCGGGCCGGCTACCTGGAATCACTGGGCGTATCCGAGCGCACCATGCTCGACTCGGTGCTGTCGTGTACGGCCATTGGCGCGCCGGATACAGTACGCCAGCGCCTGCAGGAATTCATCGCCCGCACCGGCGCCGACGAATTGATGATCACCTCGCAGATCTTCGACCACCAGCACCGCTTGCGGTCGTACGAGATCACGGCGGAGGTCCGCCAGTCCATGCAACGCTCGGAAGCCGGATTCGTTTAAGCGAATTCAAAAACCTGCTGCGCGACCCGCTACCGCTTTTGAGTTCGCTTGAAAGCTGCCGCCAGCACCAAACACCGGCTCACTGTAGAATTGCCGCCTTTTCAAAAGAGGAGCAATCCCCCGTGAGCCAGTCCCACGCCCAGCAAGAACTTACTCCCGGCATGGTCTGGTTGTTTGCCGTTGCGACCGGCTTAATTGTCGCCAACCTGTATTACGCCCAAACCCTCATCGGCCCCATCAGCCGCGCCACCGGGCTTGATCCCGGCGCTGCCGGCCTGATCGTCACCCTCACCCAGCTCGGCTATTGCCTCGGACTGCTGTTCATCGTGCCGCTCGGCGACCTGGTGGAAAACCGCCGCCTGATTTTCATCTCGCTGGTGGTCTGCGCGCTGGCCCTGGTGGCTGCCGCCGTGGCCGCCAATCCGCTGGTGTTCCTGGCCGCCGCGCTGTGCATCGGCCTCGGTTCCGTTGCCGCGCAAATCATTGTGCCGTTTGCCGCCCACCTGGCGCGCCCCGAGGAACGGGGCCAGACCGTGGGCAAGGTCGTCAGCGGCCTGCTGATGGGCATCATGCTGGCACGCCCGGTCGCCAGCCTGGTGGCCGACGCCTTCAACTGGCACGCGATCTTCGTGCTGTCGGCGGTCGTGACCATCGCCCTCGCCTTTTTGCTGCGCGCGCGTCTGCCGCAACGCCAGCCCGAAGGTGGTATGCATTATTTCCAGCTGCTGGGATCGATGTGGCACTTGCTCAAGACCACGCCCGTGCTGCGCCGCCGCGCTGCCTACCAGGCCTGCATGTTCGGCGCGTTCAGCCTGTTCTGGACTTGCGTGTCGCTGGAATTGACAGGGCCGAATTTCGGCATCAGCCAGACCGGCGTGGCGATCTTCGCGCTGGCCGGCGTGGCCGGCGCCATCGCCTCGCCGATTGCCGGCCGCCGCGCCGACCAGGGCAAGAGCCGCTCGACCACGCTGATCGCCCTGCTGCTCGGTGCGTTGGCTTTCATGGCGCCGCTGCTGGTCGATGCCGGCCGCATCGCCAACCTGGCAATCCTCGTGTGCTGTTCGATCGTGCTCGATGCCGGCGTTTCGGCCAGCCTGGTCACCGGCCAGCGCGCGATCTTCTCGCTGCCAGCCGACGTGCGCAGCCGCCTGAATGGTTTGTACATGGCGCTGTTCTTCATGGGCGGCGCCATCGGCTCGTCGCTGGGCGGCTGGATGTTCGCCCACCATGGCTGGCACGGCGTGCTGCTGACCGGACTGGTCTTCCCGCTGGTCGGGCTGGCGGTATTCGCCACCGAGCCGCGCAAGTAGCCAAGACCGTCGCCTGCGGCCTGCTGTCGTGGCAGCGTGCGCCGGCCCTACCGCCGAGGCGCGCAAGCAGCGCCTGATTTCCTGCCGGGACAGGTTCTTGCTACGGCTTGAGGTTGATATATACGGGCGCATCACGGTCGGTGGTCAACCAGCCATCGACCAGCTTCAGTTCCGTCACCTGCATCGAACTGCGCTTGTTGTCCGGCACGCCCGGATGGACGAAGTAGAACAGGTAGGCGCGGTCGTTGCTGATCACCACTTCCGGGTGGTGGCCGCCGTTCTGGTCGTCAGTGCCCTTGCCCGGCTTGTCGAGCAGGCTGTGCGGCTGGCGGCTCCAGGTTTGCGCATCGTCCGAACGGTAGGCGCCCAGTCCTTCGTTGCCGAGCAAGTCGGTCAGCAGCCAGTACTTCCCTTTCCACACGAACGGCAGCGGCGCCTCGCCGCGGTCGCGCGGCAGTTGCGCCGTGCCCTTGTCGGTCCAGCCATATAAATCCTTGCTGTCGGCGTAGTAGATCGACTTGCCGGTAGGCTCGTTGTTGTACCACATGCGCCAGGTGCCATCTTTCAGCCGCAGCACGCCGGCATCGATCACGCGGTCGCTTGAGAGCTTGAGCGTGCTTTCATATTTCCATTGCTTGAGATTGGCGCTGGTGAGATGGACGATGGCGCGCGGATGCTTCCAGTCCTCGAACACACCGGGCACCACGGTCAGGTACATATGGTAGGTGTTCTCGTGCTTGAGCACGGCCGGCGCCCAGTAGGTGGCCGTACTGCTGGTATTCGGAATCTCTTGCGGGAAATCGACCGTGCCGCGATAGGTCCAGGCGCGGCCGTCAAGCGAATCGGCCACGCCGATCGGCGTGCCATGCACCCAGCTCACGCTCGACAACCCCGGCACATTGGCGCGGCGGTTGGTATAAAACATTTTCCACTTTTTCTCGGCGTCGTCGTAGATGATGGACGGATCGGCCGCACCGTCGAACACCGGATCGCGGAACAACGGTTTGGGCGCCGGGATCTGCATGCTGCCATCGGCGCCATAAGCGAGCTCCGTCATCAGGATCGAGCGCCGGTGATCACCGCCGCCGGGCAGCACTTTGTCGTGGTAAAACAGCAGCGACTTGCCATCGCGCTCGAGTATCGCGTGGTGGTTGGTGGAGATTTGCAGGAAGTCGATCAGCACGCCGCGATACGTGAACGGCCCCAGCGGCGAAGCGCCGGTGGCATAAACGATTTGCCCGGGCCAGCCGGTCGAGAACGAGAAATAATACGTGCCGTTGTGCTGGTGCAGGAACGGCGCTTCGCCATAGCCGGTCTTGGCCGGGAAGTTGTTGACCGTGACGTTCTTGATGCCGCCCACGGAGGCCTTGAGGTCGGCCGACAGTTGCACCACTTTCGGCACGCGGGTGCCGAAGTACAGGAACACGCGGCCATCGTTGTCGCGGAACACGGCCGGATCGATCGGCTCGTCGCCGGCATTGGCATCGCGCGGCGTTTCCACCAGTGGTTTGCCGATCAGATCGACGAACGGGCCGAGCGGGTTGTCGGCCACGGCGATGCCGATCTGCTTGCCGCCAACGGGTGCGAAAAAGTAATACTTGCCCTGGTGTTCGAACGCTTCGGGCGCCCAGGCCTTGGCGTCGGCGCTTGCCCATTTGAAGATATTGGCCGGCAGAATGGGGCCGTGATCTTTCCAGTTGGCGAGGTTGCTGGACGTGAGCACGCGCCACGACGTGGAATCCCAGTATTTGCCCGAGTTGTTCTGGTCGTCGGTGGCGTACACGACGTATTGGCCAGCAAAGTAATGGGGCGACGGGTCGGCGCTGAAGTTGTTGGTCAACAGTGTTTGCGCGCTGGCGGTCGATGCCACAGCAGCAGCCAGGGACAGCGCCAGGCCGGCAAATACAGCGTTCATAGGATCTCCATTGTAGTGTTATGGAGGTTATGGTAGGACTGACAGTTGGTACGGTGCTATAAATTTATTGGCGGCAGCTATATCAAAAAGAGCACAAAAAAACGCCCGGGGATGCCGGGCGCTCGGTTGCCATTCAGGTGATCAATCTATTGATTATTTCGCGTTGCGTGGCTTGGCAAATGCATCGCCCGCCTTCCACTCCGGCAGCTTCGGACTGTTGGCGATGATGCGGCCCAGGTTCAGCGTGTACTGCGCCGTCTGCACCATGCCCGACAGATCCCAGCTGGCATCGTATTCGTCGCTGGCCTGGTGGTAGCGCTTGCCGTAAGCCTTGGCTTTTTCTTTCGATCCGGCCGGGTCCTTGATGTACTCGTTGCCCGAATCGATAGAGAACGCCGGCACGCCATTCTTGGCAAAGCTGAAGTGGTCGCTGCGGAAGTAGCCGCCGGCCAGGTCCGGTTCGGCCCTGGCGATATGCATGCCCATGGCTTTGGCGGCCGTCTCGGCCATCTTGCCCAGCTCGGTGCGCTCGCTGCCCTGGGTGCCGATGTCGCGCGTGGCGCCCACGAAGTTCAGGCTGTCGAGGTTGAGGTTGGCGGCGGTTTTCGCCAGCGGCCACAGCGGCGACGACGCGTAGGCCGCGCTGCCCAGCAAGCCCTGCTCTTCGGCTGCCACCCACAGGAACATCTGGCTGCGCTTGGCCGGTGCACGTCTGGCTTCCTGCGCCATCGCCAGCAACGCTGCCGAGCCCGAGGCATTGTCCACCGCACCATTGAAAATGGTGTCGCCGCTCTCGCCTTGCTTGCCCAAGTGGTCGTAGTGGGCGCTGTAAATCACGACTTCGTCCTTGAGCTTGGGGTCGGTACCGGGCACCACGGCGGCGATATTGAATTGTTCGACCTTGCGCACGGCAGCCTTCATTTCGCCGTTCACCTTGGCTGCCAGCGGCACCGGTTTGAAGTCGGCGCGCTCGGCCGCAGCGCGCAGCGTGTCGAGGTCCTGGCCGGCAGCCTTGAACAGGGCGCGCGCCATGTCGTCGGTCATCCAGCCCTGCAAGGCGGTGCCCAGCGTACCGGCGGCCAGCTGGAAGCGCTCCACGCCCGACCAGCTGTTCTGGATCACGCTCCAGCCATACGACGCGGTGGGCGTGGTGTGGATCAGGATCACGCCGGCCGCGCCCTGGCGCTGGGCCTCTTCGAATTTATAGGTCCAGCGGCCGTAGTAGGTCAGGCCCTTGCCGTTGAAGCGGTTGGGCTGCTCGGCGGTCGGTTGCGGATCGTTGACCATCGCCACCAGGATCTTGCCCTTCAGGTCCACGCCCTTGAAGTCATCCCACTTTTCGTCGTCGGCCTTGATGCCGTAGCCCACAAACACCAGCTCGGCGTTCAACTGGTGCACGGCGGTGGCGTCGCCGGGCGCAAACACCCAGTCCTTGCCGAAGGCGGCCGGCAGCGCCTGGCCGTTCGCTTCCAGTTTCAACGTGCTCTCGGCAGGCAGGGTCTTGATGCCGGCGATCTGCACCGGCTGGCGGAAGCTGTTGCCGTTGCCGGGCGCGAGGCCCAGCGCCTGCGCCTGGGTTTCCAGGTACAGGGCGGCCAGGTCGGCGCCGCGCTGGCCGGTACCGCGGCCTTCGAGCAGGTCGTTGGACAGGAACGCGAGGTGGGCGCGCAGCGGCGCTTCCTGCACCAGCGGTGCGGTAGCGGTGCTGGCTGCATGGGCCGGGAATGCCAGCGCCAGGCTTATGGCCAGGGCGGAGGCAACGAAGGAAGGGGTCATTTTGTGCATGATGTCCTGATGTGTTGGTCGCGGCCCGGTCAAAATTTGCCGCGCGCACATTGTATGACATTTGGTCACACTGCCCGGCGGCGCCGGGCGCGCTAAAATGATGGCATGACAGACCGCAACTCAGACCGTAATCCGGACGCCAGGCCAAGGGGCAAATACGTCGGCCGCTTCGCCCCGTCGCCCACCGGCCCGCTGCATATCGGCTCGCTGGTGGCTGCCATGGCCAGCTACCTCGACGCCAAAGTCCACCACGGCCAGTGGCTGGTGCGCATCGAGGATGTCGATGGCGACCGCAACGTGGCCGGCGCCGACGAGCACATCCTCGCCTCGCTGCAACGCTGCGGCATGGCCTGGGATGGCGATGTCACCTGGCAAAGCCGCCGCACCGGCCTGTACGACGCCGCGCTGCGCCAGCTTGGCGACCTGGTCTACCCGTGCGGCTGCTCGCGGCGCGAGATCGCCGATTCGCAATTGAGCCTCACCGGCCGCCAGGCCCAGGCGCTGATTTATCCCGGCACCTGCCGCCATGGCCTCGCGCCCGGCAAGACCGCGCGCGCCCTGCGCCTGAAAGTGCCGCAATCGCCGCCATGCGTAATTGCTTTCGAGGACCGCTGGGCCGGCCACATCCGCCAGGATCTGACCGACGAGGTGGGCGACTTCGTGATCAGGCGCGCGGACGGTTTCTGGGCCTACCAGCTGGCGGTGGTGGTGGACGATGGCGCGCAAGGCATCACCGACATCGTGCGCGGCGCCGACCTGCTCGACTCCACGCCGCGCCAGCTCTACCTGCAGCAGGTGCTGGGCTTGCCGCAGCCGACCTACCTGCATGTGCCGGTGGTGGTCAATCAACAGGGCGAAAAATTGTCGAAGCAGACCGGCGCCCAGGCTTTCGATACGGGCTCCGCGCCAGCCGACCTGTTGCAGCAGGCGCTGTTGCCGGCGGCCCGCTTTCTCGGCATGGAATTGGCTGCCGGTTCGCTAGACGATTTCTGGCGCCAGGCGGTACCGGCCTGGGAAAATATCTTAGCGGATACGTGCGCCAGCGTGCGCCGATTTCCTTCTACACTGTGACCATGGAAATCGAACTCAAACTGCTGCTCGACCAGGAACACAACGCCACCCTGATGGCGCTGCCCCTGCTGGCCGACCACGCCGACGGCGCCCCGCGCCGCCAGCACCTGTCCGCGCATTATTTCGATACCCCCGATCTGCACCTGCTGCGCCACGGCGCCGGCCTGCGCGTGCGCAAGGAAGACGGTCTCTGGATCCAGACCATGAAGGCGGGCGGCAGCGTCCAGAGCGGGCTGCACAGCCGTAACGAGTGGGAATGCCCGGTGGCGCGGCCCTGGCCGCAACTGGGCAAGCTGCGCAAGCTGATAGCCAAACACGATGACGCCGAACCATGGCTCGACATGCTGGCCGCGCCCGAACTCAAGCAACGGCTCGAAGCGCTGTTCGTGGTCGAAGTGGAACGCCATACCTGGGATCTCGATTTCGAAGGCAGCCGCATCGAACTGGTGCTCGACCATGGCCATATCGAACGCCATGGCCGCCAGGTGTCCGTCAACGAAATCGAACTCGAGCTCAAGGACGGCGATCCGTCCGCGCTGTTCTCGTTCGCGCTGGAATTACACGAACATATTCCGCTGCGCATCAGCAATATCAACAAGGCCCAGCGCGGCTACCGGCTGTGCCGCGAAACCGGCACCGAACCGTACCGCGCCAAGGCGCTCACGCTCGACGCCAACGCCACCGTGGCGCAGGCGCTGCAAGCCATCCTCGGCAACTGCCTGCAACATATCCAGAACAACGAGCAAGCCATCATCGACGGCGACGACCCGGAAACACTGCACCAGATGCGCGTGGGCCTGCGCCGCATGCGCTCGGCGCTGAAACTGTTCGACAACGTGGCGCCGTGCCCGCCCGCGCTGGCCGACGACATTGCCTGGCTCGGCGGCGAACTGGGCGCCGCGCGCGACGCCGACGTGCTGCTCACCGACACCCTGCCCTTGGTGCAAGCCAACCCCGGTGGCAAGAACGGCCTGATGGCGCTGCAACAATTGGCGCTGGACGCATCGCAAACCCACCGCCGCACGGCAGCGCAAGCGCTGCTGTCGCCGCGCTACACGCAATTATTATTGAGCATGGGTGTGTGGATGCAACACCTGTCCACCGACGTGCCCGATGCACCGCTGGCCGACTTTGCCCAGGCCACCTTGCAGCGCCTGCACAAGCGTTTATTGAAACGCGCCGCCCGCATGGACGACGCCGACCCGGCATCCATCCACGACACCCGCATCGCAGCCAAGCGTGGCCGGTATGCACTGGAATTTTTCCACGCCTTGTACCGTGAAAAATCGACGCGCCAGTATCTGAAAGCGCTGGCGGCGATCCAGTCGGCGCTGGGCCAGCATAACGACCTGGTGGTGGCCGAAACGCTGCTGCTGGAGATGGCCGAACAGCATCCGGATGCGCTGGACACGATCAGCTTCGCGCGCGGCTACCTGCAAGGGCTGCAAAGCGGCGAGGCGATCGACCTCGACGCCATCCGCGCCACCTTGCAGGCGTTGCGCCTGCCGCGCAACTAAAACCTGCCCCGGCTGCTTGCGCGCCGCGACAGCGTAGGGAGGACGCAGCGGATTGCGATGCCTCGTGAGCGGGGCAAGGCGCGAGGAAAAAGCATGGCAGGCCATGCGATGACAAGCAATGCCGGCCCCGCTGCCGAGGCGCGCACGCAGAGCCTCACTCCCTAACCGTGATAGCTTCTTAGCGTGCGACGGGCTTGGCTACGACAGCCCAGCTCACCGACGTCTTGCAGCCGGCCTGCTGCACGGCAGCGAGCGCATCGTCCGCTTCGGTCGTCGCTTGCGTATATTCCTTGTTGCCTTCGATTTTGAAGTGCAGTTGCGGCCGGGTGGAGCTCGCCATTTTCGACAGCACCGGCGCAAAGCCGCGCTCGGCCAGTACCTGGCGGCACGGCGTGATCGCTTTCAGGTCATCCGATTCGAGCCGGATGGTCAGGGTCCAGCGTTCGACGATGCCGTGGGTGGCCAGGTCGGGATCGGGCAACATCAGGTTGGACGGCAAGGTGGCGGCGCTGGCATTCGCCAGCGTGAGGGCCAACAACGCGGCCAGGGACAATCGACGGTACATCGGCATTCCTAATAATGAAATCAAGCTGCCATGGTAGCAGCCTTGCTCTAGGTGCGCAGGATCGGATACAGCGACGCCAGCAGCAGCAACGCCATGCTGACATTAAAGATACGTACCGAGCGCGGATCTTGCAGAAAGCCGCGCAGCACCACGCCGAACAGCGCCCACGCCCCCACGCAAACAAAACCGATCAGCAGGAACACCAGCGCCAGCAAGAATACGTCAGCCAGGTGCGCGTGCGGTGGCAAATAGGTGCTCATGGCGCTGAGGATCATCACCCACGCCTTGGGATTGATCCACTGGAACGCAGCCGCACCCCAGAAACCGAGCGGCTTCGACAGCTGCGCCTGCTCGGCACTCATCGGCGCCGCGTGCGCCAGCTTCCACGCCAGCCACAGCAGGTAGATCGCGCCCAGGTACTTGAGGATCAGCTGCAACATCGGCACGGCCTCGAACACCGCCTGCAAACCGAAGCCGATCGCCACCACCATGAACGAAAAGCCGCCGCAAATGCCGAACAAATGCGGCAGCGAACGCTTGAAGCCATAGTTCAGGCCGGAAGCCAGGATCATGGTGTTGTTGGGGCCGGGCGTAATGGAACTGACGACGGCAAAGGTACACAGCGGCAGCAGCAGATCGGGGGACATGGCGTTTCCTGAAAGAGTTTCAGCCATTGTACGCGCGGGTGTACTGGCGTGTACCAGTACAATTTTACATTTACCCCACGATTCTGTACTGGCGATATTGCCATCACACCCGGCCATCACACCTTCTTGCGCCGCCCCAGCAGTTTATAGACGCTCTCCAGTTCGCGCGCCACCAGGTCTTGCCCGTTCTCGATCACGAAATCCTGGAACGACGCCGCCACCTTCGGGATCGGCTGGTCGGTCAAGTGCATGATCTGCCAGTCCGCTTCGACCGGGTTGCCGGCCATCGGCAAAATTGCCAGCAGGCCCGCCTCGAATTCCAGCCCGCACGCGTGCACCGACAAAAAGCCCAGTCCCAGCCCGGCCGAAACCATGCGCTTGATCGCCTCGTTGCTCGACACCTCGGAGCCGAATTCCAGTGGATGACCGGCGTCGCGCAGCAGCCGTTCGACAGCGGTGCGGGTGCCCGAGCCGCGTTCGCGCACCATCAGGTTGGCGCCCTTGATGTCGGCCAGCGTGAGCCGCTTCTTCTTCATCAAAGGGTGCGCCGGACTGGCCACGAAGGCCATCGGGTGGCGCGCAAAACGGGCCGCGTTGGTGCGCAGCTCGCGCGGCGGCGTGCCCATGATGGCCAGGTCGATCTCGTGGCGCGCCAGCATGCTGATGATCTCCGCGCGGTTGCCCACCTGGAGCTTTAAATGGACGTCGGGGCGCTTGAGCGTAAACGGCACCAGCAGCGGCGGCAGCAAATGCTCGGCGGTGGTGACCGCGCCGATGCGCAGCGTGCCGCTGGTGACGCCTTGCAGCGCCGCCAGTTCTTCCTCGGCCTGCTGCCAAAGCCGCAGCATGCGCTCGGAAAAATCGAGCATCACCTCGCCCGCAGCGGTGAGCTGGATATTGCGGCCGACCTTGCGCGTGAGGGCAATGCCGGCGATCTCTTCGAGCGTGCGCAGTTGCAGCGAAATGGCCGGCTGCGTGACGTGCATCGCATCCGCCGCCCGCGACACGCTCTCGTGCCGCGCCACCAGGACCAGCGATTGCAGCTGGCGGAAACTCGGGTATTGCATAAGCCTGTCCTTATCAATAACTAAAAATCTTTAATTTTTCTTTTGATTATATTACCTTTATATTGTTGGCTTGAGGGGGCTTCGAAAACCGTAGCGAGCGGCTTGTTATTGTCTTGAGTAGCGGAAGCGTACGGAAGTACGCTGAGCAACGGAAAGGCGATAGCAGGACGCGCAGTAGGTTTGCGAAGCTCCCGGACACTGTTTAGCGAGATTAAATATGAGCATAGACGTGATCTTCCTCGGTCTGGACGGCGTACTGTTCGACACCGAAACCCCGCACCTGGCGGCCTGCAACGCGGCCTTCGCCACCGCCGGCCTGTCGCTGCGCTGGGACGCGCGCGCCTTGCGCCACGCCGTCGCCACCCACGGCTACGCCCGCGCCATCGAGGGCGCCCTGCCGCCGTCGCTGCCTGCACGCGACCGCAAGCGCGCCGCCGAGATGGCACAGGACAAGCACCGCGAATTCCACCACGCGATCGTCACCGCGCCGCCGAAAGCGCTGCCGGCCGCGCTGGCCCTGATCGACGACGCCATCGCCGACGGCTGCAAGATCTGCATCCTGACCGACCTGCCGGCAGCCACCGCCTCGGCGCTGTTATCGAACGCCTTCGGCACCGACGTCAACAGCCTGTTCACGGTGGTTACGGGCGGCGCCAACTTCGACGGCCCCACCGGCACCGGCCCGTATGCCCGCGCGCTGCACGCCATCGGAGTGCAGGCGTCGGACGCCATTGCCATCGATGCCGGTGCGCCGGCCCTGCGCGCAGCGGAAAGCGCTGGCCTCTGGACCGTCAGCATCGCCCCGGCCAGACACGGCGCCGACGTGGTGCGCCCGCGCCAGTTCATCACCTACGATGCGCTGCGCGAACTGCACGGCGGACCTTACAGCCACCAGGCGCCGCAAGTGCCGCCGGTAGCGAAGCAAGCCGCCGCACCGCGCCAACTGGCCGCCTGAGCGGCCGGTCGTGGTTCGGCGCAGGGACGGGCTTATAATAGTTTCATGAATACGATCAATCCCCTGAGCCGGACCGGCATCGCCGCCACCACGCCATCCCATGACCGCGCCTGAGTACCTCGCCGTGCTGGCGGCGTACAACGCCGACATGAACCGCCACGTGTACGACGCCGCCGCGCGCCTGCCGCCCGGCGCGTACACCGCCGAACGCGGGGCTTTTTTCGGCTCGCTGGCCGGCACCCTGAACCACCTGCTGGCCGGCGACACCATCTGGCTCGGTCGCTTTGCCGGCTTCCGCCCCGCCTGGACCGCGCTGGCCGGCGTGCGCGACCTGCCGCAACCGGGCGGCCTGGCGCATCATTTCAGCAACGACCTGGCCGCGCTGCGCGCCCAGCGCGAACGCCTCGACGCCATCATCACGGCCTGGGCGCCGCAGGTAACAGCGGGCGATATGACCGATACTTTCGAATACTGCAGTCAGAATGGCGACACTTATCGCAAGAATTTCGGCCTGGTCGTGACACATTTTTTCAACCACCAGACCCACCATCGCGGCCAGGCCAGCACCCTGCTCACGCAGGCCGGCATCGATATCGGCGCAACCGACCTGATCGGCTGGGCGCCCGACATTGGCCCGGAGCCCGCATCACAACGCTGAGCATTTGATTTCCATCGCGTAAGGAAGGTTGTGCCGCTCCTTTTCGCGTCATATACTGCACTGCAACATATTCATTTTACTCCCAAGGAAGGTCATGTCCCTCGCATACCGCGCCACCGCCGATTTCGCCAAGCTCAATCACCCGATGCGGGTGCCGCTGTCGGCCGAAATCCATTCCCGCCCGTTCCTGCAATTGCAGGCGCCGGAAAGCCTGACCCATTTCGCGCTGTACGTGCAGCAGGACCATCCTTCGCAAAAGCTCCACCGCAGCACCCAGCACGAGATTTTGCAGCAGCTGTGCGCCCACTACGGCGTGGCTGCGCCGGGCGCGCAGGCGCGCTATTTCTTCCACGACTTCGGCCGTTTCCGCCTCAAGTGGGAGTGCCATACCGAGTTCGCGACGTTCACGTTTGTCGAGCGGGCGGACACCGATCCCGATTTCCGCCAGTCGTTCCAGAAGGTGCCGCTGCAGCACGTGCCGCAAGAGTGGCTCGCCGGCCTGCACGGCAAGATCATCGTGGCCGCCCACGTGCTGTTATGTTCTGGCGTGGCAGGCAGCGACAAGACCGAGGCGATTGCCGCCCTGTTCCAGGGCAAGTCGCTGGTGGGCAGCAATGTGGCCGGCGCCGCCGAGGTGTGGACCGATTTCCTGATCCAGCCCGATGGCTTTTCCCGCTTCGTGGTACGCGACATGGGCCTGCGCGAGTTCCAGTCCGGCCGCCTGGTGGGCCGCCTGCTGGAAATCGAAACCTACCGCATGATGGCGCTGCTGGGACTGCCGAACGCGGAAGCGTCGCAGCCGCTGTTGAACGGCATCGAGAACGAGCTGGCCGACCTCACCGCCACGCTGGTGCAGGCCGATCAGCCGGCGCAGGACGCGCGCATCGACGCCCGCGAAGAGGGCCACCTGCTGCACCACATCACCAGCCTGGCGGCGCGGCTCGAGAAGATCTCGGTCAACAACAGTTATCGGTTCGCCGCCTCGCAGGCGTATTTCAGCCTGGTGCAGGCGCGCATCCACGAGTTGCGTGAAGTGCGCATCGCCGGCATCCAGACCCTGGCCGAATTCATGGGGCGTCGCCTGGCGCCGGCCATGCACACGTGTACGTCGGTGGCGCTGCGCCAGGAAGCGCTGGCCAAGCGTATCGGCCGCAGCAACGACCTGCTGCGCACCCGCGTGGGCATCGAGCAGGAAGGCCAGAACCGCAAGATCCTGCAATCGCTCGACGCGCGGGCAGCCCAGCAACTGCGGCTGCAACAGGCGGTGGAGGGATTGTCGGCCGTGGCGATTTCGTACTACACGCTGGGACTGATCGGCTACGCCGGCAAGGCCATGAAGGCAAGCGGCCTGGCTGTCAACCCGGACATCCTGCAAGGGGTGGCGGTGCCGGTGGTGATCGCGGCCGTGTGGCTGGGACTGCGCCGCGTGCACCACCATATTGCCGAGCGCAGCCAGGCCGGTGCGCGCCAGGTGGCCTGAGACACTTACACTGGGAGGACCGGCTGCGGATAGAAACGGTCGGTGAGGAAGTAGGCGATGCGCTCCTGCGTCTCCGGCAGGTAGGGGATGTTGATGTGGTTCGAACCGGGCACGATCTCGTCGGCCTGCAAGGTGCCCAGCTTTTGCACCAGCAGGTCGGTGTGCGAATGCGGCACGATGTCGTCATGCTCCGAGCGCAGCACGTACACGGGGGCGTTGATCTTCTCGGCGTACTTCACCGACTCGAACTTGTGGCGCAGGACGTATTCCACCGGCAGCGTGCGGAATTTGCGCTTGGCGATCGCCAGGATAGAATCGTAAGGCGTGATCAGCACCATGGCGCACGGCTCGCGGTCGATGGCCACCTGCACGGCCACGCCGGAACCGAGACTGCGCCCCACCACCGCCATGCGCTTGGGATCGACGTCGCGGCGGTTGGCCAGCCAGTCGTAGAGCATGCGGCCGTCTTCGACAAAATGGATTTCGGCCGGATCGCCGTGCGAGTCGCCGTAGCCACGGTAGTTCACGGCCAGCACGGTCATGCCTGGGAACAGCTTGCCGGCGTCGCGCGCCACCCACGACACTTCCTCCGAGCGGCCGCCGAAGTACACCACGCCGGGGTGCGGGCCGGCCAGGCGCGGCGTCATCAGCCAGCCGGACAGGCGGGTGCCGTCTTTGGCGCGGATCACGACCGCGCGGGTGCGATGCCCGGCGCTGTAGGGCTTGAGCACTTCGCGCCGGCTGCCCAGCGGGTTGAATAACAGGCGGTTCTGGCTCGCTGCCACCGCAGCCGTCAATCCGATCCACAACACGCTCAGAATGCCGGCCACGCCGGCGACTTTTTTTGTATGCTTCATACCGATACTGTACACTTTTTGGCCCGATGATCTGTTCCCAAACGAACAAAACGATTTGCCAGTGGTAAAGAACGTACGTGGGGCCAGTTTGCCTCCTGCACAAGGGAGAGACACGACTCGGTATAATCGTCGCTTCCTCTTTATCGCGTGCGCACCATGAAACCGGCCATCGTCCTGCTCCACAGTTCCATGAGTTCCAAGGCCCAATGGGCCGCCTTGTCCACGCAGCTGGCTGACAGGTACCGCTGCATCCCGCTCGACCTGCTCGGCTACGGTGCCGCGCCGTTTCCCTCCGCTGCCGCCGGCGCCGGTTACGTCCACACGCTGGCGCACGAGGCAGAGGCGATCAACGCCGCATTGTCCACCGCGCTGGCGCCCGGCGAACCGTTCCACCTGGTGGGCCACTCGTACGGCGGCGCCTCGGCACTGCACCTGGCGCGCCAGGCGCCCGAGCGCATACTGTCGCTGGCGCTGCACGAGCCGGTGTCGTTCCACCTGCTGCCGGCACACGACGCATCCAAGCAGGAAATCACCGGCGTGGTCGATACCATCCTCGCCGCCCCTAGCGACCGCGACGCCACCCGCATCTTCATCGACTACTGGAACCGTCCCGGCTCGTTCGACGCCGCGCCGCCGGCCGCGCAGGACAAGATGATCGCCATGATCGCCAAGGTAAAACTGGACTTCCAGGCGCTGCTGGGCGAGCCGGTGGCATTTGCCGACCTGGCGGACCTGAAGGTACGCACGCTGGTGATGGCCGGCCAGCACAGCCCGATTTCCACGCGCGGCCTGGCGCCGCAGCTGGCGGCTGCGCTGCCCAATGCCACGGTGCTGGAGACACGCGGCGCCCACATGGGACCGATCACCCATGGCGACGCCATCAACCCGGTGATCGCCGCGTTTATCGGCGCTTGATCGACGGATAACCAGCGCCGGACTGGCGTTGGGCGGGCGCCCGACGAGCGCGGCGCCGCCCGGTCAAATCAGATCACGTCAACCGCAGCGGCGCCGCGCGGGCAACGCCCAGGCTACGCTGGCCGCCCTGCCCTGCCTGGCGACTATCGGCCACCGTGAACTGTCCCACCTGCGCCAGCAGCGCCTGCGCCTGTTCGCGCATGCTGGCCGCCGCTGCTGCTGCCTGCTCGACCAGCGCCGCATTTTGCTGGGTCATCTCGTCCATCTGGTTGATGGCCTGGTTGATCTGCTCGATGCCCGAGCTTTGCTGTTCGCTGGCCAGCGTGATCTCGCCCATGATGTCGGCCACCTTGCGCACGCTATCGACCACCTCGCCCATGGTATGGCCAGCCTGGTCCACCAGCTTGCCTCCCTCGTCAACCTTCCCCATCGAGTCGTCGATCAGCGTCTTGATTTCGCGCGCCGCCGATGCCGAACGCTGGGCGAGGTTGCGCACTTCGGTGGCCACCACGGCGAAGCCGCGTCCCTGCTCGCCGGCGCGCGCCGCTTCCACCGCCGCGTTCAGCGCCAGGATATTGGTCTGGAAGGCGATCCCGTCGATCACGCCGATGATGTCCGCCATCTTGCCGGAGCTGGCCTTGATCGAGCCCATGGTCGCTACCACCTGTCCCACCACGGCGCCACCCCGCGCGGCGACGTCGCTGGCCGACAGCACCAGCGCGTTGGCCTGGCGTGCATTGTCGGCATTCTGGCGCACGGTGCCCGTCATTTCTTCCATCGAACTGGCGGTTTCTTCGAGCGCGCCGGCCTGCGCCTCGGTGCGAGCCGACAGGTCGGCATTGCCGGCGGCGATTTCCTGCGCCGCCACCGTGATGGTGTCGGTGGACTGGCGCACGTCGCCGACCAGCTGCGACAGGTTGCCGTTCATCAGGCTCAACGCGTCGAGCAACTGGCCGGTTTCGTCGCGGGCCTGGTTATCGACTTGCGAGGTCAGGTCGCCAGCGGCCACGCGGCGCGCCACGGCCACCGCGCGCTCGAGCGGCGCCACCACCGAGCGTCCCAGCAGCACGGCCAGCGCGCCGCCCAGCAGCACGATGGTGGCCGCCAGCGCCAGCATCAGGGTGCGGCTCGCTTCGTTGATCTGCTCGATCTCGGCGGCGGCAACCTCGATCTGGCGGCGCTGCTCCTTGAGCAGCGCTTCGGCGGAAGCCAGGTAGGCGGCGCTGTCGGGTACATAGACGTCGCGCATGCGCTGCTGCGCCTCGTCGAGCCGGCCCTCTTTCTTGAGCGCCAGGATGCCGTCGCGGGCGCTCAGGAAGGCCTTGCGCCGTACGCCGATATCAGCGAACAGCTTTTTCTCGATGTCGGTGTCCATCCGCGCCTCGACCTGCTTTTGCAGCAAGGCCGAGGCGTCGGTAGCAGCCTTGATGCTGTCGGCGAAATACGCGCCCAGGCTCATGTCGGCACTGATGATGATAGCAGTGGTGCGCGGTATGCCCGAGTACATATTGCGATACCAGTCTTGCAGCATGCGCTCGGTGGCCATCGGCTCGTCCACCATCTGTTGGGTGGCATTGGCCACGTGGTGCAAGCGGGTGATGCTCACGGCAATGGCGACGACCGCCAGGAACAGGATGCTGGCAAAGCCAAAGGCGAGCCGGCGCTTGATGCTGAGGTTGCTGAAAAAGTGGCGCAATTGATAACCCTGAAAGAAGACGGAAATAGGCACGCATGGAAAATGCCTTCAGGCAATTATCATAGCGCCAACTTCGTCGCTTGGCGACCTTTCAGTGACTGCCTGCTACTTTATTCCGACTTTCACTTACAAACCAGCATCGAGGCGGCGGCTTGCACCGGCGGTCAGCAGCAGTGGCCGCACCCGGTCGCCATAACGCACGCGGACCTCGCCGGTGCCGGCAAGGCGGCGAATGGTGGCGGCGATAAGCCGGCCATTGCGCCAGGCCATATCGACCTCGTACCCGCCGCGCGCCCGCAAGCCCTTTACCGAGCCATTGCGCCATGCGGCCGGCAGCGCCGGCAGCAAATGCAGTTCGCCATTCTGCGACTGCAACAGCATCTCGCTGATCGCAGCGGTAGCGCCGAAATTGCCGTCGATCTGGAATGGCGGATGGGCGTCGAACAGGTTGGCGTACGTGCCACCGGCGTTGTTGACTTCCGTGCCCTGCCCTGTCTGCAACGCCGCCCGCGCGCCGGGCTTGGCCAACTGGCCGCGCAGCATGGTGTACGCGTGGTCGCCGTCGAGCAGCCGCGCCCAGTAGGCGATCTTCCACGCCATCGACCAGCCGGTGCCGGCGTCACCCCGGCTTTGCAACGACACCCGGGCGGCAGCGGCCAGTGCGGGCGTGGTGGTCGGCGAGATCTGCCGGCCCGGGAACAGGCCGAATAAATGCGAGACGTGGCGATGGGTGTCGCCCGGCTGGTCGAGCACCGGGTCGCCCTTCTTCTCGTCCATCCACTCCAGCAGCTGGCCCCAGCTGCCCACGCGCGGCGTCACCAGGCGGTCGCGCAGCGCTGCCACTTCAGCACCGAATGCGGTGTCGCCCAGCACCCCGGCTGCTTCCACCGTGTTGTTGAACAGGTCCCAGATGATGGCCTGGTCGTAGGTCACGCCGTCTTCGATCGGGCCGTGCTCGGGCGACCAGCCCAGCGGCGCCACCAGGCGCCCGTCCGGCAGCACTTTCAGCGTGTCCTGCCAGAAGTGCACGGCTTCCTTCATCATCGGATACGCCACGTCGCGCAGGTAGGCGCGGTCCTGGGAAAACGCGTAGTGTTCCCAGAAGTGCTGGGCGTACCAGGCGTTGCCGGTCTTGTTCCAGATATAACCCATGGCGCCGAACGGGTTCGACTCGGTACGCAGGGTCCAGCCGCGCACCGGCTTGCCGGCAGCGGTGACGAATGTTTCTTCGCGCTGCACGGCCGCGCCGCTCAGGTCCGGCGCGGCCATGACCACCGAGTCCGGATGGGCAATCGCCTTGGCCGCCGTGTCGGCAATCAGCTTGCGGTACACGGGCGCCACGCCCTGCACGAAGTTCAAAAATGGCAGCGCATGTTCGGAGAGGTTGCCTGGCTCGGCCGGCCAGTAATTCATCTGGATGTTGATATTGGTGTGGTAGTCCGAGTTCCACGGCGGCGACAGGCTGTTGTTCCACAGTCCCTGCAAATTGGCCGGCAGCGAACCGCGCGAGCTCGATATCAGCAGGTAGCGGCCGTACTGGTAGAACAGCGCTTCGAGTTCCGGGTCGTTGCCTTGCGCCGTATAAGTTTCGAGACGCTGGTCGGTGGGCAGCGCGCGGCGCGCGGCCGATGAACTGCCGAAGTCCACGCTGACGCGATCGAAGCGGGCGCGGTAGTCCTGCTGGTGCGCGGCCAGCAGCGCCGGCCAAGCAGGTGCTGCGGTGACTTGTCCGGTGAGGCGCTTGAGCGGTGGCGCCCCCTGGAACTTCTTGTCGGCGTCGAGCACGTAGCTGGTGCCGGCGCCCAAAATCACGGTCACCGCATCGCAATCTTTGAACGTGATCCGGTTGCCGTCGATGGCGATGCGGCCACCCTCGTGGCGTACCTGCACCTGGCTGGCGTAGTCCATCGCGTTGGACGATGGCGCCGGGCCTTTGCCGCGCAGCGAACCGATGGCCGTGATGCGGTCGCCGCTGGCCTCGATGCGCGCCTGGTGCATGTCCGCCAGTTCGATCGAGCCGGTGTACTGGCCACGGCGGTCGGCAGACAGGCGCACCGCGATCACCTGCGCCGGATAGCTGGCCAGGGCTTCGCGCTGGAATGTGACGCCGTGGTGGGTGTAGGTGACGCGGTGCAGGCTGCGGCCGATGTCGAGCTGGCGCGTATAGCCAGTGGCCTGGTCGTGGCCTGGCAGGTTGATATACACGTCGCCGAACGGCTGATACGCGCCCATCACCTTGTGGTCGCCAGTCCACAGCGTGATGTCGTTGAACTGGATGCGTTCGCGCGCCAGTTGGCCGAACAGCATGGCGCCAATGCGGCCATTGCCGATCGGGAGCGCTTCACGCTCCCAGCCGGCATCGGTGTTCGGCGCCGGCTGCTGGTAGCGCAAGGTCAAATCTGCGGCAGACGCCGTCCCGGCAAGTACAAAGGACAGCGCCAGCCACGGCGCCGCCTTGATCAAGAGTTTGAACAAAGCGGCTCCGGCTGATTAACGCTTGATGGTGACGGCTTTGCCTTCGTAGGCCACCACCTTGTCGGACGCATCGAAATTGTCCGAGCTCGACACGCCAGGCTTGATGAAGCGCACGCGGAACTCGCGCTTGGCCACCATCCCCTTGTAAGAACCGGCGCGCGCACCGATGGTGACGGTGCCGGTCTTGTCGCTGTAGGTCACCGGGATGCGGCTGAACTCCTTGCGCAGGTAGCCGTTGGACACGCCGTCATCCTCGTACAGGCTGAAGGTGCCGTCGGCGCCCGCATACACGTTGAAGGTGATCGGCGCATCGGGTTTTTCGTCCACGTACTGCGTGACCGGGCCGACGGGGATGATGGCGCCGGCCTTGACCAGCAATGGCATGCGCGTTTCCGGCGCCTTGACGATGGCCGTGGTGCCCCCCTTGTGCAGCTCGCCCGTGTAGAAATCGTACCAGTCCGCACCCTTGGGCATGTACACCTTGCGTTCGCGCGCGCCGTATTCGTACACGGGCGCCACCAGGAAGCTGTGGCCGAACAGGTACTGGTCGGCGATGTTCTTGACCGCGTCGTCCTCGGGGAAGTCCATCACCAGGCCGCGCATGATGGTGCCCGACTCGTGGTGGGTGGTGGCGGCGGTCGAGTAAATGTACGGCATCAGGCGGTAGCGCAGCTTGTCGTACCAGACCATCGATTCGCGCATCGGCGAGCCTTCCGGCGAGATGATGTGGATCTCGCGCTTGACCACTTCGCCGTGCGAGCGGAACAGCGGCGAGAACGCGCCGAACTGCCACCAGCGCAGGTTCAGCTCACGCCATTCCTTGAGGTCTTCCGGCGTGCCCTGGTTGGCGGCCACCACGCGGTTTTCCTGGGCCGAGCCCACGTCGCCGGTCTGGAAGCGCACTTCCTGCGCATAGCCGCCGATATCGTGGGTCCAGTTCGGGATGCCCGACATCGAAATCTGCACACCGGCCGAGATCTGGTCGTACAGGTTGTTCCAGCGGCCGACGGTGTCGCCGCTCCACAGCGCAGTACCGTTGCGCTGGATACCGGCAAAGCCCGAACGCGACAGGATGAACTGGCGCTTCTGCGGCTGATCCTTGATCAGGTGGTTGTAGAAGCCCTCGGTGTGCACCAGGCTGTACGGGTTGAACGTGACTTCACCGGCGCCATACACGGTCGGTCCGATCAGCTTTTTGAAGTCTTCCAGGCGGGTGTTGGACAGCACGTCAGGTTCGGTATTGTCCATCCACCAGGCGTCGAAGCCCAGGTCCACCAGCTTCGGCTTCATCTGGCGGAAGTACATGTCCTGCGCGCCCTTGGTGTACGGGTCGTAGTGGCTGTTCTTGTAGCCCGGTCCCACCCAGTCAAGGTCGCCGTTTTCGACATTCTTGGTCCACATGTAGCCGGCTTTGTTCAGTTCCTGGTAGTTCTTGGTGTTCTCGTAGAACTTGCCCCAGATCGAAATCATCACGCGCGCATTGTTCTTGTGGACTTCGTCCACCATGCCTTTCGGATTCGGGAAGCGCGCCTTGTCGAAGTCGTGCGAACCCCAGCCGTCCTGCGGCCAGTAAAACCAGTCCTGCACCATGTTATCGATCGGCCAGCCCTGCTTGCGATACTCTTTGAGTACGCCCAGCAGCTGCTCCTGGGTCTCGTAGCGCTGGCGCGACTGCCACAGGCCGTACGACCATTTCGGCATCATCGGCGCTTCGCCGGTCAGGTGGCGGTAGCCGGCGATCACCTTGTCGATGCTGGTCTCGCCATTGATGACGTAGTAGTTGATGCTCTGCGCGACTTCCGACGAGAAGGTCAGCGAGTGGCGTTCCGGCGCCGGCAGCGGATCGTTGTGGGTCATGGCGATCATGCCGCCCGACGGTTTCCATTCGAGGTGCAGCTTGACCGGCTTGTTGGCTTCGAATGTCAGTTCGAAGTTGTGGTACCAAGGGTTCCAGCCCTGGCGCCACACGTCCATGATCTGCTTGCCGTCGATATCGAGCTTGGCATAGTCCGACGAATACAGCTGCATCTTGTGCACGCCCGGCTTGTCGGAGGTCAGCGTACCGTCCCACACCACTTTCACGCCGACTGCTTTTTTCGGGTCACCCAGTTCCTTCGGCCAGTTTTCGGCCACATCCTTGAGGTACTGGTAATCGATGTCCTTTTCCTGGCGCGTCAGTACCAGCTTGTCGTCCACGTAGTAGCGCGCGGTCAGACCGCCGGCCTTGCCGTCGGCGTCCGCCAGTTTCAGGTCGCGCGACAGGAAGCCATACGGCTTCGGATCGCCGAAGCGCGAGATCGAATTGTTGTCCCACAAAACGCCGTAGTTTTTATCGGAGACCACGAACGGCACGGCGATGACCATATTGTGCTGCATGAGCAGCACGTCTTCACCATTGAGGTTCATCTGGCCGTTCTGGTGCTGGCCCAGGCCGTAGTAGGCGTCCTTGGTACCGTGGTTGAAGCCTTGCGTGACCGCCATGAACGGCTTGCCGCCCACCTCCACCGGCGTCATGTTCTCCGCAGCTTGCGTCAGGAACGCTTTGCCGGCGGCGTTGAAGAACTGCACCTGGCCAGTGGCCAGCGAGACCGCCACCGAAATTTTCTTGGCCTTCAGCGTGACCTTGTCCTTGCCTTGCGCGGTGACTGCAAAGTTACCGCTAACAGGAGCGGCCACGGTCATCAGCGACGGCGTGAGCTGCTTGCCCGCCTGGTCGGTCTTGACGACGTGGATGATGTTGTCGTTCATGACTTCGAGGCGCACTTCCTTGGCGCCGCTGTCGGGCTTGACGACGACGCCGGTGGCGGTCTTCTCGAAGGTGCCGGCCATTGCGTGGCCGGAGATCAGCACCGCCAGGCAGGACGCCGCGGGCACGATTGCTTTGAATTGCATGTGTTCTCCTGAGTTTTTATAGTTAGTACGTACCGACCTTGACCTTCAACACCACCGGATTGCCGGTCAGGTTGAGGCCATAGTCGGTCTGGTCGCCATTCCAGTTACGTTCCATGATCCACTTGCCGGAGGCATCATACCGCCCCTCTTCCACGCGCGCCCACATGGTCGGCTTGCCTTCCGCGTTGTCGATCTTTACCCGCGCGTGCTGGCCGACGATGATGAATTCATTGTCGGCGATCTGCGCGATCGCCACGCCGCCGTTGGGCTTCTCGGTATTGGCCGGCAGGTCCTTCACGTCCTTGAAGTACTGCGCTTCGCCGAACTGCCATTCGCGGAACGAGATGGTGGCATTCCAGCCCTTGAGCGCGAGCTTTTGCGGCTGGCGGTCGTCACCCTCGGCCACGCCGTAAGTGCGGCCCTCGAACGCCCACTTCGACCACTGGCGCTCCATCGGCCGGAACGCGCCGAAGATCTTGCCGTAG
Source organism: Duganella sp. Leaf61 (assembly GCF_001421905.1). NCBI lineage: Bacteria > Pseudomonadati > Pseudomonadota > Betaproteobacteria > Burkholderiales > Oxalobacteraceae > Duganella > Duganella sp. Leaf61. The sequence goes on from NZ_LMLM01000001.1 coordinate 108,968, forward strand.
GCAGCCGTCATGGTCTTGTCAGTGGCCTTGTGGCCGAGCGGGAAATTGCTGTAGTCGGCGTAGTCGATACCGAACGGCGAAAAGTTGATGGCGCCGCGGCCGATCACCAGGTAGGCATAGCGCACGTAGTCGGCGCCGTTGCTCATCTCCGGCACGGCCAGCGCGTTGTCGGGCCGCTGGAACTTGTCGAGCGTGGCGACGAACTTGCGCCATTCCGGGTTGTAGATGTCGGGCGCGGCAAAGTCGATCGCCGGCGCTGCAGCCTTGTAGATGTCGATCACGTCGAACGTGGGACCGCCGCTGGCGAAATTCTTGTTCCAGGGCTTGACCGGCTCTTCGAGCGAATCGCGGATCGAGTTGTTGACGTACATGGGCAGGTTGTACACGTCGCGGCCCGCCTTGGCGATCTCGCCGATGTACCTGGCCACCGAGTATGCGTGGAAGTACTCGTCGGCGTAGTCGCCGTACACCTGCTTCCAGGTGCCGGTAGCCGCCAGCGCCACCGGCGACTTTTTACGTTTTAACACTTCGGCAGGCACCGGACCGTTGAACTGCGCCTCGGCCTTCGCACCATAGTCGCGCGCATAGCCGTAGGTGCCCACCTCGTTCTGCACCTGCATCATGATCACGGTGCGCTGTACATCGTCGATCTTCTTGATGTGCGCCATCAGCGCGACAAACGCCTTCTTGTCGGCCTTGAGGGTTTCCTCGCCTTGCGGCGACAGGCAGTAAATCGGTTTGCCCTGCTGATCGACCATGCGCGGGAAGCGGGAGTTGTCGAACTTGACCCACTCCGGCGTATAACTGGGACTAGTGTTTTTCCAGGTGCCAAACCACAGCAGCACCAGGCGCACCTTGTGCTTGCGCGCCTGGGCCACCAGGGTATCGACATAGCTGAAATCGAACTTGCCTTCGACCGCTTCGATCTGCTCCCACGCCACCGGGATTTCCAGCGTGTTGGCGTTGGCGTCCTTGATGGCCGCCCACACCTTGTCCAGCGCCAGCGGATAATTGCTGGAGTTCTGGGCCTGGCCGCCAAACATGACAAACGGCGCGCCGTCCACCATCAGCGCATGGCGGCCATCTTTTTGCACCAGTTCCGGAATCGGCGCGGCCGCCGCGCCAGCTGCGACCCATATTGTCAAACCAAGCGATACGACTAGCTGGCGGGCGGTTGTTTTCATGCGGTGCGTTCCTTATTCGAAGTTGTAGGTCAGACGGGCGGTGTAGCGGCGGCCCGACGAGAACCATGAGCGGCCCATCATACCGGTACTCTGCTGCATCAGGATCTTGTACTTGGAATCGGTCAGGTTCTGCGCTTCGAGGCCGATCTGGATGCGGTCATTGATCTTGTACGACACCGACGCATCGGCCTGGCCGTAGTCGTCCGCCCAGGTAGGCAAGCCCCATGCCACGTTGTGCTGACCGACGGTCGGGCTGGCCGGATTGGTGTCGGTACCATCGGTGCCGTTGGTGCCGCTCACGTTGACCGCCTGCAGGCTCTTCGAACGCCAGTTGTAGGCCATGCGCGCCGACCATGGTCCCTTGTCGTACATCAGGGCCACGTTGTACGACTGGCGCGACAGGTTTTCCAGCGGCAGGTTGCCGAAGGTGGTGCCGTTGGTATCGCAGCCGTTCAGGTTCAGGTTCAGGTTGGCCGCGCCAGCGGTGCTGGTGCAGTACTGCGAGTACACGCCGTTGTACAGGGTGCGTTCGCTGTCGACGAAGGTGAAGTTACCCTGGATGCCCAGGCCCGACCAGGCGCCTGGCAGCTTGTCGAAGTACTGCTGGTAAGCCAGCTCGAACCCGCGGGCACGCCCCTTGGCGCCGTTGACCGGCGACGTGGTGGTGAAGTCGTGCATCACGCCAGCGGTGTCGGGCAGCTGGTTGATGGTGGTCTGCTTGACGATGACGTCCTTGAGGCGCTTGTTGAACACGGCCAGCGTTATCGAGCCCACCGGCGAGAAATACCATTCGGCGGTCAGGTCGACCTGCTTGGCGGTGATCGGCCGCAGGTTCGGATTGCCATCGGCTTCGCCGGTGTAGCTGACAACCTGCGAGTTGTTGTCCACGCTTTGGGTGAGCTTGGTGTACGCCTGCAGCTGCGACGGATCGGGACGCGACAGCGCCGAAGCGAAGGCGAAACGGAACTGCAGCGTGTCGGTCGCTTTCAGGCGCAGGTTCAGGCTGGGCAGCCAGTTGCGGTACGAGTTGTCGAAGTTCTCGGGACGGGCAAACGGCACGATGACCGGGATGCCGGGGCCTGGCGCGGCAGAGGAGCTGAACAGCGTGTAGCCGTTGGCGTGCGAATCGGTCTTCACCATGCGCAGGCCGACGTTACCGTCGATCGGGTATTTCAGGTCGTCGAAGCCGAAGCGCGTTTGCACGTACAGGGCCTTGGTTTTTTCCGACTGCTGGTTGACACCGCGCGGATCGCCGCCGAACGTGGCCTGGTTCCACGGGTCGCAGGTGGTGCCGTTTTCCGCGCACAGGATGCCACGGTACGAGTGCAGCTTGGCATAGCTGTCCGGGTAGCCCTGGGCCAGCGAAACGTCGGGGAAGGCCACGGCCGGCACGTCGATTTTGCCGTTGAAGAAATTGTTGAACGAGTGGACGTTGGTCGAGCCGGAGAAGCGCGGATCGCCCAGGTAGGCCAGCTTGCCCTGCAGGCCGCCCATCCAGTCCTGGGTAATCCCTTGCCAGTTGTAGCTCGGGTTCGAATTCTCGGTCGTCGAATCGCGGTCGGTCAGGCGCGCGCCGAAGCGGACGTCGCGCAGGATCGGACTGTCAAAGTCGTACTTGAGGTCGATCTTGCCTGCCTTGGACTCGGCTTTCGCGCGGTCCAGGTGCTCCATCGTAAACGCCCAGTAATAGTTGTTCGGGTTGGCCAGGTAGGCGCGGTCGGCCGCATCGAACGTGATCGACGGCACGCTGCCGGTCAGGTCCAGCTGCTCCTTCGGCATTTTCAGGCCGGTGGCAACGGTCGAATCCACACTGCGGGTGTTGGCGCGGATCTTCTGCAGGTCGGTAACGATGGTCCAGCGGTCGTTCGGACGCCAGCGCGCGTTCCACGAAATGTCGGTGGTGTCGGACTTGCGCCAGGCGGTACGGGTGTCGTTGTTGAAGTTGATTCCCTTGGCCGGGTCGGTGTTGGTCAGTGTGCCCTTGAGCAGTGCGCCGTTGTCGCCATACTCGCCATCGATGACCTTGATCGCATACGGATCGGCCGAACCAAAAATTGCCTGCTCGTCCCACTGCATCTTGTACTTTGACTTGAAGAAGGTCAGTCCGGTGGTCAGGGTGCTGCTTGGCTTCCACTGCAGCGCGCCGTACGCGCCTTCGCGGGTGCGGTCGAAGTTGAGCGAACGCCATTGCGCGCCCTTCGGCACCCACACGGTGCGGCCATTGTCCTGGATCTGGTAGTACGGCTCGACCTGGACGGCGTCGGTGCGGGTGGCCGATTCCGAATACGCCAGGTCGACCAGCGCGCCGATTTCACCGATCGGGGTTTTCCAGCGATTGGAGACCATGCCCGAGTACGACGGCGAGGCTTTGCCCTTGCGCAGTTCGGAGTGGGTCGCGGAACCGGAAATGGCGGCCTTGAAGCCCTTGTAATCGAACGGCATGGCGGTGCGCAGGTTGATCAGGCCACCGATCGCGCCCTCCACCTGTTCGGCCGAAGGGTTCTTGTAGATGTCCACGCCGGCCATCAGCTCCGGCGGCACGTCTTCGAAGTTGAGCGACCGGCCGCCGTTGGCCGAGAACGAATCGCGGCCATTGAGTTCGGAGCGCACATAGCTCAGGCCACGCACGGACACGCCGGAGCCTTCGACCGAGAAGTGATCGGGATCGCTGCGCGCCATGGCGCGGTCGATGGTCACGCCCGAGACGCGCTGCAGTACCTCGGTCACCGAGCGGTCCGGCAGCTTGCCGATATCGTCGGCGGCGATCGAGTCGACCACCTCGTCGGCGTTCTGCTTGATTTTCTGTGCCGACTGCAGCGCCGCGCGCTGGCCGGTCACGATCACGGCCACCGGCGCGCCCGCCGGCGCGGCGGCCGTGTTGACGGTCGCCTCGTTGCCGGCAGGTTGGGCCTGGGTTTGGGCCTGCTCCTGGGCCTGTGCGGCGCCCAGCATCAGTGCCATCTGGGCCAGGCCCATGGCAATAGCGGTCTTTTTAAAATTGCGGTTCATCTGTGCTCTCCAAGGTTATACGGTTTGATCAAGGCTCTGCGGCCTCATTGGTGCTGCTGCAGCACTGTGGCAGTGCTGGACTACGACAGGTGGTATGCAGCAATGCTGCGCGTGAAATCGTTTGCAAAGCAGTGCACAAGGGCGCTGGCGCTCGATGGCGCAGCAGGCTTGATCGTCATTGGGTGTGTCTCGCTCGTCGTTATTTTTTATCGTCCGGTGACTCGGGCCGGGGATGCCGCGGACCTGACGAATCTATACAAAGATTTTGCAAGTTACCCAATCGTGCGGCAATTGCGAAAATCACCAAGCGGACGAATGATAATGAGCAAGCGTCGCATAGTTCCGACAACAACAACGCAAACGGCCCACTGTTGCGGGCCGTCTACTAAACAAGCGGCTTATTTACGCGACAAATGAACTATCTGCGCGCTGAACGTGTGGCCACGTCCACCCACACCGCCAGCGTCAGAATCGCGCCCTTGACGATCATCTGCCAGTAGCTGTCCACGTCCAGCATCGACATGCCGTTGTCCAGGCTGGCCATCACCAGCGCGCCGATCAGCGCCCCGTACACGGTGCCGGAGCCGCCGCGCATCGAGGTGCCGCCGATGAAGCAGGCGGCGATTGCATCGAGCTCGCCCGACGTGCCGGCCGACGGCGAGCCGGCGGCCAGGCGCGCGGTGTTGATCAGGCCCGCCAGCGCGCACATCAACCCCATCAAGCCGAAGATCCAGAGCTTGACCGCCTGCACGTTCACACCGGACAGCCGGGTCGCCTCCATGTTGCTGCCCACCGCGTAGATGCGGCGGCCGAACACGGTCTGGGTGGCCACGTAGCTGAAGATGCCCAGCAGCGCCAGCAACAGCAGCACCGGCAACGGAATGCCCTCGTAGCTGTTCAGGGTGCGTACGAACGCGAACAGCACGGCACCAATCGCGGCCAGGCGCAGCGCGTCCTGCCATACCGGGTGTACCGGCAAACCGTGGCGCGCCAGGCTGGCGCGCTGGCGCAGCGTGAGCACCGCCGCCAGCGCAAACAGCGCGACACCGAGCACCACGCCCATCTGCGGCGACAGGTAGCCCTGCCCCAGGTGTACCAGCGGTTCCGACACCGGCGCCACGGTCGAACCGCCGGTCACACCGAGCACGATGCCGCGATAGGCCAGCATGCCGCCCAGCCCCACGATGAACGACGGTATGCCCTTGTAGGCCGTGAGGTAGCCGTTGAACAGGCCCAGTACCAGGCCGCACGCCAGCACCACGGCGATGGTGGCCGGCAGCGGCATGCCGTGCGTGACATCGAGCACCGCCGCGATGCCGCCCAGCAGGCCAAGCAGCGAGCCGACCGACAGGTCGATCTCGCCGGCGATGATGACGAACGCCATGCCGCAGGCGACGATGCCGGTCACCGCCATCTGCCGCATCAGGTTCGAGAGATTGCGCGGCGAGGTAAAACCGCCCTCGGTCTTCCAGCTGAAGAAGGCCCAGATGATGGCGATCGCGATCAAGAGCGCCAGGATTTTATACTGCGTGAACAGTTGTTTGAGATTGGTGGTTTGCATGGGTTCTTTGTACTCGGGGTTCAATGCGTAAGTGCTGCCGCCAGCACGGTTTCCTGGCTCAGGTTGTCGTTGACGAAATCGCCGCGCAGCTTTCCTTCTCCCATCACCAGCACGCGGTCGGACACGCCGAGCACCTCGGCCAGTTCCGACGACACCATGATGATGGACATGCCCTGCGCGGCCAGTTCCAGCATCAGCTTGTAGATTTCGAACTTGGCGCCCACGTCCACGCCGCGCGTCGGTTCATCGAGGATCAGCACCTTCGGGCGGGTCAGCAGCATCTTGGACAGCACGGCCTTTTGCTGGTTGCCGCCCGAGAGCGACGTGATCGACAGGAACGGGCTGGCCGTCTTCAGTCCCAGGCGGGCGATTTCCTCGCTCACCACCGCCAGTTCGGCCTCGCGGTCGATGCGCGTGAAGCGCGCAAAGCGCCCCAGCACCGACAAGGTGATGTTCTGGCCCACGTCCATGTCGCGCACGATGCCGTGGTGCTTGCGGTCTTCGGGCACCAGCGCCAGCCCGCAGCGGATCGCCTTCAATGGCGTGCGGCTGTCGATGCGCCGGCCGTCGAGCCACACCTCGGCCTCGCAGCGGCCCGGGTAGGCGCCGAACAGCGCCGTCACCAGCTCGGTACGGCCCGCGCCCACCAGGCCGGCGATGCCGAGGATCTCGCCCCGGCGCAGCGAGAACGAGACGTTATCGACCTTCCGGCGCTCGGGACGATCGACGTCCCAGCAGGTGACGTTGCGCGCTTCGAACACCACCTCGCCCGGCGTGCGTTCGAGCGACGGATACATCTGGCTCATCTCGCGGCCCACCATCTGGGCGATGATCTGGTTGACGTCCATCTTGTCCATCGGCGTGGTGGCGATGTGCTTGCCGTCGCGGATCACCACGATGGTGTCGCAGATCGCTTCCACTTCGTCGAGCTTGTGCGAGATGTACACGCACGCCACGCCCTTGGCTTTCAGGCCGCGCACGATGTCGAGCAATACCGCGATTTCGTTGGCGGTGAGCGACGACGACGGCTCGTCGAGGATCAGCACGCGGGCGTTCTTGTTGAGCGCCTTGGCAATCTCGATCAGCTGCTGGTGGCCGCCGCCGTAGGTCGATACCGGCAGCACCACGTTGACGTCGTTCAGATTGAGTTCCTTGAGCAGCGCTTCGGCGCGCTGGTTCATGGCCGGATAATCCATGCGCCCGCCGGGCAGCGTGATCTCGTTGCCGAGGAAGAGATTTTCAGTGACCGACAGCTCGGGCACCAGCATCAGTTCCTGGTGGATGATGACGATGCCGGCCGCCTCGCTCTCGCGGATCGAGTGCGCTTCGAGCGGCTTGCCGTCCATTAAAATCTGGCCGTCCCAGGTGCCATGCGGGTACACGGCGGACAGCACTTTCATCAGCGTCGATTTGCCGGCGCCGTTCTCGCCGCACAAGCCGATGCACTCACCCGGCATCAGGGTCAGGTCAATGCCGTCGAGCGCGGGGACACCGCCAAATTTTTTGGCGATGCCCTTCATTTCTAGCAAATAGCCGGACATACAAAGTTCTCGCAGAGGTGGTGATGGGAGGGCATGCGGCGCATGCCCTCCGGGCGCAGGCAGCGCCCTGTCTTGATATGGCTTACTTGGCGGCCAGCTGGGCCTTGGTGTAGAAGCCGTCGGTGACGACGGTATCGACGTTGGCCTTGGTCAGCAAGGTCGGTTCCAGCAGGCGCGTATCGACCTGTTTGAAGCCGTTGTTGATCTTGGCGTTGAAGGCCGGCTTCTCGCCGCGCACCAGCTGGATCGACAGGTTGGCCGCCTCGGTGGCGATCAGCTTCAATGGCTTGTAGACCGTCATGGTCTGGGTGCCGGCGATCACGCGGCGCACGCCGGCCAGATCGGCATCCTGGCCCGACACGGCCACCTTGCCGTCGAGTTTTTGCGAGGCCAGCGCCTGCACTGCGCCACCGGCGGTGGCATCGTTGGACGCGACCACGGCATCGAGCTTGTTGCCATTGGCGGTCAGGGCGTTTTCGATGATCGACATCGCCTCGGACGGGCTCCAGTCCTTCACCCACTGCTTGCCGATGACCTTGATGTCGCCCTTGTCGATCAGCGGCTGCAGCACGGCCAGCTGGCCTTCGCGCAGCATCTTGGCGTTGTTGTCGGTAGGGGCACCGCCCAGCAGGTAGTAATTGCCCTTCGGTTTGACGGCCAGCACGCCCTTGGCCTGCAGCTCGCCCACCTTTTTATTATCGAAAGAGATGTAGGCATCGACATCGGCATTGAGAATCAGACGGTCGTACGACACCACCTTGATCTTGGCCTTTTTCGCTTCGCGGATGGCGTTGTTGAGCACCGTGGCGTTGTACGGCACGATGACCAGCACATCGACACCGCGCGAAATCAGGTTTTCGATCTGGGCGATCTGGCGCTGCTCGCTGGCGTCGGCCGATTGCACGAACACCTTGGCGCCCTGCTTCTCGGCGGCGGCGACAAAGTAGTCGCGGTCGCGCGCCCAGCGCTCGAGGCGCAGGTCGTCGATCGAGAAGCCGATTTTCGGGTTCTTGGCGTCCGCCATGGCGTTGCCGCCTGCGCACACCAGCATGACCGCGACGGCGGCGGAAGTAAGTAATTTTTTCATTTGCTTTGTCTCCTGTGAGTATTCGGTGAACGCCGGGTCTGCGCCCGGCTGTGGTTCCTAGTGGTTGTGGCGCGGCAGGGTGTCGGCCACTGCGCGGTATGGTACCGCCAGTTCCATCACCGCACCATGTTCCATCTGGCCTACCGTGCTGCGGTAAATTTCCTGCCACGGCGTCTGGCTGGCAGGGTAGGCAGGAATCTCGCCTTTCTTGCGTTCTTCCCATTCCGCTGCCGGCACCAGCGCATCGCACTGGCCGGCGTTCAGATCGACGCGGATACGGTCGCCGGTGCGCAGCCACGCCAGGCCGCCGCCCACGGCACTTTCGGGCGATGCATTGAGGATCGACGGGCTGTCGGACGTGCCGGACTGGCGGCCGTCGCCCAGCGTCGGCAGCCAGTTGATGCCGCGCTTGACCAGCGCATCGGGCGGCTGCATGTTGACCACCTCGGCCGAACCGGGCCAGCCCACCGGGCCGGCGCCACGGATGACCAAAATGCAGTCTTCATCGATTTCCAAAGCCGGATCGTTGATGCGGGCGTGGTAGTCGCCGGAACCGTCGAACACGATGGCGCGGCACTCGAAAACGTTTTCTCGACCAGGCTCGCTCAGATACCGCGCGCGGAAGGCTTCCGAAATCACCGACGTTTTCATGATGGCGAAATCGAACAGGTTGCCCTTCAAAACGAAGAAGCCGGCGTCGGCTTTCAGTGGTGCCGCAAACGGGTAGATCACTTCGCGGTCCACGGTCTCGCGCCCCGCCAGGTTTTCGCGCATGGTGCGGCCGGTGACGGTGGCGCGGTCCGAGCGCAGCATGCCCTGCTGCTCCAGTTCCCACATCACGGCCGGCACGCCGCCGGCGCGGTGGAAACGCTCGCCGAGGAATTTACCGGCCGGCTGCATATTGAGCAGCAGCGGCACGGCATGGCCGTATTCCATCCAGTCGCTCGATTTGAGTTCCACACCGGCGTGGCGCGCCATGGCGACGATGTGCTGCTGGGCGTTGGTGGAGCCGCCAATCGCTGCGTTGGTGACGATGGCGTCGAGGAAGGCGTCGCGCGTGAGGATGCTCGATGGCTTGATGTCGCGCTTGGCCATCTCCACGATGCGGCGACCGGTCTCGTAGGCCATCTGGCCCCGTTCACGATACGGCGCAGGAATCGCCGAGCAGCCTGTGAGCGACATGCCCAGCGCTTCGGCAATCGCGTTCATGGTCGATGCCGTGCCCATGGTGTTGCAGTGCCCTGCCGACGGCGCCGAAGCGGCCGCGATCTGCAGGAATTTTTCGTTGTCGATGGTGCCGGCGGCCAGTTGGCGGCGCCCCTTCCAGATCGCCGCGCCGGAACCGGCCAGCTCGCCCTCGAACCAGCCGTCGAGCATCGGTCCGCCGGACAGCACGATGGCGGGGATATCGACGGTCGATGCGGCCATCACCTGCGCTGGCGTGGTCTTGTCGCAGCCGGTGGTGAGCACCACCGCGTCGATCGGGTAGCCGTGCAAAATTTCGACCAGGCCCAGGTAGGCCAGGTTGCGGTCGATGGCGGCGGTGGGCCGGCGGCAGTTCTCGAAAATCGGGTGCAGCGGGAACTCCATGGCGATGCCGCCCGCGTCGCGGATGCCGTCGCGCACGCGCTTGGCCAGCTCCAGGTGGATGCGGTTGCACGGGCTGATGTCGCTGCCGCTCTGGGCGATGCCGATGATCGGGCGGCCCGAGCGCAGCTCTTCCGGCGTGATCCCGTAGTTCATGAAGCGCTCGAGGTACAGCGCGGTCATGTCGATGTGGTCGGGATTGTCGAACCAGTCCTGCGAGCGGTAGCGGCGCGGCGCTTCGCCGACGACGCGCTTGCTCATGTCGTTCACCTCGCTGAGGTCATTGCTCATTTTGTCTTGGCTCATCGCGTTACGCTCCGTACCAGCCGGCATCGACATAGTAATCTCGGCCGCTGCAACGGCGAGCGCTGTCGGATGCGAGGAACAGCGCCAGCGCCGCCACGTCGTCGACCTCCACGCGTGCTTTGAGGCATTGACCGGCCAGGATACGCTGTTCCTCTTCCGGCGTGTGCCACAGCGCTTCCTGGCGCGGCGTGCGCACGCCGCCGGGCACGATGCAGTTGACGCGCACATTGTGCGGTCCCAGGTCGCGGGCCAGGCCGCGCGTCATGCCTTCGATGGCTGCCTTGGCGGTCATGTACAGGGTCAGGTCCGGCAGCGCCAGGTGCCACGAGATCGAACCGAAGTTCAGGATCACGCCATCGCCTTGCGCCTGCATGGCGGGCGCCACGGCCTGGGCGCAGAAGTACTGGTGGCGCAGGTTGACGGCCATGCGGTTTTCCCAGTACTGCGGGGTGACCTCGGCCAGCGAGTGGCGGTCGTCGTTGGCGGCGTTGTTGATCAGGACATCGACCGGGCCGATGGCGGCAAACACTTTCGCCACCGTCTCCAGGTTGGTCAGGTCGCATGGCAGGTACACCGGCGGCACGGCCAGGCCGGCCAGATTGGCTTCCAGTGCGCGCGAATCGGCATCGGCGATGTCGAGGAAGTGCACGCGCGCCCCCTGGCGGGCAAACGCTTCCACCATGCCGGCGCCGATACCGCTGCCGCCACCGGTGACGACCACGCGCTTGCCGGCCAGGCTAGGGTAAACCGGCTGCTCGAACGTGGTGCCCGATTTCGGTTGCGCGGCGCTCGGCGCGGCAACAGCCGTGCCGCGAGCCTGGTTGAGCAGCGCGCGGGTGCCGTATGTCCACGGCGTGATCTGGTCGCTGCGCTGCACGGTGTTGACCAGCGCGCCCAGCGACGGCGTGGCGATAGTGACGCGGTCGCCCAGGTGGTGCGTAAAGCCGCCGCCGGCCGCATCGCGGTCCTTGATCGGCGAGAACATCGTCCCCAGGAACAGCATGAAGCCGTCCGGGTACTGGTGGTGCGGGCCGCAGGTCTGGGCGACCAGGTCGAGCGGATCGCGGCTGATTTCGCGCATGCGGCTGCTGCCTTCCAGGCGGAAGTCGTCGTCATGGCCTTCGATCAGCATGCGCACTTCGGCGTTGCGCACGGTGTCGATGGTGAAGTGTTCGTCGAACAGGCGGATGAACGGGCCGATCGCGCACGAGCCGTTGTTGTCCTTGGCCTTGCCCAGCAACAGGGCGCTGCGGCCTTCGATGTCGCGCAGGTTGACGTCGTTGCCCAGCGTGGCGCCGCGCACCTGGGCGCGGCTGTTGACGGCCAGGACGATTTCCGGCTCGGGGTTGTTCCATTTCGAATCCGGGTGCAGACCGACGTCGGCGCCGCTGGCGACGGACGCCATCGGCTGCGACTTGGAAAAGACTTCGGCGTCCTTGCCGATGCCTACTTCCATGTACTGCGACCAGATGCCGCGCGCGATCAGGCTTTCCTTGAGCTTTTGCGCTTCGTCCGAACCGGGGCGGATCGCCGACAGGTCGGAGCCGATGATGGTCTGGATCTCGGCGCGCAGTTCGGCGGCGCGGGCAGGAACGCCCTTGGCCTGCTCTTCGATCACGCGTTCCAGCAGGCTGACGGCAAACGTCACGCCGCAGGCTTTCACGGCCTGCAGGTCGCAGGGCGCCAGCAGTTGCGGGCCGTTGTTACCGGCGTTGCGGTCGATTGCACGAGCGAGCAGTTGCTGCACCGGGCCGAGCGACGGGCCGGGCGCGCTGCGCGCGATGTCGAGGGCGTCGTCGCGCTCGAGCAGGTCCGACATGGTATGGGCATGGCCGGAGATGTCGAACACCTCGCCATTGCGTACCGCGACCACGCAGGGGCCATCATGACACCACACACGGCCTACCATCACTGCGCGGCTCAAGTCGTCCGGCAGCATTGCATTGATATTATTTTCCAAGGTCTCTCTCTCTCCAGGCATGCAGGCAAACTGCGAGAGGATTTTGACCCGATTCCCCGGGGGCGGCAATTATGAAACTCACCAAGCGCGGTCATGATTTACGCGCAGGCCTGCTCCTGGCCTGCCTTGGCCCGATCTCTGGCCTGATCTTTGGCTTGATCCTGGTATGCGCGCGGCGTGCACCCGAGCTCCCGCTTGAATACCGCGTGCATATACTGCACCGACGTGAAGCCGCAACTGAGCGCCACGTCCGAGATCGACCGGTCGCCCCGGGCCAGCATCTCGGTCGCCGCGTCGAGCTTGAAGCGCAGGATCACGTCGTGCACGCTGCAATCGAGCTCCTGGCGGAAGTACGATTCCAGCGACGAGCGCGAAATGCCGACGTACTCGGCCACCTGGTGGGTCTTGATGCCCTGGCACGCATACTGGCGGATGAAGTGCCGCGCGCGCATCACGTGCGGGTGCTTGGGCGCTTCGTGGCGGGTGGACGTCTGGATATTGATGCCGATCGGCGGCACCAGCACGCGCGTGCCCTGCAGGCGCGCCCCGTGCAGCATCTGGTCGAGCAGCTGGGCGGCGGTGCGGCCCATCTCCTGCGCGCCCTGGATCACGGAGCTGAGCGGAATACGGGTGAGCATGCGCGCCAGCGGGTCGTTGTCGATGCCGATCAGCGCCACCTGCTCCGGCACCTCGATGCCGGCGATGATACAGGCCTGCATCAGCTGGCGCGCGCGGGCGTCGGTCACGGCGATGATGCCGACCGGCTTGGGCAGGCTGTGCAGCCACTGGATCTGCTGTTCCACCGCTTCGTCCCAGGCGGCGGCGCTGGTGCCCAGGCCGCGATAGACCTGTGCTTCCATCTTGTCTTCGGCCATCAGGGTGCGGAACCCCTTTTCGCGCTCCTGGGCCCAGCGGTTTTCCTGCGCCTCCGGCAGGCTGAACATGGCGAAATTGCGCAGGCCCGCTTCGATCAGGTGGTCGCGCGCCAGTTTGATCAGTTTGAAGTTATCGGTGGCCACGTAGGGTACGCGGCTGTCGGGATAGCTGCTGTCGTCGGCGTACGAGCCGCCCACGGCCACGACCGGGATGCGGCTGCGCGACAGGGCCGCCGCCACGGCGGGGTCGTCGAAATCGGCGATGATGCCGTCGCCATGCCAGCTCTCGAGGCCGGACAGGCGCAGGCGAAAATCCTCTTCCAGGAACAAATCCCAGGCGGCACGGGTGCTGCCCAGGTATGCGGCCACGCCGGCGATGATTTCGCGGTCGAAAATCTTGTTTGCGTTAAATAACAGTGCGATACGATGAGACTTCATCTGCATCTTCAACCACCTCTATCGGGACGACACAATCCAGCACGCCAGATTTTTGGCGCGACGGGTATTGTGACATGGTTCCGTCACGAACTGAGGAATTCAGGCGAAATCTTGTTACTTTGTACAAACGCCTGTTGCAGGATTCAGTTGACTGGCGGTTTTTCTCCCTTGCTGTCGGCAGGCCGGCCAAAAACGATGCCACGGCCGGCGGTGCTCATGTACACCACGCCGAAGGTATTTGCGTCGCCCACGACGAACTGGGCGTCGCCCGGGCCGCCGTATTGGTGCTGGTCGTCGTTGATGCGCAGCCATGTCGTGGCGGTATCACTCGCGCCGGCATCGGTCGAGCGGAACACGCCGCGCACGCCACCTACCGTGCCCCAGATGTACACGGCGGGATAGCCGGCGCCCGGCGCCGCCTTGCCGAAGCCGACGGCGGCCGCGTAAGTGACGCCCGGCAGGCTGGCGAACGTGGCGCCGGCATCGACCGAGCGCACCAGGCCGCCGTCGTACAGCGGCACCCACACGTCACCCAACCGTCCCGGCGCCGCGCGCACCACGGCCCGCGCTTGCGTGGCCGACGCCAGCGTGGCGGCCGGCGCAAACGAGGCGCCGCCGTCGCGGCTGACCAGGAACGTGGCACCCTGCACCGCGTAGTAGCGTTTCGCGTCCATGGGATCGGCCACCGGCCGCGCGCCGTTCAATCCTGCTACCTGCGACCAGCTGTCGCCACCATCGCGGCTGTAGTAGCTGGTGGCGGATTTTTCCGGGCTGTGGACGATGGTGGCGCCATCGGCGCTCAGCGCCAGTTGCCCTTTCTCGCCATGCAGTTTGGCGGTCTTTTTCCAGGTCACGCCCATGTCGCGCGAGACGTACATGGCGCTGCCCACGCGCGCCACCACGTTCGGATTTTGCGCCGCAAAGTCCAGTCCCCAGGTGGTGCCCATGCTGGGCGTGTGGATCGGCGAGTACTGCGTGACATCGCTGTGACGGAAGCCGTCGTAATCGCCGATGGCCGAAATCACCGGCCCACCAGGGATGCTGACCAGGTTGAGCGGTACGGATTCCTCGATACCATCGTCATCGAACTGCCAGACCGCCGGTTTGGCGTGAACATCGGTGGACTTGAACAGGCCATTGCCGGAGACGACCATCACCGAGCGGGCATCGAACGGATCGAACTCGATGCTGGCGGCCCAGTGCATGAAGCTGCCGCCGATCCAGCTGACGCCGTTCGGATCTATTTTCACGCCCTGATCGACGATGCTGCTCCAGCTTTTGCCGCCGTCGATCGTCTCGAAGAACTGGTCGCCCATGCGGCCCTTGGAGTAGCGGTAGTAATTGATGGTGGAGACGATCATGCGCTGCGGGTTGGCCGGATCGACGGTAATGCCGGCGTAGGCGCGGTTGAGCGGCGGCGAGATGTCGCGCCATTTGCCGGCCGCGATATCGTAGCGCCACACGCCACCCTCCTCCAGGCCTTCGCCGTTGGCGACGTCGCCCCACGGACCGGCGCCCTTGGCAAACGTGACCACCAGGCCGCCGTCCGCCAGCACCGCGCGGTGCGGCATCAGGTGTGCCGGGCCACCGGCCATCGGCGTGAAGGTGCGGCCGGCGTCGTTGGACAAATACATGTTCGGACCGTTCTTGCCGAAGCGCGAGACGCCGGCGAACAGGCGCTGCGTTGCGCCGTCTTTTTTGCTGGACGGATCGAGCACCACGAAGCTCACGCCGTTCTTGTTGGGCGGCGTGGTGGTGACGTCCAGGCCCGCCAGGTGCTGCCACGTCAGGCCTTCATCGACGCTCTTGAACATGCCGTTGGCGCGCGTGCCGATATAAAGAATTTTGCCGTTGGCCGGATCGACTTGCAGCTTCTCGCCGTTACCGCGCCCCATGCCGTTGCCGTGGATTTTGAACTGGCTGGTGACGTCGATTCTTGTGAAGGTGTCGCCGTAGTCGTCGGACTTGAGGATGGCGCTGGCGCCGCCGTTCAGGTACTCGATGCCGGTGGACAGATAGAGCTTGTTCGGTGACGCCGGATCGGTGGCGATCGACTCCACGCCCATGATGCCGGTCTCCTTGTCGGACACCCAGTCCATCAACGCGACCCAGCGCCCGCTGGCGGCATTGCGGCGATAGGCGCCACCGACGTCGGTGCGCAGGTAGATCAGGTCTTTTTGTGTTTTGCTGGGGATGATGCCGGAGATGAAGCCGCTGCCGCCGATGGCGACCGGGCGCCAGGCGTAGCCGGCGCCAGAAGTGGCATTACCGCTGGCTGCCTGGGCTCTCGCTGCGCTGACAGTGGCAGCACCGGCACTTTGCCCGCCCAGCAATTTATCGAGCGTCGGCGCCATTTCCCGCGCCCAGATCTCGTAACCCTTCTGGTTCGGATGCAGCAGATCCGGCATGATGTCCTTCGACAGCGTGCCATCCGGCGCCAGGAACGATGCGCCGATATCGAGGTAGAACACGTGGCGATTGTCCGCGTAACCGGCAATGATGGCGTTGACCTGGTCATTAAGGCGCCGCTCCGCATCGTCGGCCGTGGCGCCGCGCGGGAAGATCGCCAGCAGCAGGATTTTGGTGTCCGGCAGGCGCTGGCGCAGTTCGTCGATATTGCGCTTGATGCCGGCTGCCGTGGTCACCGGATTTTCCTTGCGATGGCCGGTGTTGTTGGTGCCGAACATGAGCACCGCTACCTTCGGCGCGAGGCCATCGACCTCGCCGTGCTGCAGCCGCCACAGGACGTTTTCGGTGCGGTCGCCGCCGAAGCCCAGCGCCAGCGCATCGAGCGGCTTGTAATACTGCCGGAAGACTGGCGCACCGCTCTTTTCCCAACCCTCGGTGATCGAGTCGCCGATGAATACCACCTGCGCCTTTTTGCCCAAGGCAGCGGCCTCCTTGAGCTTTTGTTCGTGGCGGCCGGTCCACCAGCCGATGGACCACGATTCGTTGAGTTTATCGGGCGTGACCGACGCGGTGCGGTAGTCGGGACATGCCATGGTCGGCCTGGCCTGCCGGATGAAACGCACATTGGCGATGGACACCTTGCCGGCGCCGGTGGCCTCCAGCGCGAACGGCAGCTTGACGGCGGAAAAATCGGCGCCATCGCGCACGAAGCAGCTCATTGCATACGACAGTTTTTGCCAGCCCTTGCCCTGCGCCGCGCGCGCCGGCACCACGTACGAGACGGCGCGATGGCACTGATCGCCGCAGCCAACCTTGAAGGCCAGGCCGCCATTGGCCAGTTCATCGACCTTGACATCCAGCGCCAGCACGCCGCGTTCCACGTATGGCCGCAAGTCGAGCGGCTGGCCGCCATCGACGCGCAACGCGGCGTACCAGGCGTCCTTCCATTGCAGGGCGATTTCCTTGCCGGTGCGGGTGGCGATGACCTGGCGCGTGGGCGTGCCGGGCGGCGGCGTGACCGCGGCGGTGGCGCCGGCCAGCACGCTGCTCGATTCGGAATCGGCGACGGTGAGGTGGAAGCCGGCAGGCGGCGCGCCGTTATAGATCGTCAGTTGCCTGGGCGCGGCTGGCAGCGCTGCGGACTGAGTTGCGGCCAGCGCAGTGCTGAAGCCGGTACCGGATCCGGCGCAGACGAAAGCACATGCCAGTGCGCTCGCAAACACAGCGCGCGCGCTGGCGTGCGCGTTCGCAAACAAGGCGCGCGCGCGGCGGGAGAAATACGTCATCGATTGTCTCGCTTGGGTTTTATTTTGCGTTCATTCTGCAAGCAGCTACCGGCTGCCGCAATTGCGAAATTCACCAAGCGGACGAATGATATTGGCCGCACCGCCCATAACGCGCAGCGGCCAGGAGGATTCAGGGATTAATGGAGGCGATGACCAGCACGTCGGACGGATCGTTCCTGCCATTGGTGGCCAGGGTGAACGCGGCCACGCCGGCCGGCCCTTCGCCGTTGCTGCCGGAGAGCAGGTTGAAGTCGCCGGCGCCGCCTTGCGCATCGGGCGTGCCATAAGCGAGGCCGCCACTGCCGCCGGTCTGGCCGATCAGCGGCTGCGAGAAGTCGAGCGGGAAGCCGGCGTAGAACTGCACCGCGTTGAAATCGTCCTTGCCGAAGGTGCCATTGCCGGCGCGCGCGCCCTGCACGGTCACAGTCAGGTCCTGGACCTGGGCGATGGGAATGGAGCCGCCCGGGGTGGTGGTCACCAGGTCGGTATCGAGCGTGATGACGGCGGTGGCGCTGCCAAGGCTGCCGGGGGCAGCGGTCCAGGTGGCGGTGAGCGTGCGGATGGCCATGGTATTCCTCTCTTGAGACGCGCCGGGCTGGCGAAGACTTATGAATATAGTATTTCCATCCGCCGTTGTAAATGACAATTCAACCGGACACGCCCGACACATTCGCCCCATCTTTAAGCGGCCGGTAGTCTTAATCAGCGGCGGCGTGGGCATCACGCCCACCCTGGCCATGCTGACCGCCGCGCTGCGCGCCAACCGCACCGTGCACTTCATCCACGCCGCCCGCAACGGCCAGGTGTACGCGTTCCGCGAGCATATCGAAACACTGGCCGGCCAGTACCCCAAACTGCACCATCATTTCTGCTATGCGGCGCACGACGGCACCGGTGCGGCGCCGCACGCCACCGGTTACCTCGATCAAGAGCTGCTGGCGCAATGGCTGCCGTCCAACGATGTCGATGCCTACTTCCTCGGGCCCACTGCCTTCATGCACAGCGTGAAAGCCAGCCTGCGTGCGCTGGGCGTGCCGGATGCGCAGGCGCGGTACGAATTCTTCGGTCCCGCCGAAGCGATGCTGTAACCGTTTGGCGAATTTCGTAACCGCGAAAACGCATTTTCAGTGTTGCGGCGACCAGGCGTCTCTCTCAGAATGGTGCACCCCATGGACATGGTGCTACCAATGGAGAGAGACAAATGCAAACCAAAAAAATCGCGCAACTGACATTATTGGCCGCCGCCGTCCTGGCGCCGGCATACACCCTCGCGCAGGACCGCGTCATCGACGTCAACGTCAAACAGGTAGCCGGCCCGCTGCCGGCCACCTTCAATTTTGCCGTGGGCGCCGGCCGTGCCAACGAAGGCCTGCGCGCCGACTGGCAGCAGCAGCTTGCCGAGATCAAGCGCGACGCCGGCTTCAAATACATCCGCATGCACGGCCTGCTCACCGACGACATGGGCGTGTATCGTATCGATGCGCAGGGCAAGGAACATTACAACTTCCAGTACATCGACGCGCTGTACGACTATCTGCTGAGCATCAAGGTCAAACCGTTCGTGGAACTGGGCTTCATGCCGTCGCAAATGGCCAGCGGCGACAAGACCATTTTCTGGTGGCGCGGGAACGTCACGCCGCCCAAGAGCTACGAAGCGTGGGAGCGGCTGGTGAAGGCGCTCACCGCGCACTGGACCGAGCGCTATGGCGCCGACGAAGTGGCCAGCTGGTACTTCGAGGTGTGGAACGAGCCTAACCTGGATGGCTTCTGGGCCGGCACCCAGGATGAATACTTCAAACTGTATGCGCACGCCGCGCGCGCCATCAAGAGCGTGGATGCACGCTACCGCGTGGGCGGTCCCGCCACCGCCGGCGCCGCGTGGATCCCCGAGACCATCGCCTACGCCGACAAGAACAAGGTGCCGCTCGATTTCGTCAGCACCCACACCTACGGCGTGGGCCAAGGCTTCCTCGACGAATACGGCACCACCGGCACGGTTCTGCTCAAGGACGATGGGGGGATCAGCAACGACGTGCTGCGCAACCGCCAGGAGATCGGCGCGTCCGCCATGCCCAAGCTGGAGCTGCACTATACCGAGTGGAGTTCGTCGTACACGCCGTCCGATCCTTCGCACGACAGCTATCACCAGGCCGCGTACATCCTGCAAAAGCTCAAGCAGGTAGGTACGGCCGCACAGTCGATGTCGTACTGGGTCTTCACCGATATTTTCGAGGAAGCGGGACCGCGCATCGAAGCGTTCCACGGTGGCTTCGGCTTGATGAACACGCAGGGCATCAAGAAGCCCGCTTATTTTGCGTACCAGTTCCTCAATCAGCTGGCGCCGAACGAATTGAAAAACACCGACGCCCGCTCGTACGCCACCGCCGACGCCAGAGGCAACGCGCAAGTGCTGCTGTGGGATTACACCTATACCCTGCCGGAGAAGATCAACAACCAGCAGTACTTCGTCCAGGACTTGCCAGCGAGGGACAAGGGCAAGGTGGCGGTGAACGTGGGCGGGCTGAAACCGGGCGCCTACACGCTGACCGTTTCGCAAGTGGGCTACCAGCGCAACGACGCCTATACCGGCTACATTAAAATGGGTTCGCCCAAACAGCTGACCCGCCCGCAAGTGACGACACTGAAGGCCATGGCCACCGGCAAACCATCGGAGCAAAAGACCGTGCGGGTGGGCGCCGACGGACGCTTTTCCACCAGCCTGCCGCTGCGCGAGAACGATGTCTATCTGCTCGATTTGCAGCAGGCGAAACGCTAGCGGGCTGGGCACTAGCGTAATAACAACGCCTGACTACCAATAATCAGCATTCATCAACAATATCTTGCCCTGGGACAATTAGTTAAATAAACTCGTCTGCAACCGTTTAACTGATGTTCCAGGCGCCCCGCCCCGCTCCTGGTCTGCGCGCTTACAGTCGTCCCCTCGCCCTCGGGATTCCGTCCCACCTTGCACTACCTACGGCGAAAAGACATGAATATCTCGAATTTAAAAATCGGCACCCGGCTTGCTGCCGGCTTCGGCATCGTACTGTTGTTGCTGGTGATGGTCGCCGCGATGGCGATCAGCCGCATCCAGAGCATCAACGCCGCCACCGACACCATGCTGGAAGACCGCTATGTGAAGGTCATGCTGACCAAGTCGATCCAGGATGAAGTCAACGCCCAGGCCAGGTTCATCCGCAATGCAACCATCGGCGCCAATGACCCGGCCGAGGTGACGTCATCACTTGCCAAGCTGGAAGATTCGGTTCAAAAGAACACCAGGGCGCTGGAGCAATTCAAGGGCATGATCAATAGCGACGAAGGCAGGCGCCTGTTCGACGTACTGACTGAAACACGCGGCGGCTATGCCCAGGCGCGTGAGGCCGCGGTCAAACTGCTGCGCGACGGCCAGGCCGAAGCGGCAGGCCAGTACGTGCTGAAAAATTTGCGCCCACCGCAAAACAAATTCTTCGACGCGCTGAAGACGATGGTGGCGTTCCAGGAAAAACTGATGCAGGATTCGGCCGATGAGGCCCGCAACCACGGCAGCGTCGCCATCAAGTCCACGCTGATTCTCTCTGCCATCGCGGCGCTCGCTGCAATCGTCATCGGCGTGATCATCACGCGCTCGATCACCATTCCCGTCAACCGCGCGGTGGACGTGGCGCGCACCGTGGCGGCGGGCGACCTGACCAGCCGCATCACGGTCACGTCCAAAGACGAGATCGGCATGTTGCTGGCCTCGCTGGCGGAAATGAACGACAACCTCAAGAAAATCGTCGGCGAAGTGCGCAACGGTACCGAGGAAATCGCCACGGCCACCACTGAAGTCGCTACCGGAAATATGGACCTGTCCTCGCGCACCGAAGAACAGGCCAGCGCGCTGGAAGAAACCGCGTCGTCGATGGAAGAACTGACCTCCACCGTCAAGCAGAACAGCGAGAACGCGCGTCAGGCCAACCAGCTGGCGCAGTCCGCTGCGGCAGTTGCCGTGCGTGGTGGTGACGTGGTGTCGCAGGTCGTCGCCACCATGGAGTCGATCAACACGTCCGCCAGCAAGATCGTCGATATCATCTCGGTGATCGACGGTATTGCCTTCCAGACCAACATCCTGGCGCTGAATGCAGCGGTGGAAGCGGCGCGCGCCGGTGAACAGGGCCGCGGCTTCGCGGTCGTGGCGTCGGAAGTGCGCAACCTGGCGCAGCGTTCGGCCAGCGCGGCCAAGGAAATCAAGGTGCTGATCGGCGACTCGGTGGAAAAAGTGGAAGCCGGTAACAAGCTGGTGAGCACCGCCGGCACGACCATGGACGAAGTGGTGGCCAGCGTGCACAAGCTCACCAGCATCGTCGGCGAAATCACGACCGCCAGCCGCGAACAGGAAATGGGCATCGAACAGATCAACGAAGCGATCACGTCGATGGACACCGTGACCCAGCAGAACGCCGCGCTGGTGGAAGAAGCAGCAGCGGCCACGTCGGCCCTGCAGGAACAGGCCGGCAAGCTGGCGCAGGCAGTGAGCGTGTTCAAGCTGGACGAGATGGCCTCACCCGCCACGGCGGCGCCGGTGCGCAAGATGACGCGGCCGGTGGCTGCGCTCAAACCGGCTGTCAAAGCGCCGGTGCGGCAACTGGCCAGCGCACCGAAACCCGCCCCGGCAACCAAATTCTCCAGCCAGGTCAAGGAAGCCGAGTGGGAAGAGTTTTGAGGTAATTGTTCGAGCTGATCGTCGCTTTCGGAAATGCCGCACGGTGCCAGCCGTCGCGGCATTTTTCTTGCCCGGTGCACCTTGCAGGAACCCGCTACAATTTGATCCCTTCGAAAGGTTTCTCATGACGATAGACTGGATCAACTTCGCACCGTGGAGCGCGCTGGCCGGCGGCCTGCTGATCGGCGCCGCCTGCGCCGCACTGATTTTATTCAACGGCAAAATCGCCGGCATCAGCGGCGTGCTGGGCGGCTTGCTCGGTGGCCTCTTCAAGCCGGCGCGCGGCGACATCGGCTGGCGCGCGGCCCTTATTGGCGGGCTGGTCGTCGCACCCGTAATCTATGCATTGACGGCGCCCCTGCCGGCCGTCACGATAGCCGCAGATAACGTCGTGCTGATCGCAGCCGGCCTGCTGGTGGGCCTGGGCACGCGCTACGGCGCCGGCTGCACCAGCGGCCACGGCGTGTGCGGCCTCTCGCGCCGCTCGCCGCGTTCGATGGTGGCCACGGCCATCTTCATGCTGGCCGGCTTCGTTACCGTGTACCTCGTGCGCCACGTGCTGGCCTAGGAGCGCACCATGCAAATATTAATCTCCTTGTTGGTGGGCCTGGTGTTCGGCCTGGGCCTGATCGTCTCCGGCATGACCGACCCGGCGCGGGTACTCGGTTTTCTCGACCTGGCCGGACTGTGGAACCCGTCGCTGGCATTCGTGATGGGCGGCGCCATCGCGGTCGCGTTGCCGGCGTTCGTGGTGGCGGCCAGGCGCCAGCGCACCTTGACCGGCGCGCCACTGCAACTGCCCACCGCCACCCGCATCGACCGCCGCCTGGTACTGGGCGCGCTGGCCTTCGGCGCCGGCTGGGGATTGGCCGGCCTGTGCCCCGGCCCGGCCCTGGCGCTGATTGCCACCGGCAATGGCAAGGTGCTGGTGTTTGTGGCGAGCATGCTGGTGGGGATGGGGATTTTCGAGGTGGTGGAGCGATGGCGCCGATGAACAGGATCGATCCGGAGAAAACCCAGCTGACCGTGGGCGACGTGGCCAGCCGCAGCGGCGTGGCGGTATCGACCGTGCACTTTTACGAATCCAAGGGCTTGATCAAGGGCTGGCGCACCGAGGGCAACCAGCGCCGCTACGGGCGCAGCGTGCTGCGGCAGATCGCCGTGATCAAGGTGGCGCAACGCACCGGCATCCCGCTCGAGACCATCAGCGCGTACCTCAAAAAACTGCCGCAAGACCGCATCATCAGCGCCAGGGAGTGGCGCAAGCTGGGCGAGGATTTCCGCGCCGAACTCGACGACCGAATCGCCCGCCTGACGCGGCTGCGCGATGAACTCGATGGTTGCATCGGGTGCGGGTGCCTGTCCACTACCGAGTGCCCGCTGCGCAACGGCGACGATGCACTGGGCGCGACTGGGCTGGGGGCGGTACTGCTCGAGCGCCCGTTCGGGCCATGACCGCGCGGCGCCTAGCCAAGCCCGAACTGTTTCCTCAAGCTCGCATCCACCGGGCCTGCCGGCATAAACCGGCGTAACTTGCTCAACAGCGATGCCGAACCTGGCGGCGTTTTGCGCATCTGCCATTTACCCAGCGCAGCCTCGACGATGGTCGCCGCCACGCTGTCGGGCGCGGGCGCCTTGTTGATTTCCCGCGCCACCGCAGCAGCAGACGCAGTGCGCTCGCGATCGTACGCGGCGATGGTAGAGTTGGCGGTGGGCGAATTGGCCTCCAGGCTGGTCTTGGCGTACGCCGGTTCGACCAGCGTGACGCGAATGCCGAACTGGCGCACCTCGTGGTCGAGCGACTCGGACAGCCCCTCGAGCGCATGTTTCGATGCCGAGTACAGCCCCATGTACGGCGACGGCAGAAACCCTAGAACCGAGCTGATGTTAACGATCCGCCCCGCGCCCAGCGCCCGCATCTGCGGCAGCACGGCGTGGATGGTGCGCATGGCGCCGAAGACATTGGTCTCGAACATGACGTGCGCTTCGGCGATGCTGGTCTCCTCCACGGCGCCGGTCATATTCACACCGGCGTTGTTGACCAACACATCGATGCGGCTGGCGCGGCCGATGATGTCGGCAACGGCGCGCTGCACTGAGTCGGTGTCGCGCACGTCCATCGCCACCAGCGTCACGCCTGGCAATGGCACTGCCGTGGCGAGGTTGCGCACGGTGCCGAACACCTGGCAGCCGTGCCGGGCAAACTGCATGGCGGCCGTGCGGCCGATGCCGGACGAAACGCCGGTCACCAGTACTACCTTGGGGGTCGTCATGATATTTCCTTTCAAATCGAATGAAGTGCAGTTCGCGCAAAATATGACGATCATCATATTTTTACGAAAAAAGTAGGGGTGCTGCGACCCACCCACTTTTATGACGACCATCATATATTAGTTTGTGTTTCCGTGTATACCTAAATCTGGCGCGCCCCGCCGCGTCAGGCGCTGGCACCCCCAGCAACTTTCAAGGTCAGCGTAAATGTACTGCCCTGGCCTGCGCCAGCGCTGTGTGCGGCTACCTGGCCGCCGTGCAACGCGACGACTTCCCGCACCAGCGCCAGGCCGATACCAAGTCCGCCCTCGGACCGGTCCGTCGAGCGCTCGGCCTGGACGAACAGATCGAAGATCCGGGGCAGCAGCTGCGCGTCGATGCCGATGCCGTTGTCGCGCACCGCGATCGAGACGACCTGCCCGTGCCGCGCAATGTTGACGTCAATGCGGCCGCCGGGCGGCGTATATTTCGCAGCGTTGTTGAGCAAATTGACCAGCACCTGCGTCAGCCGTACCGGGTCGCCGACGATGGCCGCGCCACCGGCGTGACCGCTCGTCGTCAACACGTGCCGGTGGGCCGCGACCAGCGGTTGCGACTGTTCCATGGCAGCAGCAACAATCCCCATCGGGTCGATCACTGCCGTTTCGAGCTCGATCAGTCCGTGGGTCACGCGCGAGACGTCGAGCAGGCTGTCCACCAGCGCGGTCAGGTGGCGCACCTGCCGGCCGATCATCTGGCCCGACCTGCGCACCAGCGCTTCATCGGACGGCTTCAATTGCAGCAGGTGCGCTGCGGAAGTGATCGGCGCCAGCGGGTTGCGCAGCTCGTGGGCCAGCATGGCGAGGAATTCGTCCTTGCGACCATCCTGCTCCTGCAATGAACAGTAGAGCCTGGCGTTCTCGAACCCGGTGGCAGCGATCGACGCCAGCTGCATCAGGATGGCTTCGTCCTCGACCGTGAAATCGCCATCGATCTTGTCCACCGCTTCGATCAGGCCGAGATGTTTGCCGGCACGGTCGATCAGGGGCACCGCCAGGCGGCCAGATGCAGGCACAGGCGCGGCGGGTGCGTAGTGCTCCGATTGCGACACGGCATTGACCGTCACCACGCCGGTTCCGGCATCGGCCAGCGAGATGATGGCCTGGTGCGCCCCCAGGGTTGCGCGCACTTCCGTCACCAGCGTCTTTGCGATCTCATCGGTCGAAAGTATCTTATGCAAGGTGCGCGCCGCCTGCGCAACCTTGCCGAGCAGCGCGCTGGTGTGCTGCTCGCGATCGAGCCGCTGTGCCAGCACCAGTTTGGCCATGACCATCTCGTGGATATCGGTGTTGGCCCCGATCCATTCGCGTACCGAGCCGTCGGCCGCCAGGATGGGCACGCCCTTGACGGCGGTCCAGCGGTAGTTGCCGTCCGTGCGCCGTATCCGGTAACTGGTTTCAAACACGGAGCGCGCCGCCACGCAGGTGTGCCACAGCGCCTCGGTGGGCGCGCGGTCATCGGGATGCAGGGCGTCGAGCCAGCCGAATTCCTTCCACTGCTCGTAGGTCTGCCCGGTGAATGCGCGCCACGACGGCGAATCTTCGAGCACGCGGCCATCGGCCGTGTTGGTCCACACGATTTGCGAGGTAGCCATCACGAGCGAGCGGAACCGTTCTTCGCGCAGGCGCAGCGCATTCTCGCTCTCTACCCGCTCGGTAATGTCTTCATGCATCAGCATCACTTCGACGATATTGCCCTCGCCATCCTTGATCGGATGCGCGCGCGCGGTCACCCAGCGCGCCGGCCCCTCGCCGCCAAGCGCACTGACGTCATAGCGGGCCGCCGGGATCTTCACCGACTCCCCCCCGACAGCACTGCGAAGCAGCACCGCGATACCGCTCTCGACCAGTTGCGGATCGGTCAGCACGTTGTAATCAGCGCTGAAAACGAAGTCGCGCAAGGCCGTGCCCTCATGAATTTGCCACAGGTTTTCCCAGGCCTTGTTTACCCGGATCGTGCGCCCGTCCGGTGCCAGGATCTGGATGCTGACCGGCGCCTGTTCGAAGAGCTCCTGGTAACGGCGCAGGGAGAATTGGGGCGTAGCGGTCGGCATGGGGGTGACTTTCAGGGCGGGGGATGCATGATGGCACAGATTGGCCGAGTCAGTGTACGGCCTCCGCCAAATAAGGCTCGCTATCGGGCACCATCGTGCCCAGCGTCTTCTGCGAAAGTTTTACGCGGGCCTGGGCGCGGTTTGTATCGATTTTCTGCCAGAGCGTATCGCCCTTTGCTGCATCCACCGGCCGCGACCAGTGGCGCGTCTGCAATGGGAGTTTTGCTCTACACTTCCCGAAGTTTCTATGGACCAGCAGGGCCGCGAAGCTCAAGCCGGCGCGCGGCCGATCCGAACGCTCGGTGAAGCCGGAATCGCTGTGCTGGCAAAGCCGCACCTGAACGGGCGCGAGGCGGCATACGTTTCGTCCCAACAAGCTGGCATCAATTCCACCGATGGAGATCTGGAAAACATGAATTTGAAAAAGCTCGGCGTTGCCACCACTTTCTCGCTCACCCTGCTCGCGCTCGCTGCTGTCCCGATGGTCGCGAACGCGCAGGCCGGTGCATCCGCGACCGGCGGCCTGCCTTTCGAGGTCAAGCCGGTCGGCACCTTCAAGAACCCCTGGGCCCTGGCGTTCCTGCCCAACGGCAATGTGCTGGTGACGCAAAAAGAGGGAACGCTGATCCTGTTCGATCCCGCCACCGGCACCAGGCGCACAGTGTCCGGCACACCCGCCGTCAGCAGCAAGGGCCAGGGCGCGCTCATGGACATCGTGCCCGCGCCCGATTTCGCAACCAGCAAGCTGGTCTACTTCAGCTACTCCGAAGCGAGTACCGGTGCCAACAGCCGGGTCGTGCTCGCCACCGCGACACTGGATCTGGCAGGCGGCACGCTCAAGGATACAAAAGCCATTTTCCGCGGCCAGGAAGCTTCGACTGGCGGGCACTATTCGGGCCGTATCGGCTTCTCGCCAGATGGCAAGTATCTGTTCTTCACCAGTGGCGACCGCCAGCTTCTCGAGCCGGCGCAGGATCCCAAGTCGACGCTCGGCAAGGTGCTGCGCCTGAACCTCGACGGCACGCCGGCCACCGGCAACCCGCTCGCGGCCAAGGGCTTCGATGCAGCCATCTGGTCGTATGGTCACCGCAACCTGCTGGGCATCGCCTTCGACAAGCAGGGGCGCCTGTGGGAAATGGAAATGGGACCGCGTCACGGCGACGAGATCAACCTGATCAAGCCAGGCCTCAACTACGGCTGGCCGAAGGTGTCGAATGGCAACCACTATGACGGCCGGGACATCCCCGACCATGCGCCCGGCGACGGCTTCGAGGCCCCGAAAGTGTCCTGGAATCCGGCCATCTCACCAGGCGGCCTCGCCTACTACGATGCGGACCTGTTCCCGAAGTGGAAAAATTCGCTCTTTATCACCGGTCTCTCGGGCAAATCGCTGGACCGTATCGCCCTCGACGGCGAGAACGCAACTAAAAAGGATCATTGGGACATGGGCGAACGCATCCGCGCCGTACGCACCGGGCCGGATGGCGCGCTGTGGCTGCTGGAAGACGGTTCGAGCGGCCGGCTGCTGATGCTCACACCGAAGAAGTAAGACAACGATTGCTCCAAATCGAAAAGCTTGATCAGGTGTAAACCGCGCGCCCTCCGCGCGCGAAGCCACCGATCGCGCGGCGGCAAATGGGCGATTCGAAGCGGCACGCCCCTGCAGGGGCGAGGCCTTCGAATTCCCCTCGCAGAGCGCGCAGGCGCTCTGCCTCTCTCCGGCACGAAAGAAATGCAAAAAGGCCACCCGAGGGTGGCCTTTTTTACATTTCTATTCCTGGCGGAGAGAGGGGGATTCGAACCCCCGATAGGTTTGACCCTATACACGCTTTCCAGGCGTGCGACTTCAACCGCTCATCCACCTCTCCTGCAACTCTTCCCCTCTCGGAGAAGCCGCAGATTATAGCAAGAAATCCACACAGCACCAACTTTATTTGGCAACTTCCTCAGTGATAGCGAATTCATAAGCTACAATATCGAGGTCTCTGCCCGATGCCGCTTTGCGGCCCACACCTGCGTGGCTGCGACCCCGACCTCTGCCTGGTCCCTGATCCCGCCCTGGCTACCGCTTTTCCGCGTGTAAACGCGCGAGCGTGTTGCATGCAACAACTCCTAACAACGTTACCGTGCGCCCTACCCGGGCGCCGGCAAGCATCGGGTTTCAGAGATCAGTCATGACCAGTTCGCTCTCCTTTCTTGATAATGGTGGTGCAGTCGGCGCCTTGATGCGCGCCCATGACTGGACCGCCACGGCGCTGGGCGATCCTCACGCCTGGCCGCAATCGCTGCGCACTTCCATCTCGACCTGCCTCAACTCCCCCATTCTTGGCACCGTGCTGTGGGGTCCCGAACTGCGCATGTTCTACAACGATGCCTATGCCGAATCGCTGGCCGACCGCCATCCGGCCGCACTGGGCCAGCCGGTTGCCAGCGTGTGGGGCAGCGCCTGGGATAAAGTGGCGCCCGATTTTCATCGGGCCATGGCGACCGGCCTGGGCTTCTCGCACAATTATGTCGAGCTGATGATTTACCGCCACGGCCGGCGCGAGAAAACCTTCTGGAACTTTGCCGCCGCGCCCATCGTTGGCGAGGACGGCTCGGTCGTCGGCCTGCTCAACCAGGGGCAGGAGATTACCGAACAGGTCCGCAAGGACCGCGAGATTCACACCGCCCAGGCCACCCTGGTGCGTACCGTCGATGAGCGCACGCGCGATCGCAATCGCCTGTGGGAACTGTCGGCGGACATCATGCTGCGCTGCGGTTTCGATGGCCGCATCAATACCGTCAATCCGGCGTGGCACGACGTGCTGGGCCTGGACGAAAGCGAGCTGGTTGGCGCCAACCTGCTTGACCATATCCATCCCGACGATATCAACCGCACCGCCGATGCCGCGCGCATTCTGGCCGAGGGTGGCGCGCTCACGCGCTTCGATAACCGCTACCGCCACCAGGATGGCAGCTACCGCTGGATTTCGTGGTCGATCCGGCCCGATGCCGAGAACATCTATGCGGTCGGCCGCGATGTCACCGCCGAGAAGGAGCAAGCCGAATTGCTGCGCTCGGCCGAAGATGCGCTGCGCCAGGCGCAGAAGATGGAGGCGGTCGGCCAGCTGACCGGCGGGCTGGCGCATGATTTCAACAACCTGCTGGCCGGCATCCAGGGCAGCCTCGACATGATCGCCCAGCGCATCGGCCAGGGCCGCTATGGCGACATCAAGCGCTATGTCGATGTGGGCAGCGACGCGGCCAAGCGCGCGGCGTCGCTTACCCACCGGCTGCTGGCCTTCTCGCGCCAGCAAACGCTCGATCCCAAGCCCACCGATGTCAACCGCCTGGTGCGCGGCATGGAAGACCTGGTGCGGCGCACCGTGGGGCCCGCCGTGCAGGTGGAGGCGCATGGTCCCGACGATTTGTGGACCGCGCTGGTCGATCCGTCACAGCTGGAAAATTCTCTGCTCAACCTGTGCATCAACGCGCGCGACGCCATGCCCGAAGGCGGCCATATCCGCATTGCCACCGCCAACCACTGGCTCGACGGCGAAGCGGCCGAGGCCGACGATTTGCCGGCCGGCGAATACCTGTCGCTCAGCGTGCAGGATACCGGCACCGGCATCGCGCCGGAGGTGATCGCGCGCGTGTTCGAACCGTTCTTCACCACCAAGCAGGTCGGCGAAGGCACCGGGCTCGGCTTGTCGATGGTGTATGGCTTTGCCAAGCAGTCGGGCGGCCACGTGCGCATCTATTCGGAGCCGGGCGTGGGCACCACCGTCTGCATCTACCTGCCGCGCCACGACGGCGTGGCCGATGCTGGCGACACCGGCCAGAAAACCTCCACCGTGGCGCGCGATGTCCGCAGCGCCACCGTGCTGGTGGTCGATGACGAGCCGAGCGTACGCCTGCTGATCGCCGATATATTGGCCGACCTCGGTTGCACCGTCTTGCAGGCGGGTGACAGCGCCGCCGGCCTGGCGGTGCTCGAATCGGGCGCGCCGATCGATTTGCTGGTGAGCGATATCGGCCTGCCCGGGGGCATGAACGGGCGCCAAATGGCGGAGCGGGGAATGCGGATCAAGCCGCGCTTGCGCGTGCTGTTCCTGACCGGGTATGCGGAAGCTGCCGTGCTGGGCAACGGCAAGCTGGCCGAAGGCATGGCCGTGATGACCAAGCCGTTCGATATCGATGTGCTGTCGGAGCGGGTGGCCGAAATGCTGGCCGGCGCCTGAACCATCTTCGTCGGCCGGCATGGCGAAGATGGCGGCGGCGCTGCCGCCACCACCGCCCACTGCTGTTACGACGCTTCTTTCAGTTGCTCCAGGATGGCCGGGTTTTCCAGCGTGGAGACGTCCTGGGTAATGGTCTCGCCCTTGGCCAGCACGCGCAGCAGGCGGCGCATGATCTTGCCGGAGCGGGTTTTTGGCAGGTTGTCGCCAAAGCGGATTTCCTTCGGCTTGGCGATCGGGCCGATCTCCTTGCCCACCCAGTTGCGCAGCTCCAGCGCCAGCTTTTTCGCATCATCGCCGGTCGGGCGCGCCTGCTTGAGCACCACGAACGCGCAAATCGATTCGCCGGTGGTGTCGTCGGGACGGCCTACCACGGCAGCCTCGGCCACCAGCGGATTGGCTACCAGCGCCGATTCGATTTCCATCGTGCCCATGCGGTGACCGGACACGTTCAATACGTCGTCGATGCGACCGGTAATGGTGAAGTAGCCGGTGTCCTTGTTGCGGATGGCGCCGTCGCCAGCGAGGTACATCTTGCCGCCCAGTTCATCCGGGAAGTAGCTGGTTTTAAAACGGTCCGGGTTGTTCCAGATGGTGCGGATCATCGACGGCCATGGACGCTTGACGACCAGGATACCGCCCTGCCCGTTCGGCACATCGACACCGGCTTCATCGACGATGGCCGCCATGATGCCCGGCAGCGGCAAGGTGCACGAACCCGGCACCATCGGCGTGGCGCCCGGCAGCGGAGTGATCATGTGGCCGCCGGTTTCGGTTTGCCAGAACGTGTCCACGATCGGGCAACGCTCGCCGCCCACTTGGGTGTAGTACCACATCCAGGCTTCCGGATTGATCGGCTCGCCCACCGTGCCCAGCAGGCGCAGCGACGACAGGTCGTAGTTTTTAGGGTGCACTTTCGGATCCACGTCCGACGCCTTGATCAGCGAACGGATCGCAGTCGGTGCGGTGTAGAAAATGCTGACCTTGTGCTTGGCGACGGTGTCCCAGAAGCGGCCGGCGTTCGGGTAAGTCGGCACGCCTTCGAAGATCACTTGCGTGGCGCCCACGGCGGTGGGGCCGTAGGCGATATAGCTGTGACCGGTTACCCAGCCGATGTCGGCGGTGCACCAGTACACGTCGGCCGGCTTGATGTCGAACGACCATTTCATCGTGAGCGCGGCCCACAGCAGGTAGCCGCCGCTCGAATGCTGCACGCCTTTCGGGGTGCCGGTGGAGCCGGACGTGTAGAGGATGAACAGCGGATGCTCGGCATCCACCCATTCCGGTTCGCAGTCCGCCGACTGGTCGGCCACCAGGTCGTGCAGCCAGATGTCGCGGCCTTCGTTGAAGCCGACATTGCCGCCCGTGCGCTGATAGACGATGACGTCCTTGATGGTATCGCAACCGCCCAGCGCCAGCGCTTCGTCAACGATGGCCTTCAATGGCAGCTGCTTGCCGCCGCGCAGTTGTTCGTCGGCGGTGATCACGGCCACGGCGCCGGCGTCGATGATGCGCTCCTGCAGCGACTTGGCAGAGAAGCCGCCGAACACCACCGAGTGGGTGGCGCCGATACGGGCGCACGCCTGCATGGCCGCCACGCCCTCCACCGACATCGACATGTAGATGATGACGCGGTCGCCCTTCTTGATGCCGCGCGACTTGAGGCCGTTGGCGAACTTGCAGACTTTTTCGTGCAGCTCTTTGTAGCTGACGTTGACCGACTTGCCGTCGTCCGCCTCGAAGATGATGGCGGTCTTGTCGGCGTTGCCGTTGGTCAGATTGCGGTCGAGGCAGTTGTACGACACATTGAGCTTGCCGCTTTCGAACCATTTGTAGAACGGCGCGTCGTCTTCGTTCAGGGTGCGGGTAAATGGCGTTTGCCAGGACAGGTGTTCGTTGGCCAGGCGCGCCCAGAAGCCTTCGTAGTCGGCTTCGGCTTCTGCGCACAGCGCGTTGTAACCGTCCATGCCCGACACGGTGGCCTGGGCCACGAAGGCTTCTGGCGGCGTGAAGACGCGGGTTTCCTGTGGGCCTTGCTGGGTGGTAGTGCTGCTCATACTAGTCTCCGTTGTTGGAATCGTTTGCTACAAACATAAACTTGATCGCTTACTGAGCCCTTACATGGGGTTAGTACCGGCCGGCGCTCCGGATAGTGGAGGTGATTCTATCAATATTTCGCCTGTGGTAAGGGCACACAAGGAGCCCATACGGGGCCTACGCAGCGCTGCGGCAGGCGTGCTGCGCGTGTAGAATGTCGCCATCTTATAGTCTGCACCATTTCCTGGAGTATTGCGCAATGACCGAGCCGAACAAAAAACTGGCCCCGATTCCCGCCTTCATTTTCATGTCACGCTGGCTACAATTGCCGCTGTACGTGGGCCTGATCCTGGCCCAGTGCGTGTATGTTTTCCACTTCTGGGTGGAACTCAAAGACCTGATCGGCGCCGCCATGGGCAATGATGCCGCGCTCCAGCACATCATCCAGGCCGTGGCCGTACCCAATACCGT
This sequence comes from Duganella sp. Leaf61, assembly GCF_001421905.1. Classification (NCBI taxonomy): domain Bacteria; kingdom Pseudomonadati; phylum Pseudomonadota; class Betaproteobacteria; order Burkholderiales; family Oxalobacteraceae; genus Duganella; species Duganella sp. Leaf61. Next base: position 142,007 of record NZ_LMLM01000001.1, read on the forward strand.
GGCCCCTACCCGCCTCAACGAAACCACCATCATGCTGGTGGTGCTGGGCCTGATCGACGTGGTCATGATTTCCAACCTGCTGGTGATGGTGATCATCGGCGGCTACGAAACCTTTGTCTCGCGCATGAACCTCGACGGCCACCCCGACCAGCCCGAATGGCTGTCGCACGTAAACGCCTCGGTGCTGAAAACCAAGCTGGCCATGGCCATCATCGGCATCTCGTCGATCCACCTGCTGAAAACCTTTATCAACGCCAATGCCTACGAACCCAAGGTGCTGATCGCGCAGACCGCGATCCACGTTGCGTTCCTGCTGTCGGCCATGGCGATCGCCTACACCGACCGCCTGACCACGCTGACCTACAGCGAAACCAAGTATCCGAAGTAACCGCTGGCTCACCACCGGCACTCCCATCCACCACGCGAGAACATCATGACCATCATAAAGCAAGAAGACCTGATCGAATCGGTTGCCGCCGCCCTCCAGTACATCAGCTATTACCATCCAGCCGATTACATCGAGCACCTGGCGCGCGCGTATGAATCCGAACAGAGCCCGGCCGCCAAGGACGCCATCGCGCAAATCCTGACCAACTCGCGCATGTGCGCGGAAGGCAAGCGTCCGATCTGCCAGGACACCGGCATCGTCAACGTCTTCCTGAAGATCGGCATGGGTGTGCGCTTCGAAGGCTTCAGTGGCACCGTCACCGACGCCGTCAACGAAGGCGTGCGCCGCGCGTATAACTTCGACGACAACAAGCTGCGCGCCTCGATCGTGGCCGACCCGCACTTCGACCGCAAGAACACCAAGGACAACACGCCAGCCGTGGTCCACATGGAACTGGTCGAAGGCAATACCGTGGACGTCAAGGTCGCAGCCAAGGGCGGCGGCTCGGAAAACAAGTCCAAGATGATCATGATGAACCCGTCCGATTCGCTGGTGGACTGGGTACTGAAAACCGTGCCGACCATGGGCGCCGGGTGGTGCCCGCCGGGCATGCTCGGTATCGGCATTGGCGGCACGGCCGAGAAAGCCATGCTGATGGCCAAGGAAGTGCTGATGGAAGACATCGACATGTTCGAGCTGAAACAGCGCGGCCCGCAGAACAAGCTGGAAGAACTGCGCATCGAACTGTGCGACAAGATCAATGCCCTGGGCATCGGCGCCCAGGGCCTGGGCGGCCTGACCACCGTGCTGGACGTGAAAATCATGATGCACCCGACCCACGCGGCCTCCAAGCCGGTCGCCATGATCCCGAACTGCGCCGCTACCCGCCACGGCCACTTCGTGCTCGACGGCTCCGGTCCTGCGTACATGACCCCGCCGCCGCTGTCCACCTGGCCTGATGTGTCGTGGGCGCCGGACACCGAGAAATCGAAACGCGTCGATCTCAACACGCTGACGAAAGAAGAAGTCGCCTCGTGGAAACCGGGCCAGACCCTGCTGCTCAACGGCAAAATGCTGACCGGCCGCGATGCTGCCCACAAGCGCATCCAGGACATGCTGGCCAAGGGCGAAGAACTGCCGGTGGACTTCAAGAACCGCGTGATCTACTACGTCGGCCCGGTCGATCCGGTGCGTGACGAAGTCGTCGGTCCGGCCGGCCCGACCACCGCCACCCGCATGGACAAGTTCACCGACATGATGCTCGAGAAAACCGGCCTGATCGCCATGATCGGCAAGGCCGAGCGCGGCCCGATCGCCATCGAATCGATCAAGAAACACCAGTCGGCGTACCTGATGGCCGTGGGCGGTTCCGCCTACCTGGTCTCCAAGGCGATCAAGGGCGCCAAGGTGCTGGGCTTTGCCGACATGGGCATGGAAGCGATCTACGAGTTCGACGTGGAAGACATGCCGGTGACGGTGGCCGTCGATGCGGCCGGCACCTCGGTGCACAACACCGGTCCGGCGGAATGGAAGGCCAAGATCGAGCAGCTGAACGTGCCCATCGTTACTGCCTGATGAACGCCCCGCGCCCACATCCAGCCGAGTGCCCGATCGGCGTGTTCGACTCGGGTGTGGGCGGGCTGTCGGTGCTGCGCCATATCCGCGCGCAGCTACCCGCCGAACACCTGCTGTATTTTGCCGATTCCGGCCACGCGCCGTACGGCGAAAAGACCGAGGAATTTGTTGTCGAGCGGGCGCTGGCCGTCACGGCCTTCCTGCTCGACCATGGCGCCAAGGCGCTGGTCGTGGCCTGCAACACGGCCACCGTGGCCGCCATCAAGGCGGTGCGCGCACGCTACCCGGAGCTGCCGGTCGTCGGCGTGGAACCGGGCCTGAAACCCGCCGCCGCCGCCAGCCGCAACGGCAAAGTGGGCGTCCTGGCCACGGCCCGCACGCTCAAGGGCGAAAAATTCCTGCAACTGCGCGAACACATCAGCGCCACCACCCATGCCGAATTCCTGCTGCAACCGGCCGTCGGCTTGGTGGACCAGATCGAACTGGGCGACCTGCAAGCACCAAAGATTGCCGCCATGCTCGAACAATACGTGGCCCCGCTGCTGGACCAGGGCGCCGACACCCTGGTGCTCGGCTGCACCCATTACCCGTTCGTGCGCAGCGGTATCGAACAGGTGCTGGCCGCGCATGACTGCGCCGACGTGGTACTGATCGACACCGGCGACGCCGTCGCACGCCAGCTGGGGCGCTTGCTGGAAACAGGTGCGCTGCTGCGTGCCCCCTCGCCCGCAGCCCCGGCCACGTTGCGCGGTTTCACGACAGCCCGGCCGGCAGCATTGTCGGCAGCCTTCCGCGCCCTGCTCGACCTCGATCCGCCGGTGGCAGCGGCCGACGTCTAGAAAAAACGGTGGTTGCGCAAAAAACCTCGCATTTAGATTTGCAGGTTTCCAAAGTGGCTTGTATAATGCGGCACCTGCCCAGCAAACCGCGAAGCAGGCGAAGTTAGTAAGACAGTGGTGGCTGTAGCTCAGTTGGTAGAGTCCAGGATTGTGATTCCTGTTGTCGTGGGTTCGAGCCCCATCAGCCACCCCAAAGAATTATGTGAAAAGCCCGGTTCAGCCTAATGCGAACCGGGCTTTTTGCTTTGGCTTTGCCAAATCGACGTCGCCGGTACCGGTCTCGATCCGCATTGAGAGCATGGTCGGTTGCCGGCCGCGGTGCTGCCGCCCTGCCAGAGCTGGTGGTCAAATCCGTGGGTGAGACACTGCGTTACAACATTCATTGAAAGTCTATTTCCATAGGGAACTAGAATAGCGCTACAATGAAGCTGTGTCGCCGAAAGAACGCGACGTAACACTCCCACCCATCATGTCCGAAGAAAAATCCATCTCTGAAGTTTCCACCTACAGCAAAGATACGCCTGTAGGACGTCCCGACACGGACGGTCGCGCCGGCGTGTTCGTGCCTTCCGCCCTGTTCGAGCCATCGACCAACGCGGCTATCCGCAGCGGTTCCGGCATTGTTGGCTTCGGCAATCCGGACGGGTCGCTGACCGTGTATTTCGAATCCAACCGTTTCGATGAAGGCGGCTTGCACAAGTGGGAGCACAAGGCGCGCAAGGCCTATGACCGCATGGTCATGGCCGCCCCTACCGTTTCCAAGGCCAAGATCGATGCGCGCTACCTGGACCAGGTCGGCATCATCGATGGCATGGGCATCACGCTCAAGCAGCCAGACCGCCTGACCCAGTGGCTGGAACTGTGCGACAAGCTCGATACCGCGCCGGCCTCGCCGGTCACGGTCTGGAAAAACCGCTAACCGCACCTCGAAAGTTGACCAGAAGATAGACTCAAGCTGTTGTCCTACAGAACGTCGGACGTTTGGCTGATCCCTCCTGCGCAACAGCTGGCTTATCCTTTAGTCATCCGATAACCCTGTCGGAAACTACTTTAAACAGGAGCCGGTCATGGCACGCTTTTTCCCCCACGCAGTCGGAACATTGCTTATCTCGTTGGCAGTTGCCTCGACCTTCGTGCTGGTCACGGAGAACGCGCTCATGAATCAGTCGGTGTCGGTTTACCACTTGCGCTAAAACCGAACCGTCAACTCCTGAAGCAAAAAATCCCGCGGCGCCTGCATGGCACTGCGGGATTTTTTACGTGTACCGACGCTTAACGACGCCAGCCGCCGCGATGGCCACCGTAGTAACCGCGACCGCCGCCGCCGCCCCAGTAGCGGCCAAAGCCGAAGTTCAGGCCGATCGACACGGGCGGATAGTAGTACGACGGCGCCGGCTGGTAATACACGGGGGCCGGCTGGTAGATCACCGTCGATGGCTGGGTGATGTACGTGGTGGTGGTGACGGGCTGCTCGGTATATACCACGCGCGAACTCGACTGCGGCGGCAGCTCTTCGGTGGTATAAACCGGTCCGGACGACTGCCCCGGCGCCCGGTCGGACGGCGTGACGGAGACCGTGCGCCACTGGTAGGGGTCGTGGACGACCCGGGTGCTGGTGTAATAAGGTTGCTGGGTAGCGCATCCTGTCAGCGCCGCCAGCACGCCGACCACTGCAAAGATCGATTTCATCGCCAATTCTCCTTGTTCAGAATCACACTATAAAAGGAAGTGTAGCGCTAAAGCAGCGCCATTACAGCTTGTTACACGGTTCGACCGTGAAATGAAAAAGGAGCCGCAAGCGGCTCCTTTTTCTACGCAACAACTATCCAATCAGTCGAGTTTCCACGCGTAATCGACTTTGGTCCAGGTTTCGGCTGGCGCGCCGTCCTTGGTGCCTGGTTTGAACTTACAGGCGGACAGGGCCTTGATGGCAGCCTTGTCCAGGTTCTTGAAACCGCTGGTCTTTTCGACCTTGGAGTCGGCTACCGAGCCGTCCGGCTTGACCAGGAACGACATCGACACCGTGCCCTGCTCTTCGTTCATCAGCGACGCTTTCGGATATTCGGCCTTGCAGTTCTTGGAGTCGAAGCTGGCTGGCACTTCGGCGGCAAACACGGCTGGTGCGCTCGATACGAGAACCGCTGCAACCAGACCCAACATACGCTTGTTCGTCATCATGATTTTTCCCCTATGGATAGTGTGGCGGTTCAGGTGTTACAGCTTCCAGCTATAGTCGACCTTGGCCCAGGTCTGCGCTACCGCGCCGTCCTTGGTGCCCGGCTTGAATTTGCAGGCCGACAGTGCTTTCAATGCGGCTTTGTCGAGGTTCTTGAAGCCGCTCGATTTTTCCAGTTTGGAATCAACAACGTTACCGTCCGCGCCAACCAGGAAGGCCATCTTGACGTCGCCCTGCTCTTCGTTGATCAGCGACGCTTTTGGATATTCAGCCTTGCAGTTCTTGGCATCGAGGGTTGCCGGAACTTCTGCAGCCATGGCGGCAGCGGAGGTGGCGGACAGCAGGAAGGCGGCGATTACGGTCGAAAACTTGGTCATTTAATTTCTCTCAATTATTCTTAACAACGTTAAAGGTTCGGGTTCCCGGCCCGCCTTGGCGTTCCCACCATCACGCAACAACGTGACAGCAGCCCGGGCAATACTTGAATCGTTAAAACTCTTCCCACTCGTCAGCGCTGGCGGTGCTGGTCGCGTTGACGACTTTCTTCGGCTTGGCTGCCGGTGCGGGCGCTGGCTTGGCGGCCAGTTTCTTTACCGGGGCACGGGTTGCGGCGGCGATCGGCTTCACTGCTGCCTTCGCTACTGCGACTTTCGGGGCTGGCGCATATACCGGAGCAGTTGCGCGCTCCTCGCCTTCCACCAGCTTGAAGATGCTGACGACGCGGGACAATTCGTCGGCCTGGTCTTGCAAGCTCTTAGCTGCGGCGGCGGATTCTTCCACCAGCGCGGCGTTTTGCTGGGTCATGCTGTCCATCTCGATGATCGACAGGTTGACTTGTTCGATACCGGCGCTCTGCTCCTGGCTGGCGTTGGCGATCTCGCTCATGATGTCGGTCACACGGCGCACCGACGATACGACCTCTTCCATCGTCACCCCGGCCTGGCCGACCAGCTTGGTGCCGGCGCCGACTTTTTCCACCGAATCATCGATGAGCATCTTGATTTCTTTGGCGGCGCCAGCGGAACGCTGCGCCAGGTTACGCACTTCGGACGCCACCACCGCAAAGCCACGGCCTTGTTCGCCGGCACGGGCCGCTTCCACGGCAGCGTTCAGCGCCAGGATGTTGGTCTGGAAAGCGATGCCGTCGATCACGCCGATGATGTCCACGATCTTCTTGGCCGACGCGTCGATCGAGCTCATGGTGTCGACCACTTCCGAGACCACCTTGCCGCCCTTGATCGCCACATCCGATGCAGCCGAGGCCAGCTGGTTGGCTTCCCGGGCGTTGTCGGCATTCTGTTTCACGGTCGAGGTCAGCTCTTCCATGGCAGTCGCGGTTTTTTCCAGCGAGCTGGCCTGCATTTCGGTACGGGCCGACAGGTCGGTGTTACCGGCAGCGATTTCGCGGGTGGCGGTGCCGATGGTTTCGGTGCCGGAGCGAACCTGGCCCACGATATCGACCAGGCTGTCGCGCATTTCACGCATTTCGTACAGCAGGCTGCTCTTGTCGGTGGTGCTGGTGTTGATCGCTATTGCCAGGTCGCCATTGGCGATGCTGCTGGCGATCGCCGAGGTGTAGGCCGGTTCGGCGCCCAGCTGTTTCAGCAGGCCACGGGTTATCACCACGGCTGCGCCCACCGAGATCGCCACGGCCAGCAGTCCCACGATGATCATGAAGGTACGACCGCTGGCGAAGCCCTTGGCGGCTTCCACTTGCATTTCGGCATTCAGCTTGTCTTCCAGGGCACCTAATTGGTCCAGTGCGGCCATCCACTTGACTTGGGCCGGACGGATTTCCTTGATCAGCACACGGGTGGCGGCTTCGGCCTGCCCGCTCACCCACAGGTCAGTTGCCTTGGCGATGGCCGGCATGGCAATCGCTTCCTGTTCCTTGATGGTGGCCAGCAGGGCCTTCTCTTCAGGCAGGGCTTCAACGGCGAACTTGGCGCTCAGTTTGTTTTGTGAATCGGCGTAGGCCGCAGCCAGGGCTTTGACATTGCTCAAGTCCTTGGCCATGTCGTCCGGATCGCTCAGCAGGGTGAGGATACGCAGCGTGCTGACGCGGGTAGCAACATTGGTGCGCATGTCGGTCACCAGGCGGGTGACAACGTTGTTGACGCTGATGACGTGGTCGAGGCGATCCTGGATTTGTGCCATGCGGAAGATGCCAACCGTGGTCACCGCGACCAGGAAGATCAGGACCAGGGCGAATCCGAGGCCCAGGCGCATGCCAACTTTCATTTTTGCTAAATTCATTTCGTCTCTTCGTAAGTGACACTGTTGATAAGAATTTGCCCTGAACGGCCTGTCGGGGGGGTAGGACACAGCCAATCCAAACATTGCAGCTAAGAAACAAAACATGACATTAGCAAACAATGACTGCGAATGCAAAATTTGGCGCCCCACCAGCGTCGCGTTGTCGTTTTTGCGTCGCAATACACACACGAAAGACGGTGGATAGAGGTGTATGGATTGGATTATAGAGGCAAATTTTTCCGCAGGGCAAGTAAAAAATATCTAGATGCACTGGAAACATAATTTCTGAGTGGAAATTCCAACACTTGAAAATTATGCTTGCTCGTCACCCAAATAGTTGGATGAAAGTATCATTGAAAACGCGGCGCCGGGAGGCGCCGGTGGTGGTGCGGAAATGTCGGGATATTGCGGCGAAAATCAGGCAGGAATCAGGCTGGAATCAGGCGTAACCAAGGCGGGCTGCGGCCTGGCGCACCAGGGTGGCGTCGCCGGTCGCAAGTTGCTTCGAGTCCGACAGGGTCTGGCGGAACGACTTGGCGCCCGGCAAACCCTGCATCAGGCCCAGCATGTGACGTGTAATCGAATTCATCTTCAGGCCGAGCGGGCCGTACTGCGCAAGCTGCGCCTCGATGTACGGGATCATCGCCTCGAGCACTTCGGCGCGCGATTTCGGCTCGGTGGTGGCGCCGTAGTAGCGCTGGTCGAACGTAGCCATCAGGAACGGGTTGTGATAGGCCTCGCGGCCCAGCATCACGCCATCGACATGGCGCAGGTGCTCGTCGATTTCCACTTCGGTCTTGATGCCGCCGTTGATGATGATTTCAAACTGCGGGAAATCACGCTTGAGGCGGTAGGCGAAGTCGTACTTGAGCGGCGGGATTTCGCGGTTTTCCTTGGGCGACAGGCCTTTCAGGATGGCGTTACGCGCGTGAACGATGAACGTGGTGCAGCCGGCGTCGGCCACGGCACCGACGAAATCGCGCACGAAATCGTAACTTTCGGTTTTATCGATGCCGATGCGGTGCTTGACGGTGACGTCGATATCGACCGCGTCGCGCATGGCTTTCACGCAATCGGCCACCAGTTGCGGCTCCGCCATCAGGCAGGCGCCGAACGCGCCCTTTTGCACGCGCTCGGACGGGCAACCGCAATTGAGGTTGATCTCGTCGTAGCCCCACTGCTCGCCCAGCCTGGCGCTGGTGGCCAGGTCGGCCGGGTCGCTGCCGCCCAGTTGCAGCGCGACCGGGTGTTCTTCGTCGTTGAAGCGCAGGTGACGTTCGACGTCGCCATAGACCAGCGCGCCGGTCGTGACCATCTCGGTGTACAGCCAGGTGTGCTGGCTGATATGGCGGTGGAACACGCGGCAGTGGCGGTCGGTCCAGTCCATCATCGGCGCCACGGACAGGCGGCGGCCCGGCACGGGGGCGGCGTCGGCGGCAATGTCGGTGGTGTGCGGAGCGGGAGTGGTCATGGCGGCAACTGCTGGTGGGGTATGGGGGTCGTCATTATACCGCCAAACGCCACCCCGCCGCCCCGGCCGTATTTTCCGCACAGCTGGTAAAAATAACAAAATTCATCGTTATTCCCGCATATTCACCTTCTCATTCCAGCATGAATCCCGAAGAATATGCCTCAGACAACAATCATTCATCACCAGGGACAACCATGAATTTCGGCGCCAGGCTCAAGCAGATCAGAACCGACAAGAACCTCACCCAACCGCAGCTTGCCGAGTTGATCGGCATCGAGCAGTCTTACCTCTCCAAGCTCGAAAACGACAAGTCGCAGCCGTCGGCCGAGATGTTCGGCAACATCATCAAGGCGCTGGGCATGGCGCCCGAGTCCTTTCTTGCCGAACTCGACCCAGCAACCCAGGCCGCGCTCGGACACATTCCCGAAGTGAGCCAGTTTCGCGAGGGCATCAAAGCGCGCCGCGTGCACCATGCGCGCCGCTATATCTTCGGCGCCGCTGCGGCTGCCGCACTGGGCTTTGCGCTGATGCTGGCCGCGAACGATGGCATTTTCTTTCCCAAGTATCAATATAAATACGTGTCCAAGGGCGTGATACTGGCCGGCGAAGGCGAAAACATTTTTGAACAGTACCGCATGATCCAGGGCATGCGCATGGCCGCCAGGAGCATCAGCCCGGAAGAGATGTCACGGCTGACGGCCGAATTCGAATCGAACCGGGTGCGGCACCTGACCGTCGAATCCTGGCGCGATCGCGGCAGCGTGTATTTCGAAAACGCCGAGGGCGGGCGCCGCATGTTCGAGCTGGTCGACAAGCGTTACGTCCAGTCGGACTACAACAGGCTCCTGCAATACCTGGGCGCCCTGCTGGCGTTTTGCGGTCCACTGGCGCTGGTCGTGGAATGGCGGCTGCGGGTAGCCGCCCAGCACATCACGCGCAATCCGCATCCATAAACCTGCTCATACAGGAAACACCATGTCGCAACTCAGCACCTTTTTGGCCGGCGCCACCACCATGGCCAGCGCCCTGGCCGCCGTCTTCATGCTCACCGGCGCGCGCGATCCCGGCCGGCAGGCGAATTTTGACGAGATCACCGTCGGCCGCATCAATATCGTCGAACCCGATGGCACCAGGCGCCTGATTATTTCGAATCGCGCCCAGTTCCCCGGCGCCTTCCATGAGGGCAAAGAAATCGAGCGCCCCAACCGCCGCACGTTTGCCGGCATGTTGTTTATCAATGAAGAAGGTACGGAAAACGGCGGCTTTCTCCAGAAAGGCAGTATTGACGGCACCGGCAAGGTCAACTCGGGACTGTCGCTGACGTTCGACCGCTTCCGCCAGGACCAGGCGCTGCAACTGCTGAACACCGACAGCGAAAAATCGCAGCAGACCGCACTGATCATCAACGATGTGCCGAACTTCAAGGTCACGTCGATGGACGATCACCCGCGCTTCCGTGAAGAAGCAGGCAAGCTCGATGCAGCGGGGCGCAAAGCCTACTGGAACAAGCTGACCGAGCAAGGCAGGCTCTCCGTCAACCGCATCTGGCTCGGCAATACTGCGGCGCAGGGCTCATCGCTGCAACTCAAGGATGCGCAGGGACGCGTGCGCATGATGTTGCTGGTCGGTGCAGACGGCAAGGCCGAGATCCAGATGCTCGACGAAACCGGCAAGGTCGTCCGCAGCATCACTCCCGACTTGCAGCAATAGCCGGCGGGCGCGATACTTGGCGTTTTACCTGCCACGGAAAACCGCGACAATGCTGCACATCGCTTTTGAATCGCCGAACCAGCCGGAAATCATTGCCCTGATTGCCGATCTCGATGCTTACCAACTGACCCTGTATCCGCCCGAGAGCGTGTATGCGCTCGACTTGCCATCGTTGATGCAGCCCGAAGTGAAGTTTGCAGTGGCGCGCGATGCGGCGGGCGCCATCGTCGGTTGCGCGGCGGTGGTGCTGTCCGGCGAATACGGCGAAATCAAGCGCATGTATGTGAAGCCCGAGGCGCGCGGCATGGGTGCGGCCAAGCGCTTGATGACGGCGCTGGAACAAGCCACGCGCAATGCCGGTTGTTCGTCCATGGTGCTGGAGACCGGGCCATCTCAGCCGGAGGCGATTGCGCTGTATGCGCGGCACGGCTTCGAACAATGCGGACCGTACGGCGATTACCGCGACGATCCGCTCAGCGTGTTCATGCGCAAGGCGCTATAGAAATTGCTGACTTAAAAAACGTCATCCCCGTGCCGGCGGGGATCCAATGTCAGGCGATCAGTGTTGACTGCGCTTTACGCCCAGGCGGCGCTGCGGAATTGGATTCCCGCCTGCGCGGGAATGACGGAGCCGAGGTCTCGGGCTGGCGGTAACTACGCCGCATCACTCCCCTGCTTTTTCTTGCGCACCACGGCCAGCTTTGGCCCGAACATCGCGGCAACACGTTCGAGGCGCTGGGCGGCGTCGCCGGTAACGGTGCCGGTGGCGCCTACTACCTGGCGCACGATGCCCAGTGCGGTCGCGCGCGCGTCGGGGTCATCCGGCAGCAGCAGCGGCAAATCGCGCATCGCTGCTTCTTCGGCCACCTGCAACATCAAATACTGCTCGCGCACGATGGTCTTGAAGTGCGTAACGCTCAACTCTTCATCGGTGGATGTGCGCAGACGCAACTGGCGGATAGTGGCAAATGCGCGTTCGTCGGCCGCGCTCATCTCCGGGCTGCGGTAGATATACAGCAGTCCTCGAATGATCGCTTCGGTCGTGCCGCCCTCGGCGGTCTTGCCGGCGGCGGCGGTGCGGTAGGCGTCGAGTGCTGCTTCGCGCGCCAAGTCACGGCCGATGCGGCGCGGTGCGCCGTTCTCGGCACGCAAGCCCACCATTGCCTGCAACACGGGCGAGCCGTACACATCGAGGAAGAATTTCTCGGTGGCCTGGTCGCGCACGTCGCGGTACGCGTCGAGCGAGGCGACGATCTGTTTCGACATGGCATCCTGCATCTGCAGGAAGATATTGTCCTTGGCGACCGGGCGGCGTTGCGCGCGCACCCTGTCGGCCAGCGCCGGGATGCCATCGAGCAGCTTGTTCTTGTTCGAGAACGCCGTGTAGCGCAAGCGCATCGGGTGCGCTTCGCGCAACTGCTTGGCGCTGTGCTCGGTCACAAGGCTCTTGACGACCGGGCTGACAAAGGTGCGGTACAGTCCCTGGTTGATTTCCGACACGCGCGCCACGGTGGCAAAGCGGCGCTCGTCTTCGGCATCGTTGCCACCCAGAGCGCGCAGCGAGTCGAGCGTGCGGCGCTCGAAGCGCATCACGTATTCGCCGCCCATCATGTCGCCGGCAGCCAGCTCTTCCTGCAGCATCTCCTCGTCTTTTTCCAGGAACACCGCTTCGTACAGGCCCGGCGGCATGATGTCGATCATGTCCATCGCGGCAGTAAACTCTTCGTGCTCCTTGTTGGCCACCGAGGCGGAAACGAAAATGCCGAGGTGGCCGATACTCTGGTGCATCGAGTAAATGATGGTCTGGCCGCCGGCGACCAGCGCCTCGTCGTTCTCGTACAGGTCCAGCACCCAGCCCAGCGCCTGCTGCGGTGGGGTGATATCGTCGCCCCACGAGCAGAACACCACGATCGGCGACTTGATGTTGCGCAGGTCGATGCGGTGGCCGTCGCTGTCGAGCAGCGCCGCTTCGCTCAGGCGGTTGCCGACGAACAGCGAGTCAGCGATATACTGCATTTCGCCGGCGTTGAGCAGAACCGGGTTGCCCCACCACTTTTCAAATTCGAGGAAGCGCGGTGCCTCGGTATCGATTTTCGAATAGACGTTGTAGTTCTTGCTCCACAGCGTATTCGACGGATTCATCTTCTCGAAGTTGGCCACCAGTTGGGCGCCGTCGAAAATACCGTTGCCGAGGTCGCCCGCAAGCGATGTCATCCAGGTGCCACCCAGCGCGCCGCCCAAATAGCGCAGCGGATTCTTGCCGCGCACGCCAGCCCAGTACGACAGCGGTGCGCCAGCCAGGACTAGCGGGCCGACCAGGTCGGGTTTTAACGCTGCGGTCATCATGATTTGCCAGCCGGCCTGGCAGTTGCCGATCAGGGCCGGTTTGCCATCGGCTTGCGGGTGGCGCTCGGCCACGTGGGCGATGAACGCCGCTTCGGCGCGGCACACGTCCTCGATGGTCTGGCCGGGCACCGGCACTGGCGTAAAGCCAACGAAGTAGCACGGGTGGCCGGCCTTGAGCACGACGCCGATTTCGCTGTCGTGCTTCATGCCGCCGATGCCGGGGCCGTGGCCCGCGCGCGGGTCGAACACGATGAACGGGCGCTTGGTGGGGTCGGGCACGACGCCGTCCGGCGGCGCGATGTAGCACAGGCCGTAATTCACGGGCCGCTCGAACGTGCGGCCATCCATGATGATTTCGAACGGGAAACTCAGTACGTGCGGCGCCGTCTTGGCGGCACGGGCGATGGTATCGGTGCCGCGCTGGCGCAGCACATCGAGGAACAGGATCGACCGCTGGCAAGCGTCCACCCAGTAATCGAGTCCTTGCTGGGCGACGTTGAACGGGCTGCCGGGCCAGTTCAACAGGCCGGCCCAGGGGTTATTCTTCTCTTCACTCACAGAAATCCTCCAGTCATGTTGCCATGCACCAAAGTACTCCAGCACCGCAGAAAAGGCAAACGAATCCGGATCATGGAAATCTTGCCGAGGCCAGCATTGATTCATCTGGCAGTGATACGCATCAATAAAAAAAGCCGCCCGAAGGCGGCTTTCTGGTCTGGCAGAAGCGATTACGCTTCGCGCGATGCTTTCTTGCGCTCGTGCTCTTTCAGGAAGCGCTTGCGCAGACGGATCGATTTCGGGGTGATTTCCACCAGTTCGTCGTCGTCGATGAATTCAACAGCGTATTCCAGCGACATCTGGATCGGCGGCACCAGGCGCACGGCTTCGTCGGTACCCGACGAACGTACGTTGGTCAGCTGCTTGCCCTTGATCGGGTTCACAACCAGATCGTTGTCGCGCGAGTGGATACCGATGATCATGCCTTCGTACACTGGGTCGTTGTGGACCACGAACATGCGGCCGCGATCTTGCAGTTTCCAGATAGCGTAGGCAACAGCGGCGCCGTCGTCCTGCGAGATCAGCACGCCGTTGCGACGGCCGCCCAGTTCACCTTTCGAGGTGTCGACTGGTGCGTACGCATCGAACACGTGGCTCATCAGGCCGGTACCACGGGTCAGGGTCATGAATTCGCCCTGGAAACCGATCAGGCCACGTGCTGGAATACGGTATTCCAGGCGCACACGGCCTTTGCCGTCCGATTCCATGTTTTGCAGGTCGCCACGACGACGGCCCAGCTCTTCCATGACGCCGCCCTGGTTGGCTTCTTCCACGTCAACCGACAGTTGCTCGTACGGCTCATGGCGCACGCCATCAACCATTTTGAACACCACGCGTGGACGCGATACAGCCATCTCGAAACCTTCGCGACGCATGTTTTCGATCAGGATGGTCAGGTGCAGCTCGCCACGGCCCGATACTTCGAACGTGGTGTCGTCGTCGGTAGGCGCTACGCGCAGAGCAACGTTGGCTTTCAGTTCTTTGTCCAGACGGTCGCGCAGTTGACGCGAGGTCACGAACTTGCCTTCGCGGCCGGCCAGCGGCGAGTTGTTGACCATGAAGTTCATGGTCAGGGTAGGCTCGTCAACGGTCAGCATTGGCAGCGCTTCCGGGGTGTCCGGTGCGCACACGGTCGAACCGATGCCGATTTCTTCGATACCGTTGATCAGCACGATGTCGCCGGCAACAGCGTCGTCCACCAGCACGCGCTCGAGGCCCTTGAAGTTCAGCACCTGGTTGATGCGGCCTTTGATCGGCGTGGCGCCTGGACCGTTCAGAACGATCACGTCCTGGCCGGTTTTAACGCGACCGCGGTTGATACGGCCGATACCGATTTTACCCACGTACGACGAGTAGTCGAGCGAGGTGATTTGCATCTGCAGCGGACCATCCGGATTGTCGTCACGCACTGGTACGTGTTGCAAGATGGCGTCGAACAGTGGCTTCATGTCGCCGCCGCGTACGTCTTCGGTCAGGCCGGCGTAGCCGTTCAGGCCCGAAGCGTAAACAATCGGGAAGTCCAGTTGTTCGTCGGTGGCGCCCAGCTTGTCGAACAGTTCGAAGGTCTGGTTGATCGCCCATTCAGGACGTGCACCTGGACGGTCGACCTTGTTGACCACGACGATAGGCTTCAGGCCCAGGGCCAGCGCCTTGCGGGTCACAAAGCGGGTCTGTGGCATCGGGCCTTCTTGTGCATCGATCAGCAGCAGGACCGAGTCAACCATCGACAGAACACGTTCCACTTCGCCGCCGAAGTCGGCGTGGCCTGGGGTGTCAACGATGTTGATGTGGGTGCCTTCGTACTCGACTGCGCAATTCTTGGACAGAATCGTGATGCCGCGCTCTTTTTCGAGATCGTTCGAGTCCATGACACGGGTATCGACCGCTTGGTTTTCGCGGAAGGTGCCGGACTGGCGGAGCAGTTGGTCAACCAGAGTGGTTTTACCGTGGTCAACGTGGGCGATGATTGCAATGTTGCGAATTGCGCGTTTAGTAGTGGACATAGTCGTATATTTGCGGAGAAACTGCGGGTGCGCACAAAAAGCTGTACGGAAAGCCGGCTAGTATAGCATGTTGCGTTGCAACTCTATCGCCGGAAGGGTGGTTATTTTCAATGAGTTGCTTTAACGGCCTTACTGCATGGCCTCGATCATCTTCAGCAAGGCTGTCATGGAGGCCCGTTGGGACGGCGGTACTGGTGTTTGCGCCAGCCGCTTGCTGATGACATCGAGCTTCACCAGATTGTGTCGCAAAAGTTCGCGAATAAAAATCTTGTCCTTGTCACGCCCGGCTGCCAGCTTGGCAACGACCAGATCGTGTGGTTCAAGGCAGTATGCTTTGAGGCCTGTATCTGCACCGTCGAGTTTAAGGTGCACCAGCCGTTCCTTCCACTTACGCGGCAAAACGGCCGTCTTCTCGTCAACCGGATCTGCATAATATCCAAATTCTTCGTGGAATCTTGAATCCATGCCGATGGTGTTCAAAAAGTCGGTATCACCGGGGCGATTCTTGGCAATCAGGTCTACTTCAAACGACATCATCATATCATCGGCCATGTCGGGATACTTACCGTGCAATGACTGGCTGCCAATGATGACGAACTCATTGTCATCGCATATCCGGCTGGCGGCACGCAGAACGTGTTCAACCTGAGACTTCTTCATTGATTTTCCGCACCAGCTCTTTATCGAGCATACCCACGAATGGCGGTGACTGACGCAACTGGTTGCTATAGTCGCTCGTTCCTTCCATGACAGCAATCATCTTGCCGTCATCAGGATCCATAGCAAGGCGCTCCCAGGCATCATAGGCTTGTCCGCTCGTGCCGTTGGCTCGCCAACGCCGAATATTGGACAGCGACCGCTCCTTGATTTCGGCAATCGTAAATCGCGCCAGCACTTCGCAGGCGATCTTGTGCTTGATGGCGTCGAGCACCAGGTGGGGATTGACTTTCTCGGCAGATGTTTTCATTGCGTCCTCCGCAATCGCACTTTGAGAATAGCCAAGGTACATGCGTTGGTCAAGCATTCACGCTCTAATGAAAAGCGTGAATGCGCACCATCCCGGCTGGACGAGCCGGTTAATTGCCGGTGAAGGCAATCAGCCGTTCGGGCGCCAGGATGCTGTATTCACCGAGTGTGGCGGTGCCCAGCAACTTGTCGTTCAGGTACACGCGGACCCTGCCCTCTGCGCTCGGTACCGTTACCGCTTCCTTGCCCAGCGCCAGGCGCTGGCCGTTGAGGAAACGCTTGGCCAGCTCGGCGTTCAACTGCACGGCCGGGAAGCTGGCCAGCAGTGCATCGACCGGCGCCAGCAAGCTCAATGGCTCGGGATGGGCGATCAAGGCGTCGAGCGTGATCATGTTTTCCATGGTCAACGGCCCCACCTGGGTACGGCGCAAGGCGTTCAGATGCGCGCCGCAGCCCAGTGCCTCGCCGATGTCCTGGCCCAGCACGCGGATGTAGGTGCCCTTGCTGCACGTGACCGACAAGGTCAGCATCGGCGCCTCGTAGGCCACCAATTCCAGCTGGTGGATGACGACGTTGCGCGCTTCGCGCTCGAGCGTGATGCCGGCGCGCGCGTACTCGTACAGCGGCTTGCCGTCGCGCTTCAGCGCCGAGTACATCGGCGGCACCTGCGCGATCGGGCCGCGGAACTTTGCCAGCACGGCGTGGATCTGCTCGAGCGTGACGCTGACGTCGCGGGTATCGATGACTTCGCCTTCGGTGTCGCCGGTATCGGTGGTCTGGCCCAGGTGCACCACGGTTTCGTAGGTTTTATCGGCTTCCAATAAATCCTGGGAAAACTTGGTGGCTTCCCCAAAGCACAGCGGCAGCAGGCCGGTGGCAAACGGGTCGAGCGTACCGGTGTGGCCGGCCTTCTTGGCGTTCAGCACGCGCTTGGCCTTGATCAGTGCATCGTTGCTGGAAAAGCCGACCGGCTTGTCGAGCAGCAGCACGCCATCGACCAGGTCGCGCACGCGTTTGACTTTGGCCTGATTCATTCTTCCTTGCCGTCTTTCGCACCTTCGTCGACATCATCATCGAGCGAACGGGTGGCGTTGGCCTGGTCGATCAGTGCCGACATGGCCATGCCGCGCGCCACCGACGTGTCGTGCACGAAGTGCAGTGCCGGCAGCGTGTGGATGTGCAGGCGCTTGCCCAGCATATTGCGCAGGTAGCCCGATGCGGCCTGCAGGCCGGCCAGCGTGTTCTTCACGGTCTCGGGATCGTCCTTGAGCATGGTGAAGTAGATCTTGGCGTGGGCGTAATCGGGGGTGATCTGCACTTCGGCCAGCGTGATCATGCCCACGCGCGGATCCTTGAGTTCGAACGCGATCAGTTCCGACAAGTCTTTCTGGATTTGATCGGCAACGCGCAAGCCGCGCTGCGGGATGGTTTTACTATGTTTTGCCATGATGATATTCCATAAACGGCAAAGTGGACGGGAGCGCTTTTTGGCTCCCGTCCACTTCACCAGGTCCTACATTGGTCGCCTGTAATTACAGGGTACGGGCGATTTCCTGCACTTCGAACACTTCCAGGGAGTCGCCCACCTGGATGTCGTTGTAGTTCTTCAGCGACAGGCCGCATTCCAGACCGGCGCGTACTTCTTTCGCATCGTCCTTGAAGCGCTTGAGCGAGTCGATTTCGCCAGTCCACACCACGATGTTGTTGCGCAGCAAGCGCACCGACGACGAACGCTTGACCACACCATCGGTGACCAGGCAACCGGCAACGGCGCCGACTTTCGAGACCAGGATAACCTGGCGAATCTCGACCTGGCCGGTAACGGTTTCGCGTTTTTCCGGTGCCAGCATGCCCGACAGCGCCGATTTGATCTCGTCGATCGCATCGTAAATGATGTTGTAGTAGCGAATGTCCACACCATTGGACTCGGCCAGCTTGCGGGCCTGGGCGTCGGCACGGGCGTTGAAGCCAATGATGACGGCCTTCGAAGCCACTGCCAGGTTGACGTCCGATTCCGTGATACCGCCGACGGCTGCGTGCACAACTTGTACGCGCACTTCGGAGGTGGACAGTTTCTGCAACGACGACACCAGCGCTTCTTGCGAACCTTGCACGTCGGTCTTGATGATCAACGGCAGGTTTTTGACTTCGCCTTCGGCCATCTGGTCGAACATGTTTTCCAGCTTCGCGGCTTGCTGCTTGGCCAGTTTCACGTCACGGAACTTACCTTGACGGAACAGACCAATTTCACGTGCCTTGCGCTCGTCGGCCATGACCATGACTTCTTCACCGGCTTGCGGCACTTCGGTCAGGCCCTGGATTTCGACCGGAATCGATGGACCGGCTTCGGTGATCGGCTTGCCGTTTTCGTCCAGCATGGCGCGCACGCGGCCAAACGAGGAGCCTGCCAGGATCACGTCGCCGCGCTTCAGGGTACCGGACTGCACCAGGATGGTGGCGACCGGGCCCTTGCCCTTGTCCAGGCGGCCTTCGACCACCAGGCCACGGGCCGGCGCATCGATCGGGGCTTTCAGTTCCAGTACCTCGGCCTGCAGCAGCACTTGCTCGAGCAGGTTGTCGATACCTTCACCGGTCTTGGCCGATACCGGCACGAATGGCGAATCGCCACCGTATTCTTCCGGCACCACGCTCTCGGCAACCAGCTCTTGCGTAACACGGTCAACGTTGCCGCCTGGTTTGTCGATCTTGTTGATCGCCACCACCAGTGGGACGCCAGCCGCTTTCGCGTGAGCGATAGCTTCCTTGGTTTGCGGCATCACGCCGTCGTCCGCCGCCACCACCAGGATGACGATGTCGGTGGCTTTCGCACCGCGGGCACGCATGGCCGTAAAGGCTTCGTGACCCGGCGTATCGAGGAAGGTGATCATGCCGCGTGGCGTATCGACGTGGTACGCGCCGATGTGCTGGGTAATCCCGCCGGCTTCGCCCGAGGCGACTTTGGCGCGACGGATATAGTCCAGCAGCGAGGTTTTACCGTGATCGACGTGACCCATGACGGTCACGACCGGCGCGCGTGGCTTGGACTCGAAGTGAGCATGCTCACCCTGGTCGGCCAGGATCGCTTCCGGATCGTCTTCCTCGGCGGCGTGGGCTTTGTGGCCCATTTCTTCGACGACGATCATCGCGGTTTCCTGGTCCAGCACCTGGTTGATGGTGCACATCTGGCCCAGTTTCATCAGTTGCTTGATGACCTCGGACGCCTTGACCGACATCTTGTGGGCCAGTTCGGCCACGGTGATGGTTTCCGGTACGTGCACGTCCTTGACCACGGCTTCGGTCGGGGCCTGGAAGTTGGTTTCGCGGTCATCCGATTGCGAATGACGACGACCACCCTTGCCACCGCGCCAGCTGTCGCGGCCGGTCGATGGGCCCGATGGGGCGCCACGGCCTTTGCCGCCGCCTGGGGCGCCGCGCTTCTTGTCGTCGGACCAGGTCGAGGCCACATTGGCCGACTTGATCGATTTTTTGTCGCCTGGCTTTTTGTCGCCTGGCTTGTCGCCCGGCTTGGCAGCGGTAGCGGCCGTGGTCGCTGGCTTGTGCAGCGTGCCTTCGGCAACCTTCGGCTTGACCGGAACCGGTACTGGCTCCGGTGCCTTGATGGCGCGACGCGGCGCGTTCATCATGGCCTTGATCTGGGCGACTTCATCGGCCACAGCCTTGCGTGCGCGGTCGGTGGCAGCAGCTTTTTCAGCAGCTTCCTTGGCGGCAGCATCGGCTTTCTTCTTGGCTTCTTCGGCAGCAGCTTTCTTTTGCGCGTCCGCAGCAGCAGCGGCAGCGGCCGCAGCGGCGCTGGCAGCAGCATCGGTTGCAGTCGCGCTGGCATTGGCGTTGCTGTTGGCGGCGTTCAGGGCCGACGCGGCAGCCTTGGCAGCAGCTTGCTCGGCATCGCGCTTGGCTTCGGCGTCGGCTTCCTTCTTGGCGCGGGCTTCGGCGTCGGCGGTTGCTTTCGCTTGCGCTTCCTTCTCGGCGTCGAGCTTGGCCAGATGCTCCTGTTTCTCGCGCAGGTCGGCTTCCTGACGTGCGATCAGTTCGGCTTGCTTGCGCACTTCTTCTTCGCGACGAGCGACTTCAGCCGGATCGATCACCGGTGCCGCAGGTGCGGCAGGGGCGGTCGTGACCGGTTCGTCGCGCTGTACGAAGGTACGCGTTTTCTTGACGGCGACCTGGATCGTGCGGGCCTTGCCATTGGCATCGGCCTGCTTGATTTCAGTCGTTTCCTTGCGCGTCAGCGTGATTTTTTTCTTTTCCACTTCGGCTGCAGCGCCGTGGGTGCGACGCAGGTGATCGAGCAGCTTATCCTTATCATCTTTCGACAATGGATCTGACGTCGAACTTTTTTCGACGCCGGCAGAACGCAGCTGCGTCAGCAGCAAGTCTGCAGGCATCTTCAGTTCGGTGGCAAATTGGGCTACGTTGTTACTCGCCATTCAGTCCTCTTTTCTATGTGTCGCGGAGATGATAAAGATACTCAAATTAAGCCTTTGCCGATTCTGCCAGGGTCCAGGCCTTGGCTTGCAGGCCCTTCGCTCGGTCGTCGTACTTCGAATCGACCAGTTTCATCTCATCGTCGGTCACATCTTCAAATTCATTCGAAATCAGCGCGCGGGCGCGGTCGGACGAGAAGGCCAGAATGGCGCCAAATTCGTCGTAGGCCAGGCCTGCAAATGCTTCAACAGTCTTGATACCTGCCAGGCCCAGCTTACCGGCGGTGATGCGGTCCATGCCTTCCAGACCGACCAGTGCCTCTTCCATGCCTTCCAGGCCTTCTTCCGAAGCAATCGCTTCGGTCACCAGGGCGTCACGGGCACGGGTACGCAGTTCGTTGACGGTATCTTCGTCAAACGATTCGATTTCCAGCATTTCGGAGATCGGCACGTAAGCGATTTCTTCCAGGCTGGCAAAGCCCTCTTCCACCAGGATGTCGGCGACTTCCTGGTCAACGTCCAGTTTTTCCATGAACAGTGCACGCACTGCCGCGGTTTCCTGGGCTGCCTTGTCGGCCGATTCCTCGGCCGTCATGATGTTGATCTTCCAGCCGGTCAGATCGGACGCCAGGCGTACGTTCTGGCCCGAACGGCCGATGGCGATGGCGAGGTTTTCCTCGTCCACGACCACGTCCATGGCGTGTTTTTCTTCATCGACCATGATCGACGAGACGTTGGCCGGGGCCAGCGCGCCAATCACGAACTGGGCCGGATCTTCGGACCAGAGCACGATGTCGACGCGCTCGCCACCGAGCTCGCCGGTGACGGCCTGCACGCGCGAACCGCGCATGCCGACGCAGGTACCGATCGGGTCGATGCGCTTGTCGGCCGTGTACACGGCGATTTTTGCGCGGACGCCGGCGTCGCGGGCAGCCGATTTAATTTCCAGCATGCCCTGTTCGATTTCCGGCACTTCCAGTTCGAACAGCTTGGCAATGAATTCCGGCGCGGTGCGCGACAGGATTACTTGCGGGCCGCGCATATTGCGGTCCACGCGCAGGATGTAAGCACGGACGCGGTCGCCGATACGCAGATTTTCTTTCGGGATCATCTGGTCGCGCGGCAGGCGGGCTTCGATCTTGCCGGACTCGACGATTGCATCGCCGCGTTCCATGCGCTTGATGGTGCCGGTCACGAGCGAGTCGCCACGTTCGAGGAAGTCGGCCAGGATCTGTTCGCGCTCGGCATCGCGCACGCGTTGCAGCACGACCTGCTTGGTGTCTTGCGCAAAACGGCGGCCGAATTCCACGGATTCGATCGGCTCTTCGATGTGGTCGTCCACTTCGATGTCGGCGATTTGTTCCTTGGCTTCGAAGTGCAGGATTTCCTGGTCCGGCAGTTGCAGACCGGCTTCATCTGGTACCACGTGCCAGCGGCGGAACGATTCGAATTCACCCGATTCGCGGTCGATCGAAACGCGGATGTCTACTTCACCCTCATACCGTTTCTTCGTGGCTTGCGCCAATGCGAATTCGAGGGCGCCAAATACGACATCCTTATCGACGTTCTTTTCACGCGCCAGCGCGTCTACCAATAACAAAACTTCGCGACTCATGCTTTGCGTCCCTTAAAAACCACCTGCGGCACCAAGCGTGCCTTATCCATATCGGCGAGCGTAAACTCCAACAGCGCCGGACCATCATTGCTTTCAAATTCCAACGACAAATTCTCGCCCTGGGGTTCTTGCAGAATCCCCTGGAACGATTTACGGTTGTTCGTACCCGGCATTGCGGTGCGCAGTTTGACGATTGCTTCGCAACCGGCAAAGCGCACGAAGTCTTCCAGCTTGCGCACCGGGCGATCGAGCCCTGGCGACGAAATCTCGAGACGTTCGTAACTTACGTTCTCGACCGTCAGCACGTGCGACAGCTGGTGACTGACCGTGGCGCAATCTTCCACGGTAATCGGACCTTTTTCCTCAGCGTCGGCCGCGGTGAAATCGATAAACACGCGCAGCACTCCGCGCTCGGCCCGTTCGACATCAACCAGCTCGTAGCCCAGACCAGTGACGGTCGTTTCAATTAACTGCGGCAGCTGCAAGAAATTCTCCAGATTAAGGCTTGTTGTCAAACCCGTTCAACAAAAAAAAAATGGGCAAGTGCCCATCTTCCAGTAATACCAACCAGAGCAAAGGATTCCTGCGGTTTTATCCGGACAAGAACTTTTACCAGGCTGGTTATTATAACCTTATTCGGTCGTCGCTGCAATCCGCACACGGCGGAAAACAGCCCTACAGTGGCACTACAACCGCCAAAATAGGGCTTTTGCGGGTAAAAACAACCCTGCAACGGGCGCGGGATTAACCCTTGCGACGACGCGGCATGCCGTGGTCGCTGGCGCCGCCACGTGGCTGCTGCTGACCGCGACGCGGTGCGCCGCTGCTGTTGCCGAAACCAAACGTGGTTTGCAAGGGATCGGGCTGGCGCGGGCCTTTGTTGGCCGGCTTGGCCTGCTGGCCACGTCCCTGGCCACCCTGGCCGCCCTGCCCTTGCGGACGCGGACCGCTGGCACGCGCCGGCGCGGCATCGCCGAGCGGACGACCGCCAGCGTAAGCACCGATACCCTGCGGACGGCCGCCGGGACGGCCCGAACCCTGGGCACCGCCGGTACGACCATTGCCGCCGCCTGCGCGGCCACCCTGACCACCACCACCCTGACCGCCGAAGCCGCCCTGGCCGCCGGCTGCGCCACGACCCTGACCACCGCCGTTCGGACGGCCCTGGCCGCCACCGAAGCCGCCCTGACCACGGCCCTGGCCGCGTGGCGGCTTGGCGAATGGCAGCGCGTTGTCATTGCTGACATCGGCGCGGTTGAAGTTCGGTTCGTCGATGTCGTCCTCGTCGTCGTCATCACGGTCGTCGTATTCTGCCCGGCCACGTTGCGGACGCTTTTCCGGTCCCTTGTTCTGGGCCGGCTTGGCTTGCGGGCCCTTGCCGGCGCGCGCAGGCGCGGCAGCAGCCACACCGTCGGCGCCGCCTTTTTTCTCGACGCCGTACACGGCCAGCATGTCGCGCACCTGGTTTTCTTCCAGCTCTTCCCAGCGGCCGCGTTTCAGGCTGCTTGGCAGGGTCATGGCGCCGTAGCGGGTACGGATCAGGCGCGACACGGTCAGACCGATCGCTTCGAACATGCGGCGCACTTCGCGGTTACGGCCTTCGCCGATGATCACGCGGTACCACTTGTTGATGCCCTCGCCGCCACCGTCGGCGATTTTCGAGAACTGCGCCAGGCCGTCTTCGAGCTCGACACCGGCCAGCAGCTTTTGACGCATGCCTTCTTCCAGCACGCCCAGGGTGCGCACCGCGTATTCGCGGTCGATACCGTAGCGCGGGTGCATCAGGCGGTTGGCCAGGTCACCGGACGTGGTAAACAGCAGCAAGCCTTCGGTGTTGAAGTCGAGGCGGCCGACGGCCAGCCATTTGCCGGCCTTCATGGTCGGCAGGCGCGAGAACACTGATGGGCGGCCTTCCGGATCGTCGGTCGAGACGATCTCGCCGGCCGGCTTGTGGTACACCAGCACGCGCGGCGGTTTCTTGCTCACGCGGCGCTGGATCAGCTTGCCGTTGATGCGGACTGCGTCGGTCGGCAGGATGCGCTGGCCAATGTGGGCCGGCTCGCCGTTGACCGACACGCGGCCGGCAACGATCAGGTCTTCCATGTCGCGGCGCGAGCCGAGACCGGCTTCGGCCAGCACCTTGTGCAGCTTCGGTGCGTCGTCGTCGGCGGTCAGATCGCGGCGCGCCGCTTTTTGCGGCTGGCGGCCACGGCCACCCTCTTCGCTGTCAAAGGCGTCGGACGTGACGAACGAGAACACGGCATCGGCGTCGCTCGGCTTGTCGCCGGGCTGACCACGGCCTTTGGCATTCTTGCCTTTGCCGTTTTTGCCATTGCGTGGCTGGCCGGCTTGAGCGCCGCCCTGGCCACCCTGGCGGCCGTTGCGCTGGCCGCGCTCGTTCGGCTGACGTGCTTCCGCCGCGCCCTCGGCACCATCAGTACCCGCAGCACCTTCCACTGCCGCGACAGGAGCAGCTTCCACCGCTTCCACTTTCGGCATCAGTGCTTCGCGCACGGCGCGCTGCTCGCGCATCTGGCGCGGGCCGCGCGGACGCTGGCCACGGTCGATGCGCGGTACGCCATCGGCAGGCGCTGCGTCGCCGGCGGCAGCTTCGGCAGCTGGCGCCTCGGCCGGCTGGGCGGCGGCGGAAGCGGCGGCGTCGGCCACGGCTTTGCGGGCGCGCGGCGCACGGGCCGGCTTGGCTGGCGCGTCAGCAGCAGCACTGGCGGCGCGGTCGGAAGCAGGCGCAGCAGTGGCAGCAGCACCGGCGGCGCGGCCGGAAGCAGGCGCGGCAGCAGCTGGCGCAGCGGCGGCAGCAGGCGCGACGGCAGCGGCAGGCGCAGAAGTAGCAACGGCAGGTGCGGCTGCGGCGGCAGGAGCAGCAGTCGCCTCAACAGCAACCTTGGCAGCCGGCTTGGCGCGCGGCTTTTTCACGGCGACCGGCGCAGCATCGGCGACAACTGCCTCGACCACTGCCGGCGCGGCAGCTTCGGCGGGCGCATCAGCCTTAGGCTTGCGCTTCGGCTTGGCGGCCGGCGCGGCATCGCTCGCCACGGCAGCAACCGGGGCCGCATCGGCAACGCCGCCGCTTTCCGCTGCGATCTGGGCCTTGGTGCGGCGCTTGGGCTTGGCGACCGCTACTTCGGCGGCGTCGTTGACTGTCTCTGGGGATTTAGGATTGTTCATTATTCGTTTCTTGCTTGTGCTCATCGACCGTGACATCGGGACGATGCACAGGATCTTGATTAACTTCTTGGCCGGAGTCCGGGCTAGTCGCGGCTGCTATAGCCACCGGCACCTCCGTGCCATCGTCTGCTTGCGCGACACGGTCGCCGTGCGCGGCTTTTTCAAAATTCTGCTGCAGGGCCGCTTCCAGCGCCGCCATATCGGGACCACTACCCTGCGATTCACTGATTTGCTGCAACGGCGGTAACTGGGACAGGGAATTCAACCCCAGATCATCGAGAAACTGGCGCGTGGTGCCCAACAACGAAGGCCGGCCCACCACGTCGCGGTGGCCCACCACATCAACCCAACCACGGTCTTCCAGCATCTTGATCGTCTGCGAGTTCACGGCAACGCCGCGAATTTCCTCGATATCGCCGCGCGTGACAGGCTGGCGGTAGGCGATGATGGCCAGCGTTTCCAGCGTGGCCCGCGAGTAGCGCGGCGGCTTTTCAGGGCTGAGCCGGTCGAGATAATGTTTCATCTCGGGACGGCTCTGGAACCGCCAGCCACTCGACAGGCTGACCACTTCCACTCCCTTGCCGGCCCAGTCGCGGCCCAGCTCTTCCAGCAATTCCCTGATCTGTTCGGCGCCGACCACGGCGTCGTGTTCGCCCGGCGGTTGCTCCTCGTCGACAAACAGCTTTTTCAGACTGTGGATGGTCAACGGCTCACGGGCGCATAACAAGGCGGTTTCGAGGACTTTTTTGGCCTCAGCATTATCCATAGCAATCTTATGGCTGCATGCATACACATGCACAGAATGACATCAATTACATTCAGTGAGTCGTTGAGGTAGGCGCTGCATTCAAGATGCCGCCTGCCGGAGTAGTCGCTGAAGCTGTTTTTCCGGCCGAGGCGAGTCGCCTGGCGGGAGAGAGGGAATTGCCGCTACCGCCGAAGCGATCGCATTTCATGAAACACCAGAATCGCGGCACCGTTTTCGAGCGAAAACAAGCATGACCTATCCAGGACGTTTCATCCAACTAAGTGAATTGTACCTGATAAAAGCATAAAACGCGCATTCGCTGCAGCGAAATGTAACGTGACTTACACGGAGGCAAGTCTTTCTGACAAGATTGCGGATACACCAACGAAGGCCGGATACTCTGCCGTAATCACCCAGGTAGGCACTTGCGCCAGGTACTGGAAGAACCTGCCCTTGTGCTCGAAACGGTTGCGGAAACCGGAGCGGTTGAAGCGGTCACCGAGTTTCGGCACGATGCCGCCGCCGATATAAATACCGCCCTGCGCCCCCAGCGTGACCACCAGGTTGCTGGCGATGGTACCCAGCATGCAGCAAAACACTTCGATCACTTCGTCGCACAAGGCGCACTCACCGGACAGGGCGCGGCGCGAAATGTCGGCGGCGACCAGCGGTTCGGCCTTCACGCCATGCCGTTTTGCCAGAGCGCGGTAAATCAGTTCGATACCGGCGCCCGACATCAGGCGCTCGGCCGAAACATGCTCGAATTCGGTCCAGGCATATTGCAGGATTGCCACTTCAACCGGATTGGCAGGCGCAAAGGTGACATGACCGCCTTCGCTCAGCAGTGCGGTCCAGCCATCCTTGCCGGGAATCAGGCCCGACACCCCAAGGCCGGTACCGGCGCCGATCAGGCCCAGCGGCGTGCCCGCCACGGCAGTCCCGCCGCCCACCTGGCGCTTTTGCTCGGCTGACAGGAATGGCAGCGCACTGGCCAGCGCCGTGAAGTCATTTACTACCAGCAAAGTGTCGAAATCGACTTCGCGGCGCAGCGCTTCGATCGAAAACGCCCAGTGATGGTTGGTCATGCGCACCATGTCGCCGGTGACCGGGTTGGCAATCGCGATGGCGCCGTGGCGGATGCCGCCAGCGCCTGCCCCACCGGCCTCGGCCACCACGGGCGAACCGAGGTAGGACAACAGGGCAGCCGCCAGGGTCGGGTATTCGGCACATGGCAACACGTCGATCGCCACGATCTTGCCCGGGGCGGTTTCCAGCGCGAAGCGCGCATTGGTGCCGCCGACATCCGCCAGCAGACGCGGTCCGCCTGGGAAGTCGTTGATCGGGGAGGATGGCGATGGAGTAGCTGTCATGGTCGATGAAAAATAGTTGAAGCCTAAGCTTAAGGTATTTTTACCAAGACTGGCAAGCGGTTTGTAGTTTTAGTACAAGCAACTGTGCACTTCCCGCACTTGCGCTGTTTTTCCTCGTAGTATGACTACCAGAGCAATGCGGCTTATGCCGATGCCGTGGTGGTCTCGTCATCGACCACGGGCCGCACGCCAAAGGCGGCATTCCAGGCATCGAGCCCGCCATGCAGGGGACGGGCCATGGTGAAGCCGTGCTGCTTGAGCTCCTTGGCCACCTGGGCGGCCGTAACGTCGTTGGGGCAGCTGCAATAGACGATCACGTGGCGGTCGCGGCCCACTGCGATCAGGTCCGGCGCCGGCTGGCCGCCATTGAACAGCAACGCGCCCGGCACGGCCGGCTCCAGCAGTTGCGCCGTCACGCTGCGGGCATCGACCAGGACCGGCGCCGCGCCCTGTTCGAGCAACTGCTTGATTTCGTCGATGGTCACGCGGTCGATCTGCACCGACTGGCGGAAGCGCTTGCGCTCGATGTACTTGTAGCCGATGAACAGCGCCAGCAAGATCAGCAGCACGGCCAGCGCGGTACTGCCCATGGTGCTCAGGGCGGTCAGCACGGAATCAATGCTGGCGTGGAAGAAGGCGCCAATGGCGATGCCGGTACCAGCCCACAAGGTGGCGCCCAGCATGCTGTAGCCGACAAAGGTGCGGCTGTGTACGCCCATCGCTCCCGACAGCGGCGCGGCAATGGTGTTAAAACCGGGAATGAACTTGGAGACGATCAGCATGCGCGGGCCCCAGCGCGTAAAGCTGTCCTCGGTCTGGCTCACGCAATAATCGGGCGAGAGCGAAATGCGGCACAGCAGCTTGAGAATGCGCTTGCCATACACGCGTCCCATGCGGAACCAGAAACCGTCGCTGAGCAGGCACGCGCACACGGCCACCGCCAGCACGGCAGGCCAGCTGAAATCGCCATCGACGGACAGGGCGCCAGCAACGATCAGGATGGGATAGGCGGGAATCGGCAGGCCGATTTGCTCGATCAGTACGATCGCAAACACGATCAGCACGCCATATTCTTGCAGCAGGTGGATAAAGTTCGGCATACAGATATCTTAACGTAAAAACCGCATGCCTATCCGCGCGCAATCTGGTCACATTTTTCCGCAAGGCAAACAAACATTCGCCGCCGCAAATACATTTTTGTCGTCAAAAAGTCACATGGATCACAATTATTACAGTTTAATTTACAGGGATTTGCTGACTTTTTCCATATTTTGCACCGTTGATTTCTTGATATTTGGAATTTGAATTTACTACCATCTTTGACGACGTTATCCGCATGTAGCGCGATGATCTCTTCCATAAATGCATCCTATTCCGCCTTTTAGCAGAGTCGGCAAGTGACGTTTTGCTTTGATCAAGCAGCTGTCCGGGCAGAACTGGTCACATTGACATGGTACTGATGAAATGTTTTTATAAAAAGCAAGGAGGCCAGATCCTTCCCCAACAGCGAACGCAGGCGTGCGGCCACGCGCCCATGCCAGACGGTTCAACCAGTAAAAAAGCCAGTCCAGTGGAGAGATTTCAGCATGATGATGGAAAGAGTAATGTCCCGTTCGGTTCGCCTGATGTTCTCGGGCAGCGTCGCTGCCGCAACTTTGCTGGCAACGCCAGCGATGGCGCAAAACAATGATGCACAAGCTGCTGCGCCTATTCAGCGCGTGGAAATCACCGGTTCGAGCATCAAGCGCGCAACTGCCGAAACCGCGTCACCGGTACAAGTGATCACCAGCGAAGACCTGATGAAATCTGGCAAGGGCACCGTGTCGGAATACCTGCAAACCCTGACCGCCGACGGCGCCGGCTCGCTGCCTACCGGCTTCGGCAATGGTTTCGCCGCCGGCTCCACCGCGATCTCGCTGCGCGGCCTGGGTGCAACCTCCACCCTGGTGCTGCTCAACGGCCGCCGCATGGCGCCGTTCGCCCGCGCCGATGACGGCCAGAAGAGCTTTACCGACATCTCGACCATCCCGATGCAGATCGTCGAGCGGATCGAAATCCTCAAGGACGGTGCATCGTCCACCTACGGCGCTGACGCGATCGCCGGCGTGGTCAACATCATCCTGCGCAAGGACTTCACCGGTCTGCAAATGAAGGCCGACACCGGCTTCTCGCGCTACAGCGATGCCAAGCAGAACAAGGCTTCGGTCACCTGGGGCAAGGGCAACCTTGACGAAGACAAGTTCAACGTCGTGTTCAACGCCGAATACTTCCAGGCTGACAGCCTGAAAAACAGCGACCGCAAGGACCGCGGCTACATCGGCAAGTCGGACCTGCGTCCTTACGGCTACCCGGTCGGCACCCAGTTCGCCGCTGGCTACATCGCCGGCGCCAATACCGCCAGCCCAAGCCCGACCGGTTCGATCCGCAATCCATTGACCAACAACTATGTGTCGCTGCCGGGCTGCTCGACGCTGTCCGCTACCACCGACCAGACCGGTTCGGGCGGCGGCTGCCTGTGGCATAACGACCAGTTCCGCGACATGCAACCGGAAATCGAATCGATCAACCTGTACACCCGTGGTACCTGGCAGATCAACGACGACACCCAGGCATACGCCGAGCTCGGTTACTCGAAGCGCGACACGTCGTTCATGATGATCCCGGCGAACGTCACGCCGACCGTGGCGTTCCCGGCCAACGCCGCCAACCCGCAAGGCTTCATCAACTACGGCAACCTTGCTCTGCTGGCTGCAAGCCACCCGCAAAACCCGTACGGCGTGGCCACCCGCCTGCGCTACTCGGCCTTCGATGTCGGCGCCAGCACCCGCAGCGCCAATAACGAATTCAAGCGCGCCGTCATCGGCATCAAAGGCTCGGCCGCAGGCTGGGACTACGACGCCGGCTACACCCATTCCGAGTCGTCGCTGGACCTGGGCTACAGCAACATGATCAATATGAACGTGCTGCGTTCGGCCCTGAGCGACCCGACCTCGCGTTACTTCCCGTACTACATCGGCGATCAGGCTTACCGCAACCCGGCCTCGCTGTACGCAGCGCTGCGCGTGAACGCCACCTCGGTGTCCACCACCAAGCTCGACATCGTCGACTTCAAGGCATCGCGTGAACTGTTCGAGCTGCCAGGCGGCAAAATGGGCCTGGCCCTGGGCGGCGAATACCGCAAGGAACAACTGCGCAACCCATCGCTGTCGGGTTCGGAAGACGGCACCATCAACTCGAACTACGTGGCCGCCTTCGGCGACTCGAAAGTCAAGGCGGTGTTTGCCGAGATCCTGGCGCCGATCGTGAAAACCGTGGAACTGTCGGCCGCGCTGCGTTACGACAAGTACGACCGCTTCAGCTCATCCACGCCGAAAGCCGGCATCAAGTGGACCCCGGTCAAGACCTTCGCCCTGCGCGGTACCTACACCGAGGGCTTCCGTGCTCCCGGCGCGGCCGAGAGCAACGTCGGTTCGCAATCGACCGGCTCGGCGCCGGTACGTGATCCGGTGCGCTGCCCGGGCGGCGTGCCAGCAGCTGGCGGCGCCACCTCGACCGATTGCGCGATCACCATCGCGGCCGTCAAAGTCGGTGACCCGAACCTGAAACCGGAAGAATCGAAAGGCAAAACCCTGGGCCTGGTCTGGGATCCGCTGGAAGGCACGAGCCTGTCGCTGGACGCCTGGAAAATCAAGCGTACCAACGAAATCAACTCGCTGCCGTACGACCAAGCTGCCGCCCTGCCGACCGCAGTGCGTAACGACAACAACCTGGTAGTCAACGGCGCGGCGATTCCGAACACCGGTACCCTGGTGCTGACGCAGGCGCCTTACCGCAACTCGAGCTTCACCGAAGTCAGCGGTATCGACCTGGACATCAAGCAGCGCCTGCGCCTGGGCGCATATGGTCGCGCCGTCATCGGCCTGAACATGACCCACGTCGCTTCATGGGTACGTAACGAGTCGGCCACCGTGCGTTACCAGTACGCTGGTACCCACGGCAACTGCGATACGTCGAACTGCGCCGGTACGCCGAAAAACAAGGTGAACCTGAACGCCTCGTGGGATCTGGGTGACCTGAACGTCACCGGCAACGTCAACTACCGCAGCAAGATGGACAACACGGCGTATGCCGGCGCCCTGTGCGCCAACACCCTGGTGAGCGGCGCCAAAGCCCCGAACGCCAAGTGCGAAATCGCGTCGTTCACCACGCTGGACCTGTCGACCCGCTACAACATCAGCAAGCAGCTGACCCTGTTCGCGTCGATGAACAACGTGCTCGACAAGATGGCACCGCTCGATCCACAAACCTACGGCGGCATGAGCTACAACCCGATGGACGCTTCAGGCGCCATTGGCCGCTACATGAAACTGGGCGCCAGCTACAAGTTCTTCTAAGCGTCTGACGGTTTAATACAACAAAGCCGGGCCTGCTGAACAGCGGCCCGGCTTTTTTATGCATTGCTATTTGGAATAGCATTTTTCCACGATAAAATATTACCCTTTATATAATTAGGAAAAAAATCATGTCCCAGGGTTGGAGAAGTGCAGGTTGGACGGGCGGCCTGCTCGCCACATTAATTCTCGCCGCTTGCGGCGGGGGCGGCAGTGACTCGACAACACCGGCGCCAACGACGCCGACAGCACCGACGGCACCGCCGGTCGTGGCGACCATGACTGTACAGTCGGGTACGCTCGCGCGCGTGATGGCCAGCAATGTCGGCGTCAACCTGGTGGTGACGGCCCAGGCCGCCAATTTCACGCCGACCGGCACCGTGTACGCCAGCGCCAGCGACGCCGCCGGTGTGCTGCAAGCACCAGTACAAGTCACGGCAGGCGCCAGCGGCCTGTACACGTTCTCGCTCGACACCGCCACCGGCGTGGCGCCGGGACGCTACAAGGGCAATGCCACCATCAAGCTGTGCAGCGACCAGGCATGCACGACCGCGCAAGCTGTCGCATCCATCAGCGTGCCCTACGACATCACCATCGTCGGTACAGAGACGGCCTGGCCTGGCGACAACCTCACTGCGCTGTCGGCGATGACCGGCGCCGGCGACTGGTCCACCTTCCAGGGCAACAGCGCCCACACCGGCTACGTGCCGGTCGAGATCAAGCCTGACCAGATCGCCCTGCGCTGGAAACGCGGCCTGACAGGCACCCCTGCCAGCTCGAACGGCAGCACGGTGGCGCCACAGGTCACCGCCAACGGCCTGCTGTACACGACCGACGCCACCTCGCTCTATGCCTACAAGGAAACCGACGGCAGCCGCGCCTGGAAATACGACTTCAACAACAGCTCCTATTACCCGGTCAATCCGCCGGCAGTCGCCAATGGCGTGGTGTATGCCGTCGGCAGCCAGTCCGACGCCAACTATATGTTCGCATTCGACGCAGCCACCGGCACGGTGCAGTTCCGTGCGCGCGTGGGCTCGATCTATGACCGGCTGTCCTCGCCGGTTGTGCAGGGTGGCGTGATTTATACCAACGGCGGTTCGTATGTCGGCCTGTATGGCTACAGCACCACCGGCGAAACGCTGTTCAATACCACCGCCGGCTCGGCAGCATCGCAATGGGCGCCGGCCGCCGACGCCAACGGCGTGTACCTGTACACCGGCGATGCGATCGTGGTCTTCAAACCCAAAACCGGCGAGCGCCTGGCCACCATCCGCGACAGCAGCAACAATTTGTACAGCCAAGGCAGCGGTGCGCCCGTCATCGGCGCCAATGGCGTGTATGCCACAACCGGCAACTACAACAGCAGCAGCGGTGTTACCAGCTATAGCCTGACCCGGTTCGACATCGCCAAGAGCTTCATCGATTGGCGTGTGACCGGCAGCTACGGCATCTCGCCGGCCTACTCCGCCGGCGTGCTGTACGCGCTCAACACCAATCCCTTCCGGGTGGAAGCACGCGCCGAAGCCGATGGCGCACTGCAGTGGTCGTGGACACCACAACTGAACACCGAGTCGTCGTTCTACGGCCCGGCAGTGGTGACCAAAAACCTGCTGTTCGTCAGCACCAACCGCGTCACCTACGCGATCGACAAGGTGACCCGCAAGACGGTATGGAGCTACCCGATGGCCGGCCTGTTGTCGATCAGCCAGAATGGTGTGCTGTACATTCAGAGTGCCGATGCCACTGTAGCGGTCAATCTCAAGTAAGGTACGCAGCGTAATAACAAGCCGGGCCGCCTCCATAGCGGCCCGGCTTTTTTTGTACATAACTCCTTTTCGCAACAATCACAAACCGATCTGGCCCTGTTAACCAACAGTTGTGTTCGCTACCTAACATAAACTGTAATTTTGAATTGATGGGTTTGCTTTAACTAAATTAATATTATTTTTTTGAAATCAAAACAAGGGGAATTCAACATGCGCTATCAACACTGGGCAGCAATCGTGATTATCGCGTCCGCAGTCTCTGGTTGTGTGGTCGAGGGCGGCGAGGTGTCGAACCTGTCGGCCCACACGCTTGACGCGCCGCTCGAGAGCGCGATCGGTGCAGTTCCCGCCGTGGAGACTGGCGGTCTCGCCGCCACCGGCGTGATGTACGCCAAGGTCAGCGACAATGGCCGGGTTCATCTGGCGCCGGCACTGAGCGAAGCAGACAGCGGAAAAGTCACGCTGGCGCCAGCAGTCAAGCTGCGTCCTGAACAGTACCTTGGCAATATGACCATGAAGCTGTGCGGCACCGACTGCTGATCCGGCTCCCGGCGGTCGATGGCAAGTATGCCAAGGACAATGCTTTTCTGTGGCAAAAAAGTCACCCGCCCCTCTACACTATTGCATTTGTTTCATGCGGATCGGTTACTCCGCACTGTAGCGCTACGACCACAGTCTTGTCGTATGTTACGCAGCCAATTGCGCTGCGGCACCATCTTTCCCACTGCTTGATTTGAGCAACACCGAATATACGTCTGTCTTGGCAAACTGCGGACTTCTGGCGACCAATGCACAAAGCTGCCGGCTGCATGAAATTACAAAATTTTCAATGTTGACAGTAATTTCATGCCGATGATTTGATGGGGTGCGTGCATCACGTTTCACGTGATCGCGCGTCGAAGTCAACTAAAAACTGCAGCGTTCATTTGGGAGAGTGAAATCATGGTGGTGAAAGTCATGGCAAGAAGCATCCGCATCGGCAGTACTGGCGCCCTGCTGGGGTTGGCAGCAATCAACGCAGCGCAGGCGCAAACAACCGATGCGCCCATGCAGCGCGTGGAAGTGACCGGCTCGTCGATCAAGCGGCTGGTGTCGGAAACGGCCAATCCGCTCACCGTGTTCCGCGCCGACGACTTCGTCAAGCAAGGACTGACCACGGCCCAGGAAGTGCTCGATCGCATACCGTCGAACAGCTCGAGTTTCAGCGCCGGCAACGCCGTCGGCGGCAACAGCTCGGGCCTGCCCACCGGCGGCCAGGCCAGCGCCGACTTGCGCGGCCTCGGTGGCGACAAGACCCTGGTGCTGCTCAATGGCCGCCGCATCGCCAACCACCCGTACGATGGCGCCAGCGTGGACCTCAACATCATTCCCGTCACGGCCCTGGAGCGCGTGGAAGTGCTGCGCGACGGCGCCTCGGCCATCTACGGCACCGATGCCATCGGCGGCGTGATCAACTTCATCACCAAACGCAACGTCAAGACCACCACCTTCACTGCCGAAGCGATTGCCCCGCGCAAGCCGGGCGCCGACGAAAAGCGCTTCAATATCTCGAGCGGCTTCGGCGACCTGGAAGCAGACGGCTACAACGTGTTCGGCGTGTTCGATTATCACAAGACCGATATCCTCAACTCGCAAATGCGCGAGTTTTCCAAGACCGGCATCATTCCTTCGCGCGGCCTGAACCTCACTTCCGGCACCACGTTCCCCGGCAACTACTTCGATCCCGGTTCGGGCGCCACTGGCAATCCCGGCTTTGCCACCGGTTGCGATGCCCCGCTGTCGGTGCCGCGCGCCAGCAACGGCACCTGCCGCCAGGACTACACCCGGCAAATCGACAACCTGCCAGAACAGGAACAAAAAACCTTCTTCGGCAAGGCCACATTCAAGATCAATAACGACCACCAGGCCTCGGTCGAGTACCTGCACGCGGAAAACGACGTGCTGTCGCACACCGCGCCGCCACCGCAGGCCAATCTGATCCTGCCCAACACCAGCAAATACTACCCGGGTAACGCGGGCGGCACGCCGGCCATGCCGGGGCTGTCGGGCCAGCCGCTGTCGGTGAACTGGCGCCCCACCGAGGCGGGCCAGCGCGAGATCGTTTCCAAGGGCCAGGCCGACCGCCTCTCCATCTCGGTCGAAGGCTTGCTGGGCGGCTGGGATTACAAGACCGGCTTCACGCTGTCGGAAAGCCGTTCGGCGGAATATTTCACCGGCGGCTATGTACGCGACGAATCGTTCGCGGCAGGTGTGCGCAACGGTATCCTCAACCCGTTCGCGGCACAGGACGCCGCCGGCAAGGCGTATTTGGAAAGCACCGCGCTGCGCGGCCAGGTGCAAAAAGGAAAAACCCGCAACACCGGCATCGACGCCAAGGCCAGCCGCGAACTGTGGGATATGCGCGGCGGCAAGGCAGCAGTGGCCATCGGCGGCGAACTGCGCCGCGAGGAAGCGGATTTCTTCGTCAACCGCGACATCGCCGGCCAGGCTGCCAGCTCGGGCCTGTCCGGCTCGCAATCGACCGACGGCTCGCGCACCATCAAGGCCATCTTTGGCGAGCTGAACCTGCCGCTGCTGCAAGACCTGGAGGTGCAACTGGCCACGCGGTACGACAAGTACAGTGACGCCGGCAACACCACCAACCCGAAAATCGGCGTGCGCTTCCAGCCAACCAGGCAGTTGCTGCTGCGCGGTTCGGCCTCGACCGGCTTCCGCGCACCGACGCTGTTTGAAAAGAACGCCCCGCTCTCGCGCAACGATACCAATAACTCGTACAACGATCCGATCCTGTGCCCGGGCGGAAACATCTCCAACAGCCCGATCGCCAATCCGCTGCGCGACTGCGACCTGCAACAGTACAAGCTGCAAGGCGGCAACCCTGCGCTGAAGCCGGAAAAATCGAAAACCTTTGCCTTTGGCGTGGTGCTCGAACCGGTGTCGCAACTGACCTTGTCGGCCGATTACTTCAATATTCGCCTGAAGGACAAGATCAATGCCCTGCCCGAGGAAGTCATTTACGGCAACTTCGAAAAATACCGCGAGCGCTTCCTGCGCAACGCCGACGGCACGCCAAACGCAATCCTCGACTTGAAGGAAAACCTGGGCAAGGTCAACACCGACGGCGTCGATCTGAGTCTGACGCTGCGCTCTGGCGCCAGCACCTATGGCAACCTGACCCTGACCGTCGATGGCACCTGGGTCCACAAGTATGAATACCAGGACGAGGTCGGCGGCGCCTACACCCAGAACGTGGCCCGCTACGCCGCCAACAACCCGGTATTTCGCTGGAAGCACAACGCCGCGCTGAACTGGCGCCTGGCCAACTGGAGCGCCACCCTGGCACAGTCGTACAAGTCCGGCTACATCGATCAGAACCTCGACATCGAGGACGCGTTTTTAAACCGCGTGCCGTCGTACAGCCTGTGGAATCTGTCAGGCACGTACACCGGCTTCACCGGTCTGTCGCTGACGGCTGGCGTGAAGAACCTGCTGGACAAGGAACCGCCGTTCTCGAACCAGGGCACGCTGTTCCAGAAAGGCTACGATCCGCGCTACACGGATCCGGTCGGCCGCGCACTCTACGTACGCGGCAGCTACACTTTTTAAAACAGCTTTATTTGGAAGCAGCCTCCGCCGCCTGCGTTGCCAGGCGGCGCTGGCGTACAGCGGCGGCCAGGCCTTGCAGCACCTGCACGCTGCTGTCCCAGTCGATGCAGCCGTCGGTCACGGACTGGCCGTAGGTCAGCTCCTTGCCCGGTTCGAGGTCCTGGCGGCCGCCTACCAGGTGCGATTCCACCATCACGCCCACGATGCGGGTGTCGCCGACGGCCACCTGGCCGGCGATGTCGGCGCAGACCGGCACCTGGTTTTCCGGCTTTTTGGAACTGTTGGCGTGCGAGGCGTCGATCATCACGCGCGGCGCCAGGCCTTGCGCGCCGATCACCTTGCACGCTTCATCGACGCTGGCGGCGTCGTAGTTGGGCGCCTTGCCGCCACGCAGGATGATGTGGCAGTCCTCGTTGCCGGCAGTGGACACGATGGCCGAGTGGCCGCCCTTGGTCACTGACAGGAAATGGTGTGGCTGCGACGCGGCCTTGATCGCATCGACCGCGATCTTGACGTTGCCGTCAGTACCGTTCTTGAAACCGACCGGACAGGACAGGCCGGACGCCAGCTCGCGGTGCACCTGCGACTCGGTGGTGCGGGCGCCGATCGCGCCCCAGCTGATCAGGTCGGCGATGTATTGCGGGCTGATCACGTCGAGGTACTCGGTACCGGCCGGCAGGCCCAGTTCGTTGATATCGCGCAGCAGCTCGCGCGCCATGCGCAGGCCGTCATTGATGCGGAAGCTGCTGTCCATGAACGGATCGTTGATCAGGCCCTTCCAGCCCACGGTCGTGCGCGGCTTTTCGAAGTACACGCGCATGACGATTTCGAGGTCACCTTTGAGTTCGTTACGCAGCTGCACCAGGCGGTGCGCGTATTCCATCGCCGCTTTCGTGTCGTGGATCGAGCACGGGCCCACTACCACCATCAGGCGGTCGTCCTGGCCGTGCAGGATGCGGTGCAGCGCGATGCGCGCAGCCGCTGCCGTGTTGGCGGCCGTCTCCGTGCACGCATACTCGCGAATCAGGTGGGACGGTGGCGTCAATTCCTTCATTTCGCGGATACGTAAATCATCGGTGCGGGGCATGCTGTTCTCCATTGTTTCAAAAAAGTCGAGGTGAAAAAAAACCGCCTGTGGAGGCGGTTTTTTCAGGATTTGCTGGAACTCGTTTTACTGCTACGTGCACCGGCCGCTACTCCACCGCCTCTGGGTTGGAATTGCTAAAGTAAAAGTAGCCGGTAAAGAAGAAGCAGGTCATGGCAACGAATTCGGGGTGTGATGGGTAGATAGTGGATTGACTATACGCCGATCAATACGCAGTTGGCAAGCCCTTCCCTACAAAAATTTACACCCGCCCATTTCTCTTTACATCACGCGCTATGTGTCCAGATGTAAGACGACGACATGCGGCCTGCGGGGCGACACCTCCCATTTAACGCAGAAAACCATCTTTACAGTTGTGATGGTTCGTGACTGTTGGTAATCCGCATACTTATTCAAACCGCATTGTTTCCACCTGCGCCCGGATGATCTGATGGACTGTCTGCACGACAAACCCACCCATACCAATGCACAGCAGGAGTGATAACAATGACGATCAATAAAACATCGGAAAGAGCGATGTCCCGGGCCCTGCGCCTGGTGTTTGCCGGTACCCTGGCAACCGGCATGCATGGCGCCATGGCGCAAACCGGCACCGACGACGCTGCGATCCAGCGCGTGGAAGTGACCGGTTCGAGCATCAAGCGCCTGGCCAGCGAAACGGCGCTGCCGATCACGTCGATCAAGGCCAGCGACTTCGTCAAGCAGGGCCTGACGACAGCAGCCGAGGTGCTCAACACCATCTCGATGAACCAGAGTTCAACGACCAGCAGCCAGTCGGTCGGTTCCGGCACCGGCGGCATTGCCACCGCCGACTTGCGCGGCCTGGGCAGCAACAAGACGCTGGTGCTGCTCAACGGCCGCCGCATCGCCAACCATCCGTTCAACGGTTCCAGCGTGGACCTGAACATCATTCCGCTGTCCGCGCTCGAACGCGTGGAAGTGCTGCGCGACGGCGCCTCGGCCATCTACGGCACCGACGCCATCGGCGGCGTGATCAACTTCATCACCAAGCGCGAAGTACAAGGCGCCACCGTCAGCGTGGAGCGCTACCAGCCGCAAGCGAGCGGCTCGGGAGGCGAATCGCGCCTGAACCTGTCGGGCGGCTTCGGCGACCTCGACAAGGATGGCTACAACTTCTTCGGCGTGGTGGACTTGCACAAGCAGACCGCGCTGTCGGCCGTGGAACGCGATTTTTCCAGCACCAGCGTGCGCCCCGACCGTGGCATCAACAACAGCAGCGGCACCTCGCAGCCGGGCAATTTCTTCTCCGATAACGGCATCACCGGCAACCCTTATTACGCCAGCGGCTGCGTGGGCAAGGGGCTGATCGCTGCTGCCAACGGCACCTGCCGCACCGATACCACCGCCTACATCCAGTCGATACCGAAGACCCAGCAGGAGTCGTTCCTCGGCAAGGCCACGTTTAAACTGGGCGGCGAAAACCTGGGCACGGTCGAATACCTGCACAGCCGCAGCACCAACAGCAGCAGCATCGCACCGTCGCCGCTGACCGGCATCACCATGACGTCCAGCAGCCCCTACTATCCGGGCGGCAGCGCCGGCGTACCGGCCGTGGCCGGCCTCACGGGTGAAGACCTGACCGTCAACTGGCGCACCGTGGCCGCCGGCAACCGCGTCGGTTACGACACCAGCATCTCCGACCGCCTGGTGCTCGGTTCCGAAGGCCTGGTGGCCGGCTGGGACTACAACGTGGGCCTGACCTATGCCACCAGCAAGGCCACCAGCGCGTTTGTCGAGGGGTACACCAACGACACGCTGATGAAAGCCGGCGTACTCAATGGCATCCTGAATCCGTTCGGCGAGCAATCGACCGACGGCGCCGCGTATCTCGATTCCGCCCAGCTGCGCGGCGAGTACCTGTCGGCGCGCATGACCAGCATCGGCGTCGATGCCAAGGTGAGCCGCGAAATCTTCACGCTGCCGGCCGGCTCGGTCGGCGTTGCGGTGGGCACCGAATTCCGCCACGACAAGGCCACCTACGACGTCAATACCGAGCTGGCGTCGCAGGCATCGAGCTCCGGCTATGCGGACGCCCAGGACCAGTCGGGCCAGCGCAATATCGCCGCGCTGTACTCGGAGCTGAGCGCGCCGCTGGCCAGGAACGTGGAACTGTCGCTGGCGGCCCGCTACGACCACTACAACGATGTCGGTGGCAGCTTCAATCCGAAGATCGGCCTGCGCTGGCAGCCAAGCAAGCAGATCATGCTGCGCACCTCGTACAACACCGGCTTCCGCGCGCCAACGCTGTACGACCTGCACGGTCCGGCTACATCCACCTTTACCGGCAATTCGTATGACGATCCGGTACTGTGCCCGGGGGGCACGGTGGTGGCCGGCGCCAACCCCAACGTGGCCTGCAACCAGCAGCAGTACATCCGCAGCGGCGGCAACCTCAACCTCAAACCCGAGAAATCGAAGACCTTTGCGCTGGGCGCCGTCTTCGAGCCGAGCAACGCGGTCAGCGTGTCGCTCGACTACTTCAACATCAAGATCCGCAACAAGATCGGCACGGTGTCGGAGACCACGATCTTCAACGATTACGACAAGTACGCCAGCTACTTCGTGTACTCGGCCGATGGTAAGACGCTGCAATACGTGAATGCCGTGCTCGACAACCTCGGCGAAGTCCACACGTCCGGCATCGACGCCACCTTGCGCTGGAAACTGCCGCGCAGCGCGGCCGGCGACTTCGCCTTTGTGTTCGACGGCACCTGGGTCAACAGCTACAAGTACCAGAACGAGGCCGGCGGCGCCTTTGTGGAAAACGTGGGCGTGTACGGCGACGACAACCCGGTGTTCCGCTGGAAGCACAACGCCACCATCAACTGGAAAAAAGGTGCGTGGAGCGCCAGCCTGTCGAACAAGTTCCTGAGTGGCTACGTGGACCAGAACGACGTCGATGACGAATACAAGCACAAGGTGCGCGCGTATTCGACGTTTTCGCTGTCGGGCAGCTACGCCGGCTTCAAGAACACCGACCTGACGGTGGGCGTGAAAAACCTGTTTGACACCAATCCACCGTACACCAACCAGGGCACGACGTTCCAGAGCGGTTACGATCCCCGCTACACGGACCCGCTGGGCCGCACGTTTTATGTGAAGGCGACGTACAAGTTCTAAAACCAAAAACCCGGCAGCGCCGGGTTTTTCATTTTTACGCCGTGCCGCCGACGGTGACGCCGTCGATCCGCAAGGTTGGCTGCCCCACGCCCACCGGCACGCTCTGCCCTTCCTTGCCGCACACGCCCACGCCGGGATCGAGCCGCATGTCGTTGCCGATCATCGACACCCGATTGAGCACATCGGGACCGTTGCCGATTAGCGTGGCGCCCTTGACCGGGTAAGTCACCTTGCCGTTTTCGATCATGTAGGCCTCGCTGGCCGAGAACACGAACTTGCCATTGGTGATATCGACCTGGCCGCCGCCGAAATTGACCGCATATAAACCGTTTTTTACCGATGCCAGGATTTCGCCCGGGTCCTTGTCGCCGCCGAGCATATAGGTGTTGGTCATGCGCGGCATGGGCAGGTGGGCAAACGATTCGCGGCGGGCGTTGCCTGTCACCGGCATCTTCATCAGGCGCGCGTTCATGGTGTCCTGGATGTAGCCGGTCAGGATGCCGTCCTCGATCAGCGTGGTGCACTGGGTGGGATTGCCCTCGTCGTCGATGTTGAGCGAGCCGCGGCGATCGGGCAAGGTGCCGTCGTCCACCACGGTGACGCCCTTGGCCGCCACGCGCTCGCCGATCATGCCCGAGAACGTCGAAGAACCCTTGCGATTGAAGTCGCCCTCGAGGCCGTGGCCGATCGCTTCGTGCAGCAGGATGCCGGGCCAGCCCGGTCCCAGCACCACGGTCATGGGACCGGCCGGCGCCGGGCGCGCATCGAGGTTGACCACGGCCGCATCGACCGCTTCGGCCGCATACGATGCCAGCAGTGCAT
Source organism: Duganella sp. Leaf61 (assembly GCF_001421905.1). Taxonomy (NCBI): domain Bacteria; kingdom Pseudomonadati; phylum Pseudomonadota; class Betaproteobacteria; order Burkholderiales; family Oxalobacteraceae; genus Duganella; species Duganella sp. Leaf61. The sequence continues at coordinate 184,493 of NZ_LMLM01000001.1, forward strand.
CGCTGAAGTAGCCATAGCTGTAGCGCCCACCGCCGCCCGACGAACCGGTTTCGCGGCGGCCGTTCTGCTCGACGATCACGGTCAGCGACAGCCGCACCAGCGGCCGGATGTCGGCTGCCAGCACGCCGTCGCTGCGCGCGACCAGCACCACGTCGTATTCGCCGGCCAGGCCCGCCATCACCTGCACCACGCGCGGATCGCGCGCGCGCGCCATCTTTTCGACGCGTTCGAGCAGCGCCACCTTGGCCGTCGCATCGAGCGAAGCGAGCGGATCGTGCGGCAGGTACAGTGCCCGTCCGCCCACCGGCGTGATGGCGCCGGCCACCTTGATCTTGCCGTTGCCCGCACGGGCAATCGTACGGGTGGCAGCCGCCGCCTCGCGCAGCGCGATTTCCGAAATATCGTCCGAGTACGAGAACGCCGTCTTGTCGCCTGAAACAGCGCGCACACCGACGCCCTGGTCGATGGCGAAGCTGCCGGTCTTGACGATGCCCTCCTCCAGGCTCCAGCCCTCGCTCTTGGTGAACTGGAAATACAGGTCGGCATAATCGACCTTGTGGGTAAACATCGACCCCAAGGTTTTCAGCAGCTTGTCCTCGTCCAGGCCGAACGGCGTAAGCAGGATGTCGCGGGCGACCGCGAGGGTGGAGAGGTTGGCTTCGAATGGCTTCATGATGGTTCTCGTACTCAAAAGGTATTACATGCTCAGTGCTACATCGTTCGGTGCTTCAGCGCCGGCAAGCTCTGGCGCACGCCTTCCATGAAGGCAGGGTCGATCTCGCCGGTCACCACGCCCTCGCCTTCGGCCAGCACCGATTTCACGGTACCCCACGGGTCGATCAGCATGCTGTGGCCCCAGGTACGGCGGCCGTTCGGGTGCATGCCGCCTTGCGCGGCGGCCAGCACATAGCACTGGTTTTCGATCGCACGCGCGCGCAGCAGGATTTCCCAGTGGGCCTGGCCGGTGGTATAGGTAAATGCGGCCGGCAGCACGATCAGAGAGACTGGGCCCATGGCGCGGAACAGCTCGGGGAAGCGCAGGTCGTAGCACACCGACATGCCTACCTTGCCAAACGGCGCCTCGAGCACGCCGAGGTCTTTACCGGGCACAATGGTCTTCGATTCGTTGTACGACTCGGTACCCTGGCTGAAGCCGAACAGGTGGATCTTGTCGTAGCGCCCGGCCGATTCGCCCTGCGGGTTGTACACCAGCGTGGTGTTGACCACCTTGAGCGGATCACTTGAGGCCAGCGGCAGGGTGCCGCCGATCAGCCAGATGCCAAGCTCCTTCGCCAGGCCGGCCATGAAGTCCTGGATCGGGCCCTGGCCCAGCGGCTCGGCCACGGCCACCTTGTCGGCATCGTTGATGCCCATGATGGCCCAGTACTCGGGCAGCAGCACCAGTTGCGCGCCGCCGGCGGCGGCCTGGCGTACCAGGCGGTCGGCGGTGGCGATATTGTCCGGTACGGACGGCGAGGAAATCATCTGGATGGCGGCGACGGTATGGCGCATGGCAAGTCTCCCTGTTTTGTCTATTGTGTGCTCCTGGCAGCCGGCGGATCAGCCTTGGCGGCGTCGAGCTTGGTGACAACCGGCGCCTTCCACGGCCCGGTCACCTGCATATGATAGGTCAATGCCTTCATCACGGGGGCACTGAGGAATAATTGCGCCAGAAAACTGCCCAAACCGATGACGGGATTGACGGCCAGCGCATACACCAGCGGCGCCGTGCCGAGGTTCACTTGCGGGATCACCACCACGCGCAGATTGGTCAGTTCGTTGGCAATGTCGGCGCTACCGTCCATCAGCACGGTGGCGGCCATGCCGTGCATTTTCAGGTTCTCGGTGCGCACGATGCCGCGCTCGATGGCGGCGTTGGCGGTCAGGCCGTCGAACGCCAGCCCTTCGGAAAAGACGTCGTGGAAATCGAGCTTGAGCAGGCGCGGCAACGCTTGCAGGCTGAGCACTCCCAGCAGCTTGGCGGCGCCCGGGTCCTGCTTGATGAACTGGCCCTTTTCGACATTCATGACGATCTGGCCCGACAGGCTCGGCAAGTCCATCGCGTACGGCAAGCCGTTCCAGGCGATATCGCCCTTGAGCGAGCCCTTGCCATTGCGCACCGTGCCGACAAAGCCGAAGCGGTCGAGCAGCTTGCCAGCGTCGATGATGTCGAGGTTGAAATTGAGGTCGGTGGTGTGGGCATTGCCGCGCGTGGTCCATTTGCCGGTGCCGGTCAGTTCGCCGTCGGCATTGGCCAGCGAGAGCTTGCTGATGCGCCACACGCGCGAATCGGGCAGTTGCACATTGCTCGCTTGCAGGTCGAGCTCGCCCAGCGGCTTGTTGAACAATTCAAAACGGTCGATCTTGATGTCCAGCGCCGGAATGGTGGCGGCAGCACTACTCTTGCCATCCAACAGGTCGGCCACGTCGTTCGAGGCCGAGGCGGGAATCACCAGCGACGACAGGCGCGCCGTCACCTTGCCCAGGCCGTGGCCGGTGGACGGCTCGCTCCAGGTCAGGTGGCCGTTGGCCTGGGTGGAATCGATATTGGCTTGCCAGATGCTTTTATGGCGCGTGACGCCGACCACCACGTTTTCCAGCTTGCGCGCGCCGATCAGCAGTTCGCCGGTGCGCGCGGCAATCGCGTCCGGCACCACGTACTGGCTGAAATCGGCGCTGTCGGCGTCGCCAGTGAAGGCGGCGGCGGTGCTGTTGTTTGGTCCCTCGCCGGCAACCGCCTTGCCGAAGTCGAGCCAGGCGTCGGCATTGAACACGGGCAGGTTGATGTTGAGTGTGAGCCCGCTCTCCGGCTCGGGCGCCGGGGTGTTGATGCCGATGCCGCCGCGCACCAGTTGCCAAGGCGTTTTGCCGCTGGCCGTGACGGTCTTCTGGCGCTGGTAATGGGCGGCAATGCCGGAACCGAGCGCGATGCGGATATCGTCATGTAGCGCGCCGCCCGCATCGGGTGTCAGCCCGCTGTTGAGCACAAAGCGCAGCGGCATGGTGTCGAGCGCCGACTTGGCGACCGGCGCGGGCAAGTCCAGCGCCAGCCCGGACAGGTTGGAATCGACCGCGACCACCAATTGATGGTCGCGCACCGTGACCGTGCCGGTGTACCGGGCGGTGCCCGAAAAATGGCTGGCCAGGCGTTGCATCACCGGCGCTTGATAGGTCTTGCGGAAGCCGTCGGCAGTGAGCATGCCGCCAAGCTTGATGACGATGGCGTTGTCGCGCTGGGTGCCGCCGGTAATCGAGACGGGGCCGTCGAGGAAGATGCCGGACAGCTGGTTGAGGTTGACACCGCGCTCGTTGAACTCGATCTTGCCTTGCGCCGCCTGCACCACCGGCAAGTCCTGCAACAGCACGATGTCGTTGTTATTGAGTTGCAGCGTACCGTCCACCTTGGCATCGAGCAGGTGCGCCAGCGGCAGGCGCAGCTTGAGCGCCAGCGTGGCGTTGCCGGTCGCTTCGGTGTCTTCGGTGAAATGCGAAATCCATTCCAGCACCGGGCTATGCTCGACGTACTTGAGGAATTCCTGCATCGGCCCGGCGGCATTGCCGTCGATTTCCAGCATCGAATCGTGGATCGTCAAATCGGGGATCACCGCCTTGACATTGGTGAGCGCCACGCCGGCCGTGGTGGCCGTATCGCCGCGTATCTCCATGCGGCCGCGCTCGAACACGAAGCTGCCCCTGATGTGCTCGGCCTGCGGCCACTCGGGCAGCGGCTGGCCGTCCTTGCCCAATTCTTTTCCACCGCGCAGGTAATGCCCGGGGGCGTAATTCAGTTTGCCCTCGGTGAGCTTGCCGGCCACCTTGAATTCGCCGTGCGGCGCGTGCTCGCCCTGGAACGGAAAATGCGCGAGGTCGCCGCGCACCCGCACGCTGACATCGCTGGCGGTGCCGCCCTCGAGCGCGCCGGTCAGCCACGCGTACAGCTCGTGCGGAGTCTGCAGCGGCAGGTAGCGGTTGATGCGGTTGACCTGGAAACCGTCAAGCGTGCCGGTCAGATCGACCTGGCCGGCGCCCTTGCCCGACAGCGGCATGGTGTGACTGCCGCGCAAGGTACCGGACAAGCCCTCCTGCAGGAAATCCATGCTGTCTATCTTGAGCAGCAACTGGTCCTTGTCCTCGAACGACCAGCTGGCCTTGAGGTTGAGGCGGTCGAACGGCATGGCCGGGTCGGTGAAATAACCGGGCAGTTGCAGCACCAGCTGTTGCGACGCCAGGCTGAAACTGCCGCCGCGGTCGGTGGCGTCGATGGCGCCGGTGAGATTGTCGAAGCCGGGAATTGCCGGCACCGCTGCCGTGGCCGGGTTTTTGCCGCTCTTCGGCTGGGCCAGGCGCGCTGGCTGCGGTTTCAGGCCCAGGCCCACCAGGTCGCCCTTGACCCGGTACGATTGCAGCGCCGGGAACTTGCCCTGCCACTCGGCGGAAAAATCGCGCAGCAGGCCGCTGGGCGCCGTATCGGCCAGCAAGGTGCGCTGCTGCGGCGTGAGCGGCAGGCGCGAAGCAATGCCGGCCAGCGTGCGCAGGTCCAGCTGTGGCGCGCGTATCTCGTATTTTTCCGGCCGTGGGCCGGCAGCGGCGGTGAATTTTTCCGACAGCGAGGTCGGCGCCATCACCAGGCCATCGCTGGTGGTCAAGGTCAGGTTGGTGATCTCGAGGCTGTGGCCACGGGCGCCGAATTTGGCGGCACCGGTCTGGCGGACGCCGCCGGAGATCAGCGGCGGCAACTCCTCGCGCGCGGCAATGCGCCCGGTCAGCTGTTGCAGATCGAGCAGCGGCAAATCCTTGGCCAGCACGGCCGACACGTCGCGCAGGCCGATGTCGGCCGTAAAGGCGGTCAGGCGCTGCTGGTCAAAGCTGAGCCAGGTGCGCAGCGAACCGCCGCCCGAGTGCAGTTCAAACGGAAAATCGAGCCAGGCTTTCCAGGCTGCCACGTCGGTGTCACGCAGGTCGGCATACAGCTCACCGGTCCACATCGAGGTATTCGAGACGCGAGCGCCGAACGCCGGGTGGGCAAAATCGGCGCGCACGTCGAGCGGCCCGGCCAGCGCAGCCGGCGGCGTGGCCTTGAGCGCGAGTTGATGGTGCAGCCACTCGTTGCGCAGGCGGACGGTGACGCCCGTGAGCGCCAGCGTGGGGGCGCCGCGCTGGGCATCGGTCCAGCGCACGCGGCCGTCGCGGATCACGATTTCGCGCTGCGCCAGCACCCATTCCAGGCCGCGGCCATCGGACGGCTTGCCAGGGTCGAGGTACAGGCCGGCCACGTAGAGCTTGCCGTCGGCCGCGCGGCGGATGTCAAGATCGGGTTGCTTGAGCGACAAGGCGTGGAAGCGCGGTTCGGCGGTCACCACGGTCATCCACGACATGGTGGCTGCCACTTCGGGCAGACGCAACGCGGCCCGGCCCTGGCGGTCGTGCAACACCACGTCGCCCAGCGTCAACCTGGGGCGGAAGCCGGTCCAGGAAGCGTCGATGCGGGCGATGGTGACGGGGTTGCCGGTGGCGCGGGTGGCCAGGCGTTCGATGTCGTCACGGTAATGTTCGATATTGGGCAGCACCGCGTAGCGCAGCACCAGGAACAGGATGGCAAACGCGAAATAGCCGAGCAGCGCCAGCTTGACGGTGAAACCGAGAACGTGATGGGTCGCCACGTTGCAGACCCGATAGGCGGCGCGCAGCCGGTGCCAGCGCACGGCCAACGGCCCTTCGGCTGTCGCGGTCTCCTCTTCTGTTTTCTGCATCTAATAATTAAAAATTCGGCCGCTGGCCATACAATTAATGCTACGTTCGGTTCAAGCTGGTTGCCTGTGCGACGATTCTACCGCATCGAGACGACTGCACAGCGGCGGCCGGCCACGCAAACCAATGTTTTTACACGCATTTTCCGATTAATTTACAACCAAGTCGCTGCCAGCCCATGATCGCCCCTACCGTTTCCCGTTTTTACCAGCGCTGGCTGGCCGCCGCGCCCGACCGCGCCGCCAAGTCCGATGTCCTCTGCCAACTCAACCTCGCCGACATCGACCTCGACGCCTTGCTGGCACAGGAAGCCATTGCCGGCCCCGACGGCGCGCCGCCGCTGCCACTGGTGCGTTCGATGCGGCGCCTGCGTAACCTGCTGGTGTGCGGCCTGATCCGCCGCGACCTCGAAGGCCGCGCCGACCTCGGTGAAGTGGTGGAAACGATGACACGCTTTGCCGACTTCGCCATCGCCCGCCACGTGGCCGAAATCGATGCCGAACTGCGCGCGGCCCACGGCGTACCGACGGGACGCGACTCGGGCGTGGCGCAGGAACTGATGGTGCTGGCCATGGGCAAGCAAGGCGGACGCGAACTCAATGTCTCGTCCGATATCGACCTGATCTTCGTCTATCCGGAGGATGGCGACACGGCCGCCGCCCCCGGCCAGCGCGGCCTGTCCAACCACGAATATTTTATTCGCCTCGGCAAAAAATTGATTGCCGCCTTGGCGGAGATCACGGAAGATGGCTACACATTCCGCGTCGATATGGCATTGCGCCCCAATGGCGGCTCCGGCCCGCTGGCGGCCAGCCTGTCGATGGTGGAGAACTATTTGATCGTCCAGGGCCGCGAATGGGAACGCTATGCCTGGGTAAAAGCGCGCGCCGTCACCGGCCGCGCCGAGGATATCGATGCGCTGGACGCCATCGTCCGTCCGTTCGTGTTCCGTCGCTACCTCGACTTCGGCGTGATCGACGCCATCCGCACCATGCACGCCCAGATTCGCGCCGAAGTGAACCGCCAGGAACGCCTGCACCCCGACCGCAGCAACAACGTCAAGCTGGGCCGGGGCGGCATCCGCGAAATCGAATTCCTCACGCAAGTGTTCCAGCTGATCCGGGGCGGCCGCGACGCCGCCCTGCGCGACCGCTCCACCCGCACCACCTTGCGCATCGTCGCCGAAAAAGGCCTGTTGTCTCACACCATCGTCTATCAACTGCTCGCTTCCTACACTTTCCTGCGCAACCTGGAACACCGCCTGCAATACCTGGACGACGCCCAGACCCACACCCTGCCCGCCAACGACGCGGACCGCCTGCTGGTGGCGGAAATGATGGGCGTGGCCGATGTGCCCACCCTGCTGACGCAGCTGGAAGCGCACCGCCAGTTCGTGGCTGGCCAGTTCGACGAAATGTTCTCCGATAAAACCAGCGAGAACGAGCACCAGATAGAACTGCAATCGAGCAACGAATGCGCCGATCCCGACAACGTCGAGGCGATGGTGGCGCAGTTCAGCGCGCTCGGCTTCACCGATGCGGCCGGCGCCGCCAAGCGCCTGGTCGCCACGTGGCAGGCGCCGCGCCTGCAGTCGCTGCCCGAGGCCAGCCGCAACCGCCTGCAGGCGCTGATCAACACCGCGCTGCCGCTGATCGTCGAATGCGCGCGCGAAACGGGCGGCGACCAGCATGCCACGCTGGGCCGGCTGCTCGATTTCCTCGAAGCCGTGGCGCGCCGCTCGGCCTACCTGTCGTTGCTGACCGAGTACCCGCACACACTGGCGCGCGTGATCCGCATGGTGCATGCCAGCGGCTGGGCCGCGAAGTTCCTGAGCCAGCACCCGATCCTGCTCGACGAACTGCTCGACGACCGCGTGCGCAACGCCGTGTTCGATCCCGTCAGCCTGGCGGCCGACCTGCGCCTGCAACTCGACGCCGCCGCCGGCGACACCGAGCGGCAGATGGACATCCTGCGCGAGATCCACCACGCCCAGCTGTTCCACCTGCTGGCCCAGGACCTGGCCGGTGATCTCACCGTCGAGCGGCTGGCCGACCACCTGTCGGCGCTGGCCGACACCATCGTCGCGGCAGCGATCCAGGCCATCTGGCAAACGGTGGCCACGCGCCACCGCGAGGTGCCGCAGTTCGCGGTAATCGCCTACGGCAAGCTGGGCGGCAAGGAACTCGGCTACGTGTCCGACCTCGACGTGATTTTCCTGTACGACGACCTCGATCAGGACGCGCCGGCCCAGTACGCCAAGCTGGCGCAGCGCTTCATCACCTGGATGACGTCATACACGTCGGCCGGCATCCTGTTCGACATCGACACCGCGCTGCGCCCGGACGGCGCCTCGGGCATGCTGGTCTCGAGCGTGGGAGCGTTTGAAAAATACCAGACCAGCTCGGCCTGGATCTGGGAACACCAGGCGCTCACGCGCGCGCGCTTCTGCGCCGGCGACACCGCCATCGGCCAGCGCTTCGACCAGATCCGCGATGCCGTGCTGCGCAAGGAGCGCCCGGCCGACAGCCCGCTGCGCACCGAAGTGATCGCCATGCGCAAGCGCATGGCCGACGCCAAGCCCAACACCACCGCCCAGTTCGACCTCAAGCAGGATGCGGGCGGCATGATCGACATCGAGTTCATGGTGCAGTACCTGGTGCTGCAGCACGCGGCGCAGTACCCGGAGCTGACCGTCAACATGGGCAATATCGGCCTGCTGAAAATGATGGCCGGGCTGGGCCTGATCGACGTGGACCTGGCGGCCGAAGTGGGCAACGCCTACCGCAAGCTGCGCAAATTGCAGCACCAGCTGCGCCTGCAAGGCCAGGACCTGGCGCGGGTGGACCCGGCGCTGGTGGCCGGCGAGGTCAGGCATGTACTGACGTTGTGGGACAGTATTTTCGGGCATCGCGACGGCTGAGCTTTGCCACCTTCATTGAGCCGGGATGCCTCCCGGCTTTTTTTTCGTCTAGCGCTGCCGCAAAGTTAGTTGCCTGAAAGTAGCACAATTATTAGTGTTGTTTTTCAGGGAATGTTTTATCAAATCGTTTACACAGTTACCTCGTGGTGCCAAAGTAAGGATCGAAATACACTCATTTTCGACCCGTAAGAGTACAAAAGCCATTAAATCAGGGAGTTACAATGATCAAGGAAAGAAAGCTGTCCCACGCGGTACGCATGATCTGCGTTGCGGGGCTGGCAATGAGTTCGCAAGCCGTCCTGGCCCAGGAGACCGTTTCGGCTAACACGGTGCAGAAAGTACAAATCACCGGTTCGCGCCTGCTGTCGCCGAATGCCGATTCGCCTACCCCGTTGCAAGTACTGACTTCAGCCGACATTGCTGCCTCGGGCGCCGTCAACTTGCAGGATCTGCTGCAAAAAAATCCGACCATGGGTACCCCTGGCCTGAGCCGTACCAACTCCAATTTCCTGACGTCGGGTGGCGGTGTATCGACCGTCAACCTGCGTAACCTCGGCGAATCGCGTACGCTGGTATTGGTCAATGGCCGCCGCTTCGTTTCCGGCGTTCCCGGCGACACCGCAGTCGACCTGAACACCATCCCGATCGACTTCATCGAACGCGTGGAACTGATGACCGGCGGCGCCTCAGCCACCTACGGTTCGGACGCCGTAGCCGGTGTGGTCAACATCATCCTTAAACGCAACTTCGAAGGCGTCACCGTCGACGCCTCGGTGGGCCGCAGCAGCCGCAGTGACGACTCCAAGAAAAAACTGGCGATCACCTTCGGCACCACCAGTTCCGATGGCGCCAGCAACATCATGGGTCACTTCGGCTACTCCAAGCAGGGTTCGGTAATGTCGAAAGACCGGCCGGGCCTCGGCGCAGCAGTCGACCAGTACTCGCTCGCCGAAGCCGTCACCGGCGACGTGCGCGATATCTTCAAGACCATTTCGCCGTACTACTCGAGCTTTGCGCCGCAAGGCCGCTTCTTCTACGGCAACGCAGCCAACGGCCCGGCAGGCAACTACACCTACGACCGCAATGGCAACCCGATTCCGTTCGATACCAACGGCAACAACGGCGCGGCCACCGGGTTCAACCGTTCGGAGTACCGCACCATTGCCGTGCCGACCGAGCGCTTCCTGTTCGCCACCAACGGTACGCTCAAGCTCAACGATAACAACAACGCCTTCTTCGAGGGTACATATGCCCAGACCAAGGTCGATACCAACATCGAACCGTTTGCGCTCGACTCGTCCAACGTGTATCGCCCGGATGGCATTGTGCCTGGTGAAAGCCTGATCGGCGGCGTCAAAATACGCAACCCGCTCATTCCGGACTACCTGTGGAACCGCATGACCGACACCAACGGTGACGGCCTGCGCGACTACCGCTTCACCCGCCGCCTGACCGAGTTCGGTCCGCGCCACAGCTCGGTTAATCGCGGCACGCTGCGCCTTGCCACCGGTGTCAAAGGCGTGCTGCCGTTCACCAACGACTGGAACTACGACGCGTTCGTCAGCTATGGCCGCACCACCGAGTCGCAAAACTCGACCGGCCAGGTCAACATCATGAGCTTGCGCAATTCGCTCGCTGGCGTGCCCAATGGAAGTGGCGGTGTCATGTGCGCCGACGTCCAGGCCCGCACCGACGGTTGCGTACCGATCAATATGTTCGGCTTTGGCACCATCACCCCGGAAGCGTTGAAATACGTGACCGCACCCGGTTCGCTGGAAACGGCAATCACCCAGAAAATCGCTGGCGCCAACGTCGGCGGCGATCTGCCGTGGGGTCTTCCAGCTGGCAACATCGGCCTGAGCGCCGGCTTCGAATGGCGCAGCGAAGATTCCAGCAGCGTGCCCGACCCGCTGACCCAGGCTGGTCTGAACGCCGGCAACGCCACGCCACCGACGTACGGCAAATTCAACGTCCGCGAAGTGTATGCCGAAACCCGGATACCGCTGCTCAAGGACGTCGTGTTGGCCAAAAACCTCGACTTCCGTGGTTCGTTCCGCCATGGCGACTACTCGACGGTGGGCAGCACCAACAGCTGGAATGCTGGTCTCGAGTGGGCGCCCGTATCGTCACTCAAGTTCCGTGGCACCCGCGCAGTGTCCACCCGGGCGCCTAACATCAACGAGTTGTACCAGCCGCCTAGCCAGGACTTCCCGTCGGTCAGCGATCCGTGCGAAGGCATTACCGCCACCGGCAGCGACCCGATCAGCGTAGCCTGCCGCGCAGCACCGGGCGTCGCCGCCAACCTTGCCGCCAACGGTGGCGTGTTCACCCTGAACCAGGCCGACAAACAGGGTGTCAGCGGCTATAACCGCGGCAATCCGAACCTGGGCGCCGAACAGGGCCGCTCCAGCACCATCGGCGTTGTCGTCACCCCGACCATGATTCCGATGCTGAGCAAGTTCACCTTTACGGCCGACTACTTCAACATCAAGATCTCGGAAGCAATCGTCAGCACTCCACGCCAGTTCTCGCTGGCACAGTGCTACGGCGGCGGCAACCCGGTCTACTGCGCGCTGATCACGCGTCGTGCAACCGCCGAAGGCTCGAACAGCCCCGGCTCGATCAAGTACAGCGACACGGCCGTCACCAACAGCGGTGGCTACGGCACCAAGGGTATCGACTTGACCGCGTCGTGGGCGGACCGTGTCGGTCCAGGTCGTCTGAGCGCGAAGGTTGCGTACACCTACCTGAAAACCTTGTGGGCAGTACCGCTGCCGGGCGAGGCCGAGGACGAATCGGCTGGCGAAGTGGAGTCGCCACGCAACAAGGCAGTGCTCAACCTGGCCTACAAGTGGGGCGACTTCGGCATCAACTCCACCACCAGCTATACCGGCCGCGCCGGTCTGGACGACCAGTTCCTCAACACCTACGAAGACCCGCAGTTGGCACCGAAGATCGGTTCGTACACCACGACCGACTTCCAGCTGACCTATGACGTCAAGAAGAACTACCAAGTGTACTTCGGCATGGACAACGCCTTCGACAAGAAAGCGCCACCTATCGTCACCGGCTTGCCAGGCAACACCACCGGTACCGAGACCAATGCTTCGGCCTACGATCCTATCGGCCGCCGCTACTACCTCGGCCTGCGTGTAACGCTGTAATACTGCCTCCTGCCCGGCCACCTCGGCCGGGCATAAAAAAACGCTCCGGTCCCGCAAGGGCCGGAGCGTTTTTCATGGAACAGCCAAAAATTACTTGGCGTTCATCAGGGCGACGGTGGTGTCGAGCATGCGGTTCGAGAAGCCCCACTCGTTGTCGTACCACGACGAGACTTTGACCAGTCGGCCCGACACTTTGGTCAGGGTCGAATCGAAGTTCGACGACGCCGGGTTGTGGTTGAAGTCGATCGATACCAGTGGTTCGGTCTGGTAGGTCAGCACTTCTTTCAGGTCGCCTTCGGCAGCTGCTTTCATCAGCGCGTTGACTTCATCAACGGTGGTGTCGCGCTTGGCGATGAAGGTCAGATCGACCAGTGAAACGTTGATGGTCGGTACGCGGATCGCGAAACCGTCCAGCTTGCCGTTCAGTTCCGGCAGCACCAGGCCAACCGCGGCAGCAGCGCCGGTCTTGGTCGGGATCATCGACTGGGTCGCCGAACGGGCGCGGCGCAGGTCTTCGTGCATCACGTCCGACAGGACCTGGTCGTTGGTGTAAGCGTGCACGGTGGTCATCAGGCCGGTTTCAACGCCGATGGCGTCGTTCAGTGGCTTGACCAGCGGTGCCAGGCAGTTGGTGGTGCACGAAGCGTTCGAGATCACGGTGTCCGACGCTTTCAGTACGTCCTGGTTCACGCCGTACACGATGGTGGCATCGACGTCCTTGCCGCCTGGCGCCGAGATGATGACTTTCTTGGCGCCGCCCTTCAGGTGAGCCGAAGCTTTCTCTTTGGTGGTGAAGAAGCCGGTGCACTCGAGCACCACGTCCACGCCCAGGTCGCCCCATGGGATCTCTGCCGGGTTACGCTGGGCGAACACGCGAATCACGTCGCCGTTCACGATCATGTTGTCGCCGTCTACTTCCACGGTGCCTGGGAACTTGCCGTGGGCGGTGTCGTAGCGGGTCAGGTGGGCGTTCGACTTGGCATCGCCCAGGTCGTTGATCGCAACGATCTGGATGTCTTGCTTTTTACCGCCTTCGTAGAAAGCGCGCAGTACATTGCGGCCGATACGGCCGTAGCCGTTAATTGCAACTTTAATCGTCATACTCAGCTCCTGATTGAAAAAAATTAGGTAAGAAGACCTCTCAAACCTACTGCGCAACCCGCTATCGCCTCTCCGTTGCTCAGCGTACGTCCGTACGCTTCCGCCACTCCAGACGATATCGGACCGCTCGCTACGGTTTTAGAAGTCCCTTAATTCAACAAGCAATTATAGATTAAGCAATCACCAGTTTGGCTTTCGCGACAACATTTTCCACGGTGAAGCCGAAGTGCTTGAACAGCACGCCCGCTGGTGCGGACTCGCCGAAGGTGTCGATACCGACCACGGCGCCTTCCAGGCCCACGTACTTGTACCAGAAATCGGTGACGCCGGCTTCGATCGCCACGCGTGGCACGCCTTTGGTCAATACGCTGGCTTTGTAGGCTGCGTCCTGGCGGTCGAACACGTCGGTCGATGGCATCGACACCACGCGCGCGGCGATGCCTTCGGCGTTCAGTGCCGAGGCGGCAGCGACGGCCAGTTCCACTTCGGAACCGGTGGCGATCAGGGTGACTTTGGCATCGATCACTTCCTGCAGCACGTAACCGCCACGGGCGATCGCGGCCACGGTTTCCGGCGCGCGTTCCTGGTACGGCAGGTTCTGGCGCGAGAAGATCAGGGTCGATGGACCGTTCTTGCGCTTGACCGCTTCGCCCCAGGCCACCATCGATTCGGTGGTGTCGCATGGACGCCAGTTGTCCAGGTTGGGGATCAAACGCATCGACGAAATGTGCTCGACCGACTGGTGGGTCGGACCGTCTTCACCGAGGCCGATGGAATCGTGGGTGAACACGAACAGCGAACGCTGTTTCATCAGCGCAGCCATGCGCAGCGCGTTGCGGCTGTAGTCGGAGAAGGTCAGGAACGTGGCGCCGAACGGGATGTAGCCACCGTGCAGGGCCACGCCGTTCATGATGGCGGCCATGCCGAATTCGCGCACGCCGTAGTTGACGTGGTTGCCCGGTTTGCCCGAACGCACGGCAACCGATTCTTTCCAGTTGGTCAGGTTGGAGCTGGTCAGATCAGCCGAACCGCCGAGGAATTCCGGCAGCACCGGCGCCAGTGCCTGGATGGCGTTCTGGCTGGCCTTGCGGGTGGCGATGGTTTCTTTCTTTTCGACGGTGGCAGCGATCGCGGCAGCCAGCGTTGCGTCAAAGGCAGCTGGCAGGTCGCCGGCCATGCGGCGGCTCAGTTCGGCAGCTTCGGCCGGGAACTGGGCGCTGTAGTCGTTGAACAGCTTGGTCCAGGCGGCTTCCTGGGCGGCGCCCGCTTCCTTGGCGTCCCACGCGGTGTACACGTCGGCAGGAATGTCGAACGGCGCGGCGGACCAGCCGATGTATTCGCGTACATTGGCCACTTCCTTGTCGCCCAGCGCGGCGCCGTGCACCTTGTCGCCGCCTTGCAGGTTTGGCGAACCTTTACCGATCACGGTTTTGCAGCAGACCAGGGTCGGCTTGGTAGCAGTCTTGGCGGCGGCAATCGCTGCCGAAACGGCAGCCACATCATGGCCGTCCACGTCACGGATCACGTTCCAGCCGTAGGCTTCGAAACGGGCCGGGGTGTCGTCGGTGAACCAGCCTTCGACTTTGCCGTCGATCGAGATGCCGTTGTCGTCGTACAGGGCGATCAGCTTGGACAGGCCCAGGGTGCCGGCCAGCGCGCACACTTCGTGCGAAATACCTTCCATCAGGCAACCGTCGCCGAGGAAAGCGTAGGTGTAGTGATCGACGACTTCGAGCCCCGGCTTGTTGAATTCACTCGCCAGCAGCCATTCGGCCAGCGCCATGCCGACCGCGTTGGCCAGGCCCTGGCCCAGCGGACCGGTGGTGGTTTCCACGCCCGGCGTGATATCGACTTCCGGGTGGCCCGGGGTTTTGGAATGCATCTGGCGGAAGGCGCGGATGTCATCCATGGTCACTGCGTAGCCGGACAGGTGCAGCAGCGCGTAGTGCAGCATCGAACCGTGGCCGTTGGACAACAGGAAGCGGTCGCGGTTGACCCATTTAGGATTGGCCGGGTTGTGGCTGTAATGCCCACTCCACAGCGCTACAGCGATCTCTGCCATGCCCATCGGCATGCCTGGGTGGCCGGAATTGGCTTTCTGGACGGCGTCCATTGCCAATGCGCGGATCGCGTTGGCCATGTTGGTGTGCGGGAGCGTAGTGTTCATGGTGATAAGTGAGTGCGGGAGGTTTGAAATCCGAGAGCTGCCAACTGCAGTGCTGCTGAACACAGTATTTTACCAGAGCTCACGCCCCCATAAAAAAAACCGCCGGGCAGACCGGCGGTTTGGACTTCGATTACTTCAGTAATCAGAAGCGGTGGTTGTATTCCACGGTCAGCTTGGCCGCGCGTGGCGCGGTGTAGCTGATCACGCGACCGTAGGTCGAGTTGATGACAGTACCTTCGAGGTTGTAGGTCTCGTCGATGGTCTGCGCGGTCTGCTTGTTGAAGACGTTGAAGACATCGATCTTGACCGACAGGCCCTTGACGATTTCCGGACGGTAGACAACGTTAGCGTCCAGGCGCTTGTCCCATGGCAGACGACCCAGCGAACCACGTGGCGTTTCCTTGTCGCAGTAGAAATACACGGAACCGTAGTCATCGATGTCAGCAGGAATGTCAGGACGGTTGCCGAAGCAGCTGCGTGGACGTCCCGAAGCGATCAGAGCGTTGCCGCCGACTTGCCATTCCGAATTGAACTCGTAGAAGCCGAATGCCTTGATCTGATGCTTGCGGTCGTTTGGCAGCAAGCCGTTGGCGCCGATCATCAGTGGGTAGTTATCCCAGGTCGAGGTGGCGGCAACATCGGTTTGAGCGTTGTCCGAACGGGTCTGGCCTTCGGTGTTGCCCTTGCTCTTAGACCAGGTGTAGTTTACGCGGCCATACCAGCCGTTGCGCATCGGGTGCTCGGCGAACAGATCGACCGCCGTGTAGTTACGCTTAGCTTTTTCGAAGCCCAGTTCGGCCTTGCTCAGGTGCACGGTCGAATAGGTACCGTTGTTGGCGAAGTCCACCAGGAAGGTGTTGTCTTTGCCCGGGTTGAACGAAGCGCAGTTGAAACCGGCGTAGTTGCTGGAATCGACATTGTTACGATCGGCCCATGCATACATCACCGAACCGTCGCAGAAATCGTCGATGGTCGACTTGAGCTTGCGGTAGGTAGCCTTGGCGCCGAAGTTCAGGCTCGGCGAAAACGCTTTTTCAAAGCCCAACGTGATTTCATCCTGGTAAGTTGGATCGATGTCGAGCGCGGTCAGGGTCTTCGGATCCTTGGCCTGGCCCAGCTCATTGTTGGTCGAGAACACACCGGTCATCGGTGACAGGCCCAGTGGCAGACCATTGGCATCGGTGCCGGTATAGGTGAAGTATTGGCGGGTATTGAGCGAACGGCTGGCCCCGCGCACTGCCAGGTGGGTCGGGATCTGCAGCGCATAACGGCCGGCGCTACCAAACACTTTCAGGCTGGCGTCGCCAAACACGTCCCATGCTGCGGCGACGCGTGGCTGGACGAAGTTTTCCACTTCCAGGAACGTGATGCCATCGCCGTTTTTGTTCTTGAAGCTCTCGTTGCGCAGGCCCAAGGTCAGCAGCACATCCTTGGTGACTTGCCAGCGGTCTTCCAGGTACTGTGCCGACTGGTCGGAACCGGCCGACGTGGTCGAATCGAAGATACGGTTGCTGACGTAATAGCCTTGAGCGCCGAGGCCGCCGCTGGTGCCCGGCACGATGTTATAGCCACCGCCAACGCTGATTGGCGTCAGAGGGTTATTGGTTTTGCTGTAAACCCAGGTACCACCGCCGCCATACACATCGCCTGCCGAGCCGGATTTGAGCTTGTTGTTGTCGAAACCGGCACGCAGCGAGTGCGTATTGAGCTTGTATTCCAGATCAAGGCGATTGGAATCGATCTTGCTGCTCGAATCATTGGCGGTCACCAGGCCTGACAACACTTGCGTACTGTCGTAGTTAAAGCCGGGGACGCGGGCTGCGGCCGGCGCGCTGACCTGGAACAGCGGACCGGAAGATGGCGGTCCCACCAAATCGTAGCGGTTAGCGTTCTCGGTCTTGCTGCGGCCCACCAGCGCCTGCACGGTCAGGTTATCTGTCAGATTGCCCGTGTAGCGCAAGATCTGCGTGTTGGCGCCAACCGATGGCGTATAGTCTTCGCTGTTCTTGTAGTGCTGCGAAGCTTTCAGGGTGTTCCCGTGCGTGAACGTCGCGTAATCGTAGCTATACAACTGGCGATCAGTCTTGGCAGTATCGCCCAGCGCCGTCAATTCCAGGCGATGATTGTCGGTGATATTCCAGTCCATTTTGACCATGTAGCGGTCGATCTTATCCTGTTTCTCTTCCCAGCCCGAAACGCCATTCAGGGTCGAGGTGCGGGTACCGAGATTGCTGGCCGTGGCATTGGTGCCTTCGACATCGTAACGGCGGGTTTCCGCCGACGCGAACAGGAACAATTTATCTTCGATGATCGGGCCGCCAACGTAGGCGCCGTAAATCTTCTCGGTACGGCTGTTGTCCTGGTTACGGCGGAACAGCGTGCCGTCGGTGCCAACCCGGCCCGGGGCATCCATATTCTCGGGCGCACCTGTGTTTGGATAGTAGGTATCCTTGGCCTTGGCACGCAGCGAATTCGGTTCGATGGAAAAGCTTGCGCCCGCTTCCCAGGTATTGGTACCGCTCTTGGTGGTAACGTTGACCACACCGCCGACCGAACGCCCGAACTCGGCGCCGAAGCCGCCGGTCAGGATCTGAGCCTGGGCGATGGCGCCGAACGGCAGTTCCGATGCGCCCAGCTGGGTCAGCGGATTGGTGACAGGGAAACCGTTGATGTAGTACGCATTTTCCGATGCGCCGCCACCGGCGAAGCTGGCGCCAGCGGCATAGCGCGAGTCGGCGCGGGTAGTGTTTGGCGCCAGTTGAATGATGGCATCTACCGACTGTTCGATCGGCAGGCGCGACAGTTCACGCGCAGTGAAGGTGGCGCCGTTGTTGGCGCTGGAGACGTCGATGCGGCTGCGGCGGCCGGTAATCTGCACCGTCTGCGTACCGGCTGCGGCAAACTGGGCTTCCACACCCTGGCCAGCTAATACTTCGATGTTGGAAGTGGCGCCGGCGGTGGCGCCTTGCTGCAGCGTCACGGTGTAGCGGCCGATCGGCAGCGCGGTCACATTGAAACTGCCACTGGCGTCCACCGGTGCGGTACGCGTCAGGTTGGTATCAAGATTTTTCAACACCACAGAGGAAGCCGAGCCGGCAGCCACGCGGCCGTACACGGTACCCGATGCATTCGACTGCGCCATCACCGGCTGCACCACCGCTACCGTCATGGCGGCTGTGGCAAAAGCCAGCGACAGCGCATTGACCAGAACTGTTTTTCTCAACATATCAATTATTCCCGAATATAGATTTGCCTTGTAGGCAAGATTGCCCGAGCTCTCTCTTGTGGAAAGCTGTTACCAACTTTTACTAGACAGTATGATTTCCGTCTATAAATCAATAAAAACATGCGAGACATAACACTGTCAACAACACAAGTTTCATTACGCAAGAAAACAACGAAGAACGGCAGGAAGTGTTGCAAATTGGTTTAATAATGAATTTTTCAAAAAATTTTTTTTACATGAATTACCAACAAAAGCCATACAATAATACTGTTAAAAATAAATTTATTGAATAATATTCGTATATCTGTATTTGTTTTCCTCATATGGCCGAATACTTGCGGTGACCGGAAATTCCTGAAAAAATGGCAAAATATTAATTTTTCACCAAGCGGGTGCAAATTAAAATGGGAATGCACCGATACGGATATGTTTTGCACTATCGATGTGCAATATTCTACTTATGGTTGCTTTTCTTTGATTGACTTCCGACCAGGCTGGTCAACGATTAAAATGACGCCAGATCATTCGACCGGACCACCATGCCCCGCTTTTACCTTCCCCTGCCGCTGACCGTCGGTCAACGCGTCACCTTGCCCGACACCCTGGCCCACCATATCCAGGTGTTGCGCCTGACCGAGGGAGACACCATTTCTCTGTTCAACGGCGCCGGCGGCCAGTACACCGCCACCCTGCGAGAGGTCGCACGGCGCAGCGCCAGCGCCGACATCGACGACCACCAGGCAGTGGAAATCGAGTTGCCGTTTGCGGTCACGCTGGCGCAGGCGCTGCCTGAAGCGAGCAAAATGGACTGGATCATCGAAAAGGCCATGGAACTGGGCGTGTCCGCCATCGAACCGCTGGCCGCGCAGCGCTGCGTGGTGCGGCTGTCGGCCGAGCGTGCAGAGAAAAAGCTGACTCACTGGCAGGCCATCATCGCTTCGGCGGCCGAGCAGTGCGGCCGCAATCGGCTGGCCACGCTGGCGCCACCGCAGGACTACAAGCAGTGGATCGCGCGCGCGCCGGAAACAGCGCAGCCGCGCATCATCCTCAGCCCGCGCGCTACCACATCGCTGGCCGGCTGGGCGCGCGCGCAGCCGCCGCAGGCAGTCACATTGGTGATCGGTCCCGAAGGCGGCTTGAGCGATGTGGAAGAAGACCTGGCGCTGCGCCATGGTGCGCTGGCGCTGTCGATGGGGCCGCGCGTGCTGCGCACTGAGACTGCGGCGCTGGCGGCCGTGGCGGTGCTCAGCGCGGCCTGGGGCGGGATGTAACAGCAAGCACCCAATGAAAAAACCCGCGCTGCACACTGTGCAGACGCGGGTTTTTTGTTGGCTCTGGCTTAGGAGTTCAGTTTAGAACTTCAGGTTGGCGCCAAAGGTGATGTAACGGCCAATGGTATCGTAGGCGCTCGGGAAGGTGTTACCACTATCCATGGAGGTGGTCGAGACGTTGGCACCGACAATCGGTGGTTTCTTGTTGGCAGCGTTGTTCAAGCTGACATTAAAACGCAGGTTTTTGCTGAAGTTCCACACACCGGAGAGATCCACATAGCTGTGGGCCTTGATGTGCGAGTACTCCGGCAGATAGGTGCCCGAACCTGGCTCGACATCGGTCGAGCTGACATAGCGCCAGTTGTAACCGACCGCGAAGTCGCCGACGTTCCAGGTAAGGCGCTGGTTGAACTTGCGCTTGTACACCGGTGCATTGGAACTGTTGATGCTGTTACAAGCCACCGAGTAGTAACCGAGGCAATCGCGATCATTCAGTTTGAACGATTGCACCTGGGTCAGGGCGAAGGCGAGGTCGAAGATGCCGAACTTCGGATCGAGGTTGATCTGGCTGGCGCCGAGCTTGTAGTTCACGTTCAGATCGTAGCCGCTGGTCGACTGGCGACCCAAGTTCGACAGTGGCGTGGCAACACCGCTCGAACCGGCGCCGTTGAAGGTACCGTTGGCAGGGTTGCGGCCGATCGCGGCGCACGAGTCGTTAAAGGCCAACGATGGATTGAACTCGGTCTTGTAGCAGCGATCAAGAATGTCTGTCGTGCTCAGGCTAGAAATTGCCTTCTCGAGCTTGATCGAGTAGTAATCAACGGAGATGGCCAGTTTTGCGATCGGTTCCCAGACGAAGCCGATGGTCTTGGTCTTGGCTTCCTCAGGTCCCAGGGCGGGGTTACCGCCGCTTGCATTGTTGATCTGGCCCGACGATGGCACCGGCACCGAACCGATTTCGCCGATCGGCACACCGGTAAGGCGGCACAGGTTCGACAGCGTACCTGGCGTGTTGGCTTGCGCCTGGTTGATCAGCGCCAGCTGGCACGGATCGACCGCTACGTTGGACAGGCCGGTGGTCAGCGGCTGGAACAATTCGTTCACGTTCGGCGCGCGGGTAGCCTTTTGCACGGAAGCACGGAAGCGCAGCGATTTGACTGGCGACCAGTCGCCGCCACCTTTCCAGCTGCCATAGCTCTTTTCCGCACCGGCAACACTGAATTCGGTACGGCGGTAGCCGAGCTCACCGTTCAGTTCGCGCACGAATGGCAGATTGCGGATCAGCGGTACTTGAGCTTCAGTATAGTACTCGCGCATGCGGAAGCTGCCGCTGCGGTCCGGGGTAGGCGCGCCGGTACCGAGTACCTCGGCCTGGATTTGCGACGCTGCGTCGGACTGGGTGCTGGCGGTCACTTTACGCTGCTCGCCACCGATCGCCATGGTGATCGGCTCGTTGGCGAACGGGCTCACGAACGAGCTACCCAGGCTACCCGAAAAATTCACCGAAGCGACGTCCTGCTTGACGTTCTGCAACAGCAGCGCGCTGGCGTTGATGAACGCAAGCTGCTGAGGGGTAATACTTCCGGCAGCGCCAAACACGTTGAGCGGTACGCAGTTGTTGGCGGTATTGACGCAGGACGTGGTGTTCAGAGCATTGAGCGCTTGGCTCACTTTCGACAGCGACCCCCAGTTTTGGCGGGTCTGGATCTGGTCGGCCGAACCACGGGTCCAGTTGGCGTCGTAGGTCCAGTCGAAGGCGACGTCGCCTTTCACACCCAGCGTGTATTGCAGGCTCTTGTTGTCAAAGTTGTTGAAACGCGGGCCCAGTTCGACGAAGCGGCGATTGATGGTCATCGGCACCATGGTGGCGTTGCCCGGCACGCAGTTGGCGGCGGTGATGCCACGGCGTTCGCAAATCTGCTGGCGCGCGGCGGCAGGAATGTACGGGTTGCCGATTGGTACGTTGAAGACGTTGCCGAAAGTACCCGACTCCGCCAGCGTGGAAGCGACCTTGCTGGTTGTGTAGAACAGTTCGGCGTACACGTCGGCATGGTCATTCACACGATAATTGGCCAGCGAGGTCGCTTGCGTGCGTTCCAGGCCGGTCGCGTAGTAGTTCAGCGGGTTGGTGTTGTATTGCACCAGTGGCTGTACCAGGCGGCCACTGGCAGGATCGATCTGCCAGTTGCCGGCCAGCGTGCTGGTACCGCCAGTGCCCTGGGACACGGCGAAACCGCCGGGAATCGTGGTGTTGGAGCCGGTCGGACGGCCGGTTACCGAGCTCAGGCTGGTAACACCGTAAGGGCGCGAACCCTGGGTGACCGGATCGGCGCTGGTTTTGCCGATGCTCAGGACAACGTTGCCGCGGCCTTCATCGAGGCTGGCGCCCATGGTCAGGTCGGTGCGCTTGCGCTTGCCGTCACGGTCGCCGGTGGTGCCACCGTACGAGGTGGAAACATCGAGGCCGGTGAAGTTACGCTTGAGGTTGAAGTTGATCACGCCGGCGACCGCATCGGCGCCGTACGACACCGAAGCGCCACCGGTCAGCAGATCGACGCGGTTAAGCAGCGCCAGCGGAATCGAATTGGTATCGACCGCGCCGTTCAGATTGAATGGCACCATGCGGCGACCGTTGATCATGACCAGCGAGCGGTTTGGGCCCAGGCCGCGCAGGTCGATGGTGGCGCCGCCACCGGAACCGTTATTGACGCCAGCACCAACGGCAGGCACCGCTGCAGGCAGGCTCTTGAAGAATTCTTCGACGGCCACAGGCTGGGAGGCACGGATTTCTTCCGAGTTCACCGACGAGATGGGGCTGGTTGAGGTCGTGCCAGGCGTGGTGATACGGGTACCCGTCACCTGCACCTGTTCGATCCTGGCCGGAGCGGCTTCTTGCGCTACCGCGTTGTGCATGACCGCCGACGCGCCCACCATCATGCCGCTGGCGAACACGGCACGCAATGCCAGGGACATCTTTTTCTCTTGAATCATTGTGAAGCTCCCGTAGTTGAATTCTCGTTGTCGAGAAATACCTCAGTTACGCCTCTTTTAAAGGCGCTTATTAAAATCTTCCGCCGCCACCCAGCCGGGCGCACACGTTTGTAACACTCTGTATCCGAGTCCACTGCATCAAAACATTTGGCGTTTGTTTTGTCTATATACGGCTGGAAATTTTTCCTGCGACCCAATGCTGACCAAAATGGTGCACAACGAGATCATTTGGTGCAGCCATTATGAAAAAATTCTTAAAAAAGCAATTGTCATTAAGATATGCATCAAATCAATCATAGAATTTTGTTCGCCAAAATCAATTTTTCCCAAAAAAAAAATACTGATGAAAGAACTTTTTTTTCGCTTTCATGCAGCAATGCAGCGCATTCTTTTTGTCAACAAAAAATGAATGGAGACAAACTGGCGCAACCGTTCTGCACAATAAAAGTACGTTTGAAGTTTGAAAACTTGTTTCAGCCTGCTACAGCGTGTATTTAACCGGTTCAAATCCGTTGTTAGAGAACAACGACGTTCACGCCGATATTTATTACATAACTAAACAATTTATTTATTTTGTTACGTGACCGAGATTAATAATCGACATATTCCGGCAACGGGATGAAGTAGAAGTAGCGATCGGCAACCACGTACCTTGCTGCCAGGAAGCGGTAAAATAGCGCCCTGCGGCCGCCCACGCAGCCGCACCGCTCTCCGCTAGATACGGAGCCCTGCACTTTTCGGAACTACACCATGTTGCGTCTCAATGAAGTCAAACTCCCACTGAACCACACCGAAGCCGAGTTGCCGGCCGCTATCCTGGCGCGGCTCGACATCGCAGCCGAAGACCTGCTCGGCTTTACAGTCTTCAAGCGCAGTTACGATGCCCGTAAAAAGTCGGCCATCGTCCTCATTTATTCGCTCGACATCGAGGTGGCGGACGAAGCCGCTGTGCTCGCACATCGGCGCCATGACACCCACCTGATGCCCTCGCCGGACATGGCCTACAAGTTCGTCGCCGACGGCGAGCAATTGGCGGCGCACCCGGACTTCCAGCGCCCAGTGGTGATCGGCATCGGCCCTTGCGGCCTGCTGGCAGCGCTGCTGCTGGCGCAAATGGGCTTGCGTCCCATCATTCTCGAGCGCGGCAAGGTGGTACGCGAGCGCACCGTGGACACCTTCGGCTTCTGGCGCCAGCGCAAGCTCAATCCCGAGTCGAACGTGCAGTTCGGCGAAGGCGGCGCCGGCACCTTTTCGGACGGCAAGCTCTATAGCCAGATCAAGGATCCCAAGCACTACGGCCGCAAGGTGCTCACGGAGTTCGTCAAGGCCGGCGCGCCCGAGGAAATCGTGTATGTGAGCAAGCCGCACATTGGCACCTTCCGCCTGGTCAAGATGGTGGAATCGATGCGTGAAAACATCGAAGCGCTGGGCGGCGAATACCGCTTCGACAGCAAGGTCACCGATATCGATATCGAAGAGACCGCCGATGGCCGCCAGGTGCGCGCCGTGATGCTGGAAAGCGGCGAGAAGATCGTCACCGACCACGTGGTGCTGGCGATCGGCCACAGCGCGCGTGACACCTTCCAGATGCTGTACGACCGTGGTGTCTATATAGAAGCGAAACCGTTTTCGATCGGCTTCCGGGTCGAACACCCGCAATCGCTGATCGATACCTGCCGCTTCGGCCCCAACGCCGGCCACCCGATCCTCGGTGCGGCCGATTACAAGCTGGTGCACCACGCGTCGAACGGCCGCGCCGTGTACAGCTTCTGTATGTGCCCGGGCGGCACGGTGGTCGCAGCCGCGTCCGAGCCGGGCCGGCTGGTCACCAACGGAATGAGCCAGTACTCGCGCAACGAGCGCAACGCCAACAGCGCCATTGTGGTCAGCATTTCGCCCGAGGTGGACTACCCGGGCCATCCGCTGGCGGGCATGGAATTCCAGCGCCGGCTGGAAGAAAAAGCGTTCGAGCTGGGCGGCGGTACGTATGACGCGCCAGGCCAGTTGATGGGCGATTTCGTGGCCGGGCGTGCCTCGACCGAGTTCGGCACCGTGGTGCCGTCGTACAAGCCGGCAGTGCACCTGACCGACCTGGCGCAGATCCTGCCCGAGTACGCGGTGACCGCGCTGCGCGAAGCGTTTCCGGCATTCGACAAGCAACTGAAGGGCTATTTCCGCCACGACGCGGTCTTGACCGGTCTGGAGACGCGCACGTCGTCGCCGATCCGCATCAAGCGCCGCGACGACACCCTGCAAAGCCTGAACACGGCCGGCCTGTTCCCGGCTGGCGAAGGCGCCGGCTACGCGGGCGGCATCCTGTCGGCCGGCGTCGATGGCATCAAGGTGGCGGAGGCAGTAGCGCTGTCGATGGCAGCGGCGCAGTCAGCCCGCTAGTCCGGCGGCACCTCTCCCATTGATAAAACCCGGCACAGCCGGGTTTTTTTTTAAGGCATCGAACACGCCGGCGTCGGAACGATGCGACCGGTCGTTGCTGCCGCACTAATTGCAAGTAGTCTATGCCGTTTGGCCGGATCCAGCACGACTATCACAAATACGCAATAAACCATGAAAACTTTTGTATTTCTTTGTAATAAAATCTGTTTTTTTTGTAAATGCCGAGAAAAGTGTTGTTTATTTCAAAGTTGTTACAGTGCTTGCATTGACCACACAACGCTGCAATGGTTTGATACTCGACTCCGGCCAATCTCAGCATCGATTCGCCGGGCAGAGAATTTTTTTTAGAAGAAGTAACAAACCCTGGGAGTTGTAACAATGATGATGGAAACCGTAATGTCGCGTTCGCTGCGCTTGATGTTCGCAAGCGGCGCCGCTTTTGTGCTGGCACAACCAGCCATGGCCCAACAAGCCGACGCGCCGATCCAGCGCGTGGAAATTACCGGTTCGGCAATCAAGCGTATCGACGCTGAAACCGCGGTACCAGT
Organism: Duganella sp. Leaf61; assembly: GCF_001421905.1. NCBI lineage: Bacteria > Pseudomonadati > Pseudomonadota > Betaproteobacteria > Burkholderiales > Oxalobacteraceae > Duganella > Duganella sp. Leaf61. The sequence goes on from NZ_LMLM01000001.1 coordinate 210,023, forward strand.
CACCGTGCTGCGCATGGACGACCTTAAAAAGGAAGGCATCACCACGATCGAACAGGTAATGTCAAACCTGAGCGTCTCGCAGTCGAGCCAGGGTACCAGCCAGACCGTGGGCTCCGGCACCGGCGGCGCAGCGTTCGCCGACATGCGCGGCATCGGCGCCAACAAGACCCTGGTTCTGTTGAACGGCCGTCGCCTGGCAAACAACGCCTTCGACAGCTCGGCTCCCGACCTGAACATGATCCCCTTCGCCGCCCTCGAGCGCGTCGAAGTGCTGCGTGACGGCGCCTCGTCGCTGTACGGCTCCGACGCGGTCGGCGGCGTGATCAACTTCATCACCAAAAAAGATTACCGTGGCGGTACCGTTACCCTGGGCGCCGACTCGTCGCAACACGGCGGCGGTTCGTCGAACAACGCCAACATCGGCTTCGGTTTCGGCGACCTGAGCGAAAACGGCTACAACGTGTTCGCCATGGTGGACCACCAGTCGCAAAAAGCGCTGACCGGAACCGACCGAGACTACAACAAGCGCTACGCTGGCGGCCTGTCGGCTTCGACCAGCCCGGCCAATTACTTCCAGGGCGACATCAGCGGCAACCAGGCGGCGCCAAGCTGCACCAACGGTACCTTCCTGATCCCTGACGGCAACGGCGGCTGCCTGATGACCACCTCGGCCTTCGTTGACTACATTCCGAAAACCGAACGCACCACGGGTCTTATCAAAGGTACCCTGAACCTCAACGCCAACCATCAGTTGGCGCTGGAGTTGCTGTCGACCGAGAGCAAGGTTGAAACCACCATCGCACCGGTGCCATACGGTGGCCTGTACATCAACCGTCTGCGTCCGAACGGCACGCTGAACCCTTACTACCCAGGCAATGGCTCCACGCCTGGCGTGGCTGGCCTGTCGCCAACCTTCATGGACACCGTCGGCAGCCAGACCGCTGGCGTGCAGCCCGGCTTTGTGCGCGCCCGCTGGCGCGACCTGCCGCATGGCCCGCGCCAGGACGAGAACATCAACAAGCAGCAGCGCGCAGTACTGTCGCTGGAAGGCTCGATTGGCGGATGGGATTACAAATCGGCACTGACCTGGAATGAAAACAAGGTCAAGCAAAACCTGTCGGGTTACAGCGATGGCGGCATCATCACCGCCGGCGTGCGCGATGGCGTGATCAACGTCTTCGGCGACCAGGACGCTGCTGGGACCGCACTACTCGACAGCGCAGCGCTGGCCGGTAACATCATGAACGCCAAGGGTACCAACAAGGGCGCGGACGTGCAATTCTCCCGTCAGGTTGGCGACTGGTTCAACACCGGCAACCAGGCTGGCCTGGCAGTTGGCGCGCAGTATGAGCACCAGGAATTCCGCAGCGCAGCCAACACCGTGTTCGCCGAGCGCGTGGTTGCCTCCACCGGCATCGATCCAAACACCCTGAGTGTGGGCAAGCGTAACGTTTCGGCCTTCTACAGCGAATTGAACCTGCCTGTACTGAAGAACCTGGATGTGACCGCTGCTGTCCGTTACGACAAGTACAGCGATTTCGGCCATACCACCAATCCGAAATTCTCGTTCACCTACAAGCCGGTCAATACCGTGCTGTTCCGTGGTTCGTATTCGAAAGGTTTCCGTGCACCGTCGCTTTATGAGATCAACGCACAGAACACCTACACCAACTCGGCCAACACGCTGAACGACCCGATCAATTGCCCGAACGGCACCCCGATCCCGGGAAAAACCGCCGGCGCCAACTGCCGTCAGCAGTTCCAGGTGCTCAATGGTGGTAATGCTGCACTGCAGCCAGAACGTTCGAAGACCGGTACCTTGGGTATCGTCTGGGAAGGCGTGCCTAACCTGACCTTGTCGGCCGACTACTGGAACATCCGCCTGACACAGCAAATCAGCACCTTGCAGGATTCCGACGTGCTGCGTGATCCGGTCAAGTTCGCTTCCGCCTACAAGCGCAACCCACAGGGTGACCTGGCAACCGACGGTTCGCAATGCCCTAATCCGCTGACCTGCGGTTACCTGGATCTGCGTAACCAGAACCTGGGCGACGTGAACACCAACGGTGTCGATCTGGCAGCGAACTACCGCCTGCGCACCTCGGGCTACGGCAACTTTAACTTTGCCATGAACAGCACTTGGGTACACAAGTACGAGTACCAGAACTTCATCGGCGACCAACTGAACAACAAGCTGGGCACCTTCAACGGTGACGGCGTGATCTTCCGCTGGCAGAACACCATGAACCTGTCCTGGAGCAAAGACAAGTTCGGCGCCGGCCTGACCGCCCGCTACAAGTCCGGTTACCTGGACCAGGAAAACGAGGAGGTAGAAAACCACCGCGTTGCGTCGTACACCACGTTCGACGGTTATGGTTCGTGGCAGGCCATCAAAGGTCTGACCCTGACCTTTGGTGTGCGCAACATCTTCGACCGCGATCCACCGCTGTCGTACCAGTCGGGCACCTTCCAGGCTGGCTACGATCCGCGCTACGCCGATCCGATGGGCCGTACGTTCTACGCACGCGGTACCTACAACTTCTAATCAGTTAGATAGTTGAAAAAAATCCCCGGGTTTTGCGACCCGGGGATTTTTTTATTGAGACAGCGGTTACAACCACCCGGCCCGCTTGAACCGCCGGTGCAAGATCCAGCACACGAAGATCATGATGGACAGCGCCATCGGGTAACCATACTTCCACTCCAGCTCGGGCATGAACTTGAAGTTCATCCCCCACACACCGGCAAACGCGGTAACGATGGCGAAAATCGCCGCCCACGCCGCCAGCCGCTTGTTCACTTCGCTCTCTTCGATTGCCGTCATCGACAGGTTGACCTGGATTGCGGTAGCGATGGTGTCGCGGATGGTGTCGAGCGCGGCGCTGATGCGGTGCAGGTGGTCGTGGACGTCGCGGAAGTAATCCTGGGTGTCCAGGCACATCGACGGCACCCGGCCGCCGTACAGGCGCCCTACCGCTTCCATCATCGGCACCACGGCGTGGCGCACGGTGGTGACCTTGCCCTTGAGTTCATACAGGCGCTCGATATTGTCGCGCTGCTTGCCCTGGCTGAAGATCAGCTCTTCGATCTTTTCCAGCTCGGTTTCCAGCATTTCCAGCACCGGGAAGTAGCGATCGACGATCGCGTCCATCAGCGCGTACAGCACGAAGGCCGGGCCCTTGCGCAACATGTGCGGCTCGCGTTCGGCGCGCGCACGTACGCCGAGGAAACCCTTGGTGCTCTGGCCGTCGCGCGAGGACAGCACGTAGTTCTGGCCGACGAAAATATCGACCTCGCCCAGCACCACGTCGCCATCGCGGCATTCAACGGTTTTTACCACCACGAACAGCGAGTCGCCGTATTCCTCGATCTTGGGGCGCTGGTGGCCGCGGCTGGCGTCTTCCACGGCCAGTTCGTGCAGGCCGAATTCATGCTGCATGGTCGTGAGCTCTTCGGGGGTAGCCTCGTGCAGCGCCACCCAGACGAAGGTCTCGGGCTTCTCCATGTAATCACTGATTTCTTCGACCGGGATATCGGCCAGTTTTTGCCCATCCTCGTAGGCGACACAATTAAGCAGCATACACATTCCATAAAAAATAAAGCCCCTGGCTTTGCAGCCAAGAGCTTACCTGAAACTTGTACAACGGTACTGCCGGCAATGAATGTGGCGTCAGTCGTCCTTGGCGCCGTCGATGCCCAGTTCGGCGATCTTGCGGGTGATGGTGTTGCGGCCGATGCCCAGGCGTACCGCCGCGTCGTTCTTGCGGCCGTGGGTGTGCTTGAGCGCGGTGCGGATCAGGGCCGACTCGAACTGCCGGCCCAGTACCGCCATCACTTCCTGCTGACCGCCGCTGAGCATGGACGCCGCCTGCATTTCCAGCAGATTCAACCAGGCTTCCGGGGTGGCCGGCGCAGCCGAGGCCTGGGCCGATGCTGGCGCGTCCTGCGTGGCAATCGGCATCACGGTGCCGTGGTGCTGGACCGCGCTATAACCTTCCGTCAGCGACGACTGTCCGCCGCTGCCACCGGCGGCCGGCTGCTCCTGGGTCAGCTCCAGCGGCAAGTCCTTGACCTCGACGGTCTGGCCCGGCGCCATCACGGTGATCCAGTTGCACAGGTTTTCCAGCTGGCGCACATTGCCCGGCAATTCCAGGCCGCACAGGAAGGTCAACGCGGCGTCGCTCATGCGCTTCGCTTCCACGCCCAGCTGCTTGGCGCTCTGCACCAGGAAGTGGCGCACCAAAATGGGGATGTCTTCGCGCCGTTCCCTCAAACTGGGCAGGCGCAGGCGGATCACGTTGAGGCGGTGGTACAAGTCCTCGCGGAACAGGCCTTCGCGCACGCGCTGTTCGAGATTCTGGTGGGTGGCGGTAATTACCCGCACATTGGCCTTGATCGGCTGGTGGCCGCCGACGCGGTAGAAATGGCCGTCGGACAGCACGCGCAGCAAGCGGGTTTGCAGGTCGAACGGCATGTCGCCGATCTCATCCAAAAACAGGGTGCCGTTTTCGGCCTGCTCGAAGCGGCCGCGCCGGGTGGTCTGGGCGCCGGTGAAGGCGCCGCGTTCGTGGCCGAACAGTTCGGATTCGAGCAAGTCTTTCGGAATCGCCGCCGTATTGAGCGCGATGAACGGCTGCGCCGCGCGCGGGCTGTGCTTGTGCAGCGCACGTGCCACCAGCTCTTTGCCGGAACCCGATTCACCGGTAATGAGTACCGTGACATTCGATTGCGACAGGCGGCCGATGGCGCGGAAGACTTCCTGCATCGCCGGCGCCTGGCCGAGAATTTCCGGGGTTTCCGCCGGGCCCGATTCGACACTGGTCTCGCGCAGGCTCTCGTCAAGCGCACGGCGTATCAGTTCGACGGCCTTGTCGATGTCGAACGGCTTGGCCAGGTATTCGAAGGCGCCGCCCTGGAAGGCCGCCACTGCCGAATCGAGGTCGGAAAACGCCGTGATGATGATGACCGGCAGGCCGGGGAAGCGTGACTTCACCAGTTGCAGCAGGTCGAGGCCGGAATCGCCCGGCATGCGGATGTCGGACACCAGCACTTGCGGCGTCTCGTATTCGAGCGCGGCGATGGCATCGCGCGCATTGGCAAAACTCTTCGTGGCCAGGTTCTCCCGGGCCAGCGCTTTTTCCAGTACCCAGCGGATCGATTCGTCGTCGTCTACTATCCAGATTGGCTTCATGTGTTGTGTATTTCCCGCGTGGATCGTCTATCGAGGGAAGTCGCACCTGTCTGCCACCACTTATGGCAATGGCAGCAGGATGCGGAAATCCGTGTATCCAGGCCGGCTGTCGCATTCGATCACGCCCATGTGCTGTTGCACGAAGGTTTGCGCCAATGTCAGTCCCAGTCCGCTGCCGCCTTCCCTGCCCGACACCAGCGGGTAGAAAATACGGTCACGGATCTGGGGTGCGATGCCCGGCCCATTGTCGATGATATGCAAGTCTAATGCCAGCCCGTACCGTACCTTGGCCAACGTCACCTGGCGCGCCACCCGGGTCTTCAAAATAATCTGCGCTGTTCCCTCTTCCATCTGCGCGGCCAGCGCTTGCGCGGCATTGTGGGCGATGTTCAAGACGGTCTGGATCAGCTGCTCCTTGTCGCCCCGGAACTCGGGAATCGACGCGTCGTAATCGCGCAAAATCGTCAGGCCGGACGGGAACTCGGCCAGCATCAGGCTGCGCACGCGTTCCAGCACTTCGTGGATGTTGACGTCGCCCACGATGTGCGGCCGACGGTGCGGCGCCAGCAGGCGGTCCACCAGCGTCTGCAGGCGGTCCGCTTCCTTGATGATCACCTGCGTGTATTCGCGCAATTGCACCGCGTGCAGCGCCGGCAGCTCCATCTCCAGCAACTGCGCGGCGCCGCGAATGCCGCCGAGCGGATTCTTGATTTCGTGGGCCAGGTTGCGGATCAGCTCCTTGTTCACCTGGCTCTGGTCGAGGATGCGTTCCTCGCGGTCGAGTTTTAAATGCTGCAAGTGTTCGCGCAGCTCGATCAGGATGTGGCCGGGCGGTTCGTCGAGCGCCGAGACGATGCTGTGCACGTGCAGCGGATCGCGGCCGGCGCGCTCGAGCGTCAGATCCTGGCGCAGGTCGGAAAACTTGTGCTCGCGCGCCTGGGCGCAGATGTGGTCGAGCTCGTCGGGATTGATGAACTGGGCGCTGAGCTTTTGGCGCGACATCGCTTTGAGCGAGCTGGCCAGCAGATTTTCGGCTGCCGCATTGGCGTAGGCGATATGGCCGTCGGCATCGAGCATGACGACGGCGGAGGCCAGCAATTCCAGGCCGGCCAGCATGGCCGGGCGTGCAGGGTGATTCAGTGCGTTGACAGGGCTCATCGGGGACTCATGGGGAAAGCAGGTTAGCGAATATTGGCGATTTCACGTTTCAGGGCTTCGACGTTTTTTTCGGCGCGGCCCACGCTGTCGCGCAGCGTGGCCGTGCGTTCCTGGTACTTGGCATAGTTGCGCTCGTCGCCGCGCCGTTCGGGCGTGCCGTTGTTGTATTCAAGGCGCAACTCGGCCAGTTTTTGCTGCTCGCTTTTGAGCTCGTCTTCGAGGATGGCGCGGCGGTCGGCATCGCGCGCGCGCTGCTCGGCATTGTCCACGCGCGGAAAGGCCGCAGGCGCAGCACCGGGCACCGTGGCAACAGCTGCGGGCTGCCCTGCCTGCGCGGGCGAGCGTGCCGGCGCAGCCCGCCGTGGCGGCGCGGCGATCACCGTACCCGGCAAGTCCATCGCCGTGCAGTAGTTGCCGCGCTTGATATCCGTGTACTCGACGCTGCCGCCTGGCGGCGTGCACTTGTAGATCACGCCCTGGGCGGCAGCCGTCGCGCTCACCAGCGCCAGCATGCAAGCCAACGCGCCGCGTTGCAAACTCAAAATCATTCGTCATTCCGTGGATGGGTGGGTCCACGCGACTATACAACACCCCAAACAAAAACGCGGGGAAAGCCTTCGCCTTCCCCGCGTTTTTATGACTAGCGCCGGACCGGCCGGCGCCTGGCAGACTGCAATTACAGCGAGTAGTACATGTCGAACTCTGCAGGGTGGGTCGTCATGCGCATGCGCTGAACGTCCTGCATTTTCAGTTCGATGTAGGCATCGATCATCGAGTCGGAGAACACGCCGCCACGGGTCAGGAATTCGCGGTCCTTGTCCAGGTTTTCCAGTGCTTCTTCCAGCGAAGCGCACACGGTCGGGATCAGTGCGTCTTCTTCCGGCGGCAGGTGGTACAGGTCTTTCGACGCTGCTTCGCCCGGGTGGATCTTGTTCTGGATACCGTCCAGGCCAGCCATCAGCAGCGCGGCAAAGCACAGGTACACGTTGGCCAGTGGATCCGGGAAACGGGTCTCGATACGACGGCCTTTTGGATTGGCCACGTGCGGGATACGGATCGATGCCGAACGGTTTTTAGCCGAGTACGCCAGTTTGACCGGGGCTTCGAAACCTGGCACCAGGCGTTTGTACGAGTTGGTGCCTGGATTGGTGATCGCGTTCAGTGCCTTGGCGTGCTTGATGATGCCGCCGATGTAGAACAGCGCGGTATCGGACAGGCCGGCATAGCCGTCGCCAGCGAACAGGTTGACGCCGTCTTTCCAGATCGACTGGTGCACGTGCATGCCCGAACCGTTGTCGCCAACGATAGGTTTTGGCATGAAGGTCGCGGTCTTGCCGTAGCTGTGGGCCACGTTCCAGACCACGTATTTCAGGTTTTGGGTCCAGTCGGCGCGCTCGACCAGGGTCGAGAACTTGGTGCCGATTTCGTTCTGGCCAGCGCCAGCCACTTCGTGGTGGTGCACTTCGACCGGGATGCCCAGCGATTCGAGGATCAGGCACATTTCCGAACGCATGTCCTGGAAGCTGTCCACTGGAGGAACCGGGAAGTAGCCGCCCTTGACGGTTGGACGATGGCCGCTGTTGCCGCCTTCGATTTTTTCGCCGGTGGTCCACGACGCTTCGTCGGAGTCGATCTTGACGAAGCAACCCGACATGTCGATTTTCCAGCGGACGCTGTCGAAGATGAAGAATTCTGGCTCGGGACCGAAGTAGGCGGTGTCGCCCAGGCCCGACGATTTCAGGTAGGCTTCAGCGCGCTTGGCGATGGAGCGTGGGTCGCGGTCGTAGCCTTTGCCGTCGGCAGGCTCGATCACGTCGCATTGCATGAACAGCGTGGTCTCTTCCATGAAGGGATCGATGTTCGCGGTGTTTGGATCAGGCATCAGGATCATGTCCGATGCTTCAATACCCTTCCAGCCGGCGATCGAGGAACCGTCGAATGCGTGACCCGATTCGAACTTGTCGATGTCGAAGTGCGACACTGGCACGGTAACGTGCTGTTCTTTACCACGGGTATCAGCGAAACGGAAATCAACGAATTTCACTTCGTTTTCCTGGACCATTTTCAGAACTTCTGCGGCTGTCATTGCCATGCGTCTCTCCTAAGATAATTTGCGGAACTGGTGCACCTACACTAAGCAGTATCCATGCCAGCCGATTCGCCCCTGCGATTGCATAACAATCTCATAAGGTTATGTTGATAGCGTCCTTGAACTTGCCGCCAAGTGCGTCCAAAATTGGGCGCACGATGGCACAGCTCAAATTTGATGACGATCAAGGCAGCACCATTGCGGTGCATTTTCAAAAAACCGCACTTAATTTGTGCAATTTTGGAATTTCTCGTGAAAATGCCTCGTTTTGGTGCGCACCGTCTTCGGCCACACAGGACGCTTATAATAATCTGAAACCTCTACTGGAACATGACATGAGCAAAATTGATGAGATTCTGGCGACGGCGCGCGGCCGCAACAAGGACTGGGCCTACGCTGGCGCGGTCACGCCCGAGGAAGCGTTCGAGCTGCTGGGGCTCGACAATGCTGTCAAGCTGGTGGACGTGCGCACCAACGCGGAGCGCGACTGGGTGGGCCGCGTGAAAATCCCCGAGGCCCAACATGGTGCGGTGCAGTGGACGACTTACCCGGGCGGCAATGCCAACCACGAATTTATCGAGCAATTAAACTCGGTGGCGCGCAAGGACCAGGTATTGCTGTTCCTGTGCCGCTCCGGCGTGCGCTCGCGTGGTGCAGCCAAGCTGGCATCCGAACACGGTTACCAGCACTGTTTCGATATCCTCGAAGGGTTCGAGGGCGACAAGGATGATGCCACCCATCGCAAGAATATCAACGGATGGTGCAAGGCCGGCTTGCCCTGGACCGGCGCCTGACACAACCTCCAGAGCTGCGTTGCAGCTCCTCGCCGTACGTTCGTACTGTCTTCGTCGCTGCGCCTTGCTTTGAAGGCTATGTCAGGCGCCGCTATGCGGGCAGCGCCTCCGCCCCTTCCGCCATCAGGAACTGAATGCGCTTGCGCACGAACTGTATGTGGGAGCGCAAGCCATACAGGCCGTCCGCAAACGACAGCGGGATCGAGATCTGGTTGACCAGCTCCTCGATCTCGTCCAGGCGCCGCAACTGCTCTTCGTACACCTGCATGCGCGCCCCTTCCGGCGCTTCTTCCACCTTCTGCTCCACCGTGCGCAGCTGTCCATACCACTTGTACACGCGCGAACGGATGCGCCACACGTACAGCGGCGGCACGATCTTCGATAGCGGCAGGATCAGCGCGCTCAGCGCCAGCATCACCACCCACATGCGGTCGAGGAAGTTGGCGGCCCAGAACGGCATATACCGTTGCAGCAGCGGCGGCCCGTTCTTGTAGAACTTGGCCGCCTCGGCATCGACCGGAATCTCGGTGTACTTGGCCGACGGGAACTGCCCCTGCTGCTGGAACCAGCCGGCGCCGTTGTGGATGCTGCTGGCGCCCTGCACGAACAGGTCGATCAGCGCCGGATGCATATCCTCGCGCGCCACCAGCGTGGCGGTCGGCGCGATCAGGCTGTACTCGCGTGCCGGAATGTCGCGACCGAGATCGACGATGCCCTGCGGCAGCGTCACATGCGTGAGGAACGGCAGCTTGCGCGCATAAGCCTCGGCCTGGGTAAAGTCGAACAACTGGATGCCCGGCGTTTGCAGCAGCATCTGGATCAGCGGCGCTTCCGGCGCGGAAGTAAAGACCAGGCCGTCGATGCGCCCTTCCAGCAACTCCACCACGGCTGGCGTGTTGGCCAGCGAGAGGCGCTGGACGTCGCCCGTTTCCAGGCCGTTCAATTCCAGTACCTGGTGCAGCAGGCGCGGCGCGCCGGCGCCCTTGGGGCCGAAATTGATCTTCATGCCGCGCAGCTGGCTCAGCTGGGTGATCGGTTTTTTATCTTTCGGTTCGCGCAGGAACAGCCACAGCGGTTCGACAAACAGGCTGCCCAGCGAGGTCAGCTCCTCGCGGTCGGCCGTTTCTTCATTGGTGCTGCCGCTTTGCACGAAGGCGATATCGACCTTGCCGTCGCGCAGGTTGTGCAGGTTTTCACCGGACCCGGCCGACGGCACCAGCGTGACCGTGACGCCGTGCTTGGCCAGCATGGCCGCGTATTTCTTGCCGAATTCTTCGTAGGCGCTGTTTTCCTGGCCGGTACCGAGCCGCACCGTGCGCGGCGGCGCCGGATCGACCAGCCAGTAAGCGAACAGGCAGACGCCGACGATCAGCAGCACGGTGGGCAAGGTGGACGCGAACAAGTCACGCAAGGAGAACTGCGTGAACTTGAGGATTTTGGACATGTGGTGGCGCATCGGTTTCATGGGGTGCTACAGTGCCAACAATTGGCGCCGTATGCAAGTGAAACCGAGCGCATGTCCCTTGTCAGCCGCCGCAGGCGCGCAGCGGAGCGGCGACTACCGGCTTGGGCTGCGTCGCCGCCACTTCCGGCGCCGTGCCCGGCACCACCGGCGGCACCACCGCCGGCTTGACGACCGGGTGCGGATCGATCAGCGGCATCAAATGCGGCGCCAGCACCACCAGCAACTGTACCGGCAGCGCGCTGGTGAAGTCGTAGTTTTTCGACTCCGGCCCGTGCACATACGCGGTCATGCTGCCAAAGAAGCGCTCGCCGATATTGAACACGAACGTCGCCGACCGGTTCACATAGCGCGACTCGATCAGCCGTCCGCCGCCGCCATACACGTCGAAACGCTGGTCGCCGGTCCCGGTCTTGCCGCCCACCGGCAGCAAGGTGCCGTCCGAGGTCGTGAATGCCCCGCGTGCGCGCTTGGCGGTACCGTCCGACACCACGCCCCGGATCGCTTCGGCCACCACCTGCGCCACTTCCGGCGCCAGCACCTGCTCGTTATTGACTGGCTTGGCGCGGGTGACGGTGGTGTCATACGGCGTGTTCTTGGCGAAGTGCAAAGTCGTCACGCGCTGGCTGGTCTTGCGCACGCCGCCGTTGACGATGATGCCCATCAGCTCGGCCAGCGCAGCCGGCCGGTCGGCCGACGCGCCCAGCGTGGTGGCGTACGACGGCACCAGCGAATCGAACGGATAACCCATCTTCTTCCACTGCTTGTGCACTTCCATGAAGCCTTCGACTTCCAGCAGGCCGGCGATGCGGCGATCCTGGGCGTGCTTGCGCTTGGTTTTCAGCAGCCACTGGTACACGTCCTGGCGCTCTTTCTCGCTGGCCGCATTCATCTGTGTCAGGGTGGCGCCCGGATTGGCGTGCAGGTAAGCCACCATCCACAGTTCCAGCGGATGCACGCTGGCCAGGTAGCCGCGATCGGCCAGCGACCACTGGTCCATCGCATACTGGTCGTACAGCTTGGCGACTTTCTCGTCCGACACCTCGTTTTGCGACGACAGGTTGGCGCGCAGGAACGACGCGAACTCCTGCTGGGTCGCTTTCGGATACACGGTACGGTGGATCACGGCCAGGCGCACCGGCGTGCGGCGCAGGTTGGCCAGCATGATGTTGTCGAACTCGGAGACCGGCTTGCCCTTGTACTTGGCCCAGAAGCGCGCCAGGAACTCCTTGCCTTCCTTGTCCGCAAAGCGCGCCAGGTACTGGGCGCGGCGCGGATCGTCGGCGTCGGCCAGCAGCGAGGCGGACGAACCCGGCGTCTGGAACATGTAGAACTTGGCGACGTCGCGCATCAGGCGCACGAACACCAGGTTGGTCGAGCGGCGCAGCGCCTCGGTCACGGTCAGGATTTTGCCGTTGTCTTCCTTGGAGAAGTTGCCGAAGTAATGCAGGCCGCCGCCGGTGAAGAAGCCCTCGCCCGGGTTGCCCGAATACTTGCGCTCCATCGCCGCGTGCAGCATGGGGGTCAACGCCCGCGCCTCGCCGCCCACCGGCAAGCCCTTGAAGTAATCGAGCGCCCACAGCGACAGCTTGTCCTGCGGATCGACTACCACCTTGCCCAGCTCGCCCGCACTCATGCCCGCGTATTTCTTGTGCAGCTGGTCCATGATGTCGAGATAGCTGACCAGCGTGCGCAGCTTGGCCGTGGAGCCCAGGTCCAGCTTGGCGCCTTCGTTGATGTCGAGCGGCTGGTCGTAGTTGTCGGTTTGCAGGCGCAGGAAGTTGGTATCCTTGCCCTTTTCCAGCAAGGTAAAGCTGTACACCACGTTGGCCGGGTCGCCATTGCCGAGCATGCCCTTGCCGGTCAGGCCGGCAGCCTTGGCGCGCTCGGGGTCGCGCAGGTCATTGAGCACTTGCGTGACGGCCGTTTGCGCCTGCGCGTCCAGCGTGCTGGTCACGTCCAGGTCCAGGCGGTCGAGGTTGTACATCCGGTTGTCGCCCAGCAGGTTGGCCAGGTGGTTGCGGATGGCGTTGGTGGCCTTGCGCGAGACGAACGTCATCGGCGGCGCCGCTTGCAGGCCGTTACCCTTGGCCGGGTGCAGTTTTTGTTTCAAGGCCATGTCGCGCATGGCCGCCGTGATCACGCCGTCCTTGGCCAGGATGCGCAGGTGGGCATCGGCCAGCTGGTCGAGGTCTTCGGCGCCGTCACCGAGGTAATAGCTGGGGCGGCGCTGCGCGATCATCAGGCTCAGCGCTTCCTTGTACACCAGCGCGGTATCGGCATCGGGTTTTTCCAGATCGCGCGCCATGATGCGGTTGAACTCGTCGAAACCACGGCCATACCACACCCACATGCCATCGCCGACGCCGTTGACTTCACCGTAGCCGGGCTTGGCCGACAGCGGCACCGTGTTCAGGTACTCGATGACGATGCGGCGGCGCGCACGGGTGGTGTCCGGGCCGTCCTGGTACGAGCGCAGGCTGGCGGAGATCATCTGCTGCAGCTTGTCGGTCATGGATCCGGTACGCCCTTCCGGCGAATGGCGGTATTTCTCGATTTGCGTGGCCAGCGTACTGCCGCCGGCGGCGCGGTGGCCGGCGCCCAGCGCGCTCATGCTTTTCTCGAGCACGGCCTTGGCCAGCCGGTCCCATTCCACGGCCGGGTTACGTTTCGGGTAGGTATTGTCGAGCAGTTCGCGGTTTTCGATGTACAGCAGTGAGCTGATCAGCACCATCGGCGCCTGCTCGAACTTGCCGTAGATGCGTTCCGGGTAGTTAGTGGCGTACAGCTGCTGGGCACGGCAATCGTAAATCGTCAGGCCGGTCTTGGTTTTCTCGTGGTACACCGGGAAGATGCCGCGCTCGGCCAGTTCCAGCATCTTGGGCGACATGCGCGACTGCGCGCCGACCTGGTACTCGCGCGCGCTCAGGCGGCCGATGTAATCGGGCAGGTTGGAGTAGCCGAGGCGCTCGTCGTACGGGCTATCGTGCGGGAACCGGATAGCCTTGCTCAGGCCCGGCTGGACCTTCCAGGTCATCTTGCCGGCCAAGTCAGTGAAAATGCGCGCCTGCATGGCGGACGTGCGGCTTTCCTGCACGCCGAGGTACACGGCAAACGAGGCGCCGACCAGCAGCACGAGGATGAAGGCGTTGCGCGTGCGCTTGCTCTTCTTGGGTGGTTCGGACGGTGGCGCGTCAGGCTGCGCCGGCGCGAGATGCGCTTCGGAATCTTCTATGGGCATGGGGGGAACGACTTGAAGGTGACGCTTGCGTCGAAATCCCAGGACTGCCGCGCCTGCGCGCAATTTGCGCGCTGCACGCACCAAGGGCCGGCGGTAACGACGATTGCTTAACATATGAGACAAACCGGTCAGCTGTTCAGTAAAGACTGCTAGTCACCATTGCACCACAAGGCGACGGTACAGACCGGTGCGTTCGCAGAATAATTGCTTTACGGTGCGCATTTTCGCAAAAAAACAACGACGGCGACAACCCCCATACGCCGCCAGGGAGAGACATCCGCCGCTGCCTGGGCAGCGTGCGCTTTACTGCGCCGCGAACTCCACGCCCAGGCGCGTCAACTCGTCGCGCAGTTGCTGGAACGCTTCGAGCGTTTGCGCCGGTTCGCCCTTCACGCCCAGCTCGATATGGCGACGCGTGGTGGCGTCGCCCACGCTCGGCAGGCTGAACACTTTTACGCGCGCATACTGTTTTTCGAGCGCCACCATCAGCGGCGTCAGCGACGACTCGGCCGCCTCGTACACCAGCACCGACTGCTCCAGATGCGGTTCGCGGTTGAACAGGTTAGCATACTTGTTGTCTAACACCCATTCGATCATGGGCCAGGCCATGACCGGGAAGCCCGGCACAAAATAATGCTGGTGCAGCGAGAAGCCGGCGATGTTGTTGTACGGGTTGGGGATCAGGTCCGCGCCTTCGGCAAACTCGGCCATTTTCAGGCGGTGCAGGTTTTCCGGCGAGTTCAAATCGGCCGGCTGGCCGGCCTCCTCTCCCATTTGCAGGATGCGCTGCTCGATGTTGCGCTTGCCCTGTTCATGCAGCACCAGCGGCAAACCCAGCGCGTCGGCAGCGGCCTGGCGCGTGTGGTCGTCCGGCGTGGCGCCGATGCCGCCGCAGCAGAACACGATGTCGCCGGTGGCAAACGTGCGTTGCAACGTCGCGACGATGCGCGCCGGCTCGTCGCCGAGGATGTCGGCCCAGTCGAGTTTCAGGCCGCGTGCGGCCAGCAACTGCACCACCTTGGAAAAGTGCTGATCGACGCGCCTGCCGGACAGGATTTCGTCGCCGATGATGATAAGTCCGATCGCCATAAGATCCCGCTTTCTCAGAGTTCAATCGGGGTGGGGTCAATCACTGCCGGTTCCTTGGCGCGCAGGCGCGCCAGCGCTTCCATGCAATAGTAGGCAAACCACAACCCGGTAAAGATAAATACCAGCACGTACAGCCAGATCGATGCGGCGGCCAGGAACGGGAAGAATACCACCGCCATCACGCCACCGAGCCAGATCGCGCCGGGCAAGGCGCCGGCCGCGCCGGACACCATGCCGATCACCAGCAAGCGCCAGCGGTGTTCGGCCAGGATGGCGCGCCGCTCCTCGGCGCTGGCGTAGTCGGCCAGCACGTCGTACACCATTACGCGGCAGGTCAGCCAGCCCCACAACATCGCCTGCACCAGCACGGCCAGCGGCGGAAATACGTACAACGGCAAGGTCAGCAGCCACAGGCCGATAAAGATCAGCATGCCGCCGACGGCCGTTCCCACGCTGCCGATCAGGGTGCCGCCGTGGCGCTGCTCGAGCTGCGGATAATGGCGCAGACCCACGTGGCGGCATATCACCGGCATGGCGATCAGCCCGATAAAAATCAGCGCGGTCATGATCATCAGCGGCAACAGCAGCAGCATCGAGATCAGCGGCACCACCACGGCTGTCAGGGTGCCCAGCCCGAGCGAGCGCAGCCAGCTGGTGCTCGTGGTGAACAGGTTATGTTCCGCAAACAACCCGTGCATGGCGTCGATCAGCGGTTGCAGGCCGAAATACAGCAACACCGCCCACACGCCCACAGCCAGCAGGAACGGCGCCAGGCTCATCGCCAGCAACTTGCCGTGCCATTGCGACAGGAAAGCGCGCCCCCAGGCGCGTAACACGTTACTCATGGGCACCTCGAAAAACCGTCGCGAGCGGCAGCAGTGTTGGTCGAGAAGCGCAGCTGTGCTGGAGCACAGCGAGCATCGCAGACCGACAATGCAACGCGCAGTAGGTTTTTCGAGCTGCCCTCATCACACCACATCCTTTCGTGCATATTCCACCAGGCGCTTCAACGCCAGCCAGTGCTGCGACCAGAACCCCTTGCCGTATTCGCGCCCCGGCACGACGGTGCCGTCCGCTGCCGTTTTCGGCAGCTGGTCGCGGATGCCGGTGGTCACGAATTCGGGCGTAAAGTTGGCGGTCCTGAAAATGATATCCCACACCGGCAGCAGCACGGCAAAATTGCAGCCGCCCAGGGTGCCGGCGCCTTGCGATTCGTGGCCGACGCCGATCGCGTGGTGCATGCGGTGGTAGCGCGGCGACACCAGCAGGCGTTCGCCGAGCCAGCCGAAATGGATGCGCACATTGGCGTGCTGCAAACTTTGCAGGATGCGCGAGACCGACACCAGCATCACGTACTGCGACGGCTCCACGCCGATACACAGTGCGATCACGCCCATGTAAATGTCGCGCAGGAAGTCGTCGAGCAGGTGGTTGCGGTTGTCGCTCCACAGGTTCATGTTCTGCTGGCTGTGGTGCAGGCCGTGCAGCGCCCACCACCAGTTGAACTGGTGCGAGGCGCGGTGGTACCAGTAATCGAAGAAGTCCAGCACCACGAAGTACACCAGGAAGGCGCCGAGCGGACTGATATTGGGGATCAGCGATTCCAGGTTGAGCGGCTGGAAGCTCTCGAAGCGCAGCAGCCCGGCCAGCGAATCGAGCAGCGGGTCGAGCGTGAAGAAGATCAGCACCGAGAACAGGCCGATGCGGTGCAACACGGTGTAGATAAAATCGTTCCAGCGCGCGCGCGGGTCGGTGAACTTGTGCACCGGGATCAGCGCCTCCATCGGCCGCAGCACCAGGAACAGCAAGATCAGTTCGAGCACGCCGATCATCAGCCACTCGGTGCCCTCGAACGCTTCCTCGATGTATTCGCCGAAGCCGAGCTGGAATACCAGCGGCTGTATCACTGTTTCGAACAACCACCCCTGGGCGGTGCCGAACCAGTCGGAAATTGTCTGCATCATCGCGGTTTGAAAAGTGAAGAATAGTCAGGGTGTTCGCGCAGCGTGGCAAAGCAAAAGCCTTTTTGCTCCAGGCCGCTAATCAACAGCTCCAGGTTGGCGGGCGCCCACGCCTCCTTGCGCGACCAGATGCCCATGTGGGCCACGAAAATGTCGCCGCTGCGCAAGTCGCGCAAGGACTTTTGCAACAATACCGGATTTGGATAAGCCGTGCTCGAGAGCTCATCGCCCGAGAAGCCGGCCGGCGCCCAGCCCACGTGCGCATAGCCGCAGGCCTTGGCCGCCGCCACCGTGCGCGGCGACGTGCGCCCGGCCGGTGCGCGCCACAGCGGATCGAGGTGTACGCCGGTCAGTTCGGCGAAGCGGCGATCGACGCGCTTGATCTCGTCGCAATACTGGTCTGGTGTGAGGCTGCGCATCTTGCCGGCCGACGCACCGAAGCCGGGCTTGACGCGGAACTGGCCATCCTTTTCGCCGGCCAGCACGTCATGGTCGAACGTATGCGAACCGAATGCATGGCCCTCGCCCACGCGCGCCTTCCAGTACGCCGACCACGACGGGTCGAGCGAATAGTCGCCGCGCACGGTCTTCTCGTTG
The DNA here is from genome assembly GCF_001421905.1 of Duganella sp. Leaf61. Taxonomy (NCBI): domain Bacteria; kingdom Pseudomonadati; phylum Pseudomonadota; class Betaproteobacteria; order Burkholderiales; family Oxalobacteraceae; genus Duganella; species Duganella sp. Leaf61. The sequence goes on from NZ_LMLM01000001.1 coordinate 227,605, forward strand.
GCGAGAAAGAACGTGGCCTTGATGTGGTGGCGCTTGAGGGTGTCGGCGATCAGCTCGGCCTGCGACTGGCTGCCGGTGTCAAAGGTGAGATAAATGGTGCCCTTGCAAACGCCTGCCGGCGTGGCAGGCGTTGCGGCGAGCGCCGGCGCCGCCAGCGCGGTCAGCAGCGCCAGCGCCGGTCTGGCAGTACGATGGTCCATCAGCGCTGGGCGGAATTGATGAAAAATACGCCGTGCGGCGAGCGGCCCACCGGGATCAGCTTGGTGATCTTGCGGGTTTTCAGGTCGATCACCGCCACCTTTTTAATCCAGCGCAGCGTCACCCACATGGTTTTGCCGTCGTCGGTGATTTCCATGCAGTCCGGGCCGCCGGGTACGTTGATCTGGCCAACGTTTTCCAGCGTCTTCTGGTCGATGATGTTAATCGAGTTCGACACCCGGTTCGACACATAGGTGTAGCGGCCGTCGCCGGCCGAGCGGAAGTTGTGCGCGCCCATGCCGGTCTTGATGCGCTTGACGGTCTTTTGGATTTTCCAGTCGATCACTTCCACGTAGTCGCTGCCCATGATGCCCACCAGCAGGTACTTGTCGTCCGGTGTCATGGCGATGCCGGCTGGCAGCTTGCCCACCGACATGGTCCACTTGACCGCACCGCTGACCAGGTCGATGGCGCTGACCTGGTCGCTGCCCTGCTGGGTGATGAAGGCAGTGGTGCTGGCCTTGTCGAACGCCATGTGGCTCGGCAGCTTGGCCAGCGCAATGCGCTTGTTCAGGGTCAGGTTAGTGCCGTTGTAGCGGTAAATGTCCACCCGGTCCAGCCGCAGCGAGTTCGAGACGAACCATTTCTGGTCGGGCGAGAAGCCGATCTGGTACGGGTCGAGGATGTCCTTGAGAGTGCGCTGGATCTGGCCCGACTTCGGATCGAGGAAGATCAGTTCGTTACCGACCGAGCTGGCCACGATCAGCGACTTGTTGTCGGGCGTGGCCATCAGGTGGTGCGGCTCCTTGCCGACCGGGAAGGTGGACAAGCTCTGGTACGTGGCCTGGTCCAGCAACTGCACGGTCGCATCACGCGAGTTGAGCACCACCACGACGTTGGCCTGGGCGCCCTGGATGAAGGCGACGGCGCAAACGCTGGAAACAACGATATGGCGGAAATTGCGGCGGAGACTGCTGAACATGAAGAAATCGCTTGTAGGAGCAAAGACTTTATTTTACGTGCAAACCCGGCTGTGCCGAGGGGGAAAGTTCACAATTATTCTGCCGTGCGGGCTGGCGCGCGACACCGGCCAGGGCATCGGGAGCGACGCCACCTTGTCGCTGCTGCTACAATTGATGACTTGTTCCCAACAATAGAAGGAAAAGCTATGTCCACCATCACTACCGACTCCGGCCTGCAATTCATCGAACTGACGGTTGGCGACGGCGCTGAAGCCAAGGCCGGTCAAAACGTTACCGTGCATTACACCGGCTGGCTGCGCAACGACGACGGCACCAAGGGCGCCAAGTTCGATTCGAGCAAAGACCGCAACGACCCGTTCGAGTTCGCACTGGGCGCGGGCATGGTCATCCGTGGTTGGGACGAAGGCGTGCAAGGCATGAAAATCGGCGGCGCCCGCCAGCTGATCATTCCAGCGGAACTGGGCTACGGTTCGCGCGGCGCCGGCGGCGTGATTCCACCGAATGCCACCCTGATCTTCGACGTCGAACTGCTGGGCGTTTAATCGCGTTAAGTAGTACCGCTGGCAGCGCGCGCACTACCCTCAGCGCTGCCAGTTGCGCCGCAACGCCTCCTGCTCCGCGCGCGTATCCATCATTCCCCCCACTATTCGCTGGTCGATCGCTTCGAGCACTGCTGTCGGCATTTCCGTGCCTGCCATGCGCTGCGCGCTCATTTGTGGCGCGGGACGCATGTTTTGCACCATTACTGGCACCCGCCACTCCTCGCTGGCGCGGCAGGCCATGCCCACCAGATCCTGGCTCAGGCCCACCAGCGTAAAGGTGCGGCAATAGCCGCCCTGGTTCGACAGAAAACTCAAGCCCACCCGCACATCGCCTTCCGACGGCGCGGCGCCGCCCATTTGCCGGCTCAGCGCCAGATCGAGCTTGCCCTGGGCGATTAACATGCCGTTGCGGCTGATGATGGTGGTGGGTGTGGCCGGTGGTTCGCCCAGCCAGGCCGGCTGCCAGTACACCAGCGCAAAGCGCCCCGCCAGCAAGCCGGCGACCAGCGCGGCGCCGATCGCGATCCAGACCGGCCAGCGCCAGCGCGGCGTTTGCGCCTTGCGCGCAGCCTGCTGCACGGCCACGCGCTGGGCCCGGATCGCCGACAGGTGTACCACTTTACCGTAGCGCGGCTGCGGTCCGTTGTATGCATGGGATTTCACGCGCAGGGTGGCCACCCGGCATTGCAGGCTGGCGTCGCGCTGCATGGCGTGCTCGATGGCGCGGCGGGTCGCGTCGTCCAGCTGGCCATCGGCGTAGGCAATCAGTGTGTCATCTGAAAAGCTCATCATCCTGCTCATTATCGCTGCGCAAGTCGTGCCATGATAAACCTTTTTGAACAGGATGCGAGTCCGTCAGGATTGCGTAAGCCCTTTAACTACAAGGGATCATCCGGTGCAAATGGGCGCGCGGCAGGTGCAGCAAGGGTTACTTTGAAACTCTTCACGCGGAAACCATTACATCTGACAATATTTATGCTAATCTGCGCGCTCTAATAACCAAGGAGGTAGTAATGAAAAAAGGCGAACTGATTGCTGAATTTGCGAAACGCACCGAGATGTCTGCTGCTGCCGCCAACACCGCAGTAAACACCCTGATCGCCATCGTGACCGAGCGTCTGAAAAAAGGCGACACGGTAGGCATCACCGGCTTCGGCACCTTCTCCGTTGCCAAGCGTGCTGCGCGCAAAGGTCGCAATCCAGCTACCGGCGAAGCGATCAAGATCGCTGCGTCGAAAACCCCGAAATTCTCGGCGGGCGCGACCCTGAAGTCGGCTGTCAACCCGGCCAAAAAAGCCAAGTAATTGCAGCACCGCTGGCGCCCAGGTGCAGCCAGCGACCAGTAACACGGCGGTTCATGCCAGGCGCACAGCCTGCCATGGCCGCCGTTGTGCTTTGGAGCGCGTGTTTTTGAGGGGTTCCTCTAGCGGATTTCGCGAGGGCTGCGGGTATGATGGACGATTGCACCCAACACAGGAGAAGACATGAGCTTACAAGCACAATTCGAACAAGCCCAGGCGGACTCGAAAAACCTGCCGGAACGTCCGGACAATATGACCCTGCTGAAAATCTACGCGCTGTTCAAGCAGGCGTCGGTGGGCGACGCCACCGGCGAGCGTCCCGGCTTTACCGACATGGTCGGCCGCGCCAAGTTCGACGCCTGGGATGCACTCAAGGGCACCAGCGCCGACGACGCCAAACAACAGTACATCGACCTGATCGAAGACCTGAAGTAATCCCGTGCCGGCCCTGGACTACCATGGGCCGGCCTCCTGCTATGCTGCCGTAAATACGCGGCGCATCTTGTCCGCTACCTTGCTCTCGATCTGCGACGCAAACGCGCTGATCGGAAAGCCGAGGGCGATATGCAACTGCGCCTGGTTCGGCAGCAAACTCAGCGTGCCATTCACGCCGCTGCGCTCGAACCGCAGCACATCACCATCCCAGCGCGACGTCAATTCGAATTGTTCGGACAGTTTGTCCGCAACTTGTTGCGCCGCCGCACGGGCTTGCTCGGGCGCCAGGTGGTGTTCCTGGACGATGTTGATGTCCGCCATGCACTTCCTTAAAAGTAAAACAAAGGCTGCATCATGCCAGTTGCGCCCCTGCGGCGCTAGTGTCCGGCCTGCCTGAACGATGCCGATGGGTCCGCGCGCGAGTCGCGCTGCGGCTCCGCGCCCGGCCACGGCGCATTTGCTTATATGTATTGTATATAAGCGCCGTTTGTGAGAAATAAGGAATTACCTTAAAATACAGTGCTTTGCCGAGGTTAGCCGGCTACGCCATTGCCGCCGACGCCACTGCGCACCAACATTGATAGGACTGTTATGACCCACGTTGTCACCGAATCTTGCATCAGCTGCCGTTATACGGACTGCGTCGATGTTTGCCCGGTAGATTGTTTCCGCTCTGGACCGAACTTCCTTGCCATCGACCCGGACGAGTGCATCGACTGCGCCGTTTGCGTGGCCGAGTGCCCGGTCAACGCGATTTACGCCGAAGAAGATGTGCCCGGCGACCAGCAGCAATACATCAAGCTCAACGCCGACCTGTCGCGCCACTGGCCGTCGATCACCAAGACCGTCGCCCCGCTGCCGGACGCCGACCAGTTCAAGGACGTCAAAGACAAGCTGCACCTGCTGGTACGCTAAGACGTCTGTCTGGCCGGGCAATACCGACAGCGCGCAGCGCGCTGTCGGTATTGCCTAACCATTATTGAAATCACAGGAAAAACGAATGAATAGCACTGTCACCCCTACCGGCGTCATCGAAACCGATGCCGTCATCATTGGCGCCGGCCCGGTCGGCCTGTTCCAGGTCTTCGAACTGGGCCTGCTGGAAATCAAAGCCCATGTGATCGATTCGCTGGGCGCGGTGGGCGGACAATGCGTCGAACTGTATCCTGACAAGCCGATCTACGACATCCCGGCCGTGCCTTCGTGCACCGGTCAGGAACTGACCGACAACCTGCTCAAGCAGATCGAGCCGTTCGAGCCGACCTTCCACCTGGGCCAGGAAGTGGTCAAGGTTCAACGCCGCGACGACGGCCGTTTCGACGTCGCCACCACTGCCGGTACCGAGTTCATCACCAAGACCATCTTCATTGCTGCAGGCGTCGGTTCGTTCCAGGCCCGTACCCTGAAAGTGGACGGCATCGACGTCTTCGAAGGTTCGCAACTGCACTACAAGGTCAAGGATCCTGCCCAGTTCGAAGGCAAGAACCTGGTCATCTGCGGCGGCGGCGACTCGGCCCTGGACTGGGCCCTGAACTTCGTCGGCAAGGCCGAATCGGTCGTGCTGCTGCACCGCCGTGAGGACTTCCGCGCTGCGCCAGCCTCGGTCGCCAAGATGAAAGCACTGTGCGACGACTACGAAATGCAATTGATCGTGGGCCAGGCCACTGGTTTCGAGACCAAGGACGACAAGCTGACCGAACTGAAGGTCACCGGCCAGGACGGCGTTACCCGCCGCGTGCCTCTGGACATGCTGCTGGTGTTCTACGGCCTGTCGCCGAAGCTGGGCCCGATCGCCGAATGGGGCCTGGACATCGAGCGCCGCCAGCTCAAGGTGCAGGATACCGAGAAGTTCGAAACCAATGTGCCGGGCATCTTTGCCGTGGGCGACATCAACACCTATCCGGGCAAGAAAAAGCTGATCCTGTCGGGCTTCCACGAAGCCGCGCTGGCCGCCTTTGGCGCCGCGCCGTACATCTTCCCGGACAAGAAGATCCACATGCAATACACCACCACCTCGCCAAAGCTGCACAAGGTGCTGGGCGTGGAGACGCCAGTTTTTGATTAAGGGAACATCAAAAACCTACTGCACGGTCCGCTATCGCCGCTCCGTTGCTCAGCGTACAGCTGTACGCTTCCGCTACTCGCGACGATAACGAACCGCTCGCTACGGTTTTTCAATATTCCCAAGCTTGATCAAGTGCTACTAGCGCATCGCCAGTAACACAACACTCAGGTAGATGTCCTACATAAAAGCAGCGGAAACGCTGCTTTTTTTATGGCGGCAGCAGTATTATTCTTGAGACGGGATTTGTTGCGCAATATCAGTAATTTTTCCCCGAGGCACCAAAATGCATCGATCACCAGCCCCTACGCGGCCTTGCGCCGCTAAATTGGCGTATCATGCATGGATTGGTGCAACGCACCATAAAAACACCGGGACAACTACCATGCTCTACCAACTGCACGAAATGCAACGATCGATGCTCACGCCACTGATGCAGTGGGCCGATGCCTCCGCCAAAATCTTCAGCAATCCGGTCTCGCCGCTGGCGCACACGCCGTTCGCGCAGCGCATCGCCGCCGGCTACGAACTGATGTACCGACTGGGCAAGGACTACGAAAAGCCGGCGTTCGGCATCGACACGTCTCCGGTCAAGGGTATGCCCGAGCCGGTAGGCATCATCGAGCAGGTGACAGTCAACAAACCGTTCTGCCGCGTGATCCACTTCCGCAAGGACCTGGACGATCAGCAGGTGACAGACCTGGCGCAGCCGACCGTGCTGCTGGTGGCGCCGCTGTCGGGACACCACTCCACGCTGCTGCGCGACACCGTGCGCGGCTTACTGGTCGAGCACGACGTCTTCATCACGGACTGGACCGACGCCCGCATGGTGCCGCTGGCCGACGGCGCCTTCCGCCTCGACGATTACATTTATTATGTGCAGGACTTCATCCGCCACCTCGGCCCGGACGTGCACGTGATTTCCGTGTGCCAGCCCACGGTGCCGGTATTGGCCGCCATTTCGCTGATGGCAACCGCCAACGACCCTAAACTGCCGAAAACCATGACCATGATGGGCGGCCCGATCGATCCGCGCCGTTCGCCCACGGCCGTCAACAACCTGGCCACCGAGAAAAAATTCTCGTGGTTTGAAAACACCGTGATTTACCCGGTGCCGCCGAACTACCCCGGTTTCGGCCGCAAGGTGTACCCGGGCTTCCTGCAGCACGCCGGCTTCATCGCCATGAACCCGGGCCGCCACGCCGAGAGCCACCGCGACTTCTACAACCACCTGGTCAAGGGTGACGAAGAAACCGCCGAATCGCACCGCAAGTTCTACGACGAATACAATGCCGTGCTGGACATGCCGGCCGAGTACTATCTCGACACCATCAAGACCGTGTTCCAGGAATTCGCCCTGCCGCGAGGCACCTGGGAAGTGGGCGGCCAGCTGGTGCGTCCGCAAGACATCACCTCGGTGGCGCTGTTCACGGTCGAAGGCGAGCTGGACGACATTTCCGGCGCCGGCCAGACCCAGGCCGCGCACGACCTGTGCAGCAATATTCCGGACGACATGAAGCAGGACTTCGTGGCGCCGGGCGCCGGCCACTACGGTATTTTCTCGGGCCGCCGCTGGCGCGAGATGGTCTGCCCGAAAATCACCGATTTTATCAAGCAACACGCTTAAGTCTGCAAAATACCCGCCGCTGCAACAGCGCCGGGTATTTTTTCGGTCAAATACATCACGTTGCGATATATTTCGGCATGACTTCCAAAACCCTCGACAAATCGGACTTTGCCGCGCTGTCCGAATTCCGTTACCAGATGCGCCGCTTCGAACGCTTTTCCGAAGACGTGGTGCAAGCGCAAGGCATCACTCCCCTGCAATACCTGCTGCTGCTGCACATCAAGGGCTACCCGGGCCGCGACTGGGCCTCGGTGGGCGAACTGGCCGAACGGCTGCAAGCGAAGCACCACGGCGTGGTGGCGCTGGTCACGCGCTGCGAAGCGATGGGCCTGGTCATGCGGCGCGTGAGCGAGACCGACCGCCGCCGCGTGGAAATCCACCTGTTGCCGCACGGCGAAACCATCCTGGCCCAATTGGCCGAACAGCATCGCATCGAACTGCTGTCGCTCGCAGGCGTGTTCACCATTCCCCAGATCCGCCACGAGTAAAACCGGCTTTTTTCGGTGAACGGCGCGCAGATGTCGGATAATGGCGTTTTACCGATTTTGAAACCGCCGTGTCCGACCTCCGCCCCCTCGCCGACCGCATCGAAGACGTCCTGCCGCAAACGCAATGCACCAAGTGCGGCTTCGATGGCTGCCGTCCGTACGCGCAGGCAATAGCGGACGGCGCGGCCGAGATCAACCAGTGCCCGCCTGGCGGCGCCGAAGGCATCGCCAGGCTGTCGGCGGTCACCGGCCGCAAGGTCATTCCGCTCAATCCCGTCAACGGCCTCGAGCGCCCGCGCGCGGTGGCGTTTATCGACGAGTCGCTGTGCATCGGCTGCACCCTGTGCATCCAGGCCTGCCCGGTGGACGCCATCGTCGGCGCTGCCAAGCTGATGCACACCATCGTGCCCGACCTGTGCACCGGCTGCGACCTGTGCGTGAACCCGTGCCCGGTCGATTGCATCGTCATGTACCCGGTCACCGAGACCACCGGCTGGGCCGCCTGGGGCCAGCCCGAGGCCGACGCCGCGCGCGAGCGCCACGACTTCCGCACCGTGCGCCTCCAGCGCGAAAAGCGGGAAAACGACGACCGCCTGGCCGCCAAGGCCCACAGCAAGATGGAGGTCGTCAACGCCATCGATCCGGCCGACGCCGCGTCGGCCGAGGCGCTCGCGCGCAAGAAAGCCATCATCGCCGCCGCCATGGAGCGCGCCCGCGCCAAGAAAGAAGCTGCGGCAGCCGATGCTGCGGCAGCCGAAGCTGCGGCAGCCGAAGCTGCAGCAACCAGCCAGAACGGAACCAAGCCTGAATGAATCCAGCCAAACGCCACGAAATGTTCGTGCGCTTCCGCGCCGCCAATCCCCACCCCAAGACCGAACTCGAATACACCACGCCGTTCGAACTGCTGATCGCGGTGCTGCTGTCGGCGCAGGCCACCGACGTCGGCGTGAACAAGGCCACCCGCAAGCTCTACCCGGTGGCCAACACGCCGCAGGCGATACTCGACCTGGGCGAGGACGAACTCAAGACCTATATCCAGACCATCGGCCTGTATAAAACCAAGGGCAAGAACGTGATCGCCACGTGCAGGATGCTGGTGGACCTGCACGGCGGCGAAGTGCCGCGCGACCGCGAGTCGCTCGAAGCCCTGCCCGGCGTGGGCCGCAAGACTGCCAACGTGGTCATGAATACGGCGTTTGGCGAACCGACCATGGCGGTCGATACCCATATCTTCCGCGTGTCAAACCGCACCGGGCTGGCGCCCGGCAAGAATGTCGAGATCGTCGAGCAAAAGCTGTTAAAGTTCATTCCTAAAGAATTCTTGCAAGATGCGCATCATTGGCTGATACTGCATGGTCGCTATACCTGCAAGGCACGTAAACCAGAGTGCTGGAACTGCATGCAGATCGATTTATGCGACTACCGCAGCAAAACTCCGCCGCCAGCCATATTGTAAGCAAGCTTACCCCACGCTATCTTTACACGTTTTTGGATGCAAAAAACTACATTCGGCGCCCTGGCGTGCCCCGCATGCCGCACGTCATTGAACAGCGATACACCATTGGCCACCAGTTTGCCGCTATCGAGCGGTGTGCTGAGCTGCCCTGACTGCGCGCTCCATGTCCCCGTGGTGCGGGGGTTCCCGCTGTTTACAGAAGCGCACCTGGGTAGCGTGGCCGACGCGCGCGCCACGCTGCCGGCGCTCGATGCCAAGCTGGCGCCCAGCCCCGACTACCTGTCATTCATGCACCGCCGCCATGTGCGCCGCATTCCCGACCGCTACGCCGCCTTCCAGCCGTTCAACGAATCGACACGCGCGTTCTACGCCCTGCTCGACCTGGCGCGCGCGCACCTGCGGCCCGGCGACCTGATACTCGACACCTGGGGCCGTACCGGCTGGAGCGGCGAGATGCTGGCAGCGGTCTTTCCCGAGCAACACGTGGTGTCGATCTGGGAAGGCAACTTCGACGTACTCGGCTACATGGGCTACGCGCATTGGCTTGCCGCCGGCCGACGCGCGCCCAACCACGATATCGTGTTTGTGCCGCCCGGCGGTCCGCTGCCGTTCGGGGACAGCCGGTTTGCGCTGGTCCACGGCCTCGACTCGCTGCACCGCTACGCGCCCGCGACTTTCCTCGGCGACCTGCTGCGCATCGCCCGCGACGACGCGCCGATCATCTTCCCGCACGTGCACATGGCCAACAGCGAACCGTCGCCATATTTTGATCGTGGCGGCCTGATCCTGCACGGCCGGCGCCACCTGGAGCGGCTGCAAGCGGCGCGCAAGCGCCAGGCACGCAGCGCCATCGTCATGGCCGAGGTAACCTTGTTCGATGCCCGTGCGCACGGCGCCACGACCTTGCTGAGCGAGCCGGACACGCCGCATTACAACGGCCTGGTGGCGTTGACGCCGCCATCGTGGGAAGGCGCACCGCTGCGGCGGGCCGATCTCGATCTCGCCGTGCCCGGCGCACGCGGCATCGTCAACGCCCTGCTCGAGCTGGACAGCCTGAACGGCCGTGCCGTGGCCGATCCGCAGGCATTGGGCGGCCTGATGGCAGATCTGCTGCTGCGCCACCCCTGCTATGCGGACCGGCTCGACCGGCTCGGCCTGCAAGCGCTGGAGCCGGAGCAGTTGCAGATCCTGTTCCAGCTTGGGCAAATGCGTACTCTAGAAGAAACGGCGCAACGATTGCAGTTGCCGGTCCGTCACGTGTGCGACCAGGCCCGCGCCATGGTCGATGCCGAGCTGGTGCAACTGGCGCCGGTGAGCGGCGCCATGGCGCGCCTGCAGTCGTATTACGCCAGCCAGGTGGTGCGGCCGCTACCACAAGAAGAGACTTTCGAATACCTGTGGCAATTGCTGCCCACGCTGTACCGCGACCGGCCGTTGCTGCTGTGTGGCATCGACGACAGCGCCTTCGGCGTGGACGAGGTGACACTGCTGGTGCCGGCCCTGCAACAGGGCTTGCGCGCCCTGGGCGTTGGGCCCGGCGACCGCGTGGTGATGCTGTGCGCGCCACACCCGGAAGCGGTGCTGCTGACCTGGGCCATCTGGCGACTGGGTGCGGTGGTGGTGCCATTGCGCAAGGAGCTGGCCGAAACACCTGCGCAGCTGGCGCCGCTGCTCGACCGTATCGAACCGGCCTTGCTGGTGCTGGACCGCCCGCGCCTCGGCGCTGCCGCCCTCGCCACCTGTCCGGCCGTGCTGCTCGATGCCTTGCACGATGACGACAACGACGCAGCGGTGCCCGCCGGGAACACCGTGCCGGAATTGTCGGCTCTGCTCGAAGACTGGCTGGAACTGCCGCCAGCATCAACCACACACGTGGTGCAGCCAGATGATGTCGCCATGATCCTGTTTACGTCCGGCAGCACCGGCATGCCCAAGGGCGTGGTCCATAGCCAGCGCGCACTGCTGCACAGCGGCCAACTGGCAGCCACCGAGTTCGGCTGGCACGACCAGGACCTGCTGCTGTCGCTGGGCGACTTCCACACCATGAGCGGCTTGCGCAATCCACTGGTGGCGGCGCTGTTCGCGGGCGCAGGCGTGTACCTGGCCGACGAGGCCGAGCGCCACAGCGTGGGCAAGACCCTGCAGGCGGCGCAGCGCCACGGCGTGACAGTGTTGTCCACCGGACCAGCCTGGCTGTCCATGCTCGACCTGCTGCCGGCCCACCTGACCCTGCACCCGGCCAGCCTGCGCCAGATCCTGTCCACCGGCGCGCCGCTACAGCCGGCGCTGCATGCAACGCTGGTGCAACGCATGAACCTGGCCATTGTCGACTACTACGGTCTGACCGAAACGGGCGGCCTGTGCATGGTGTTCGACCACCTGCAAGGCGCCACCGGCAAACCGGTAGGCGCCGTGGTGCAAATCTGCGATGCCGACGGCGCGCCATTGGCAGCCGGCCAGGCCGGCGAACTGCGCGTGCACAGCAATCAGCTGATGCTCGGCTACTGGCGCGATGCCGCGCAAACGGCCCGCGTCGCACGCGGCAACTGGCTCTATACCGGCGACATCGCCAGCCACGACGGCCACGGCCGTATCACCCTGCTGGGCCGGCACGACGACCAGCTCAAGAACGAGTTTGGCGATATCGTCCACCCGGCGCCGCTCGAGCGCGCCGTCTGCCACCTGCCCCACGTGCGCGAGGCAGCCATCACCGCGGGACCGCAAGGCCTGGTCGGACTGCTGGTGGTCGATGCCGGTTTCGACATGGCAGCGTTTGTCGACGCCTGCCGCCGCCAGGCCACCGCCGACGTCATGCCGCGCCTGTGGCGCGTGCGCGACGCGCTCTCCTATACCGCAGCTGGTAAGCTCGACCGCAAACTGCTGGCGCATTCCCTCTCACAAGTTTAGAAAGCAGCACATGTTCGACTCCCGTTCCGGCCATGCCGCGTCGCCTTTTTTGATCGGCGCGAAAACCCTGTCTCACGGTGAACTGGACACCCAGATCGCCCTGGTCGCAGCACGCCTGCTGGCCGGCAAGCTCGACCAGCAACGCGTGCTGTTCATGGTGCGCGACGACCTGGCCGCGATGCCGCTGCTGCTCGGTTGCCTGCGCGCTGGCGCGATCCCGCTGCTGCTTGATCCCGGCACCGCCGCCAGCCAGGTGCAATACCTGCTCGAACATGCACAAGTGGCCGGCGTCATCGCCGACGCCGACCGCATTGCACAATGGCAGGAAGCCGGCATGGCCCTGCCGGCGCAGCGGATCGGCGTGGCTGGCGCCCAGGCCAAGGGCAAGCTGCTCGGCAAATTGCTGGGCCGCCGCGCCCCGGCCGATCTCGACAACTGGCCCGGCCTGCTGTCGGCGCCGACGCCGGCAGCGCTGCCGCCAGCGCGCCAGGAAGGTCCCGCCTACGTGGTCTTCACCTCGGGTAGCACGGCGCGCCCGAAGGGCGTGGAAATGCACTGGCCGGCGCTGCTGGCGCATTCGCGCACGATAGGCGACCACTACGGGCTCGACCAGAACTCGCGCCTGATGAACTTGATGCCACTGACGCATGCCGACGGCCTGGTGCAAGGCGTGCTGCTCGCTTACCGGGTGGGCTGCGCGCTGGTGCGGCCGGCGCCGTTTTCCATCGTCGGCATCGAGGCGCTGTTGATTGCCGTGTACCGCGAACAGGTCACCCACCTGGTGGCGGCGCCCACCGCGCTGGCGCTGATGCAGCAATACGGCAGCCACCTGGCAGAAAATTTCAGCAACGGCCATTTCCAGTTTGCCGTCTCGTGCAGCGCGCCGCTGAGCGCCGCCATCTGGACCGGCTTTAGCGACACCTTCAAAATCAAGCTGATCAACACCTATGGCCTGAGCGAAACCGGCGCCTGCGGCCTGTATGCCGGACCGGACGCTGCCAGCCACAAGGTAGGCAGCGTGGGCATCCCGCGCGACATGCTGGCCAGGATCCTGCGTGAAGACGGCAGCGCAGCGGCGGACGACGAGCCGGGCGAACTGTGCCTGCAAGGCGCCAACCTGATGCACGGCTACCTCGACAATCCCGCAGCCACCGCCGCCGTGCTGCGCGACGGCTGGCTGCACACGGGCGACCAGGCGCGGCGCGACAGCGACGGTGTCTACTGGATCACCGGCCGCCTCAAGGACCTGATCATCTGTGGCGGCTACAATCTGTCGCCGGAAGCCATCAACGGCGTGCTGCTGCAACACCCGGCCGTCCTGGAAGCGGCCACCGTGGCCCTGCCCGATGCAACCTGGGGCGAAATCCCGGTGGCCTGCGTGGTGCTGCGCCCCGCCATGGAGGCCGACAGCGCGCAATTGCTGGCGCACTGCGGCAGCCACCTGGGCGCGCACGAACTGCCCAAGCGCATCGTCTTCAGTTCGCAATTGCCGCGTACGCCGTCGGGCAAGGTGATCACCGCTCAACTGCAAAAATCGCTGGCGGTAACGCCGGTGAGCGCGGGCAGCACGCACGACCCGCGCGCACAAGTTTTCGCGCTTGCTGCCGAACTGTTCCAGGTGGCCCCGCACACCTTGCAGGACAGCTCCGGTCCGGCCAACACCCCGGGCTGGGACTCGCTGGCCCACATCAATTTCGTGATCGGCCTGGAAACCCTGTTCAACATCCGCCTGAGTCCGACGGACGTGGTGCACATGGAATCGCTGGGCGCGACCGTGCACATGATCAACAGGCTGGCGCGCTGAGATGGGCGTGGCGATGGCCAAGGTCTTGCCGCTGCGCATCTGGCTGTACAGCGTGGTGCTGGTAGCCGCCGTGATGGCGGTGGCGGCGCTGTACTACCGGTCGGCCAGACAGGAAGCCGGCGCCGCAGCGGCCGGCCAGGTACAGCACTTTCTTGCAGATCATCCCGACCGGCCTGGTGTGCGCGTAGTGGCACTGGGGTCTTCGCTGCTGTGGGCCGCCACGCCGCCAGGCCAGTATGAGAAGCTGGAAGGCATGGACTGGCTGCGGATCACCAAGAGCGGCAGCAGCATGGGGTATTTGCACGCCGTGCTGGACGTACTCGACCGTCACCCCCCCGGCATACTGGTCATCGACACCAACCTGCTGTTGCCAACCACCCCAGACGTGATCCTGGAAGAGATGCGCTATGCTGTAGCGACCATGCTGAAGGCCCAGGTTGCAAAGCTCGTGGCACGCGGCGGGCCTGGCACTGCAACCGGGATGCGCCTCAACGACCAGGTGACCATGTTTCCGTGCGAAGTCCAGACGCCTGCCGCAATCCGGAAACAGCTGGCAAGCCTGGTTGCCCAGCAAAACTCCGCACAGGGCCGCCCTGACATCGACGCCGCTTTACAAGCCCGACTGCTGCAACTGTCCCGGCGCGGGGTGCACATCGTGGTGCTGGAGATACGCCGCAGCAACCACTTCGAGCAGGCACTCACGCACGAAAGGCAGTCGTGGTTGCAACGCTGGAAAGCCGCCATGCCGCCAGGCCCGCGCGTCAGCTACCTCGCCTCCCCCGATTATCCCGAACCGGACTTGTACTGCGACGGTCGCCACATGAACGCCGCCGGCGCACGCCGCTTCGAGACTTGGTGGTCCGCGCAGCTGCAGTCCATGGCGAAGGGCGGCTGACATGGTATGGCTGTCTGTTTTCGGCATGCTGTTTATATCCGCGCTGGTTGCGCTCTACTGGCGGTTGCCGGGTCAATGGCGGCCATGGTTGCTGGCCGCCGGCGGCACGGTGCTGCTCGCCCATGACAGCTGGATCGGGCTGGGCGCATGGGCGGCCTTGCTGCTCTGGGTGGCGCTGATGTGCGGGCCGCAATGGCAGCGCAAGACCCTGATGCGTGCCGTGGGGCTGGGCGGGGTGCTGCTGATGTTCGGCGCCTACCAGCTCGGCAAGGCCAGCCATGGTTTGATCGCCTGGCTCGGCTATGCGTTCGTTTCGCTCAAGGCGTGGCATCTGATCGCCGAACACGGCAGCGGCCCGCTGCGCGATGGCCGCGCCGCAAGTAGCCTGGCCTACCTGCTGTTCCCGCCGACGCTGGCGGTAGGCCCGGTGCAGCGCTATGAAAGCTTCCGGCTGGAACTGCTGCGCGCGCGCTGGGATGGTGCCATCGCCTCGCAGGCGCTGCAACGCCTGCTGTATGGCTACGTGAAAGTGGTGCTGCTGGCTGGTTACCTGCTGAATCACAAGCTCGATACCCTGGCGCTGGCAACCGGCCATCCCTGGCTCGATACGTACCTGCCGCTGCTCGGATACGGGCTCAACCTGTACTGGCAGTTTTCAGGCTACTGCGATATCGCCATCGGTTTTGCCGCGCTGCTGGGCATGCGGGTGCCGGAGAATTTTAACTTCCCGTTTTCCGCTGGTAATTTGCAGGAATTCTGGCGGCGCTGGCATATCACGGTGTCGGAATGGTGCCGCGACTTCGTGTTCCGTCCCATCCTGTCGCGTACCCGCCAGTACATGCTGGCCAGCCTGGCCAGCATGGTGGTGCTGGGCCTGTGGCACGAGCTCTCGCCGCGCTACCTGGCCTGGGGTCTGTTCCACGGCGCCGGCCTGGTGGTGGTGCATCTATGGGGCAAGCACATGCCGTGGGCGGCCGCGCTGCGCACCAACGCGCTGTGGCGGGGTTTCAGCTGGCTGCTCACGCTGCAATTTGTCATCCTCAGCTTTGCGCTGACCTCGACGCCGAACCTGGCCGCCGCCTGGCGCTGCCTGGCAACGCTGTTCGCACCACTGATACCGGGGAGTTAAACCATGTACGCATTCCTGTTACGCCACCTGCCAGCGCCGCTGGTCCACGCGCTCTACACGCTATGGTACGGCGGCTTGCTGTTGCTGCTGTGGCTCAAGTGGTCGGTCGCGCTGGGCATAGGGTTCCGCTACGGCCAGCTGTGATTACACCAGCACCAGGTTATCGCGGTGCACCAGCTCCTTGCCCTCGAGGTAGCCGAGGATCGCTTCGATCTCGCTCGAAGGTTTACGCATGATGCGCCGGGTTTCGGCGCTGGTGTAGTTCGACAGCCCGCGCGCCACCGGCAAGCCAGCCTGGTCCACGCACGTGATCACGGCACCGCGCCCGAACTCCCCTTTGACTTCGATCACGCCGATCGGCAACAGCGACTTGCCCTCGGCCGTCAGTTTTTGTACCGCGCCGGCGTCGAGCACGACCTGGCCCGCCGTGTGCAGGTGGTCGGCCATCCACTGCTTGCGCGCGGTCAGGTGGCCGGTCTGCGCGGCCAGTTCGGTGCCGATCGCTTCGCCGCCGGCCAGCCGCTCGAGCACCCGGTCCTCGCGCCCGTAGGCGATCACCGTGTGCGCGCCCGACTTGGCGGCGCGCTTGGCGGCCAGGATCTTGGTCAGCATGCCGCCGCGCCCCAGGCTGCTGCCGGCGCCGCCGGCCATCGCTTCAAGCGTCAGGTCGCCGGCGCGGCCATGCGCGATCAATACGGCGGCCGGGTCCTTGCGCGGATCGGCGCTGTACAGGCCTTTCTGGTCGGTGAGGATGATCAGCGCGTCGGCTTCGATCAGGTTGGCCACCAGCGCACCGAGGGTGTCGTTGTCGCCGAACTTGATTTCGTCGGTAACCACCGTGTCGTTCTCGTTGATGATCGGCACGATCCCCAAGCGCAGCAAGGTAGTGAGCGTGGAGCGGGCATTCAGGTAGCGTTCGCGGTCGGCCAGGTCGGCGTGGGTAAGCAGCACCTGCGCCGTGCCCAGCGCGTGGGCGCGGAAGCTGGTTTCGTAGATTTGCGCCAGGCCCATCTGGCCGACGGCGGCGCAGGCCTGCAATTCGTGGATGTCGTGCGGACGGCGCTCGAAGCCAAGGCGCAACATGCCCTCTGCGATGGCGCCGGACGAGACCAGCACCACCTGCTTGCCGAGTGCGCGCAAGGCAGCGATCTGCGCGGCCCAGCGGGCAATCGCTGCGTGGTCGAGGCCGCGGCCGTCGTTGGTGACCAGCGACGAGCCGACCTTGATGATGATGCGTTGGGCTTTTTGTATAACGGAATTCATGGGTGCGACACTACTCCAGACAAGCGAAAGAAATGACTGTGCTGTGATTGTGCTTGGCTAGGACGGATGGCCCTGCTTGCCGCAGAGGGTCGCAGGCCTTGTGGTAACAAAGGACGGCGGGCATCATCAGCTGATTACGATTATGACGGTGAAAAACAAAAGGCATAACCAGTTCAACCTGATTATGCCTTTGATACCAAATTCCGTCGAGGACTGGTGCAGTCCCTTTGGGAAATCAGTCGAGAATCTTGAAACGCGGATCGTCCGGATCGATCGACGAAATGCCGCGTGCTTCCTCGGTCATCTGGGTTTCTTCGCTACGCTGCTCGGTGTGACGCACTTGTTCCAGGTGCATCTGGATGGCGTTGACCAGCTCTTGCGTACCGTCGCGGCTCAGCGCCGAGATCTCGAACACCGGACCCTTGAAGCCGAACTTCTTGATGAAGTCCTTCACGCGCTTGACGCGTTCCGCTTCCGGCACCATGTCGAGCTTGTTCAGTACCAGCCAGCGCGGCTTGTCCACCAGCGCTTCGTCGTACTTTTTCAGCTCGTTGACCAGCGCCTTGGCTTCCTTGACCGGATCGACATTGGTCTCGAACGGCGCCAGATCGACGATGTGCAGCAGCAGACCGGTGCGCTGCAAGTGGCGCAGGAACTGGTGGCCGAGGCCCGCGCCTTCGGCGGCGCCTTCGATCAGGCCTGGAATGTCGGCGATCACAAAGCTTTTCTCGTGCGATACGCGGACCACGCCCAGGTTCGGGAACAAGGTGGTGAACGGGTAGTCGGCGATCTTCGGACGGGCGTTCGATACGGCCGAAATGAAGGTCGATTTGCCGGCATTCGGCATGCCCAGCAGGCCGACGTCGGCCAGCACTTTCAGCTCGAGGCGGATTTCGCGGCGTTCGCCTTCTTTACCCTCGGTCTTCTGGCGCGGTGCGCGGTTGGTCGAGGTCTTGAAGTGGATGTTGCCCCAGCCGCCCTCGCCGCCCTTGGCCAGCAATTCCATTTGACCGTGTTCGGTCAGGTCGGCCAGGATCTCGCCCGACACGTCGTCGATGATCAGGGTGCCGACCGGCATGCGCATGTGGATATCGTCAGCGCCCTTGCCGTAGCAATCGGCGCCACGGCCCGATTCGCCGTCTTTCGCGCGGTGCACCTTGGAGAAGCGGAAATCGACCAAGGTATTGATGTTACGGTCCGCTACAGCCCAGATCGAGCCACCCTTGCCGCCGTCGCCGCCGTCAGGGCCGCCAAATGGGCGGAATTTTTCACGGCAAAACGAGGCGCAACCATTGCCGCCGTCACCACCGATTACTTCAATTTTTGCTTCGTCGATAAACTTCATGATGTACCGCCATAAAACTAAAAGGCCCTACCATGGGCAGAGCCTTTTCGATTGAAGGCTTGCGCCTTACAAAATCGGATGGTGCGCCCCGCGCATCATCCGTGCAGCGTCATTAGGCTGCTGCTACTACGGTAACGTACTGCTTCGAGCCTGCGCCCTTGACTACGAACTTGACCACGCCATCCACCAGAGCGAACAAGGTGTGGTCTTTGCCGGTGCCAACACCTTCGCCGGCGCGCACTGGCGTGCCGCGTTGACGAATGATGATGCCGCCTGCATTGATCGTTTGACCGCCGTAAACCTTAACGCCCAGGCGTTTTGATTCTGAGTCACGACCATTTCGCGTTGTGCCGCCGCCTTTTTTGTGTGCCATGCTAAAGCTCCTTGAGTACTAGAGTGTGCCGGAACGGGATTAGCCGTTGATCGAGACGATTTGGATTTCGGTGTAATTCTGACGATGGCCTTGATGCTTCTGGTAGTGCTTACGACGACGCATCTTGAAAATCTTCACCTTATCGTGACGACCTTGAGCCACAACAGTAACCAGTACCGTAGCACCTTCAACCAGGGGAGCACCAAACTTGATGCTGTCGCCCGCGCCAACGGCGAGGACTTGGTCAATGGTGATTTCGGAACCAATGTCTGCAGGTATCTGTTCTACTTTAAGTTTTTCGCCAGCGACAACTTTGTATTGTTTGCCACCGGTTTTTATGACCGCGTACATGATTTGAAACCTCTTCATATGTTGAGAAAAATCCGCCAGCGCCTTGCAGCGACGAGTGCTGCTGTCCTGCATGGAAACCGGGGAACCGCAGATTATACATGGGATGAGTTTTCGCGTCAAAAACTATTCACAAACCGGCGGCGGCGTGGTATGTCAGTCAACTTGGCTCCCTATCAAGATGGACAAACCCACCAGCGCCCCCGGTAGCGGGGGCCATGTCGTATAATCTCGGCACCTATAATGTCAACGCACAGGTTCGTCTTGTCTGCCGCTACCCAAACCGCCCCCCAGAACACCATCGCCCACTCGATCGCCGCCGACATGGACGCGGTCAATGCGGTGATCCGCCGCAAGCTGCATTCCGAGGTCAGCCTCGTCAATCAGATTGCCGAATACATCATCAGCGCTGGCGGCAAACGCCTGCGGCCGGTATTGGTATTGCTGGTAGCTAACGCGTATTCCTATAAAGGCACAGCGCACCACGAGCTGGCCGCCGTGGTCGAATTCATTCACACCGCCACCCTGCTGCACGACGACGTGGTCGATGAATCGTCGCTGCGCCGGGGCCGCGCTACCGCCAATGCGCTGTTCGGCAATGCCGCGTCTGTGCTGGTCGGCGACTTCCTGTACTCGCGCGCGTTCCAGATGATGGCCGACCTGGCCAATATGCGCGTGATGCAAATCCTGTCCGAGGCCACTAACGTGATCGCCGAAGGCGAAGTCCTGCAACTGCTGAACATGCACGACCCGGACGTGAGCCAGGAACGCTACCTGCAAGTGATCCGCTCGAAAACCGCCAAGCTGTTCGAGGCCGCCGCCGAACTGGGTGCCCTGATCGCCGGCGCCACCGAGCCGCAGATCGCCGCCGCCGGCGAATACGGCCGCTCGCTGGGCACCGCGTTCCAGCTCATCGACGACGTGCTCGACTACGCTGGCGACGCTGCCGAAATCGGCAAGAACGTCGGCGACGACCTGCGCGAAGGCAAGCCGACGCTGCCGCTGATCTACCTGATGGAAAACGGCACGCCGGAACAGCGCCAGCTGGTGCGCACCTGCATCGAGCAAGGCGACGAGCAGCACTTCGACGCGGTCCTGGCAGCAGTGACCAGCAGCGGCGCGCTCGACTTCACGCGCCGCCAGGCCGAGATCGCTGCTGAGCGGGCGGCCGAAGCGATTGCCGGGCTGCCGGAAAGCGAGTACAAGGATTCGCTGCTGCAGCTGGCGCATTTCTCCGTCAATCGTACGCACTGATCAAAACGGCGCCGATGGCGCCGTTTTCATTAGAGGATCTCTTGCACCAGCTCCGCCGGCCGGCACAGGCGCACGCCCTTGTCGGTCACCACGAACGGGCGGTTGATGAGAATCGGATGGGCCATCATCGCATCGAGCAACGCCGAATCCGGCAGCGACAAGTCGCCAAGGCCCAGTTCGCCGTACAGGTCGCCCTTGTCGCGCATGCCCTGGCGCACGGTCAGGCCGGACTTGGCAATCAAGCTTTCCAGTTCCGCGCGCGTGGGCGGGTTTTTCACATAATCGATGATCTGCGGTTCGACGCCAATGGCGCGGATCGCTTCGAGGGTCTTGCGCGACGTGCCGCAAGCGGTGTTGTGATAGATCGTGATTGCCATGCTGCCGCCCTTGAGTAGTCAAAGGCGGCATTATCGCCTAGAACTTCGTCGCCAGACTCAGACCGATCGCGCGCGGCATCAGGCGATAGCCCTGCACGATCGACGCCACCTGCGGGTGCTGGATCACGGTATCGTTGTCGAAGGCATTCTTGACGAACACGGTGAACGTGTAATTGTCGAAGCTGGTGCCGGCGCTGAAGTCGGCCGTGTGGTAGCCGGGCCGGTCGTAGTCGGTGGACTCGGGATTGAGCGAACCCTTGCTCGCCCCCACCCACTGCACGCCACCCATCACGAACGCGCTCTGGGCGCCGGCCAGGGCGAAGTTGTAGCGTGCGCTGATGGCCGCGTTGTACTTTGGCACGCCCTGGATGCGCGCGCCAGCCACCGCCCCCACCACGCCGTTCTGGCTGCCCACATCGTTGCTCAGTTCGGCCTTCACGTAACCGCCCGATGCACTCAGGGTCAGGCCCGCCATCGGCTTGGCCTTGATGTCGAATTCAAAGCCTTTGGTGGTGGCGTCGCCGGCATTGGCGTTATACGTGTAGGCGCAGGTGGGCAAGTACACGCCCTGCTGGATATTTTTCCACTTCACGTAAAACACGTCGGCGTTGACCGTCAGCCGGTTGCCCATAAAACGTGATTTGCTGCCCACCTCGTAGCTCCACAGGCTGTCGGCCGCGTAGTTGGGCGGGCCTTCGGTCAAGCCATTGAGTTCCAGGTCGGGGCCGCAGGTGGTCGGCGGCACGAAGATATTCGAGCCGCCGAGCCTAAAACCCTTGGCCACGCTGGCGTACACGGTATTGGACGGATCGACTTCCCACGTCATTGCATACTTGGGCGTAAACGCGTGCGACGACAGGCTGGCGCCGCTATTGTTGCCGGCGCCAGCCAGGTAGTTGCCGTTGCGCTGGGCCAGCGTCGACTTGGCTTTCAGGTAGCGCGCGCCGACGGTCGCGTGCACCGCGGGGGTAAAGTAATAATTGGCTTCGCCGAAGATCGACGCCTGCTTTTCGCGGTAGTGGAACTGGCCGGCAAACGAATCGTCGTTCGGAAACGAACCGGGCTGCACGTCCGGCAGCAATTCGGGGTCGTAGATATCGAAGCCGAACGACTTGAAGGTATCGGTCAGGCCGAAGATGGGATCGTTCTCGGCAATGTCGGTGCGCTGGCGCGAAAAATAAGTGCCGGCCAGCCAGGTCCACGGCGACACACTGGCATCGTAGGGGCGCGATGCCAGACGGAATTCCTGCGACACCTGGCGCACGCGGTTTTGCAGGTACACGGCCGACGGCAAGCCGGCAATCGCCTCGATCAGCGCGGGCGGCGCCTTGCCGCCGTCATCGGTCGAGGTCAGAAAAGTCGAGAGCGAATAGCTGTTGTACGCCGAGCCGTTCTGGGTGCGGTCGAACTTGCGCGAGAAATAGCTGGTGGCCGACGTCAGATCGGCGCCGCCCAGGTCCCAGTTGACGGTGATGCTGGGCGCGAACAGCTTGTCGAGCGACGGCTCGCGCACCTGTTTTTGCGCCTGGTAGTTGGGACGGTCGAGGTTGAAGGCCGAGATATCCTTGGCGTCGAGCCGCTGGTAGTAGAGCGACGGCGTCACGGTCACATTGCGCGTGGCCCGCCACTTGAGCGCCACGCGCAGCTCCTGGTCGCTGATCCGGTTGATGTTGTCGGCCACGGTGGCGCCATTGCCATCGACCTGGTCGATGAAACCGCCCGTGTGCTGGGCCTGCACGCCAATGCGCAGCGCCAGCTCGTCGGGCACCAGCGGGAAGTTGCCGACGATATTGGCCGACCAGCTGGGGCTGCCGCCTTTGGTATTCGACGCCTCGGTATAGGTGGTGACCTCGCCGTCTTTCAGGTCCGGCTCATTGGGCACGAACTTGATGGTGCCGCCCATCGAGCTGGCGCCGTACAAGGTTGCTTGCGGGCCGCGCAGCACTTCCACCCGGTCGATATCGAAAAAGCGCGGCTCGATATTGCCCATGGTGTACACATTGCCCACCGTGACCGGCGTATCGCCAAGGTACACGCCAACGGTGGCAGCGCCGGCCGTGGAGCTGATGCCGCGGATTTCGATATTCGACGTGCCGGGCCCGGCGCCGCCATTGCCGCTGGCAGCGGTAAACGAGATATTGGGCACCACCCGCGTGAGGTCGGTGATATCGCGGATATGCTCTTCCTGCAACTGCTTGCCGGTGACAGCCGAGATGCTCATGGCCACCTTGACCGGATCTTCCTTGCGCTTTTGCGCGGTGACCGTGACTACTTCGATCTGGTCCGGGTTAACTGCCTGCACTTGCGCTTGCGCTGTGCCTGTCAGCGCCAACGCTGCCGAAACCGCACTGAACATGATCGTCCGCCGTGTCTTCATCCGTGTTCCCCAATCGTCAAAGTGAGCCGGTAGGCGGGGCCAGCGCCCCGAAATGATGCATCTTTTGCCAAACAACAAGCTTAACCATCTTAATCTTTTTACAAAGCAAGATCTTTGCCAACGAGGTGGGAAATGTTGTCTATTGACAACGCATGCGCATGGTTATGCGTTGCATCAGCAAAAGCGTGGATCCGTTGCCGAGCCGGTGAAGGGCTACTGATTATCGACGCGAAGTGACCCCGGAATCGAACCGGCAAACAAACCGGCAAAAAAACCGGCTTTAAATGATGGATTCCTCAGAAAAATCACCTACAATCAAATAGTTACGAATCACCAAAACCGGCAAAGAAAGCGGAAAAATGTACCATTCTCCACGGACTTTTTGATTGAAGCGCATCGGGCGCTGTATGAGCGACTGGCCCCCGAGGACCGTATTTCAGACGATGGAGAAGTGATCGTACCCGGTCAAATCAGGACGCGCGACGTGGAGGTGGGACGCCATATACCGCCAAGGGCCGCGTCGCTGCCGGCTTTCCTTGAACGCCTCGACCAGGTGTACGGACCCACACGCAGTTGGGAGCGCACCCTGATTGCAACCGCATGTGCGCATCACCGGGTGGCGTGGGTACATCCTTTCCTCGATGGGAACGGCAGAGCCACCCGGCTGCAAAGTCATTGCGCCCTCTGGAAACTTTCTGAAGGTCTGTGGTCCCCCAATCGCGGCCTTGCGCGATCCACGACCGCTTACTACGCCGCCCTTCAAAACGCCGACTCTGCGCGCCGTGGCGATCTCGATGGCCGTGGCAACCTCAGCGCAGCCGGCTTGTTTGAGTGGGTAAAATATTTTCTTGGCATCTGCCAGGACCAGGTGGCGTATATGTCGTCCATGCTTGCACTGGAGGGTATCAAACAACGCATCGAAGCACTGATCATTTTCCGCTCGACCCAGGACAAGTCCATACGACGCGAAGCGATTCTTCCGCTGGTTCACATCTTTGGGCTGGGCCCCATCACCCGTGGCGAGTTTGCACAAATGACAGGGTTGGGGGAGCGCAGTGCCCGCTCCCTGTTGTCCAAGCTATTGGCAGACCGGCTGCTGGTCAGCGACACGCCTTATGGCCCTGTGCGCTTTGGCATGCCGCTGAACTCGCTGGGCATGATATTCCCGAATCTTTACCCGGAAGTGGACCAGCTACTGGCCTGATTTTTCTCTTGCCCCCCTATTCTGGCATGCACTTCACGCGCTTGAAGGCCACGCCGAAATATGCTGAAATAATGACACGTCGGGGTGTAGCTTAGCCCGGTAGAGCGCTACGTTCGGGACGTAGAGGCCGGAGGTTCGAATCCTCTCACCCCGACCAAGTCCTCCCACTAAACTCCGTTTTCAAAAGAAAACAGCACAGACCAGCAAGCCCGATATCGACCTGGCTGAAAAACGCTACCGTGATTTGAAGAAGGAATTAGGAAAATGAACACTACCCTTTTTGCCAGCGTCTGGGACGCGTATTGAAGACACGCCGGAGGAAGCTGCAAACATGAAGGTTCGTTCGCAATTGATGATGCAGTTGAAAAGCCGCATCACCAAATCCGGGCTGAGCCAGGGAGACGTCGCCAAGCTGCTTGACATCACTCAGCCCCGCGTGTCCGATCTAATGCGCGGCAAGATCAATTTGTTCGGCATCGATGCCTTGGTGAATATGGCGGCCAAGGCAGGCTTGCAAGTCCAACTCCAACTGCTGGATGCAGCGTAAGCCGAAACAGAGCAGCCAATAGCACTGTCCCGGCCAAGTCGAACCAACATCGCATCGAAGGCCAGGGTACCCATCCGCAAGCTCCGCTGACGCAGGACGCGTTCGTGCCCATGACCGGCCTGGCGAACCGGTTGTACCCGCACCACTGCACTCAAATCCACAACATCACCGTATTGGCAGTCGCCTGCAACGCCGGCACGCAGCGCCCGGTAGCTTCCGCGCGCGAGCAACTGCCTATGCTCATCGACACCGACAGCGCGCCCACCAGGTCGCCGCGCCGGCTCTTGATCGGTACTGAAATACCGCGCAAGCCCACCTCGTACTGGTTCTCGGTAACGCCAAAGCCCGCTTCGCGGATCGCCATCAGCTCGTGCAGCAGTACGTCCTTGTCGATGACGGTCATGTGGGTGTAGGCCACCAGTTCCACGCGTTCCAGGTAGGCGTGCAAGGCGTCCTCCGGCAATCCCGAGAGCAGCACGCGGCCGGCGGTGGAAGTGTAGGCCGGCAGCCGCGTGCCCGGATCGAAGCCGGCGGTGAGCACGCGCGGCGCGTTGACACGGCTGACGTACACCACGTCGTCGCCTTCCAGTACCGAGTAGTTGGTGGACTCCTGCAACTGCGTGGTCAGGCGCTGCAGGAACGGCACGATGGCGCGCGGCAGCCGCGCCGAGTCCAGGTAGGAGTGGCCCAGCGACAGCACCTTGGGCGTGAGCCAGAACTGCCGGCCATCGGTTTGCGCCATGCCCACGTGGACCAGCGTGAGCAGGTAGCGGCGCGCCGCGCTGCGCGTGATCTGCACCTTGTCGGCCAGCTCGCTGGCGCTCAGGCGCATCGATTCGTCGCTGAATGCACGAATCACTTCCAGCCCCTTGACCAGTCCCTCGATGACGTCGCGCTTGGCGACCACCACGTCCGGCAATGCCTGTCGTCTCATGAAACCCCGCCTGATTGCTCTAATTGCACGAATTTTACGATGATTGCGCGATAATCGCGCATCACGGGCGATTATTGCACTATTCGCGATTTTAGGGTCTATATTTCATCGCGGTCGTTTTCTACACTCGCTGCATAAGTTCTTACAGCGAGGAGATCATGCACACACCGCAAGCCCATCCCGAGCCGACCAATCCACTCGGCATCGACGGCATCGAATTCATCGAATACGCCAGCGCCGAGCCGCTCGCCTTTGGCGCGCTGCTCGAGCAGCTCGGTTTTATCGCCACCGCCCGCCACCGCTCGCGTGAAGTCACGCTGTACCGCCAGGGCAGCATGAACGTGATCGTCAATGCCGACGCGCGCGCCCTGCAGCAATCGGGCACCGAGCCGCGTTCCACCATCGTCAGCGCCATCGCCCTGCGCGTGCGCGATGCCGATGCCGCCTACCGCCACGCAGTGGACCAGGGCGCCTGGCCGATTCCCACCCGCGCCGGCGTGATGGAGCTAAACATCCCCGGCGTCCATGGCCCGGGCGACTCGATCCTGTATTTCGTGGACCGCTTCCGCGACTTTTCGATTTACGACGTCGACTTCAAGCCGATTGCGCCCACGCCCGCCCCCGCTCCTGCTCCTGCTCCGACATTGGCCGGGCTGCACTTTTTCGGCGTGGTGCAAGCCATCGGCGCCGGCCGTGCGCCCGAATGGATCGCCTTCTACCAGCAACTGATGGACTTTCGTGCGCTGCCGGAGGGCCGCTACTTCGGCGTGGTCCCCAAAGGCACGCTGCTGGAAAGCCCGTGCCACCGCTTCTACCTGCAACTGGTGGAGCCGCCGGAAGGCGCGGCCGGCCTGCAATGGGGCGAGCAGCTGATCCGCGTGGCCTTCGGTGCGCCCGATGTGCCGGCCGCCGTGCGCGCTCTCCAGCAGCGCGGCATCGTGTTTATCGACCGCGAGCCGGTCCAGGCCAGCGAGAAAGGCGCGCTCACCCAGTTGTACAAAGGCGGCGTCAGTTTCGAGCTGGTGCACAGCCATCTCGAGGAGCAGCCATGATCGACATTTCCGGCACCACGCGCATCTTCCCCGTGATCGGCTGGCCGGTCGAACAGGTGAAGGCCCCAGCGCTGTTCAACGCCTACTTCCAGCGCCACGGCCTCGATGCGCGCGTGATTCCGCTCAAGATCGAGCCGGCATCCTATGCGGCGGCAGTGCGCATGCTGATGTCGTTCGAGAACGTCGGCGGCATCTTCGTCTCGATTCCGCACAAGCCGGCCAGCGTGGGCGCAGTGCAAGTGGCAACGCCGCGCGCCGCGCTGGCCGGTTCCTGCAATGCCATCTACCGCGCTGCCGATGGCGTGCTGACCGGCGACCTGATCGACGGTGAAGGTTTCATCCGCGCGTTCGACCGCCTGTGCGCGGGCCAGGCCCCCGCACCAGCCAGTTCGCGCGCGCTGGTGGTGGGCACCGGCGGCGTCGGTTGCGCGATCGCCTACGCGCTGGCCGAACGCGGCTACGCGGAAGTGGCGATTTGCGACACCCGCCCCGAACCGGCAGCCGCATTGCAAGCCCGCCTGCGCCAGGCCTTTCCCGCCGTGCGCATCGTGATCGGCACGCCGCAAGCGGCCGGCTACGACGTGGTGGTCAACGCCACGCCGCTCGGCATGCACGCCGACGACGCCGTGCCGATCGACCTGCAGGGCGTGTCGCCCGACTGCATCGTGGCCGACTGCGGCATGAAGATCGAGATGACCCGGCTGCTGCGCCAGGCGCAGGAACGCGGCTGCCGCATCCAGAAGGGCAAGGAAATGCTGATCGAACAGGCGCCCTTGTACCTCGAGCACTTCGGCTGGCCCGGGGTCTCGTCCGATGCGTTCCGCGCGCTGGAGGCATTATGAATCTCTCCAACTTCGGCATGGACAGCATTACCCTCGCCGGCCCGCTCGAAGCGAAGCTGCGCGCCTCGCAGGCACTGGGTTTTTCGCAAATCATGCTGTGGGCGCGCGACCTGGCGGGCCACCCCGGCGGGCTCGATGAAGCGGTGCGCATCGTGCGCGCCAGCGGCGTGCGGGTGACCGGCATCCAGGTGATGCGCGACTACGAAGGCCTGAGCGGCGCGCTGCACGACTATAAGTTCGACATCGCCCGCGAGCTGCTGCGGGTGTGCCAGGCAGTTGGCGCACCGCTGCTGATGGTGTGCTCCACCACCTCCAGCCACGCCAGCGACGACATCCACCTGGTGGCGCGCCAGCTGGCCAAGCTGGCCACGGCGGCGGTGCCGCTGGGCGTGCGGGTGGGCTTCGAGGCATTGTCCTGGGGCCGTCATATCAACCAGTACGAACAATCGTGGCAGGCCGTGGAACTGGCCGACCATGCCAACCTGGGCGTGGTGATCGACTCGTTCCACATGCTGGCCAATCGCGCCGACCTCGATGGCCTGGCCGATATCCCGTCGCACAAGATCGCCATGGTGCAGCTGTCCGACTTCATGTGGCGCGACATCCGCTCGGCCGAAGAACGCCTGGAGACGGCGCGTCACCTGCGCGTGTTCCCCGGCGAAGGCGCCCACTCGGCGGAACTGGCCGACCTGCTGCGCCGCCTCGATCGCGGCGGCTACAGCGGCGACTACAGTTTTGAAGTCTTCAACGACGACTACCTGCAACTGGCGCCGGAAATCGTTGCCGCGCGCGCGCACCGTTCCGCCAAGTGGGTCACCGACCAGGTGCTGCGCCGCAGCCTGGAGGTGCGCCGCCCGGTCCACGGCCAGCCGGTGATGGCATGAAGCAGGCCATCCTGGTCCTGAACGGACCCAACCTCAATCTGCTGGGCCGGCGCGAGCCCGCCGTGTACGGCGCCCACACGCTGGCCGATGTCGAAGGCTTGTGCCGCGACGCCTGCGCGCACCACGGCTACACGCTCGATTTCCGCCAGTCGAACCACGAAGGGGTGCTGATCGACTGGCTGCACCAGGCCGGCGCCGCGCAGGCCAGTGGCGCACTGGCCGGTGTGGTATTCAACGCCGGCGCGTACACCCACACATCAGTGGCGCTGCACGACGCCATCAAGGGCGCGCAGGTCAGGGTGATCGAGCTGCATATCACCAATGTGCATGCGCGCGAGCCGTTCCGCCATCACTCGTACCTGGCGCCAGCGGTATACGGCGTGATGGCCGGCTTTGGGGTACAGGGCTATGCGCTGGCGATTGCGGCGCTGGCAGCGGGGCCGCCGCCCGCCAACCGCAGCGCCGTGAAATAAAAAAACAAAATTCACACAATAACGACAACGGAGACAAGACATGAAACAGCAGCTATGCCTGGTGGCAGCGCTGGCGGGCGGCGCCATGCCCGCGCCAGCCCTGGCCCAAGGCCAGGGCCAGACCACCCTGTACGGCAATATCGATGAATACGTAGGCTACATCCGCAGCAGCAGCGGCGCCAGCATTATCGGCCTGAACGACGGCGCCATCCTGCGCAGCCGCCTCGGTGTGCGCGGCGGCGAAGACCTCGGCGGCGGCTACCAGTTCAAGTTCACGCTGGAACAGGGCTTTGCCACCGACAGCGGCGTGATGGCCGACAGCAGCCGCCTGTTCGACCGCCAGGCCTGGATCGGCCTGGCCGGCCCATACGGCGAATGGCGCATCGGCCGCCAGAACACGGAAATCTTCATGGCCGGCGGCGCCATCGACTACACCGATCGCACCACGTTCGGCTCGCTGTTCAACAGCTTCGGCATCCCTTCGCGCTATGACAACGACCTGTATTACAAGTCGCCGCGCCTGCAAGGCGCCCAGCTGACGCTGCACTACGCGCTGCCGGAAAACGCGGGCCGCGTCGACAACGGCCCGGTGGTACAAGCCATGCTGGACTGGCAGGAAGCACTGTGGCGGGCCGGCTACGTAGGCCTGGCCGCCCGGCCCGACGGCGCCACCGCCACCGTACGCAACCGCATCGTCTATCACAACGTGTACGTGAACTACCAGTACGGCAAGGGCAAGGTGTACCTGGCGCTGGGCCGCAGCAACAACAATACCGCCAGCGCCAATGGCTTGAACACCGCAGCCATCCTCAGCAATATCAGCAGCCCCAACAATTATTTTGCCGGCACCGACCTCAACGCCGCGCGCTACTACAACCTGGCGCAGGTCTCGGCCGACTACCGCCTCGGCCCGCAACTGCGCGTGGGGGCGCTGTACGGCGTGCTGCACGACACCTCGGGCGGCGGCGCCAGCGCCCGCGGCTTCAACCTGGGTGGTTACTACGACCTGTCCCGGCGCAGCCAGCTCTACGCGTTCGCCAGCCGGCTGACCAACAACCGCAACGCCGGCTTCCGTTTCAGCGGTTCGGCCGGACCATCGGCCAACCTGGCTGGCGCCGACGTCAATGGGCAAAAACTGACCGGTCTGCAGATCGGCATCTTGCACAAGTTCTGATGCGCTTGTTCACCATATAAACTACGATTCTTGGAGAATACAATGTCGACCGCAACCGCACAGGCCAGGCAGCAAGCTGCTGCCGCCACCCCTGCTTCTCAACATTCACCGCGCAAAGCGGCACTGGCCAGCTGGATCGGCAGCGCTGTTGAGTACTACGACTTTTTCATTTACGGCACCGCCGCGGCGCTGGTGTTCGGCAAGATCTTCTTTCCCGCGTTTGATCCGGCCACCGCGGCCATCGCTGCCTTCGCCACGTTTGGCGTGGCCTATATCACCCGCCCGATCGGCGCCGTCATGCTCGGCCACATCGGCGACAAATACGGCCGCAAGAAGGTGCTCACGTTTACGCTGCTGCTGATGGGCGTATCGACCTTCCTGGTGGGCCTGCTGCCCACCTACAACCAGGCCGGCATCCTGTCGCCCATCATGCTGGTGGTGCTGCGCATGTTGCAAGGCATCTCTGCCGCCGGCGAACAGGCCGGCGCCAACTCGATGACGCTCGAACACGCGCCACCGCACCGCAGGGCCTTCTTCACCAGCTTTACGCTCAGCGGCACCCAGGCCGGCCTGATCCTGGCCACGCTGGTCTTCCTGCCGATTTCCGCACTGCCGGAAGAGCAGCTGCTGTCGTGGGGCTGGCGCATTCCGTTCTTCCTCAGTGCCATCGTGGTGGTGGTCGGCTTCTGGGTGCGCCGCACGCTGCCGGAAACCCCGGCCTTCCAGGAAGAATCCAAACAGCATGAAGACGACCGCCTGCCGCTGACCGTGCTCCTGCAACAGCACAAGGCCAACCTGGTGCGGGTGATCTTTGCCGCGCTGGTCTCGGTGATCAGCACCATCTTCAGCGTGTTTACGCTGTCGTATGCAGTCAATACCGTGCACCTGCCGCGTTCGACCATGCTGACGGTGCTGGTGCTGGCCAACCTGGTGGCGCTCGGTGCGATCCCGCTGTTTGCGGCGCTGTCCGACCGCATCGGCCGCCGCCCCGTGTTCATCTTCGGCGCACTCGGTTCGGCAGCGCTGGCGTGGCCGTATATGTGGGCCATCAGCACGTCCAACATCCCGCTGATCTTCGTGTTCGGCCTGCTGCTGTCGGGCGTGGTTTACAGCGCCGCCAACGGCGTGTGGCCGGCGATGTACGGCGAAATGTTCAGCACCCGCGTGCGCCTGTCAGGCATGGCGATCGGCACCCAGATCGGCTTCGCGCTGGGCGGCTTCGCCCCGACCATCAGCGCCGCCATCCTGCGCCCGAACGATCCAATGGGCTGGGTACCGGTGGCGGCGTTCGTCACCTGCACTTCGATCATTTCGGCCTTCGCGGTATTTACCGCGCGCGAGACTTGTCGGGTGCCGATGCAGGACCTCGGAAAAAATTGATATTACGGCGCCGGCGCCATCCGCACCACCACCTTGCCCCTGGCCCGGCCCTGGTCCAGGTAGGCCAGCGCTTCTTTCGCCTGGGCGAACGGATAGACCTGGTCGATCACGGGACGGATGGCGCCCGTTTCCAGCAGCTTGCCGATGGCGGCCAGCTGGGCGCCGTCCGGGCGCACGAACATGAAGGAATAAGCGGCGCCGCGCTGCCTGGCCATGCTGCGGATCTTGCGGCTGAGCAGGCCCATCACGAAGCGGAACACCACGTTCATGCCGCGCTGGCGGGCAAAATCGGCGGTAGGCGGGCCGATCAGCGAAACCACCTTGCTGCCCGGTCGGACGATGCCCAGCGCCTGCGCCAGCCCGTCGCCCTTCACCGTGCCCAGCACCACGTCGTAGTCGCCCAGCACTTGGGTGAAATCCTGCTGCTTGTAGTCGATCACTTCGTCGGCCCCGAGGCTGCGCACCAGCGCCACGTTGCCGGTGCTGGTGGTGGTGGCCACGCGGGCGCCCATCTGTTTGGCCAGCTGGATGGCAAACGAGCCGATGCCGCCCGAGCCGGCCGGGATGAACACTTTCTGCCCCGGCTTGACCGATGCATGCTCGTGGAACGATTGCCACGCGGTGAGCCCCACCATCGGGATCGCTGCTGCCTGCACGAAGTCGAGGTTGGCGGGCTTGTGGGCGGCTGCGTGTTCGGGCACGGCAACGAACTCGGCCAGCGATCCGCGACCGGTGTCGAACACGCTGGCAAACACCGCATCACCCACCTTGAAGCGGGTGACGCCGGCGCCGGTTGCCACCACCACGCCAGCCAGGTCGCTGCCCATCACGGCAGGCAACTCGAACTTGAGCAGCGGCTTGAATTCGCCCCTGACGATCGCGTTATCGACCGGGTTGAGGCCGGCCGCGTGGACTTGCACCAGGATCTCGCCAGGCGCGACCACGGGACGGGCCACCTCGGCCAGCACCAGCGCGCCAGTCTTGCCATAGGCTTTCAGGATGAGTGCTTGCATGGTTTCAGTTCGCCAAGGTGGGGTAATCAGTGTACCCCTTGGCGCCGGGCGTGTAGAAAGTGGCCGGGTCGGGGGCGTTCAACGGGGCGTCGCGGCGCAGGCGCTCGACCAGGTCGGGATTGGCGATGAACGGGCGGCCAAAGGCCACCAGGTCGGCCTGGCCGCCTTTCAACGCCTGCTCGGCGCTGGTTTTGTCGAAGCCGCCGGCAGCGATGAACGGGCCATCGAAGGCGGCGCGCAAGGCAGCCTTGATGCCGACAGGTACGGGCGGCGTGCCCATCGCGGAGTGGTCGAGCACATGCACATACAGCAGGCCCAGCCGCGACAGTTCCGCCACCAGCTCAATGTATTGCTCGTCAACGCCGTCATAGGCGCCAGCGGCATTGACCACGCCGTAAGGCGACAGGCGTATGCCCACGCGGTCGGCACCGATCGCGGCCACTGCCGCGCGCGCCACTTCCAGCACGAAACGGTTGCGTCCTTCGGCGGTCACGCCGTAGCCGTCGGTGCGCAGGTTGATATTGGCGTTGAGGAATTGTTCAAGCTGGTAGCCATTGGCGGCGTGCAGTTCGATGCCGTCGAAGCCGGCCTCAATGGCCAGGCGCGCAGCGTCGGCATACTCCTGCACCGTGGCGGCGATGTCGTCCTCGGTCATGGCGCGCGGCGCCGTGTGCGGCAACGGCCCCTTGCCGTCGACCTGCATTTCGCCGGGGCACACTGCGGACGACGGCCCCATCACCGTGGCGCCTGCGGGCAGGTTGTCGATGTGGCTGACGCGGCCCGTGTGCATCAACTGCACGACGATCTTGCCGCCCTGCGCATGCACGGCGTCGGTCACCAGGCGCCAGCCGGCCACATGTTCGCGATTGAACAGGCCGGGAATCCGCGGGTAGCCCAGGCCGTTGGGCGACGGCGACGTGCCTTCGGTGACGATCAGGCCGGCAGTGGCGCGCTGCGCGTAGTACGTGGCCATCAGCCTGTTGGACGTGTTGTGCTCGACGGCGCGGCTGCGCGTCAGCGGCGACATCACTACACGGTTGGCCAGTTCAAGGCCACGCAGGGAAAAAGGTTCAAAGATCATGGTGGGCATCCGAATGTCAAGGTTAAGCAGGCAGCAGGCGCGGGGCGACGGTGCCGGTCTGGGCGCTGGCGAACAGCGTGACGCGCGCGGTCTCGTATTGTTCGATCAGCGCGGCATCAGCCACCGATGGCAGGGTCAGGGTTTCGCCCTGGTCGAGGCCGAACAGCGCGGCATCGACCATGGCGTCGGCCGCCATCACGGTTTCCGGCGCCAGCGCGGCCAGTGGCACGCCCGACGGGTCCCACAGCTCGGTAGCGGTGGCGGCGGGCAGCACGGCCTGCACCTTGACGCCGGTGTCGGCCAGCTCCTGCTCGATGCCGCGTGTAAAAGCCACCACGAACGACTTGGTGCCGCTGTAGACGGCGGTGATCGGCAGCGAGTGCAGGCCCAGCACCGAGGCGACGTTGATGATCAGGCCGGCATTGCGCTGCTTGAAGGCCGGCAGCGCCGCATAAGTCAGGCGGGTGAGCGCCGTGATATTGAGCGCCAGTTGCGCGGCGACGTCGTCCGCGGTGCTGGCGGCCAGCGGCGCCAGGCGGGCGATGCCGGCGTTGTTGACCAGCACGCTCACGGCAGGATTGGTGGCCAGCACGTCGGCCACGCTGTCCTGCCCGGCCGTGGTGGCCAGGTCGGCAACCAGCGGCGTCACGTGCACGCCGTGTTTTGCGGCCAGGCTGGCAGCCAGGGTTTCCAGGCGGTCGGCGCGGCGCGCGACCAGCACCACGTCGTAGCCACGGGCGGCAAAACGGTCGGCGTAGATGGCGCCGATGCCGGACGAGGCGCCGGTGATGACGGCGATGTTGCGGCTGCTGTGAGCGGTAACTGACATGATTTTTCCCTTTAAAAAATATGAAAATATGACGATCATCATATTCATGATCAAAAAAAACCGCCGAACAACTATTCGGCAGCCGGTAAAAACTGCTTGACGGTGGCCGCGCACAGCGCTGCCGACAACTTGGGATCGTCCACCGCGCGGGCCAGCATGGTGGTGCCGATCAGTGAACACAGCAATGCCATGGCCTGCTCGTGGGCCTGGGGCTGGCCCCAGTCCGGCATCTGGCGCGCCAGCAGATCGACCATCTCCTTGATGTGCACGGTGGCCGCGTGGCGGACTTCGGGCGCCTGCCGCGGCATTTCCGACGCCAGCGCCGAGACCGGGCAACCGTGCTCGATGGATGCAATGTGTTCCGGCGACAGATACGCGTCCATGATCGCCTTGATCGCCTGCCCCGGCGGTGCGGCAGCGGCCAGCCTGGTGGCCAGCGCCACCGCGTCTGCCCCCGCGCGGTCGCCGGCCTCGGCCAGCAGCGCGTCGCGCGAGGCGAAGTGGGCGTAGAAGCCGCCATGGGTGAGGCCGGCCTCCTTCATGATGTCGGCCACGCCCGTGCCATCGTAGCCGCTGCGGCGGATGGCGCGCGAGGCCACCTCGACGATACGTTCGTGGGTCACTTCCTTGCGGCTGGCAGCCGGGCGCCTGGATGATTTTGTTTGCATGACGGTCATCATATACCGGTTTCGGAATCGCTGCAAGCCGGTATCGCGTGACGCAGTTACCGCCCCGACGGTAGCGCCTGCGGGGTGGGCTGCACGACAGGCCGGGCCAGCCACGCCACTGCCAGCGACGCCAGCACCAATCCCAGCACCGTCGGCGCAAATGCCTGCACCCCGTACCGGTCGAGCAGCAAGCCGCCCACCAGGCCGCCGCCGGCAATGGCCAGGTTCCAGGCCGTGACCAGCATCGACTGCGCCACGTCGGCCGCCGCGCCGGCAGCATTGTCGAGCGCGGTCTGGAACAGCGTGGGAACGCCGCCGAACGCCGCACCCCACAGCGCCACGGCAAGATACATCATGACCGGCGCCGGCTGCACCGGAACCAGCACCAGCAGCAGTGCCGCTATGGCAAAGACCACGTGGCTGGCAATGGTCAGCGCACGCAGGTGGCGGTCGATCAGCACGCCGGTAATCCAGATGCCGGCCAGCGCACTGACGCCGAACACCAGCAGCACCACGTCGATACGCTCGGCCAGACCGGCGCCGGCCAGCAACGGCGCGATATACGTGTACAGGATGTTGTGAGCCAGCACGAAGACCAGCACCATCCACAACACCGGCCGCACACCGGCCAGCGCCAGCACCGCCCCCAGCGAGCGGCGCGCTCCCGGCGCCTGGCCGGCTACATCGGGCACTTTGCGCCACACCCACAACATCAGCAACAGCGCCAGCGCGCTCATGGCGGCAAAGCACATGCGCCAGCCGATCAGCTTGCCGATAAAGGTGGCCAGCGGCACGCCGAGCGCCAGCGCCAGCGGCGTGCCCACCATCGCCACTGCGATCGCCCTGCCCTTCTGGTGCGGCGGTACCATGCGTGCCGCATAACCGGCCAGCAGCGCCCACAACACGCCGGCCGACACGCCCGCCACCAGCCGTCCCGCCATGATGGCGCCGTAGTGGCTGGAAAAACTGGTCACGCTGTTGGCGACCGCAAAGCCGGCAATCGCCAGCAGCAGCAACGGCCGGCGGCGCCAGCTTTGGGTGAGCGTTACCAGAGGTATTGCCGCCACCAGCGAGCCGATGGCGTAGATCGTCACCATCTGGCCAACCATCGACTCGGACACCGACAGGCTGGCCGCAATCGGCAACAGCAGGCCGGCCGGCAGGGTCTCGGTCAGAATGGTGAGAAAGCCGGCCATGGCGAGGGCCAGCAAGGCGGCCAGCGGCAGTGGGCGGTCCCGGTCCCGGTCCCGGTCCCGGTCCCGGTCCCGGTTCCGGTTCCGGTCGTGGTCATGAGTATGTTCGTGGTCCGGCTTCATGCGCAATCCTCTCTGTAGAAAAGGCGATGATAGGCAGCGCACCAATAAAGAAAAAGTCGGGTACAGTTCCTCGTTCTACGGACAGAACTGTCCGCAATCAGGGAGACGCATGGACAGCTTGACCGGCTTTACGGTATTCGTGACAGTGGCGGAGGCGCGCAGTTTTGTCGCAGCCGGCCGCGCCCTCGGCGTATCGGCTTCGGCGGTGGGGAAAAGCATCGCCCGGCTCGAGGACAAGCTCGGTGTGCGGCTGTTCCACCGCAGCACGCGCAGCATCACGCTGACGGCCGAAGGCACCCTGTTCCTCGAGCGCAGCCGGCGCATCCTGGCCGAGATCGAAGCGGCCGAGCAGGAACTGTCGCAGGCCGCCGGTGCGCCGCAGGGACGGCTGCGCGTGAGCTTGCCGCTGGTGAGCACGCTGGTGCTGCCCGTGTTGAGCGAGTTCATGCGACTGCACCCGGCGGTGCAACTCGACCTCGACTTCACCGACCGCATGGTCGATGTGATCGACGAGGGTTTCGACGCCGTGGTGCGCACCGGCCAGCCCACCGATTCGCGGCTGTCGGCGCGCCAGGTAGGCACGTTCCGCCAGGTGCTGGTGGCCGCTCCCGACTACCTGGCCCGGTGCGGCACGCCGCAGGCGCCGGCCGACCTGCTGCAGCACACCTGTTTGCACTTCCGCTTTCCGCACAACGGCAAGCTCGAGGCGTGGCCGCTGCCTGAGCGCGATGGCCAGGTGCCGTTGCAGCTACCGGCCTCGATGGTCTGCAACAACATCGAAACGCGCGTGTGCTTTGCGCTGCTGGGACGCGGCATCGCGTTCCTGCCGGATTTTTCGATCCACAACATGCTGGCCGACGGCCGCCTGGTGCAGGTGCTGCCGGGCTGCGAGCGCCGCAGCACGTTTCACGTGCTGTGGCCAGCCAGCCGCCACCCGTCGCCCAAGGTGCGGGCGCTGGTGGACTTCCTGTGCGACCATCTGTTCGCGGCATTCCCGACAACGACAAAACAGGAGCATGGCAAACGATGAAAACGGTGTTGTTCTGGTTCCGCAACGACCTGCGCCTGCACGACCAGCCCGCCCTGCAGGCGGCGCTGGCCAGTGGCGCGCGCTACCTGCTGCCGGTGGCGTGCCTGCCGGCGCCCGACGAGCGCGGCGCCTGGGGCTGGGAGCGCGCCAGCCCACAGCGCCGCGCCTGGCGGCATGGCGCGCTGCGCGACCTCGACCGGCAGCTGACCCGCCTCGGCTGCCCGCTGCTGGTATGCGATGGCGATCCGGCCACCGTGCTGCCGGCGTTGGCCGCTGCGGTCGGCGCCACTGAACTCTACTGCGAAGACATCGCCGCCCCCGAGGAACTGCAGCAAGTGGCAGCACTGCGGGCCGCCGGCCTGGCGGTGCATACCACCTGGCAAAGCACGCTACTCGATCCGCAATATCTGCCGTGGACGGTGGACGCGCTGCCGGCCAGTTATACGCCGTTCCGGCAGGCGGTCGAGCGGGCGACCCGCGTCGCTATCCCGGCCATCCCGGCCACATCGGCCGCGGCGGCCACGTCGGCATCATCGGCGACCAAGGCGCCAGTCACTGCGCCACTGGCGGCGCCGTCGGCACTGGCGCCCGCGCCGCTGGCACCTCCCGACGCCCTGCTGCCGTGGCCGCCGGCAACCACCGCAGCCGGTCCTGGCTTGCCCGGCTACCGCGCAGCGCTGCTGCCGGCGCACGTCGATGCGCGGACGGTCGATGCGCGCGCGTCGCTGCCGGCGGGTCTGCAAGGCGGCGAGACGGCCGCACTGGCGCACCTGCACCAGTACCTGCACCGGCGCCTGCCCGACAGCTACAAGCGCACCCGCAACCAGTTACAGGGCGTGGATTTTTCCAGCAAGTGGTCGCCGTGGCTGGCCAATGGCGCGCTGTCGGCGCGGCGCATCGTGGCCGAGTTGCGTGCGTACGAGGCGCAGCACGGCGCCAACGAAGGCACCTACTGGCTGTGGTTCGAACTGCTGTGGCGCGACTACTTCCGCCTGCTGCACTTGCAGCATGGCGTGGCGCTGTACCGCGAACGCGGCCTGTCCACCCGGCGTGCAACGCCGACGCCTGACGCATCCGCTGAGCGCACTGCCAATCTCACCCGCTGGCGCCACGGCGCAACCGGCCAGCCGCTGGTGGACGCCGCCATGCGCGAACTGCTGCACACGGGCTACCTGAGCAACCGCCTGCGCCAGGTCGTCGCCAGCTTCCTGCTGGGCGAGTTGCAGGGCGACTGGCGCGCCGGCGCCGCGTGGTTCGAATCGCGCCTGGTCGATTACGACGTCTACAGCAACCAGGGCAACTGGCTGTACATCGCCGGACGCGGCACCGACCCGCGCGGCGGGCGGCACTTCAACCTCGAGAAGCAGACCGCCGAGCATGATCCCGACGGCGTCTATCGCCGGTTGTGGACCGAGGGGGAGTCGGCATAGAGCGCTGTTACGGAAAACGCGGCCGGGCAGTGGGCGAGCGTAACTGGTCGAGGCGAGCGCGCACATCGCGCATCGGCGAGCAGCCGAACACGCGGCTGTATTCGCGGTTGAACTGGCTGGCGCTCTCGTAGCCGACCTCGAACGCGGCGCTGGCCGCGTCCAGGCCATCGATCAGCATGCGCCGCCGCGCTTCGTGCAGGCGCAGCTGTTTCTGGTATTGCAGCGGACTCATCGACGTCAAGCGGCGGAAATGGTGGTGCAGGGTCGAGACACCCATGCCAGCCTGCTGCGCCAGTTGCTCAATGCGCAGCGGCTCGGTGTAATGCTCGCGGATCCAGTCCACCGCGCGCACCGTGCGGTCGCTGTCGCCGCCGGTGGTGGCAATTGCGCGCAAACGCGCGCCTGCTGCGCTGTGCAGCACGCGATAGATGATTTCCCGCTGCAGTAGGTCACTGAGAAACGCCGACGGCTCATGCGACCCGAGCAGATCGAGCATGCGGCCAAAGGCCGCCGCCAGTTCCACCGTCACGGCCCCGGTGCCCATGCCACACGTATCCGGTGCTGCGGCACCGGTCATATCCGTCATTAACGGCGTACTGACCAGCACCTCGCGTACCAGGCGGATATCGAGCGCCAGCCGCAAGCACATATACGGCGCGGCCACGCTGGCATCGAGCACTTCGCTGCTGACCGGCAAGTCGATGGCGGTCACCAAAAAGCGCGAGCGGTCATAGACAAAACTGTGCTGCCCCAGGTGCACCCGCTTGCTCCCCTGCACCACCAGCGCAATGCTGGGCAGGTACTGGGCCGGCGCCGGCGGCGTCGGCTCCAGGTGGCGGTAAAGCGTGAGCGCGGCGATGCCGGTCGGATTTTCGACGGCGCCCACCAGCGGCGCGCTTTTTCGTACCAGCTCGGCACACAATGATTCGATTGTTTTATCCATGGTGGAGGCAATCATAGCGACTGGCGCCCCCGGCTGGCTACAGGATTCGCCGGCGCCAGAGGATCAGGCAAGCGACGTAGAGGAACGGGATACCGCCGCCCCCGCCCAGGCGGCACACTGGTCCGGTCAGCCGGGCCTTGCCCGGCATCCCCGAACCATGGAGCCCCAGATGCCAGACTTGCCGATATCAACCGCGCCAACCTCCCCAAACATCGATCGCCGCACCTTCATTGCTACCAGCTCCGGCGCCGTGGCCGCCAGCATGCTGCCCGGTCGCGCCCAGGCCGACGGCGCGCGACAGGCCGCAGGCCAGAACCCGGCCACGGGCGGCGCCGTTGTCACCGCCAACACCACGCTCACCGTGAACGGCAAGCAACATCAGCTCGACCTCGACACCCGCGTCACCCTGCTCGACGCCTTGCGCGAACACCTGCACCTGACCGGCACCAAGAAAGGCTGCGACCACGGCCAGTGCGGCGCCTGCACGGTACTGGTCGATGGCCGCCGCATCAACTCCTGCCTGAGCCTGGCCGTCATGCACGACGGCGACCAGGTCACCACCATCGAAGGCCTGGGCACGCCCGACCAACTGCACGCGATGCAGGCGGCATTCGTCAAGCACGACGGCTACCAGTGCGGCTACTGTACGCCCGGCCAGATCTGTTCGGCCGTGGCCACGCTCGACGAGCTCGCGCGCGGCGTACCGAGCCACGTCACCGCCGACCTCACCGCCGCGCCGCTCTTGAGCGCCGCAGAACTGCGCGAGCGCATGAGCGGCAATATCTGCCGCTGCGGCGCCTATTCCAACATCATCGACGCCATCACCGACGTGGCCGGGAGCCGCGCATGAAAGCCTTCACCTACGAACGCGCGCGCACCCCGGCCGAAGCGGCGGCCGCCATCGTCCGCACCCCGGGCGCGCGCTTTATTGCCGGCGGCACCAACCTGCTCGACCTGATGAAGCTGGAAATTGACACCCCGGCACACCTGGTGGACGTCAACCACATCGGCCTCGACCAGATTGCCGCCACGCCGGACGGCGGCCTGCGCATCGGCGCACTGGTGCGCAACACGGAACTCGCTGCCGACGCCACCGTGCGGCGCGGCTACGGCGTGCTGTCGCGCGCACTGCTGGCCGGCGCCTCGGCCCAGCTGCGCAACAAGGCCACCACGGCCGGCAACCTGCTGCAACGCACGCGCTGCCCGTATTTCTATGACACCAACCAGGCCTGCAACAAGCGCCAGCCCGGCAGCGGCTGCGCCGCCGTCGGCGGTTTTACCCGGGGCCTGGCCATCATCGGCCACAGCGACGCCTGCCTGGCCACTCACCCGAGCGACATGGCCGTGGCCATGCGCGCGCTCGATGCGGTGGTGGAAACCGTGCGCGCCGACGGCGCCACGCGCCGCATTGCAATCGCCGATTTTTATCGGCTGCCCGGCAACGCGCCCGAGCGCGACACCAACCTCGCACCCGGCGAACTGGTTACCTCGGTAGTGCTGCCGCCGCCAGTGGGCGGCCAGCATTTCTACCGCAAGGTGCGCGACCGCGCCTCGTATGCATTCGCGCTGGTGTCGGTGGCGGCCATCGTCCAGCAGGACGGCAGCGGGCGCGTGGCGCTGGGCGGCGTCGCCCACCAGCCGTGGCGCCGCCAGGAAGCCGACAGCGCCCTGCCGCAAGGCGCCAGGGCCGCCATGGCGCGCCTGCTGGAGGGCGCCAGACCGACTGAAGACAACAGCTACAAGGCAGTGCTGGCCGAACGCACGCTGCACGCCATTCTCGATCAGGCCAACCCGCAAGCCAAGGAACCCGCATGAAATTCGACAAACCCGCCACCACCAGTCCGATCGACCAGCTCAAGGTGGTCGGCAAGCCCCTCTCGCGAGTGGAAGGATTGCTCAAGGTCACCGGCACAGCCACTTACGCCTACGAGCAGCACGCCGCCGCGCCGAACGCCGCCTACGGCTACGTGCTGGGCGCGGCGATTCCCAAGGGCCGCATCGACAGCATCGACATTACCCGCGCCCGCGCCGCGCCCGGCGTGCTGGCCGTGGTCACGGCCGCCAATGCCGGCCAGCTGGGCAAGGGCGAGTTCTACGCCGCCCGCGCGCTGGCCGGTCCCGACGTCGAGCATTACCACCAGGCCGTGGCGCTGGTAGTGGCCGAGACGTTCGAGCAGGCGCGCGCCGCCGCGCAACTGGTCGATGTGCGCTACACGCGCACCGCCGGCGCCTTCGATCTGGCCGCGGCCAGGGACGGCGCGCCAGCACCGAAGGCAGCCAAATTCGCGCCGCCGCCCGAAACCGGCATCGGCGACTTCGACTCCGCCTATGCCCAGGCCACGGTCAGGCTAGACCGGCAATACACCACGCCCGACCAGGCCCACGCCATGATGGAGCCGCATGCCAGCATCTCCGCCTGGCACGGCGCCCAGCTCACGCTCTGGACCTCGATCCAGCAAATCAACTGGGGCCGGCGCGACCTGGCCAAAACGCTCGGCATCGCGGCAGACAATGTGCGGCTGGTGTCACCGTACATCGGCGGCGGTTTCGGCGGCAAGGGCACCATCCTGTGCGACGCCGTGCTGGCTGCGCTCGGGGCCCGCGCAGCCGGCCGGCCGGTCAAGCTGGCGTTGCAACGCCCGCTGATGTTCAACAACGTCACCCACCGTCCGGCCACCATCCAGCGCCTGCGCATCGGCGCCACCGAAAGCGGAAAAATCGTTGCCATCGGCCACGAAAGCTGGTCCGGCAATATTGCCGGCGGCCGGCCCGAGGCAGCCACCGCCGCCACCCGCCTGCTGTACGCGGGCGCCCACCGCATGACACGGCTGCGCCTGGCGCACCTGGACCTGGCCGAAGGCAGCGCCATGCGCGCACCGGGCGAAGCGCCCGGCATGATGGCGCTGGAAATCGCCATCGATGAACTGGCCGAACAGCTGCAGCTCGATCCCATCGAACTGCGCATCCGCAACGACACCCAGGTCGATCCAGAAAACCCCAAGCGGCCGTTCTCCCAGCGCCAGCTGGTGCAATGCCTGCGCACCGGTGCCGAGCGCTTCGGCTGGCAGAACCGGCCGGAACGCCCGGCCAGCCGCCGCGACGGTCACTGGCTGGTCGGCTACGGCGTGGCCGCCGCCATCCGCGGCGCGCCGATCACCACGTCGGCCGCGCGCGTGCGGCTCGACCGGCGCGGCATGGTGACGGTGGAAACCGACATGACCGATATCGGCACCGGCAGCTACACCATCATCGCCCAGACCGCCGCCGAGATGATGGGCGTGACGGTCGGGCAGGTAGTGGTCAGGCTGGGCGACTCGAACTTCCCGGAATCGTCCGGCTCCGGCGGCCAGTGGGGCGCGGCATCCTCGACGGCAGGCGTGTATGCGGCGTGCATCAAGCTGCGCGAGGCGGTGGCCAGGCAGCTCGGGTTCAAGGCCGACGATGCCACCTTTGCCGACGGCCAGGTGCGCTGGGGTGGCCGCAGCGTGCCGCTGGCCTATGCTGCACGCACGCGCGATCTGGTGGGCGAAGACAAGATGGAATACGGCGAGCTGTCGAAACAGTTTGCGCAGCAGACTTTCGGCGCGCATTTCGTCGAAGTGGCGGTCGATGCGGCCACCGGCG
This sequence comes from Duganella sp. Leaf61, assembly GCF_001421905.1. Classification (NCBI taxonomy): domain Bacteria; kingdom Pseudomonadati; phylum Pseudomonadota; class Betaproteobacteria; order Burkholderiales; family Oxalobacteraceae; genus Duganella; species Duganella sp. Leaf61. Next base: position 271,193 of record NZ_LMLM01000001.1, read on the forward strand.
AGGTGCGCGTCCGCCGCATGCTGGCCGTGTGCGCGGCCGGCCGCATATTGAATCCCAAGACCGCGCGCAGCCAGATCATCGGCGGCATGACCATGGGCGCCGGCGCGGCGCTGATGGAAGACATGGTGGTCGATCACCAGCGCGGCTTCTTCGTGAACCACGACCTGGCCGGCTACGAAGTGCCGGTCCACGCCGACATCCCCCACCTCGATGCGATCTTCCTCGACGAGGTCGATCCCACCATGAGTCCCTTGAAGGCCAAGGGCGTGGGCGAGCTGGGCATCAGCGGCGCGGCAGCGGCAATCGCCAACGCCATCTACAACGCTACCGGCGTGCGGGTACGCGATTACCCGATCACGCTCGACAAGCTGATCGACAATTTGCCCAGCCCTGTCTGATCTGGAGCTGGAGCGCCCGAAAAGCCTCCAGGGCAAGGCGCAGCGACGAAGACAGTACGCTAGTACGGCGAGGAGCTGCAACGCCGCCATGGAGGCTTTTCGGGCGCTCCTAATCGAGGAAATCAGCGAATTCTCGCTGGGCATATCCTTGTAATTTGGTCCACGGCGCTGGAGCCGCGCCGGCGCGGGCGGTGACATCCACGCGGCGATAGAAGGTGCCGGCCTTGTCGCCGCTTTCTATCGTCACCGGAATCTGGCGCTGCTCGTCCCACAGCACGCGCTGGTACACGCCGTTGTCCTCGCGCTCCCGCCACTTCGCGCCGGGCGTGCTGCTGGCGCGGTTAGTGATGGCCATGGTTTTCAGCAGGCGCGGATCGAGCAGGTAGAACGCGCGGTCCCACGAACCGTCGAAGTTGACGTTGTCGAACTCGGTGGCGGGGATGGCGATCACCGCCTTCTCTTTCACATCGACAAACTCCAGGCGCGGCGTCTTGCCGGCGTTGATCACGTGGCGCGGCATGGCGATGTGGTTGAGGCCGTGGCGATGACCACCCTCCTCATGTTTATGCGGCGCCGCATGCGCCGGCAGCACCCGCGCACTCCACACGTGGCCGGGGCGGCGCAGCATGGTTTCCTCGTAGCGCGCCTCGCGGGTGACGCCGTCGGGGGTGACGGTTTTGCTGTAGTAGGCAATCGCCAGGTCGAGGTCGGGTGCGGTGGCCGGTGCATTGGCAACGGCGTGCACAGTACCGGCCACGCACAGCGTGGCCAGCAGCAGGGAGATGCGCAAATTGCTCATCAACTCAGAACCCGAACGCCGTTTTCAACAAACCAAACACCTTGGTGTTATCGAGCGTGCCCTTGAACGGCTTGGCGCCGGCGCCGGTAGCAAACAGTTTTACATCGCCACCACCGTGGGTTTCGCTCGACAGGCGCACGCCGGTCTCCTGCAGGTAGTTATCGGCCAGCACCGTGGTGCTGTCGAGGTTGTCGCGCAGGTTCGGGCGGTTCGGGCCGTTGCCGAACACCAGGGTGGTGTAGGTCTTGCCATCGGCATCCCTGGCCGGCTGGCCGTCGCGGTAACCACGGTTGATGTCGAGGATGGGGTTGCCGCGTTTGCCGTAGCCGTTGAACGCCAGCGTGTGGTCATGGTCGGCGGTGACCACGATCAGGGTGTTGGCCAGGGTCGGGTCGGTCAGTCTGGCCTTGGCCAGCGCCGCCTTGATGGCGTCGTCGAATGCAATGGTGTCAGTCAGCGCGCGCTTGGCGTTGGTGCCGTGCAGCGCGTGGTCGATGCGGCCGCCTTCCACCACCAGGAAGTAGCCGTTGGTGTTTTGCGCCAGCAGGTCCATTGCCTTGACCGTCATCTCGGCCAGGCTCGGTTGCGACGCGCCCTCGCCCAGCGGCGGCGTGGCGGTGCGATCGAGTTCGTATTCGAGGTGGCTGCGGGTGCTGTACAGGCCGATGAATTTCTTGCCGGTGGCAGCATTCATCTCGGTCTTGTTGGCAGCGACCGTGTAGCCCTTGGCGGCCAGTTCGGTCAACAGGTTGCGGCCGTCGGCGCGGCCGGTAGTGTTGCCGGCGCCATAAGGCGTGAAGTGGTTGCGCCCGCCGCCCATCAGCACATCGACGCCATCGCCCAGGGCGGTATTGAAACCGGCGCCGCCCGGCACCAGTTGCGCGGCAATGTGGTACTGCGCATTGCGGTTGCAGATGTGCGACCAGGCCGTGGCCGGGGTGGCGTGGGTCAGCTCGGTGGTGGTAATCGTGCCCACGGCCTTGCCCTTGGCCTTGGCCAGTTCCAGGATGGTGGGGGCGGCCGTGCCGTTGGTGGCGGCGCAGTTGTTCACGCCGAGGTTGCCGTTGGCGTCGCGGCCCGGGTTGGTGGCGACCGTTTCGGCGGACATCGAGATTACCTCGTTGTTCATTTTCACGCCGGTCATGTAGGCGGCCATCGACGGTGCGCTGTCGGTGGTCTGGGCGTCGGCCGAGAAGGTCTTGATGCGCGCGGTACGCTCGAGCGTGTCCATGGTCAGGCTGCCGTCTTCGCCGTACTTGTAGATGCGCGCGGCGGTAATCGTGGTGGGGCCCATGCCGTCACCGAGGAAGAAGATGATGTTCTTGGCTTCGCCGGCCGCATGCGCTGGCAGGGTAAAGGAGGTAGCAAGGCCCAGGGCCAGGCTGGCCGCGATCAGGGTAGGTTTCATGTCTGGTATCCGTGTGAAAGTTTTACAGGCCGGAGGCGGTCTTGACCAGGCTAAACACCTTGGTGTTGTCGATGGTGCCGGTGAAGTTTTCGGCGCCCTTGCCGATCGCGCCCAGGAACACGTCGGTGCCGCCGTGGGTCTCGCTGCCCACCGCCACGCGCACTACTGCCTCCTGGTGATAGGTATTGGCGCTGGTCACGCTCTCGTCCAGGCTGGCCATGCTGCTGCGGTTGCCCTGGGTGCGGTTTTCGCCATTGCCGAAGCCGATGATCGAGTACGGCGCACCGTCGAGGTCCTTGTCCACCGCGCCGGTCACGTAGTTTTTCACCACGCCCAGCACGCCGGCATTGCCGGCGGTGGTTTTGCCGGTGCGCTTGGCGTAGCCGTTCAGGACCAGCGTGTGGTCATGGTCGGCGGTCACCACGATCAGGGTGTTTTTCAGGTCCGGGTCGGCGATGCGGGCCTTGGCCAGCACGGCCTTGATGGCGTTGTCGAACGCCACCATGTCGTGCAGGGCTTTCTTGGCCGTGGTTTCGTGCAGCGCGTGGTCGATGCGGCCGCCCTCCACCATCAGGAAGTAACCCTTGCTGTTCTTGGCCAGCACGTCCATGGCCTTGGTGGCCATTTCGGCCAGGCTCGGCTCCTTGGCCGGGTCACGGTCGAGGTCGTAGCTCATGTGGCTCGACGAGAACAGGCCCAGCAGGCGGGTGGTCTTGCTGGCGTCGATCGCGTTCAGCTCGGTGACATTGCTGACGTACGTGGCGTTTTTTGCTTTCGATTCGTCGATCAGGTTGCGGCCGTCGCTGCGCTTGCCGCCGGCGGCGACCGGCACGAAGAACTGGCTGCCGCCGCCGAGCATCACGTCCAGGCCCGTGCCCAGCGCGGCATTGAAACCGGAGCCGCCCGGCACCGACGCGGCGGCGATATCGTTTTCCAGGTCGCGGTGGCAGATGTGGGCGTAGGTGGCGGCCGGGGTGGCGTGGGTGACGCGGGTGGTGGTGACCACGCCGGTAGCCATGCCCTGCGTCTTGGCTTGTTCGAGCAGGGTCGGCACCGCCGTGCCATTGCTGGCGCCGCAGTTGTTGCCGAGCTTGTTACCGTTGGCGTCGTTGACGGGATCGACGGCAATCGTGTTGGCCGACATCGAGATCACTTCGTTGTTCATTTTGACGCCGGTCATGTAGGCGGCCATCGACGGCGCGCTGTCGGTCACTTGCGCGTCGTTGGAGTAGGTCTTCACGAACGCCGATTCCGGCAGCGTATCGACGGTCAGGTCGCCGTCTTCACCGACGGCGTAGATGCGGGCGGCGGTCATGGTGGTCATGCCCATGCCGTCGCCGAGGAAGAAGATCACGTTCTTGGGCGCGGCAGCCACCGGGGTGGTGGGCGCGGTCTCGTTGACAGGAGTGGAATCGCTGCTGCAGCCAGCCAGCAGGGCGGCGGTCAGGCCGGCAACGAGCAGCGGCTTGCACAAGGAGTTGCGGTTCATGGTGTGTGTATCCGGCAATCGTTTTAAAGATTTGCAAGATAACAATTCCGTATTACCGCCTCATGACAAGATGAGGCTGCTCTACAACATCAGGCAGCGTGCAGACCACTGCGGTGCAGCGGCAGGGTGACGCTGAACGTGGTGCCGTCCTGCTCGCCGGAGACGACCTCGATGCGCCCGCCGTGGGCCTGGGCAATCTGGCGCGCGATGTACAGGCCGATGCCCAGGCTGGTGTGCTCGCCTGCGTCCGCACCGCCCTGCTGGGTGATGCGCACCAGCGGATCGAAAATACCGGCAATCTTGTCGGCCGGAATGGCGGGACCGGCATTGTTGATGCTGATGACGATGTCGTTGCCGGCGTCCGCCAGCACAGTGACGGCCACCGGCGTATCCACCAGCCCGTACTGGATGGCGTTGCCGATCAGGTTGGACAGCATTTGCGCGATGCGGCCATTGTCGATCATCGTCATCACGCTGCCCGGAACCTGCAGCGCGATCTGGCGTTCCGGGTGGAAGGTGCGCAGTTCTTCGACCACCTGGCGGCTGATGATGGCCAGGTCGCCGTGGCGGGTATCGATCGGCATATTGGCGCCGAAGTGGGTGCGGGTGTAATCGATCAGGTCGTTGACCAGGCTGCTCATGCGCCTGGCGCTGCTGTTCATGCGGGTAGCCGCCAGCGCGTACTTGTGCGGAATATCGTTGGCCTGCATCAGGAAGCTCGACCCCATCACCACCGCGCCAAGCGGATTGCGCAGGTCGTGGCCGAGGATGGCCAGGAACATGTTCTGCGACTTTTTGACCAGGTATTCGTAGCGCGCCACCGATTCGGCCAGCGCCTGGTCGATCGCCTCGTTAAAGCGCGTCATGTCGGCGCTGTCGGTGTCGCGGTCTTCCCTGGTAAACGCATCCCACAGCGCCAGCACGCTCGAACGCAGCGCGCGGTATTCCGACACCAGTTGCACGACGGTGTAACCGGACAGCAGGCGCGCCTCCGCGTGGGTTTCGGACGCGGTGTCCCGGTGGCCGTTTTCACGCTCGCGCTCGCCCAGCCCCTGCGACTTGGCCACGCGCTCCTGTTCCGATTGCGGCTGGTCGAGGTCGTCGGCCACGGCCAGCAGCATTTGCCGCGCGTGGTCGCGCAGTTCGACATCGTCCATGGTGAGCGCCGGTGGCTCGACCGTGCGGGCGAAATCTTCCCAGGCCTGCAGGATCGCTTCGATATTGCTGCGGATAAAATCGGCAAGCCGGAGGTGTGCCATGGAAGCTTGCCTTTCAGGTGCCCGAGTCCGCGCCATTCGCATCGAAGGGGTCATCGATCATACCACCTGCTGCGGCGCGCCACGCTGCGGGGCAAGGCCTGCCGTATCGCCATCGAGCACTACCCGGCGCGACGCCATGCTGGTGCTGATGCCCATGTCGGCAAAGCGCTCCATGGTGGCCAGCAGTATGGTCTGCTGGGTATCCATGTACACCAGGTAGTTGGACGTGAGCACAAAAAACACCAGCTCGTATTCGATTGCCTCGGGCGTGACCGCTTTCAGGTGCACGCGGTCGCAGCGGATGTCGGGCTGGGCCTCGACGATGGTGCGGATCATGGCCGGCACCTGGCCCGCCAGCGCAGCCGGGGTTTCCGGGTTGATGCGGAAAGACATGACGATGCGGCGCGTGGCCATGCGCTTGTAGTTGCGCAGCACGTTTTTCAGCAGGTCGGTGTTCGATACCACGATCTGTTCGCCGCTGTCGGCGCGGATGCGCGTGGTTTTCAGGCCCACGTGTTCCACGGTGCCGGACACGCCCAGCACATTGATGGCGTCGCCCACCTCGAATGGCTTGTCCACCGCGATCGACAGCGACGCAAACAGGTCGCCGAGAATGTTCTGCGCAGCCAGTGCGATGGCAATACCGCCGATACCGAGACTGGCAATGAACGTGGTGATATTGATGCCGGCATTGGACAACACCGACAGCAGCAGCAAGGTCCACAACAGCGTCTTGATGGCGCCGCTGACCAGCGTGTTGGCCACCGTGAGCGGCGCGTCGGCGTCATCGGACTGGCTGCGGAAGTAGCGGCGGATGCCGATGGTGAGGGCGCGCGTGAGGTAGATCGTCACCTGCACGCCGATCACGATGAACCACAAGTGGTCGATGCGCTGGTTCCACACGGCGCCGAAATCGAGCACCGTCAGCGCCGCCAGCACGGCGATCAGGAGAATGACGAAGTTGCTGGTGCTGGCCACCGTGGCGCTGAGCACCTCGGCCAGCGGGCGCTGGGCATGGGCGCCGGCCGCCATATGGGCCAGGCGCCGCCGCACGAAGATCTGCAAGCCGTGCAGCAGGAAAAACACCACTGTGCCGACCACGGCAGCCACGATCCAGTCTTCGAGGGCGATGCTGGTGAGCCAGGGGCTCAATTGGTAATGGTTCAATACGGGCTCCAGTGCTTGAGTTGGCTAGATGGTAACCCCCTCAGCACTAACGAGCCCGCACTTTTCCGTAAGGAACCTCTAAAACCGTAGCGAGCGGTTCGTTATCGTCGCGAGTAGCGGAAGCGTACGGAGGTACGCTGAGCAACGGAGCGGCGATAGCGGGCCGCGCAGTAGGTTTTCGAGATTCCTTTAGGGAACGATTGCTGTGAACAAATAAACTGCAAAGATTACCAGGTGCACCGTACCCTGCATCACCGTGGTGCGGCCAGTCCCCAGCGACAGCGTGGCGACGATCAGCGACAGCAACAGCAACACGCTGGACTTCACATCGATACCGAGCGACAGGGTCCAGCCGGTCATCAGCGAGACCACGGCCACGGCGGGAATCGTCAGGCCGATACTGGCCAGCGCCGAGCCGAGCGCCAGGTTCAGGCTGGTTTGCAGGCGGTTGGCGCGTGCGGCGTGGAAGGCGGCGATACCTTCCGGCAGCAGCACCACGGCAGCAATGATGATGCCGACCACGGCCTTCGGCGCACCGAGCTTGAGCACGGTTGCTTCAAGCACAGGCGACAGCATCTTGGCCAGCAGTACCACGCTGGCCAGGCAGGCCAGCAGCAAGGCGGCCGACAGCCAGGTCATTTTCAGTGGCGGCGGCGGCGCGTGGGTGTCTTCGTCGTTGGTGGCCACTTCCGGCAGGAAGTAATCGCGGTGACGCACGGTCTGCACCAGCACGAACGTGCCATAGAGCACCAGCGACACCAGCGCGATGAAGCCGAGCTGGCTGGCACTGTACGACGGGCCGGGCACGGTGGTGGTGTAGTTGGGCAAGACCATGGTGAGGATCGAAATCGCCGCCAGCGTGGTCAGCGCGGCCGACACGCCCGACAGGGTAAACGTCTGCTCGCCGTGGCGCTTGGCGCCGGCCAGCAGGCACAGGCCCAGCATGCCGTTGAGGATGATCATCACGGCCGCGAACACGGTATCGCGCGCCAGTCCGGCGGTCGCTTCGCCGCCGGCAATCATCAGCGAGACGATCAGCGCCACCTCGATGGCAGTCACCGCAATCGCCAGCACCAGCGTGCCATACGGCTCGCCCACCTTGTGCGCCACCACCTCGGCGTGGAACACGGCCGCCAGCACGCCGGCAAACAGGCCCGCCACCAGCAGCAAGGTATAGACCTGGCCGACGATGTCCTGCGCGCCCATCGCCTGGCCGGCGATCAGCAACCAGGCGATCACCGGCGAGGCGATCGACCATATGGGCAAAGACTTCGATATTTTCACTATGACACTCCCGTGCTTGACTCTGGAAAGTGCATTGTAACTGCTGCATGCTTGCGCAATAAACAAACCGATAACCAAAATCGCGCGGGCGATGAAAATCCGGCGAAGCGGGCAGCCGGGGCAGCCACCCGTGGTATGGTCCGAAAAAAATGCTACGGAGACAGACATGAAGCGCAGGGAAATGACCAAGGCCATCGCGGCCGGGCTGATGATGCCGTTTGCCTTTTGCCAGCAACACGCCCAGGCTCAAAGCCAGCCGGCCGCCGCCGGCCGCCAGTTGCGCATCGTGCCCGCCATTGCGCCGGTAGCCGGCACCCGCGCCCCGGCCGAGCAGGACATGCAAGCCTACCTGTTCGTCTATTTCAAGGACGAAACCCACTCGGTCCACTTCGCCACGTCCACCGACGGCTACACTTTTACCGACATCAACGACGGCCAGCCGGTATTACCGGGCGAGGGCCTGGGCGAGCAGCAAGGCGTGCGCGACCCGCACCTGATGCGCGGCCCCGACAACGCTTTTTATATGTCGATGACCGACCTGCACATCTACGCGCGCGACGCCGGCCTGCGCAGCACCGAATGGGAACGCCCGGGCGAAGCCTACGGCTGGGGCAACAACCGCGCGCTGATCCTGATGAAATCGTACGACCTGGTCAACTGGACCCACGCGCTGGTGCGCATCGATCAACTGTTCCCGGCCGACTACGCCGACATCGGCGCCGCCTGGGCGCCGCAAACCATTTTCGATGCCGAAAAAAACCAGCTGATGGTGTACTTCACCACCCGCCACAAGGGCGGCCAGAACTACCTGGTGTACTCGTATGCCAACGCCGCCTACACCACGCTCGAGACCACACCACAGCAGCTGTTCCACTACCCTGACCAGACCAAGAGCACCATCGACGGCGACATCACCAGGGTGGGCAACAAGTACCACCTGTTCTACGTCGCCCACGACGCCCCGAACGGCCTGCGCCACGCGGTGTCGGACCGCATCAACACCGGCTACCAGTTCGACCCGCGCAAGATCGATCCCGAAACTGTGGCCTGCGAAGCGCCGATGGTCTGGCGCCGCATCGGCAGCAAGAACTACGTGCTGATGTACGACGTGTTCGGCCTCAAGCCGAACAACATGGGCTTTTCCGAAACCGCCGACTTCACCACCTTCAAGAACCTGGGCCGCTTCAACGACGCCGGCTCACCGATGCGCGCCACCAATTTTTCCGGCCCCAAGCATGGCTCGGTGATGCATCTCACGGCGGCGGAACTGGCGCGCCTCAAGGCGCATTTCGCCCGAGCCTGACTACTGGCAGTTACGCCGCCAGCGTGCCGGCACCAGGCACTGCGCGGGACTGCTGGCGCCGACGCATCCAGCCGACCAGGCCCAGGCCGCCGATCATCATGGCGTAGGTGGACGGTTCCGGCACGGCGGTGACCGAGATATTGTCGACGGCGACGTCAAAGTTGGTGAAGCCGTACATATAGCCGGGTACGAAAGTCCCGAACACCACTTCGTCCACGCTGGCCAGCACGTCGGCAAAACTGCGGCCTTCTGGCAGCCTGGGTCCGGCGCCGTCGTCGGTGGAGCCATAGCCGCCCCAGCCCGCCGGCAAGCCGGTGGCGGTCGGGTCGGCGATGGTGACCGACAGGTGCTGCCAGTCCTGGGTGGCGTCGATGGTGCCGAGCTTGTACCACACGCTCGAGTACGGCATGCCGGCCGGCGTGTTGCCGTAGTCGCGCAGCTCCACCACCACGTCGCGCGCAACGTCCTGGTTGAAATACTTGATCTCGTTGGCCTTGATGTCGAGGCCCAGCGTCACCGGCCCCTTGGCCGAGTAATCGCCAAGAAAGGCGGCGTTGGTGGTGGTGCCGAACGAAATGCCGAAGTTTTCAATCACCGTGCGCAGCGCCGGCGCGCCATGGCCCATGCTGGTATCGATGCCGGAACCGCCATTGCCATCCGCCGCTTCCAGGCCGTACCAGCCTTCGTTACCATTGGAAAAATCCACTGTCGTGGAACCACCGGCCGCGCAGGCGGCGCTACCAGCCAGGGCCAACATTACCGCCATCATTGCTTTGTTCAAAGTCATGAGTCTTCCTTTGTCAGTTGGAGGGAGAACAGGCCACCGGCCGCCGAAAACTTGTGATCTCCGGAGAGCCGGTGCAGGACCAGTTTGTTGTCGTTCCATCCAGCAGTCAAAGACTATGAGTCACAAATTTGTAACCAAAATGTAACCATTGAACGAGTAAATTGCCTTACCCCTACTATGCGTTCTATTTGGTAACGGGTACGAAAGTGACCGACAGTATTGATTCCGACGTTACCCGCTGCGATGGCGGGCCGTGCCATCGAAATGCACCAAGGCGAGCTACGCGCAGTTCTGCACAATCGCCCGCAACGTCCATCGCACGTTGCATGTCACCTTTTTGCCACAGCGTTAATGCGCAGACGGATGATACAAAGCCTGTAACTGGCCATACGGCATAGCCTGCGCCACCAGCGGACCGGCGTTGCCGGTGGCGAGGAAGTCGCGGCCCATTCCGGCAGCGACTGCCCACAACGCTTGCGGAATGCCGGAGCCGGCGCTCAGGCGGCACACGCCCAGCTGCATGAGCGTGTCGGCGTCCGGCACGCCCGGCCAGTCCATCACGTTGACCGGCAAGGCCACTGCCGCGACCACCTGCGCAATCTCATCGGGCTTGACGATGCCGGCCACGAACAGGCCGTCGGCGCCGGCCGCCTGGTACAGCGCCGCGCGGCGCACCGAGGCTTTCGAACAGCCGCGCGCTGCCCGCATCCCAGGCGTTGGGCAGGTGCAGCAAGCGGCTGCCGTCGTGCAGTTTTTTGAAGGTGGTTACAGCGTTCATCCGGGCTCCTTAAAATAAACTCGATTGCATGGTGGTGAGATTGCCGAAGCTGTCGTGCATCGGTTGCAAAATGGCGTCCGCAATCGGCTGCAGCTGCTTGGTCAGGTAATGTTCGTAGTCGATCTGCGACCGTAAATCTTCCAGCGGTTCCGGGCCGCTGGCGGTCATCACGTAGCTGATCCAGCCGCCGTTCTGGTAGCGCAGCGGGCGCCGGTGCGCCAGGTTGTATTCATCGGCCAGGCGCGCGGCGCGCACCTGCGGCGGCACGTTCACCTTGTATTCGTCGAGCGGCTGACGCAGGCGCTTGCGGTACACCAGCAGATCGTCGCATTCGCCGGCCAGCATGCGGTCCGCGTAGTCGCGCACATAGTCCTGGTACGGCTGGTTCTTGAACACGCGCAGGAACAGCCCTTGCTGGAACTGCTGCGCCAGCGGCGTCCAGTCGCTGCGCGCCACTTCCAGGCCGCGATAGATGACTTCCTCTTCACCCTGCGCATTGATCATCAACCCGGCGTAGCGCTTCTTGCTGCCCATTTCCGTGCCGCGGATGGTGGGCATGAAGAATTTCTGGTAGTGGGTGTCGAACTCGATTTCGAGATGGCAGTCGAGGCCATGCTTTTCCTTGAGCATGGTGCGCCACCACTGGTTGATGCCGTCCGCCAGCTGCTGGCCGATGGCCAGCGCATCGTCGTTGCGGTGTTCCTTTTTGAGCCAGATGAAAATCGAATCGGTGTCGCCGTAAATCACGTCGTAGCCTTGCGCTTCCACCAGTGCGCGCGTCTGCTTCATCATCTGGTGGCCGCGCAGCGTCACCGACGACACCAGGCGCGGATTGAAGAAGCGGCATTCGGTGGCGCCCAGCACGCCGCAGAAGGAATTCATCAACAGCTTCAATGCCTGCGACAGCGGCTCGTTCTTCGCCCGCTTGGCGGCGTCGCGCTGCTTCCAGATTTGCGTGGTGATCTCGGGCAGGCAGTGCTTCGTGCGCGAGAACACGGTGCCGTTCACGCCTTCCACCTGCTCGGCCGGATCGGTGGCCGCTTCGCCTTCGATCAGGCCCACCGGATCGACCAGGAAGGTGCGGATGATCGACGGGTACAGGCTTTTGTAGTCGAGCACCACGACCGAGTCGTACAGGCCCGGCTTGGAATCCATGACGAAGCCACCGGGCGACGCCCCGCCCGACACATCGCCCACGCTGGGCGCGACGTAACCCTCGCGGTGCATGCGCGGCAGGTAGTGGTGGCTGAATGCGGCAATCGAGCCGCCCAGGTGGTCGGCCTGCAAGCCGGTAACGGTGGCGCGCTCGATCATGAACGCCAGCAGGTTGGCTTTCTCAAAAATACGCGTGACCAGCTCGCAGTCCTTGAGGTTGTAGTGCGCCAGCGCCGGCTTGTCTTCGTGGAAGCGACGTTCGATCTCGGCCATCTTGTCGTAGTCGCTGCCGATGTCCTTGCCCTCGCCCAGCATCTCCTGCGAGACGTTCTCCAGGCTGTACGACTGGAACATCCACGACGCCGCCTTGAGCGCATCGATCCCGTCCAACACGATGCGGCCCGTCACCGGCGCGAACATATAGCCCTGCTTGCCCGGGTGCTCGCGCCACTCGATGGTTTTGTTTTCGCGACCCAGGGTCAGTGGAATGCGGTACTTGTCGGCGTTCTTTTGCAGCACCCGCAAATCGAACTGCACCACGTTCCAGCCGATGACCACGTCGGGATCGTGGCGCGCGAACCAGCCGTTCAGGCGCTCGATGACCTGGCGCGGCGTGGCGCAGTATTCGAGGTCGAAGTCGATCGACTGCCCCGATGATGCCGGTGCAGTGCCGAGCATATACACCTGGCGCTGGCCGCAGCCTTCGAGCGCAATCGAATACAGGTCGCCGTGGGCGCTGGTTTCGATATCGAGCGAGACGATCTTGAGCGCCGGACGATAATCGGGCGCCGGCTTGAGCTTGCAGTCGAAGATCGTCGCGCCTTCGACGCGGCCGCCTTCAACGGTGACGCCGGCCGAAATGAACCGCTCCATCAAATAGCGCTCGGGCGGGCGGATATCGGCCTCGTACATGCGGATGCCATGCTCGCGCAGCGTGCGTTCAAACGCGGTGAGCGCCTTGTAGCGCGATGCGTACACGCCGATCACAGGCGTCTGCTGGAAGGTTTTCAGCTGCAAGTCGCGCAGCTCGATGCCGCCCGACTGGTCCATCAGCGCCGCGATGGCCGCGCGCTGTCCTGCCTCGGCAAAGGCGACCGAAGTTTGCGCGGTCAGGCGGATTTTCCGGGGGCCGTCGTCGGTGGCCAGCCAGAAGTCGATCTCCGTGCCGTGCGGGGTATCGCGCCAGTGGCGCGTGAGGATAAAGCCGGTGCAGGTCATGGCAGAATTATACTGTATGTGCATACAGCCGCAATTCTGGCCTTGATGAGCTGCGGGAGCAGGCGCGGGGTCAGCCGCTACTGCGTTCGATAATCGAAAAGCCGATATCGAGTATGCGCTCCCCCACCTCGCGCTCCTGCGAGCGGTCGAGAATGAAGCGCGCAGCCGTGGTGCCGATCAGCGCGCCGTCGATGCGCACGGTGGTCAAGGCCGGATGCAGCTCGCGCGCAAACGCCAGGTCGCCCAGGCCAATGACAGCGAGCTGCTCAGGCACCGCGATGCCGAGCGCCTGCGCCTCGGTCAGCACGCCCAGCGCCACCATGTCCGAGCTGCAGAACACGGCGTCGATATCGGGATGCTGCGCCAGCAGCGCGCGCAGGCCGGTGCGACCGAAACCGGTGTTGGTGGGCGCGGGCGCCACCAGCGCGGGTATCGCCGTCTCGCCCGGCGCAGCCATGCCCAGCGCAATTGCCGTTTCCGAGAATGACCGCATGCGGCGCTGGGCGCGGTCGTCGTCGGCGCCCAGCGTGGCCACGCGGCGGCGGCCGCGCGCGTGCAAATACTCGGCCACGGCCTGCCCCACTTTTTCGTGCGAAAAGCCGATCAGCATGTCGATCGGATTGGGCGCCAGGTCCCAGGTTTCCACCACCGGGATGCCGCTGTTGAGCAGGCGCTTGCGGCCGGCTGACGAATGCATGATCCCGGTGAGGACCACGCCGTCCGGGCGGCGGCCGATGATGGCTTCGAGCAGTTCGTCCTCGCGCGAATCCTCGTAGCCCGACTGGCCCAGCATCACCTGGTAGCCATGCTGCGCCAGCGCCGCCGTCAACGACTGCACCATTTCGAGAAACACGTTGCCGGCGATGGTGGGGATCACGGCAGCGACCAGCCGGCTCTTGCGTGACGCAAGGCCGCCGGCCAGCATATTGGGCACGTAGCCGGTTTGCGCGACCGCGTCTTTCACGCGCTGCATGATCGCGTCCGACACCACGCTGGGATTGTTGAGCGCACGCGACGCGGTGATCGGCGCCACCCCGGCCAGGCGCGCAACGTCGCGCAGCGTGATGCCGCCGCTGTTGCGGCGGCGCTTGGGAATGTCGTGGCCAGGCGGGTTATCGGTGGGATCGGTCATGCTGCGATTTTAACAGGTGGACAACCGGTGAGCTTCAGCGGTAGGTGAGCATGTCTTTCCCGCCCAGCGCTTCCAGGTGGGCGTAGTTGTTGAAGTAATCGAGGCCGAATTCGCCGGGCCGATGCAGCAGCCGGGTGACCGAGCAATTGGCCATCTTCCAGGTCATTTCCATGACCTGGTAGTCCTGCAAGCCCAGCACGTGCTGCATCACGGTGGCGATCACGCCGCTGGACGTCAACACCAGCGTGGCCTGCTTGCTGTCGGGGCGGTCGAGGCGTTCCAGCGCAGCCACCACGCGGGCGCGGAATTCGGGCCAGGCCTGCGCGTATTCATCGTCATGCCAGCCGGTCATCCAGCGCTGCATCGCCGCGCGGAACAGCTGCTCCATGGCGCGCTGCGGCTCGCGCTGGCCGGCCAGGCGTTCGCCCAGCGCCACCGGGTCGGCAAATTCCGGGCAGTGGCGCAGCATCACTTCGTGGTGGTCGAATTCGGCAAAACCGGGTTCGACCTCGCGTTGCGCTGGTGGCCACAAGCCGGCCGGCATCTCGGCCTGGCAGGCATCGGCTGCCTGCCCATGGCGGGCCATGCCGCCGGTCAGCACGCGGTGAAAACGCTGGCCGCGCCTGGCGAACCACTGCCCCAGCAGGCGCGCCTGCTCAATGCCGCGTGGCGACAGCTGGTCGTAATTGGCGCTGCCGAACGACGCTTGTGCGCTGCGCACCAAAAAAATCTGTCCCATGATCCGCCTACGACTGCGAAGCCGGGCAGGCCGCGCTGCCATTGGCAGCCAGGCCGCGCACCGCCGTGGCAATGTCGGCCCCCAGGCGCGCCACGGCGCGGCGATGGCCGGCCACCAGCGCTTCGTTACCGTCGCTCACCGTCTCGCTGGCAACCGTGCGGCAGGTCAGCACCTTCGGGCTGCCCACCTGGCGCACGCTCCACACGGCGTCGAGCAGCGCGTATTTGCCGGGTGCGGACTCGAAGCGCTGCACATTGGTGCTGATGCGGTACACGGTGGCGCCTTCCGGCGTGGGCGTGCGGAACACGTCCACCGCACCCAGGTCGTTCGTCACCACCTGCGACAAGGCCTGGCCGATTTCGGCGGCCGGCGGCGAGGTCCACAGGTCCTGCTCCAGCAAATCCATGCGGCCATCGGTGGTCACCACCAGCTGTTTGCGTGCCACCTGCTGCGGCACCGTCACGGCCGGAATCTCGATGAAATAGGCGGGCGCCGCGCCACTTTTCGCGGTGGGCGTGCCCATGCCGCTGGCCAGGCTGTAAAAGCGGTCGGGCGGGGTGCTGGAGCAGCCGGCCAGCGCCGCAGCAGCAGCAACAATGGCGAGGCAATACAAACGGTGCGTCATTTCTTCTCTCCTTTTTTCTCCGGCTTGCCGCGGATGAGCGACTCGGGATGGCGTTCCAGGTAGTCGGTCAGCGCATTGAGGGACTCCATGGTTTGCGTAAGCTGTTGCAGCGCTTCGCGCAGGTCGGACTGCACCGGCGAATCCTTTTGCAGCAGTTCGTCGGCCGTGCCGAAGGTCTTGCGCGCCGCGCCCAGCGTGTCTTTCATCTCGGGCACCACTTGCGCGTCGAGCTGCTTGAGCAGGCTGTCAGCGCTTTTCAGGGTGTCGCGCAGGTTGGTGCCGATTTCCTCGAACGGTACCTTGTCGAGCTTGCGCGCGATGCTCGAGAGCTGGGTTTGCAGCTCGTCGAGCGTATTCGGTACGGTTGGAATTTCAAGCGGGTCCTGGTTCATGTCGATCTTGGCGCTCTTGGCATTCGGGAAGAAGTCGAGCGCCACGTACAGCTGGCCGGTGAGCAGATTACCGGTACGCAGCTGGCCGCGCAGGCCGCGCGCGACCATGCGCTCCATCACCTGCGGTCCGGCGTTGCGGTCCTGGTCGTCATCGATACTCTTCTGGAAGGCGCGGCCCAGGCGCGCCGGGTACATGTCCACCGTGACCGGCATGCGGAAGGTTTTCTTGACACGGTCGAACTCCACGCCCACCGAACGCACTTCGCCCAGCACAATGCCACGGAAGTCTACCGGCGCGCCCTGCGACAGGCCGCGCAGCGACTGGTCGAAATACAGCACGGTGGTGATCGCGGGACCATCCGGGTCGCGCAGCGCGCTGGCCTGGTCGGCGGCCAGCAGGAACTGGCTGCCCTGCGGCGCCACCACGTCGGGCTTCTGGCCGCCGGCGCTCTCGAAGGCGATCCCGCCCACCACCAGTGCGGCCAGCGATTGCGTATTGAGCTTGAAGCCCGACGAATCGAGCCGCACATCGACGCCGCTGGCATGCCACCAGCGCGTGTTCTTGCCCACGTACTGCTCGTACGGCGCGCGGATGAACACTTTCATTTTCACGCCGCGCCCCTGCTCTTCCAGGTCGAACGCGGTCACCCGGCCTACCGGGATGCGGCGGTAGTAGACCGGCGAACCCACATCGACGGAACCGAGGCTTTCGGCGTGCAGCGTAAACAGGCTGCCTTTTTCGTCGGTGGCCACCTGCGGCGCTTCTTCCAGGCCCGCAAATTCGGTGGCGGTCTCGCCGGACTTGCCGGCATCGACGCCGATGTACGCGCCCGACAGCAGCGTGCCCAGGCCCGATACGCCGGTGGCGCCCACCTTGGGCCGCACCACCCAGAAGCGGGTGTCGGCAGCGGCAAAGCGCTCGGCTTCCTTGCTCATGTCGATCTTGACCAGCACCTTGGACAGGTCGCGCGAAATCGAGATCGAGCGCACGATGCCGATATCGACATCCTTGAACTTGACCTTGGTCTTGCCGGGTTCCAGGCCGTCGCCGCTGCGGAAGCTCACCGTCACCGACGGTCCCTGATCCACAAAGGTCTTGATCACCAGGCCCACGCCGATCAGCGCGGCCAGCAGGGGGATCAGCCAGACCAGCGAGGGCAGCCAGCGATTGGCTTTTTCGACGGCCGGTTCGTGCACCGGCCGTGGGTGGTCTTCGTTTTCAGGCATGCTTTTCTCCATGTGTATCGACGGGGTCCCAGATCAGGCGCGGATCGAACTGCATCGACGCCATCATCGTCAGGACCACCACGGCGCAAAACGCCAGCGCGCCAGGGCCGGCGGTAATCACCGCCAGCGACTGGAAGCGCACCAGAGCCACCGTCAGCGTAATGACAAAAATATCGAGCATCGACCAGCGGCCGACGAATTCAACGATGCGGTACAACATCGTGCGCTGCTCCGGGCGCCAGCGCGAGCGGCGCTGCGCAGTCGCGGCCAGTATCGCCAGCGCCACCAGCTTCATCACCGGCACCACGATACTGGCAATGAAAATGATGATGGCCAGCGCCTGCGAACCGCTGTTCCAGAACAGCAGCACGCCGCTGATGATGGTGTCGTCTTCCTTGCCAAACAGGGAGTTCGTGTACATCACGGGCAGCAGCATGGCGGGAATATAAAGAATGGTGGCTGCCAGCAGCAGCGCCCAGGTGCGGCCCACGCTGTCCGGGCGGCGCCGGTGCAGCGCCGACTTGCACCGTTCACAGTGCTGGCGGCGGCCTTTTTCGGGGGCCACCAGGCCGCAGCTATGGCACGCCACCAGTGGTGCACCGGCAGCCAGCGCCTGGTAATTGAACTGCGACTGCGACGGGCGCATGCCCTTGGGCCCCGGCAGATGCTCGCCGATATTCCATAAAATCTTGGGGTCGAACGACATCACCAGCGCCAGCATCAGGGTGAGCACGGCAAACGCGAACAGGCCCGGATGGACGATCACGCGCGCCAGGCTGGTCATCTTGACGATGGTGATCAGGATGCCGATCATCAGCACTTCCGTCATGCCCCAGCGCCGCGCCGTGCCGAGCGCGCGCAGCATGGAGTCGAATCCGGGCGGCCGCCGCCCCCGGCTCAGCCACAGCGTGACGTAGAACAGCGACGCCAGCTCCACCGCCGGCAGCACGATGGTAAACAGCGTGACGATGGCCGCAACGATCTCCATCTTCTCGCGCCAGAGCACGTAAATCGCCCCCATCAGCGTGGAAGCGATGCTGTAGCCGCCCACCGACAACTCGACGATGGGAAAGAACTGGGCAATCAAAAAGGTAAAAATGGCGGCGAGCGTGATGGCGGCCATGGCGCGCGGATCGGAGCGGATGCCGCGATAGAGTATCGAGCCGCAACGCACACACCGCGCCTTTCCGCGCGGTTGCAAAGGGCGGTGCTGGTGCAGCACGCCGCAGTCGTGGCAACTGATCAAATCGTAGCGATACACGGTCCGGCCGGAATGATGGAAACATTCATATCATACGGCAATACTGGCGCGCACAATTGTGCGGCGGGACCGGTTTCGCGGTGCTTACTTCAATTTACTTTTTGTGCAGGAAGTCGAGCAGCGTGGCGGCCACCACCTTGGTCGCTTTGCGCAAGTCGTCCAGGTTCAGGCGTTCGTCGGCCTTCTTGGCGTTCGATTCGGGCACGGTGCGCGGGCCGGCGCCGTACAGCACGGCCGGAATCCCGTGCTCGCCGTACAGGCGCGCGTCCGCGTACAGCGGCGTGCCCTGGGCGGGAATCGTCTCGCCCAGGTAGGTTTGCGCATTGTGCTGCAGGCTGGCCACCAGGTGCGCGGTACCCGGCAGTTCGCGCAGCGCGTGCGACAGCAGCAGGCGCTTGACGTCGAGCGTGATGCCCTCCTGCCCTGCCACCGCCTGTTCGATCAGGGCGCGCACGTGCGCTTCCACCTGTACCGGGTCTTCCTCGGGAATCATGCGGCGATCGAGCTTGAGCACCACCTTGCCCGGCACGACATTAGTATTGGTGCCGCCATCGATGCGGCCCACCAGCATGGTCGGCGAATCGATGCCGGCAATCTTCGACTTGATCTTTTTGAGCTCGGGCAGCTCGTCGTAGATGGCGTTGAGGATGCGGGTGGCCGCCTGCAGCGCGTCGTGGCCCGTCTCCGGCATGGCGCCGTGGCCGGACTTGCCGTGCACCGTCACTTCCAGTTGCAGGCAGGCGTTGTGGGCGGTGACGATGTTGTAGCTGAAGCCCGCCGCGATGACGTAATCGGGCTTGGTCAGCTTTTGTTCGAGCAGCCAGCCGGGGCCCAGCAGGCCGCCGAATTCCTCGTCGTACGTGAAGTGCAGTTCCAGCGCGCCTTGCAACGGCACGCCCAGCGCTTCCAGTGCGCGGGCAGCGAAAATGTAGGTGGCGAAGTCGCACTTGGAGACGGCAGCGGCGCGGCCGTAGATGTAGCCGTTATCGACCACGCCGCCGTACGGCGGATAGGTCCAGTTGTCGCCGGGCGGCACCACGTCGCCGTGGGCGTTGAGGGCCACCGTGGGGCCGCCGCTGTGGTACGGACGCCGCACGATCAGGTTGGTGATGGTCTCCATGCCGTAGTCGCGCACCGCCTGCTCGGGCACCGCGTGCTGCTCGGCGATCCAACCGTAGGCTTGCACCAGGTTCGCCACCATTTCGGCGTGCGGCGCGTTGTCGCCGGGCGGGGTGTCGGTCGGGATGCGCAGCAGTTGCTGGAGCACGCCCACCTGTTCGTCGAAATGGGCGTCGATCCACTGCGCCAGTTGTGCTTTTTGGTCGTTCATCAGTTCTTCTTTCATTTTGCGCCCGCTTCGTACCAGGCCGCGACTTGCGCGCGTTCGGCGTCGGTCATTTGCGTCAGGTTCGCCAGCGGCATGGCCTTCAGTTGGACCGTCTGCTTGTAGATCTTCTCGGCGTTCTGGCGGATTTCCGCCTCGTTCTCCAGCATGATGCCGGCCGGTGCGGCCGCAAAGCCGGCCTGCTTGGGTTGAGCCGCGTGGCACGACACGCAGCGCTGGTCGATGATGGTTTTCACTTGCGCGAATTGTTTGGCAGCCGCTTGCGGATCGACCGCCGGCGCAGCCGCCACCGCTGCCGGACTGCTAGGAGCGATCGCCACGGCCACCGCCGCCAGCAGCGCCAGGCCGATGACCGGATAGCGCCACTCGACGCGGCCCTTGTGGCGCAGGTTGAAGAAGTGGCGAATGAACACGCCGGCCGCCATGATCAGCGCCAGCACCAGCCACGAATACTCGTGGCGGTAAGTCATCGCGTAATGGTTGCTGATCATGATGAACAGCACCGGCAAGGTGAAGTAGTTATTGTGGACGCTGCGCTGCTTGGCCTTCTGGCCGTGCACCGGATCGGGCATGCGGCCGGCCGACATGGCTTCGACCATCTTGCGCTGGCCGGGAATGATCAGCATCAGCACATTGCCCACCATGATGGTGCCGATCAGCGCGCCCACGTGGATGTACGCGGCGCGGCCGCTGAGCACATGGGTCAGGCCATAGGCTGCCGCCACGATCAGGGCGAAGATCACCACGCCGAACCAGAAGTCATGCTTGCCCAGCGGTGAGCGGCATAGCAGGTCATAGACGGTCCAGCCGACGACCAGGGTGCCGACGCCGATGCCCACCGCCTGCAGGCTGGTGATGTCGGCCACCGATTTGTCGATCATCATGGCCTGGGCGTTGAAGTAATAGGCGATCGTCAGCAGTGCGATGCCGGAGAGCCAGGTGGAGTAGGCTTCCCACTTGAACCAGTGTAGCTCCTTCGGCAGCTCGGCCGGCGCCACCAGGTATTTTTGCGGGTTATAAAAGCCGCCGCCGTGCACGGCCCACAGCTCGCCCGACACGCCCTTCTTCGCCAGCTCGGAACCCGGCGCCGGCGGACGGATCGAGTTATCGAGCCACACGAAATAGAACGATGCGCCGATCCAGGCGATACCGGTGATGACGTGGAGCCAGCGTACCAGGAGGTTGAGCCATTCAAGGCCGTAGGGGACGAGGTACGCAAACAATTCCATGGCTAGTCTTTCAGGTCAGGGCTGTGGCTAATTTACAGAAGATAGCTGCAAATGCTGCAATGCACATGAACTATCGAGTATATTAAACATATCGTATTCCGTATAACCTGAACAAGACTTTTCATGGCCGCTCTGCCACAACACCTGGACCTGCACCTGATCCGCATTTTGTACATGCTGCTGGTGGAAAAAAACGTCTCGCGGGTGGCGCTCAAACTCAATCAACCGCAGCCGTCGATTTCGGCCTCGCTGCGCAAGCTGCGCGAGCTGACGGGCGATCCCATCCTGGTGCGCGGCGCCCGTGGCATGGTGCCCACCCAGCACGGCGAGAGCCTGCTGCTGCCGGCCAAGCGCATCCTCGACGAAACGGAAAACCTGTTCCTGAAAAAATCGCCGTTCGTGCCGCAGATCGAAGCGCGTACCTTCCACGTCGCCGCGCCCGATTATCTCGACAGCCAGTTCCTGCCCAATCTTGTTGCGCTTTTACGACGCGGCTCGCCGAACAGCCGCGTCAAAATCCACAGCCTCGGTCCGCGCGTGGACTATGTGCGGCTGCTGTCGGACGGCGACATGGACCTGGTCATCGCCAACTGGGACGAGCCGCCCGAGCACCTGCACATGTCCAAGCTGTTCGAGGACCCGATCACCTGCGTGATGCGCGCCGACTGCCCGTACGCGCTGCGCACGCCCAGCGACGCCATGACGCTCGACGACTACCTGACCCTGCCCCACGTGGCGCCCACCCAGCTGATGCCCGGCTACCTGGGCGTGATCGACGATTTTCTCGACCGCCAGGGCTTGCAGCGCAACGTGGTGGTGGAGTCGGCGTACTTCGGCCTGATCCCCAATATGCTGGCGCAGACCGACCTGGTACTGACCACCGGGCGCCAGTTCGTGCGCCAGTACGAAAAGCAGATGCCGCTCAAAACCTACGCGCTGCCCGTCAAATTCCCGGCCATGCGGTTTTACCAGTTATGGCACGAACGCGTGCACCAGGCGCCGGAGCACAAGTGGCTGCGCGAACAGGTGGCGGCGGCGGCCAAGGGATTGACGCTGAAGTAAGCGCGCCTGCTGCATAAATCGTATAACCCGTACCTGCCGCAGCATATGTCACGCCCCCGTCCACGCGCTATCATCAAGCCTCGATAACGGACACCCACGCCATGACCACCCTTTCCGAGCTCAATAAATGCGACGTCGCCACCTTCATCGACCGCCTGCGCGGCATCTACGAGCATTCGCCCTGGATCCCCGAGCGAGCCGCTGCCCGGCGTCCTTTCGCCAGCGAGAACGCACTGAAGCTGGCCTTGCAGGACGTGGTAACGTCCGCCACGCTCGATGAACAACTGGGCCTGATCCGCGAGCACCCGGAACTGGCCGGCAAGGCCGCCGTGGCCGGCCAGCTGACCATGGAGTCCACCAGCGAACAGGCGGCGTCCGGGCTGCACCTGTGCAGCGCCGAGGAATACGCCGTGCTGCACCAGCTCAACGCCGACTACAACGCCAAATTCGGCTTCCCGTTCATCCTGGCGGTGAAAGGCCCCACCGGCAAGGGCCTTACGCGCCGCCAGGTGATCGCCGCGTTTAGCCGCCGACTGAAAAACCGCCGGCCCGACGAAATCGCCGAATGCCTGCGCCAGATAAAGCGCATCGCCGAAATCCGCCTCAACGACCTGCTCGGTGTTTCGCTCGACTTCGGCCCCACCATCATGGCGTGGGCCGAAACCATCGCCGCCTGGAGCGATGTCGAGGTGGCAGAAGAGCAGGACTTCGACCTCACCTGCGCCTACATGACCCCGGCGCACCAGCGCACCGCCGCACAGCTGCGCGACTGGATGACCGAAGCCGGCATGGATGCCCACATCGATGCGGTGGGCAACGTGGTAGGCGTGTACCGCTCCGACGCGCCGGGCGCCAGGACCCTGATGACCGGCTCCCACTACGACACTGTGCGCAACGGCGGCAAGTACGACGGCCGCCTCGGCATCCTGCTGCCGATTGCCATCGTGCGCCACCTGCACCAGCGCGGCGAGAAGCTGCCGTTCCACCTGGAAGTGGTGGGCTTCGCCGAAGAAGAAGGCGTACGCTTCAAGAGCACTTTCCTGGGCAGCAATGCGATCACAGGCCGCTTCGACATGGCGCTGCTCGACCAGGAAGACGCCGACGGCATCACCATGCGCGCAGCGCTGGCCGCCGGCGGTCACGACTTCACCAGCATTCCCGCCATCGCCCGCCAGCCGGAAGACATCCTCGCCTTCGTGGAAGTCCATATCGAACAAGGCCCCGTGCTGTTGCAGCGCGACCTGGCGCTGGGCGTGGTCACGGCAATCGCCGGCAGCTCGCGGTTCCTGGTACAACTGACCGGCCTGGCCAGCCATGCCGGCACCACGCCGATGGCCATGCGCAAGGATGCCGCTGCTGCCGCCGCAGAGATTGTGCTGCTGGTCGAACAGCGCTGCGCGCAGGCGCCGTCGCTTGTCGGCACGGTGGGCCAGCTCGAAGTGCCGGGCGGCTCGGTCAACGTGATCCCGGGCGCCTGCAAGCTCTCGCTCGACATCCGCGCGGCGGACGACGCGGTGCGGCTGACGGCGGTGGCCGATGTATTGGCAGGCATCGCCGCCATCTGCGAGCGGCGCCAGGTGGAATTCGCGCTCGAACAGATCGTCGATGCCGCCGCCGCGCCCTGCGCCCCGCACCTGATGGACCAGTTGGGCGCAGCAGTGGAACGCGCCGGCCTGCCCCGCTACGACCTGCTATCGGGCGCCGGCCACGATGCAATGGCGATGGCAGCGATCACCGACGTCGCCATGCTGTTCACCCGCTGCGGCAACGGCGGCATCAGCCACAATCCGCTTGAGACCATGACGGCC
Source organism: Duganella sp. Leaf61 (assembly GCF_001421905.1). Classification (NCBI taxonomy): domain Bacteria; kingdom Pseudomonadati; phylum Pseudomonadota; class Betaproteobacteria; order Burkholderiales; family Oxalobacteraceae; genus Duganella; species Duganella sp. Leaf61. Next base: position 295,058 of record NZ_LMLM01000001.1, read on the forward strand.
GATGATGCCGATATTGCGGCGCGGGTGTTGCTTGATTTTGTGCGCAGCTTCTAATCTTCTGATCTCAAACCGCATGCTGCCAGCGCAAACCGTAAGGCAGCACCCCTGGCCCAAACACAAAATGCAGAACGCGGCGGCGGCTGGAGCCGTTTGCCTTGGATGAAGCGTGCAGCAACAGCGGCCGCAGTATCAAGACACCACCTTTACCGACGGTGCAGCTAACTTCTCCGAGATTGTCCCGGGCGGTCAACGCAGCTTGCGCACTAAGCCTGCCCGCCTTGTGCGAGCCCGGCAACACCTTGAGTGGTCCATCGTCGCTACCGCATTCGTCGAGGTGTAGTCTTACTGCTACCAGTTCCTGCAAAACCGCTTCAGGCGGCTGCACAAATATCGCGCCATCCTTTTCGGACCAGCCCGAAAGCGCCTGGTGGTCGATTTTTTCCCGGACCGGGATGCTCAGATCCTGGTGTATCGGGACCAGCCAGTTCTGGTCGCGCGACTTTTCAAAATAGGTGCATTGCACGGCTACCGCATGCTCGGGCAGCGCCGCCCCAATGAGCGGGTGGAGGCGTATCGTCCGCGCCAACGCCCGGCACCAAGGCATCTCCAGCATGCTGCGCGCACCTGTGCCTTCGCTTATGGCCTGCCCAAGCGAAGCCGAAATGCTCGCACACGCAGTTTCATCGAGCACATCTGCGACGATCGCAAAGCCGTCGTCTTCAAAGCGGTTTATATGCATAGGGGATTTCGCAGTCGCGCCAACCGCCAGATTACACTATTCCCGCCCGCTCCAGCATCGCATGAAACAGCACATTGCACCCGGCCTCCAGGTGCTCCGGCTTGGCGTCCTCGATCTCGTTGTGGCTGATGCCGTCCTTGCACGGTACGAAGATCATGCCCGATGGCGCCAGGCGGGCGGCGTAGATGGCGTCGTGGCCGGCTCCCGAGACCACGTCCATGGTCGAGTAGCCCAGTTTGGCGGTGGCGCTGCGCACCGCGTCCACGCAGTCCGGGTGGAACGGGCATGGCGGGTAGTACGACACGCGTTCGAGCGCGATGCGCAAACCGGTGTCGCTTTGCGTCTTGTCGATGAACGCCAGCAGTTCGCCGTGCATGGTGTTGAGCAGTTCATCGTTGACGTTGCGCAGGTCGATGCTGAATTTGACTTCGCCGGGAATCACGTTGCGGCTGTTGGGGAACACCTGCACCATGCCTACCGTGCCACGACCATACGGAGGATAGCGGTTGGCGATCGCCACCACTTCCTGCATGATCACGGTGGACACTTGCAAGGCATCCTTGCGCAATCCCATCGGCGTGGGGCCGGCGTGGGCTTCCATGCCGGTCACCACGCAGTCGTACCACGACAGGCCCATGACGGCCGGCACCACGCCAATCACCTTATCCGCGTCTTCCAGCACCGGGCCTTGCTCGATATGGGTCTCGAAATACGTGCCGATCGGATGCTGGCCCGGCACCTGGTCGCCCTTGTAGCCGATACGCTCCAGTTCTTCGCCCACGGTCTTGCCATCGGTGTCCTTGGCTGCGTACGCAGTCTCCAGGCTGAAGGCGCCGCAGAATACGCCCGAACCCATCATCACCGGCACGAAACGCGAGCCTTCCTCGTTGGTCCAGAAGGCCACTTCGATCGGCGCCTCGGTCTTGATGTTCATGTCGTTCAGGGTGCGCACCACTTCCAGCCCGGCCAGCACGCCGTAGTTGCCATCGAACTTGCCGCCCGTGGGCTGGGTGTCGATATGGCTGCCGGTCATCACCGGCGGCAGCGCGTTGTTGGTGCCGTCGCGGCGCATGAACACGTTGCCGATCTGGTCGATCGTGATCGACATCCCTGCTTCCCTGCCCCACCTGACCACCAGGTCGCGGCCCTGCTTGTCCAGGTCCGTCAACGCCAGGCGCTTGACGCCGCCCTTGGCGGTGGCGCCGATTTGAGCCAGTTCCATCAGCGCCGCCCACAGGCGGTCGCCATTGATGCGTATGTCAGTCATAGTCAGAGTCCTCGTGTGGATGCTGTGAAGGCGGGACGGTCGATGTGGCGGCCAGCGCCCTCCACCGCCATCAGTTCGCCGCGATGGAATACCACGTTGCCCGCCGCCAGCGTGGTCGACGGGATGCCCTTGACGGTGCGCCCCTCGAACACATTGAAGCCGCCCTTGGCAAATTGCGTTTTGGCTGAAATGGTGCGGGTTCCTTGCGGGTCCCACACCACGATATCGGCGTCCGCCCCCACGGCAATCACGCCCTTGCGCGGATAGATGTTGAAAATTTGCGCGGCGTTGGTGGACGTGACGCGCACGAATTCCGATGGCGTGAGCACGCCGGTATTCACACCCGCATCCCATACCACCGACATGCGGTCTTCCACGCCGCCGCAGCCGTTCGGGATCTTGGTAAAGTCATCCTTGCCGGCCGCTTTTTGCGCGGCGCAGAACGTGCAATGGTCGGTGGCGGTCGTGTGCAGGTTGCCGCTCTGCAGACCGTTCCACAACGCCTTTTGGTGGTGCTTGCTGCGAAACGGTGGGCTCATCACGTGGCCGGCCGCAAATTCAAGATCCTCGCTCTGGTACACGCTGTCGTCGATTACCAGGTGGCCGGCCAGCGCCTCGCCGTACACGCGCTGGCCGTGGGACCGCGCACGGGTAATCGCCTCGAGCGACTCTTCGCAGGAGACATGGACGATGTACACCGGCGTGTTCAATACGTTGGCAATCGCAATCGCGCGGTTGGCTGCTTCCGCTTCCACGGCCGGAGGGCGCGACAGCGGATGCGAGCTGGGACCGGTGAGGCCCTGCTTCAACAAGTCCTGCTGCAATTGATAGACCAGCTCACCGTTCTCCGCGTGCACGGTCGGAATCGCCCCGAGTTCGAGCGAGCGACGGAAGCTTTTCACCAGCGTCTCGTCGTCGGCCATGATGGCGTTCTTGTACGCCATGAAGTGCTTGAAACTGTTGACGCCATGGTCGCGCACCAGGATGCCCATGTCGCGGTGCACGGTGTCATCCCACCACGTGATCGCCACGTGGAAGGTGTAGTCGCCGGCCGACCTGGCCGACCACTCGCGCCACTGGTGGTACGCCTCGATCAGGTTCTGCCCTGGCGCGGGGATGACGAAGTCCATGATGGTGGTGGTGCCGCCGGCCAGGCCGGCCGCCGTGCCGGTGAAAAAATCGTCGGACGTGACGGTGCCCATGAACGGCAGGTTCATGTGGGTGTGGGTGTCGATCCCGCCCGGCATCACGTACTGGCCGGTGGCGTCGATCACCTTGGCCGATGCCGGCGCGTCGAGGTTCTCGCCCACGGCCACGATCTTGTCGCCGTAGCACAGCACATCGGCGCGGAAAGCACGGTCGGCGTTGACGACGGTGCCGCCACGGATAATGGTAGTCATTGCAGTCTCCTTAGGGGTGGACCGGCGCGCCGACGGCGGGCACGGTTTTCCCCTTCATCATGATCCCGTACACCACGGCGGAGATGGCAACGCCAACAAACCACGCGTAGGTATAGATCGTTTTAAAACCGTCGCCCACGTCCGGGAACGACGCCGGGAACGCAGCATTGAGGAAGCCGGGAATATTGGGCAGCACGCCGACGATGAACGCCACCAGCGCCGCCATGTTCCAGCCATTGTTATACGAGTACTGGCCGCGCTCGCGGTACAGTTCCGCCACATCGAGTTCCGTCTTGCGCACCAGGTAGTAATCGACGATCAGGATGCCGGCAATAGGACCGAGCAGCGCCGAGTAGCCGATCAGCCAGGTGAACACATAGCCCTGGGTCGATTCCAGTATCTTCCACGGCATCATGACGATGGCGATGGCCGCCGTCAGGTAGCCGCCGGTGCGGTACGTGACGCGCTTGGGCGCCAGCGCCGAAAAATCGTATGCCGGCCCCACCAGGTTGGCGGCCAGGTTGACCGACACCGTGTCGATCAGCAGGATGATCAGCGCCACCAGCACCGCCACGCCGGTCATGCGGCTGGCCAGGTCCACCGGATCCCAGATCGCCTTGCCGTACAGGACCACCGTGGCCGACGTAACGATCACCGCCATCATCGACAGCAGCGCCATCGGCACTGGCAGGCCCACGGTCTGGCCCACCACCTGGTCGCGCTGGGTTTTGGCAAAGCGGGTAAAGTCGGGAATGTTCAATGCCAGCGTGGCCCAGAAGCCCACCATGGCAGTGAGCGACGGCCAGAATACGGACCAGAACTGGCCAGCCTTTTTACCGCCTTCCACGAACTGCGACGGCGCCGACAGCAGGTCGCCGAAGCCGCCGGCCTTGTTGTGCACCCACGCCAGCAGCACGAAGCAGATCAGGATTTTCAGCGGTGCGGTATAGGTTTCCAGTTTGCGGATCGACTCCATGCCGTGCACGATGTAATACAGCTGGATGGCCCAGAAACCCAGGAAACACAGCAACTGCGCAGCGTTGATGCCCAACACTGCGATCTTGTCGCCGCCAATCTCGCCGCCCATCAACACCCCGAGCAAGGTGTAGATCATCTGGCCACCGAACCAGGTTTGAATGCCGTACCAGCCGCAGGCGACGATGGCGCGCATCAGTGCCGGCAGCTTGGCGCCGGCCGTGCCGAACGACGCGCGCGCCAGCACCGCGTACGGGATGCCGAACTTGGTGCCCGCGTGGCCGATCAACAGCATCGGCAACAGCACGATGGCGTTGGCCAGGAAAACCGTGAGCACCGCCTGCCAGCCGGACATGCCGCCTTCGATCAGGCTGGCCGACAGCGTGTACGCCGGAATGCACATCACCATGCCCACCCACAGCGCGGCAAAGTGGTACCAGCGCCACGTGCGCTGCGCGGCGGTGGTGGGCGCCAGGTCTTCGTTCCACAGTTGCGGGCTGACGGGAAGTTCACTGTTATTCACGGGACGGTCTCCAAGGGTTGACGGGCATGCTGCATCGAGTAACATCCTGCAAACGTTGCAAGTTTCGTACCCAGTAAACCTACACTGCTGCCACCGTCTCTTCCACCGCCTTTACTGCTGCCACGTTCTCCGCGCGCGGGTTGCGCGGGTCTTGCGTCCAGTTCATGTAGGGCTTGCCGGTCTTCTGCGGCACCATCGTGATGCAGCCCTGCACCGGGCAGGTGATCTCGCACAGGTTGCAGCCCACGCACTCGTCCTTGATCACCTCGTAGGTGCGCACGCCGGCAGCGTCGATCAGCTGGCTGATCGACTGGTGCGACGTGTCTTCGCACGCCACGTAACAGCGGCCGCACTTGATGCAGTCGTCCTGGTTGATCTGGGCAATGACCTGGTAATTCATGTTCAGGTATTTCCAGTCGGTGGTGTTGGGCACGGCCTTGCCCACGAAGTCGCTCACCTTTGTGTAACCCTTCTGATCCATCCAGCGCGACAGGCCATCCTTCATCTCTTCGACGATGCGGAAGCCATGCAGCATGGCCGCCGTACACACCTGCACGCAGCCCGACCCGAGCGCCATGAACTCGGCCGCGTCGCGCCAGTTGCCGATGCCGCCGATGCCGGAAATCGGCAAGCCTTGCGTAGCCGGATCGCGGGCGATTTCCGCCACCATGTTCAGCGCAATCGGCTTGACCGCCGTACCGCAGTAACCGCCGTGGGTGCTGGCGCCGCCGACGACCGGGAACGCCACCATCTGGTCCAGGTCCAGGTGCGTGATCGAGTTGATGGTGTTGATCAGCGAGACCGCATCGGCCCCGCCAGCCTTGGCGGCACGGGCCGGCGCGCGCACGTCGGTGATGTTGGGCGTTAGCTTGACGATGACGGGCAGCTTGCTGTGCGTCTTGCACCAGCGCGTGACCATTTCCACGTACTCGGGCACCTGGCCCACGGCTGCACCCATGCCGCGTTCCGGCATGCCATGCGGGCAGCCGAAATTGAGTTCGATGCCGTCGGCGCCGGTCGCTTCTACCAGCGGCAGGATATCGGCCCACAGCTTTTCTTCGCACGGCAGCATCAGCGAAACGATGATCACGCGGTCGGGCCAGTCCTTTTTGACCTGCGTGATTTCCTGCAGGTTGATCTCGAGCGAACGGTCGGTAATCAGCTCGATGTTGTTAAAGCCGATGACTTCGCGGTTCTTGCCGTACAGGGCTGAATAGCGCGACGAGACGTTGACGGCGGCCGGGTCTTCACCAAGGGTTTTCCACACCACGCCACCCCAGCCGGCCTCGAAGGCGCGCACCACGTTGTAGGCCTTGTCGGTGGGCGGCGCGGAGGCGAGCCAGAACGGATTGACCGATTTGATGCCGCAAAATTCGATGCTCAGGTCAGCCATTATGCAGCCTCCATTTTCGTCAGGTTGATGTCGCTGTGAATGGCGTGGGCCGCCAGCTTGCCGTGTTGTACCGCCTGCACCGTCAGGTCCTGGCCCGGCGCCACGCAGTCGCCGCCGGCGTAAATCTTCGGCAGCACGGTGCGGAACTGGTCATCGACATGAATCTTGTCGCCGTCGCGTTTCAAGGTCGAAGCCAGCGGATCGCTGATACTGGCTACATCCATGCCCTGGCCGATGGCCTTGAAGATGGCGTCGGCCGCAATCTCGAACGTCTCGCCGGTGCCGGTCAAACGGCCGCCAAGATCGGTGGTGCGCTCGAAGCGCATGCCGCGCACGCGGCCCGCGTCGTCCAGCAGCACCTGCTGCGGCTGCGCCCACGTGCGCATGCGCACCTGGTTGTCCTTGGCGATATGCTGTTCATGTTCGGTCGCGCTCATCGCTTCGAAACCACGGCGGTACACCAGCGTCACTTCTTCCGCACCGAGGCGCTGGATCTGCACCGCCATGTCGATGGCCGTGTTGCCGGCGCCGATGACGATGGCGCGCGATGGCAGCGGCAGTGCTGCCAGGTCGCTGGCCTGGCGCAGTTCGGCGATGTAGTCCACCGCCGCCAGCAGGCCTGGCGCATCTTCGCCGGTCAGGCCCAATTGCTTGCTGGCGCCCAGTCCCAGGCCGAGGAACACGGCATCGTACTGCGCATGTAAGTCTTTCAGTTGCAGGTTGGCGCCGAGCTTCTGGCCATGGCGAATCTCGATGCCGCCGATCTCGAGCAGGAAGTTCACTTCCTTCTGCGCGAAGTTGTCGGTGAGCTTGTACTTGGCGATGCCGTATTCGTTGAGGCCGCCCGATTTTTCCTGCGCCTCGAACACCACCACGTCGTTGCCCAGCATGGCCAGGCGGTGCGCGCACGACAGGCCCGCCGGTCCTGCACCTACCACGGCAATGGTCTTGCCGGTGGATGCAGCACGGGCAAACGGGTGCGCAGTAAGCGCCATGTTATCGACCGCGTAGCGTTGCAGCAGGCCGATTTTAACCGGCTGCCCTTCCGCGTCGTGGTTGCGCACGCAGGCGTCTTCGCACAGGATTTCGGTGGGGCAGACGCGCGCGCAACTGCCGCCCAAAATGTTTTGCTTGAGGATGCCGGTGGCCGCGCCGTTGATGTTTTCATCGTGGATATTGCGGATGAAACTGGCGACGTCGATGCCCGTCGGGCAGATTCGCGTGCACGGCGCATCGTAGCAGTACAGGCAGCGCGCGCTTTCGATGGCAGCCTGGCGCGCATTGAGCGCGGGCGCCAGGTCGGTAAAGTGGGAAGCCAATTGGGCATTGGCCTCCTTCGGATGCGGCATGTAGTTCAGAGATTCGATCATCATTCTTTTTTCCTGGCGAGATACTGCGATGCTTGGTGTGAACGTGATGCTGAAAGAGCGGTCTTACTTCATCTGAGGGAATGCAAATTCCGCGCCAGCAGTGGAGGTATTCGGCCAGCGCTCCATCACCGCTTTATGGCGCGTGTAAAAGCGCACGCCTTCGGGTCCGTATGCGTGATGATCGCCGAACAAACTGCGCTTCCAGCCCCCGAAACTGTTGAACGCCATCGGCACCGGCAGCGGTACATTCACGCCCACCATGCCCACCTGGATTTGCCGCACGAACTCGCGCGCGGTGCCGCCGTCGCGCGTGTAGATCGCCACACCGTTGCCATACTCGTTGCGGTTGATCAGCTCCACCGCGCTGCCCACGTCGGACAGGCGCACGATGCACAGCACGGGGCCGAAAATCTCTTCCTTGTAGATGCTCATGTCCGGCGTGACATGGTCGAATAATGTACCGCCGATGAAGAAGCCGTTCTCACGTTCGGGCACCACGTGGTTGCGGCCATCGACCACCAGCGTGGCGCCCTGCTCCACGCCTTCGCCGATCAGTTTCTCTATACGCTGCTTGGCCGCGCTGGAAACCACGGGCCCCATTTCGGCGTCATGCGCCATGCCGTCGCGCACTTTCAGTGCGGCCGTGCGCTGTGCCAGTGCATCGATGATTTTGTCGCCGGCGTCGCCCACCGCCACCACCACGGAAATCGCCATGCAGCGCTCGCCGGCGGAACCGAAGGCCGCGCCCATCAGGGCATCGACTGTCATGTCCATGTCGGCGTCGGGCATGACCACCATGTGATTTTTGGCGCCGCCCAATGCCTGCACGCGCTTGCCCGCTGCGCAGCCGCGCGCATAAATGTATTCGGCAATCGGCGTGCTGCCGACAAAACTCAAGGCCTGAATCGAAGGATGATCGAGCAGTGCATCGACCGCCAGCTTATCGCCCTGCACCACGTTGAACACGCCGTCCGGCAGGCCCGCTTCTTTCAGCAGTTTGGCGTGCAGCAGCGACGCCGACGGATCGCGTTCGGACGGTTTCAGAATAAAGGTATTGCCGCAGGCGATGGCCAGCGGGAACATCCACATCGGCACCATCACCGGGAAGTTGAATGGCGTGATGCCGGCCACCACGCCCAGCGGCTGGCGCACCGACCATGCATCGATGCCGCGCGAAATCTGTTCGGTGAATTCGCCCTTGAGCATTTGCGGAATGCCGACCGCGAACTCCACCATCTCGATGCCGCGCGCCACCTCGCCCTGGGCGTCGGCAAAGGTCTTGCCGTGTTCGAGCGTGACCACGGCCGCGAAATCGTCCACGTGCTGCTGGCACAGTTGCAGGTATTTGAAGAGCACGCGGGCGCGGGTCAGCGGCGGCGTGGCCGACCACGATGGAAACGCTGCTTCTGCTGCGCGCACGGCGGCATCCACTTCTTCCCCGCTGGCCAGCGCCACGCGGGCGACCGGTTCGCCCAGTGCCGGGTTGAAGACATCGGCGTAACGGCCGGAAGCCGTGTCCTGCTTGGCGCCGTTGATGAAGTGGGTGATGGTGTCAAGTTGGTTCATGTCGTTAGTCCGCTTCAATCGAGGTTTTTCAAAATCGTGGCCAGCTTGCCGAACAACTCGTCGACGTGTTTTTTCTCGAGCACCAGCGGCGGCGAGAGCGCGATGATGTCGCCGGTCACGCGTATCAACACACCGTCCGCAAACGCCTGCTTGAACGCGGCAAAAGCACGTGCGCCGGGCTTGCCCGCAATCGGCGCCAGTTCGATGCCGGCCACCAGGCCGATGGTACGGATGTCGATCACGTGCGGCAGGCCCTTGAGCGAATGCACGGCATCGGTCCAGTACTCGACCATGCCAGCCGCGTGGCCGAGAATGTCCTGTTCCTTGAACACTTCCAGCGTGGCCAGCGAGGCCGCGCAGGCGACCGGGTGGCCCGAATACGTGTAGCCGTGGAACAGTTCGATGCCTGGCGGCGCATCCATGAACGCATCGTGGATGTGCTGCTTGCTGAACACCGCGCCCATTGGAATCGTGCCGTTGGTCAGGCCCTTGGCGGTGGTCATCAGGTCCGGTTCGACGTCGAAATAATCGGCAGCAAACGGTGTGGTAAGACGGCCGAAACCGGTGATTACTTCATCGAAGATCAGCAGGATGCCGTGCTTGGTGCACAGCTCGCGCAAGCGTTTCAGGTAGCCCTTGGGCGGCACCAGCACACCGGTGGAACCGGCCACCGGCTCCACGATCACGGCAGCGATGGTGGAGGCGTCGTGCAGCGTGACGATGCGCTCCAGCTCGTCGGCCAGCTCGAAGCCGTGTTCCGGTTCGCCGCGCGTGTACGCGTTCTTGTCGAGATTGTGCGTGTGCGGCAGGTGATCGACGCCGGGCAGCATCACGCCGTACGGCTTGCGATTGCCGGCGATGCCGCCGACCGAGATGCCGCCGAAGCCCACGCCGTGGTAGCCGCGTTCGCGGCCGATCAGACGGGTGCGGCCAGCTTCGCCGCGCGCGCGGTGGTAAGCCAGCGCCATCTTCAGCGCGGTATCGACGGCCTCGGAGCCGGAGTTGGTATAGAACACGTGGCCGAAGCGGTGGCTGGTGTATTCCATCAGCTTGTCGGCCAGTTCGAACGCGGCCGGGTGACCCATCTGGAACGTGGGCGCGAAGTCGAGCTGGCCCACCATTTCGCGCACGGCAGCGACGATCTTCGGCTGCGCGTGGCCGCACGGTACGCACCACAGGCCGGCAGTGCCGTCGAGGATGCTGTTGCCATCGACATCCTTGTAGTACATGCCTTCGGCGGAGACCAGCAGGCGCGGGTTGGCCTTGAAATCGCGGTTGTTGGTGAACGGCATCCAGAACGATGCCATCGAGTCGGGGCGGGACAGGTTCATGCATATCTCCATGAAGGGGAATTTTTGACGACCCGTAAAAAAATTTTACAAGTGGCAAAACGATGATGCAATAATAGTCAGCGATATAACTATGGCACATATACACAGACGGTAAAACAGTCCAACCGTATCGGTGGTAAAAACAGTACAGTTTCGCTTTGGCTAGCGGGGAACGCAACGATGGAATCGGCAAGCATTGTGGTGGATCAAGCAGACTGTGCGGCAGCGTGGCCGGTACTGGCCATAGAGCGCAGCAGGAAGGGCAGCCTGGTCGAGCAGATCGTAGCCGCGATTGCCGCCATGGTGGGCCGCCGCGAGTTGCGCATCGGCACTAAAATGCCGTCGGTCAGGCAGTTTGCCAAGTGTAATGGCATCAGTACCTTTACAGTTGTGGAGTCGTACGACCGCCTGGTCACGCTGGGGCTGTTGATGTCGCGCCGTGGTTCCGGCTACTTTGTCGCGCGCCAGGATCTGCCGCCGGCCATGACGCCGATGGCCATGCACACCATGCCCACCGCTATCGACGCGCTCACGCCGGACCTGTATTCGGGCGTGTCCGAGGCCCTGGCGGCCGGCGTGGGCTGGCTGCCGCCCGAGTGGTACGGCGACGACACCGTGCTCGACGCCGTGCGCCATGCAATGCGCATTCCGTCGAGCCGGTTGCGCGGCTACGGCCACTCGATGGGCTTTCCCACGCTGCGCCATCACATGGCGGCCACCCTCAGCGACGACCTGTTCCCGGTCGATCCCGAGCAGATCCTGCTCACCCACGGCGCCACCCATGCGTTCGACCTGATCCTGCGCACCCTCACCCGCCCCGGCGACACGGTGTTCGTCGAAGATCCCGGCTACAGCAACCTGCACTCGCTGATCCTGCACCACGGTTGCATCGCGGTCGGCATTCCGCGCGGCGAACACGGTATCGATGTCGAGCTGCTGGCGCGCCAGGCCGCCCTCACCCAGCCCAAGCTCATGTTCGTCAACACGGTGCTGCAAAACCCGCTGGGCACGTCCCTGTCGGCGGCGCAGGCGCACCGGCTGCTGGCCCTGGCCGAGCAGTTCGATTTCTGGCTGGTGGAGGACGATATCTACCGCGAGCTGGCGCAGCGCGGCGAGGCGTCACTGGCAGCTATGGACGGCCTGCGGCGGGTGATCCGCGTGGGCAGCTTTTCCAAGACGCTGTCGCCGGTGCTGCGGGTGGGATCGATCTGTGCGTCCGCCTCGCTGCTGCCCGAGCTGCTGCGCGTGAAAATGCTGGCGGGGCTGACGACCTCCGAGATCAACGAGCGCGCCGTGTACCACGCCATCAGCGCGCGGCCGTATAAACGCATGGTGGACAAGCTGATGGCGCAGCTCGAATCGGGCCGCGAGCGCACCATCGAGAGTCTGCGCAACATCGGCATGGCGCCGCTGGCCAAGCCGCGCGGCGGCATGTTCGTCTCCGCCGGCTGGGATGTTTCACCCCGCCCCGACTGGAATGGCAAGACCATCGCCGATGCGGCGCTCAAGGCCGGCATCCTGCTCTCGCCGTGCGATTTCTTCATGCTGCGACCGCCCGAGTCGGTCTGGTTCCGCTTCAATGTCGCCTACAGCAACCACCCGCAACTGCTGGACTTCCTGCAGTCGGTCCGCCCCGCCTGAAAGAGCTGAACATGTCGATCGTCAAACTGCCAGCAGCACCACGGATCAAGCGCCGCATCATCAACCGCGACAAGCTCGAAGCCGACATCGTAGTCGTGGCCGTGCGCGTGTTTGCCGAAAGCGGCTACGAGGGCGCATCGATCGCCACCATTGCCGACCGGGCCGGCCTGTCGAAGCAGAACCTGATGTACTACTTCCCCACCAAGCAGGCCCTGTACGAGCGCGTGCTCGACGATGTGCTCGACGACTGGCTGGAACGGATGGACAGCCTGGCGGCAGGCGACCAGGAGCCGCAGGCGGTGCTGCGCGCCTATGTGCAGGCCAAGCTGAAGTTTTCGCGCGAGCAGCCGTGGGCGTCGCGCGTGTATGCGATGGAGGTGATCAGCGGCGCCCAGTTGTACGGCGCGCAGATCCAGCGCCGCGTGGTGCCGCTGCTGCGCAAGGATATCGCCGTGTTCGAGCAGTGGATCGCGGCGGGCAAGATCGCCCCGGTCAACGCCACCCACCTGCTGTTCGCGATCTGGGCCATGACCCAGTCCTACGCCGACTTCGCGCCGCAGATGGCGCTGGTGCTGAACCGCAAGCAGCTGGGCAAAAAGGATTTCGACGACGCCGAACAGCTGATCGTCGATATGGTGCTGGCGGCGGTTGGAGTGCCCTTGGTATCCAGGAACGCTTGACAACCGCTCAAGGCAAGGCGCAGCGCCGCAGGCAGTACGAACGTACGGCCACGAAGCTCCAAGAGCGCCTGACAACCGCTCAGGGCAAGGCGCAGCGCCGCAGACAGTACGAGCGTACGGCAAGGCGCTGCAACGCCGCCCTGAGCGGCTTGTCAGGCGCTCTTGCGGCGGCGGGCGGTAAAGCCTACCAACCCCAGACCCGCCAGCAGCATTGCCCAGGTTTGCGCTTCCGGCACGGCCGTGGCGACCAGCACCAGTCCCGGCACGTCAACGGCAGCAAAGCCCCCGCCTGCGGCGTTACCGATGGTCACCGAAGAATTCCAGTCATTGACCACCACCGTGCCGTAGATAGTGCCGCTGCCACCGGTCACGGTAGCCTTGGGCGCCAGCACGTTGGCGTTGAAGCCATTCTGAAAATTGAGGGTGGTGGCGTCGGCAAAGTTGAACAGCACGTTGTAGCCGTCGAACGCGCTGAAGCCACCCTTGAACGTGGCGCTGTCGCCGAGGAAGTTGACGATCAGCGTGGCGCCCGCGCTCAGGTTCGAGAAACTGTACCAGCTGCTGGAATCGAGCCAGCTGGCGTCGAGGTTGATCACTTCGACCTGGCTGTTGGTGCCGTTGATGAAGATGCCGTTCCATTTTTGCTCGGTACTGGCAGTAGGCGTCAGCGCCGCCAGCGCGTTCGAAGTTTGCGTGAGCGACGTGGAAAGCGCATTCAGGTCGGCTGGCGCGATGCCGGTGGTGACCGGGCCGTTCAGGGTGCCGCTCTGGTTCAGGTAGCTGGTGCCGCCCACGTAGGTGCTGCCGTGGCCGACATTGCCGCTGGTGAACGTGAAATCGCGGCCCGCAACCACCGCGTAGTCGCCGTAGGCGCCGGTGTTGCTGGTATTGACGGAATAATTGGCCAGGCTGATGTCGCGGCCGGCCAGGATCGATCCATCCACCCTGCCGCTGCCGGACTTGAAATCGTTGAACGAATAGACAGCGGCGCCGCCCAGGTCGATCTCGAGCACGTCGGCATGCGCTACGGTCATTGCGGAGGCAAGGGCAACAGACGAGATGAAGCGGGCGGTAATTGTCGAAACGGACATGGCAGGGGTTCCCTTTTTAGGTAGAACCCCCGAGTCTAGCATAAATTATATTTACGCAAAACATTTTCCATTTCTACAACTCAACAAATTTAATCCTGCTTGCGGCGGCGGGCCATGAAGCCCAGCATGCCCAGGCCGGCCAGCATCATGGCGTAGGTTTCCGCTTCCGGCACGGCAGTGGCCAGGCTGCCGCTGAACTGTTGCAAGTGCACTTCGCCCTGCTGGTTGAATGCCTTGGCATACACGCCACCCTCGACATTGGCGCCGCCGAGGTTGCTGAACGTACCATCAGCCACCACGACCTGGCCGACAAAGGTACGGTCCACGGTCACGCTGGTGGCGCCGGCGAAGTTCCAGATCAGCGAGCTGCCGAGGCTGTTTGGAGCAAGGATGTTGGCGCTCAGCGACAGGACCTTGTTGTCGGTGTTGAAGATTACCGTGCTGGCGTTGGTCAGGTTGAACGCGAACTCGTTGGTATTGGCCGAGAAGATCTTGCTGTCGAGCGAGGTCAGGTCGAATACCAGCACGCCGCTGGCATTGCCGGTGCCGCTGAAGGTCACCTTGTGGTCGTTGTTGGAGAATCCTACCGAGGTGCCGGTCGTGCCCTTGAGCGCCGCCAGCTTCGTGCTCATATTGTTGATCACGTTCGAGAAGTCGGTGCTGGTGGCGGCGGCGCGGGCGGCGTCCATCACGGCAGTGGTCGAGGCCAGCGGACGGTTGTTATTGGTGCCACTGTAGCTGGCGGCATGGCCCTTGCCATTGAAGTTGACATTGGTGGCGGCGCCAGCCACCCAGGCGTCGCCATTGAACGTCGACGAGGTGGCGCTGCCGCCCACGTAGGCCTGGCCAGTGTTGACAATGATGCCGTTGGCGCTGCCGCCTACCACGGCGCCGAGGCCGTTCACATGCAGATTGCCGCTGGCGCTGCCGCCCACGGTCAGGCCGGCATAGGCCGACTTGGCGGTGTCCGAAGCGTGCTGGACATAATCGCCGCCCTGCAGGTTGCCTGCGACGTAGGTGCGGCCATCGACGTGCGAAGTCGAAGTCATATCGCCCTTCACCACCACGTTGAACTGCTTGAGCATTTCGTCAGCCGTCAATGGCGCGGCGTGTGCAACGCCTGCGAACAGGGTGGAAGCGGCAAGAGCGACACAGGTACGAACCATCATGGTGACTTATCCTTAAAAATTGGTGGAAGGTTGTGATCGGGATCAGTTAGATTCCATATCCACAACAATAATTGCGATGATATCACCATAATTGCAATTTGAATACTTTATTTTTTGCAATTGACAGTTTTTTTCTGCAACGCACCATCCACGCCTGGGTACAGCCCCGCCCCGCTTGTCGCGCGCAGTCGCCGCTGATCCCGCCAAAACCGCAGTTGATCGGAAACCGCGCCCGGACGACGGACGCCACCGCTACAGTGACTCCATCAACACCGATCAACACTTCACCAGGGAGACCACCATGAGCAACTTTTTCCACAACGCCGGCAATGTCGTCGATGAGATCACCCGCGCTTTCACCCAGGCGTTGCGCTTCGGTGCGCGCACCATCCGTCGCCTGTCCTGGCCGGCGCTGCTGGGCGCCGCGCTGCTGCTGGCCTTCATCGTCAGCATCCTGCCGCTGGCCTTGACCCTGTTTGCCATCTTCCTGGTGGTGAAACTGGTGATGTGCGCCTGCGACGGCCAGCGGGGCCGCGTCATCAAGGAGCCGCTGCAATGAAAAAGGGCCGGCTGACCGCAGCCGGCTACAGCAACGCCAAGGGCGCGCTCGACATCGTGCGCGAAATCGGCGAGATCACGGCCACCCTGTGGTGGCGCTTTTTCGACTGGCTGGCCCAGGTGGAATGGCGCAAGCTGGTGATCATCTGGCTGCTGGTCATGATCTTCGGCATGACGCCGTTCGGCCATCCCGAGCAGACCGGCGCCTTCATCGTGCTGTCGCTGGGACTGAAGGTGCTCGCCGGCGGCAAGCGCCGCGCCGAACTCGAAGCGCGCGACGCCACCACCCATGCCGACGAAGAAGGCCTGGAACGGCGCCTGGTCGAAGCGCGCATGGCCGCGCTGCAGGCGCAGGTGGAGCCCCACTTCCTGTTCAACACCCTGGCCCTGATCGGCCAGCTGATCGAGACCGATCCGCCGCAGGCCGCGCGCATCCACCAGAACCTGATCGACTACCTGCGCGCCACGCTGCCGCAGATGCGCGCACGCGGCGCCGGCACCCTGGGCCGGCAGATCGAGATGTCGCGCGCGTATCTGGCCATCATGCAGGCGCGCATGCGCGCACGGCTGGCCGTGTCGATCGATGTGCCCGACGAGATGCAAAGCGCGACCTTCCCGGTGATGATGCTCCAGATCCTGATCGAGAACGCCATCAAGCACGGACTGGAGCCGAAGATCGCGGGCGGACGCATCGATATCCGCGCCAGCGTCGAGGGGCAGGTGCTGCAAGTCGATGTGCTCGACGACGGTATCGGCTTCAATGTGCATGCGGGCGACGGCCTGGGGCTGGCCAATGTCCGCGAGCGGCTGCGCATCCTGTACGGTCAGCGCGCCCAGCTGGTGATCGAGGCGCCGCTCACCGGCGGCACCCGCGCCAGCATCCGCCTGCCCTATGCGCCAGACATTTTCGCCGGCGGTGCGCCATGAACCGCCCTACCGCGCTGATCGCCGACGACGAGGAAGGCATGCGCGAGCAACTGCGCAGCCGCCTGCGCGACGCCTGGCCCGCGCTCGACATCGTGGCCGAAGCGGCCAACGGCATTGAGGCCGTGGCGCTGGCCGGCCAGCACCAGCCCGACATCGTCTTCCTCGACATCCGCATGCCGGGCCTGTCCGGCATCGAAGCGGCGCGCCTGCTGTTCAGGCGCTGCCACCTGGTGTTCGTCACCGCCTACGACCAGTACGCGATCGAGGCGTTCGAACAGGGCGCGCTCGACTACCTGATGAAACCGGTGGGCGGCGAACGCCTGAAGACCACGTGCGCGCGCCTGCAGCAGCTGGTGGGCCGCCAGCCGACCGACATCGAGCGCCAGCTGAAAGCGCTGCTGACACAGCCAGGCCGACCGTCCGCAGCGCCGGCAGCGCCCGACTACCTGCGCTGGATCCAGGCCGTGGTGGGCGCCAACTTGCGCATGATCAGCACGCGCGAGGTGCTGTACTTCCAGGCCGACGAAAAATACACGCGGGTCCAGACCGGCCAGTCGGAAGTGCTGATCCGCAAGCCGCTCAAGGAGCTGGCGGACGAGCTCGACCCCGACGAATTCTGGCGCATCCACCGCTCGACCCTGGTACGGGTGGACGCCATCGAAGGCATCACGCGCGACCTGCGCGGCCGGCAAATGCTCAAGGTACGCAACCATCCGGCGCTGCTGGAAGTAAGCCGGGGCCATGCCGGCAAGTTCCAGCAAATGTGAATACGCTTGATGGGGATCAGGCTATACTGAATTGTCATTGAACTTGCTACCCGTTCGGTGATCGAAACAGTTCCACTTTCCGCACTGGAGGAACCATGACCAGCATCCCCAAGCCAACCTTGTGCAATGTCGTGCCCTGCATGCGCTACCGCGATGCGCCGGCCGCCATCAAATGGCTGAGCGACACCTTCGGCTTCGAACCCCAGCTGGTGGTGCCCAACGACGACGGCACCATCGCCCACGCCCAGCTGGTATTCGGCAATGGCGTGATCATGCTCAGTTCCGTCTTCAACACCGAGTTCGGCCGCCTGATGAAACAGCCGGCCGACATCGGCCATGCGGTCACGCAAAGCACCTACCTGGTCGTCAACGACGCCGACCACGTGTACAGCCGGGTGCTCGAGGCTGGCGCCGAGATCCTGCTCGACATCAAGGACGAAGACTACGGCGGCCGGGGGTTTACCTGCCGCGATCCGGAGGGGCATATCTGGAGTATCGGCACCTACGACCCGCAAACCTGATGGAGCACCCACCCTGACCTCCAGCGCTGCGTTGCGGCTCCTTGCTCTGGCGGTCAGGCCGGGCGCTTGAGGGCAGCGACCAGCGCCTGGTCACGGACCTGGGTAGGATGCAGGCGGATGACGTCGCGGTACAGCGGTGGCATGGCGGCGCACAGGGCGGCCAGGGCTGCTGCGTCGATGCGTGGCGTCACGTACTGGAACTGGTGCGGGTTGTGATCGGGCAGCGGGCCTTCCATGGTCGAGGCCCAGGCGCCCAGGTCCATGAAGCTGGCGGCGCCGTGGTCCGGTCCGTGCGCAAACACGAACGTGCCTTCGCGCGGGTGGCCCAGGTACCGCCGCACCTCTTCCTGTTCCTCCGGCGTGGCGCCGTCCATCAGCTTGTAGCGCAGCTGCGCGTAGGCGCGCGTGATTTCCATGAACGCGGTGCGGATGCCCGACTGCGCGCGCTTGCCGGACATGCACAGCAGCAGGTTGCCGAAGGCGTCGAGCAGGGCCACGGCGTCGCCTTTGGATACAGCGGCGCCTGCGCTGTGGCTGGCGTGGTGACCTTCCTTCTCATTGCCCTGGTCCCGCGCCATGGCTTGCAGCAAAAACGGCGCCAGGCCGGCGTCAGGCGCATGCGGTGCGCAGCGGTACGTCAGCGCATCGGGATGCAGCTGTTTGAGCGCGCGCACGATGCGGTGGTCGGGCGCCAGCGTGGCCGGGTCGCGCAGCTGATCGCGCGCGCGGTCGGCGCCGAACAACGCCACCACTTCGCGCGAAGTGGCTTCGAACGCCAGCGCGCACAGCGCCTGGGTGGCCTCCGCAATGGTTTTACCGATGAAGAACGAGCGCGGCGTGGCGCCGGCGCCCGCGCGCGCATACAGCGATGCGCCCAGCACCGCCGGGTAGCTGAAGCTGCGTTGCGCCTGTGTGCGCAAGCCTGCCGGCAGCGCTTCGAACACAGCCGCCTCATCGTAGTTGATGCCGGCAATGCGGTCGGGCGCGGCTGCCACCACGTTGAAGCCGCCGGCCAGGATCGCGCCGCTGCACATGCAGCACGGGTCGAGCGTGGTGACGATGGTGATATCTTCGGGCGGCGGCAGCGCGCGGCCCCGGGCCCGTTCGGCGTAGTACCAGTCGATCAGCTGGCGTTCGCCGTGCGCGGTGGGGTCGAACACCAGGCCGTGCAAAACGACGTTGTTGTGCAGCGACTTGAGCACGTTGCCGTGCTGGTCGAGCATCAGGCCACCAACACCGAACGTGCCCTGGGTCTTGGCCGCGATGGCCTCGGCCGCCGCAATGGCGACGGCGGCCTGGACATCGATTGTCTTCTTGAAGACCAAGGACTTACTTCTTCAGGTCGGCGCGGCCGAACCCGTTGGGCAGCTGTTCGGCTGCCGTGGTCTCCAAAATGTCGCCCTTGAGATTGGTGAGCAGCACCGGCAGCTCGTCGCCGCCCAGTTCCAGGATCACCTGGCGGCATGCGCCGCACGGGGCGATCGGGCCGTCGGTCTCGCCGATCACGACCAGCTGGTCGAAGTCGCCGGGCTGGTAGCCGTGGGCAAAGGCGCTGAAGAACGCGGTGCGCTCGGCGCAGTTGCACAAGCCATAGGCGGCGTTTTCCACGTTACAGCCGTGGAAAACCTTGCCGTCGCGGGTTTGCAGCGCGGCGCCGACCTTGAAGTTGGAGTACGGCGTGTAAGCCTTCAGGCGCGCGGCGGTGGCTTCGGCGATCAGTTCTTGTTTGTTCATGGTGTCCTCTTGTTTTTGTGATGCCGGCTGGCGGCGGCTCTGACCCCGCACTGCCATCCGGCTGTTTCGGGGTTACGGGCGGATCGTGCGGTATACCACCGGGTTGGCGGCGGGTGCCGTCTCGCCGATCTGGTACGCCGCCTGGATCTCGCGGATCGCCTGGTCGGCTGCTTCCTGCGTGCGCGCATGGACCATTGCCAGCGGCTGGCCGGCCTCGATCTTGTCGCCCAGGCCCGCCAGGCCGGTCAGGCCGACCGCGAAGTCGATCGGATCGGCCGCGCGGCGGCGCCCGCCGCCCAGCGAGACTACGGCCAGGCCGATTTCGCGGCAGTTGGTGGTGGCCGCGTAGCCGGAAACCAGCGCTGGCGCCGGCACGATGATCGGCGAGCGTTCCAGGTACTTGTCCGGGTTGTCCATCAGGTCGGCCGGGCCGCCCAGGGCCGTGACCATGCGGGCGAAGCGCTCGGCCGCTTCGCCGCTGTCGAGCGATGCTTGCAGCCTGGCGCGCGCTTCGTCTTCGGTCGCGGCCAGCTTGCCCAGCACCAGCATCTCGGCGCACAGCGCCATCGTCACTTCGTGCAGGCGTGCGGGGCGCGACTTGCCGGTCAGGTAGTCGATCGCGCCGCGTACTTCCACCGCGTTGCCGGCGTACGGCGCCAGCGATTCGTTCATGTCGGTCAGGATGGCGGACGTGGTCATGCCCGCGCCGTTACCCACCTGGACGATGCTCTCGGCCAGTTCCACCGACTTTTCGTACGTGGGCATGAAGGCGCCGGTGCCGGTCTTCACGTCCATCACCAGCGCATCGAGGCCGGCCGACAGTTTTTTCGACAGAATCGAGCCGGTGATCATGGCCACCGATTCCACGGTGGCGGTGACATCGCGCACACCATAGAAAATCTTGTCGGACGGCGCCAGCGACGCCGTCTGGCCGATGATGGCCACGCCCACTTCCTTGACCACTTTGCGGAACAAGGCGTTGTCCGGCACCGTGCTGTAGCCGGGGATCGAATCGAACTTGTCGAGCGTGCCGCCGGTGTGACCGAGGCCACGGCCCGAGATCATCGGCACGAAGCCGCCGCACGCAGCGATCATGGGGCCCAACAGCAGCGAGACCACGTCACCGACACCGCCGGTAGAGTGTTTATCGACCACGGGACCCGGCAAATCGAGCGAGCGCCAGTCCAGCACTTCGCCCGAGTCGCGCATGGCCAAGGTGAACGCCACGCGTTCGTCCATGGTCATGTCGTTGAAATACACGGCCATCGCCAGTGCGGCGATCTGGCCTTCGGTGATGCTTTTGGTGGTGATGCCACCGACGAAGAACTGGATCTCCTGGGCCGACAGCACGCCGCCGTCACGCTTCTTGCGTATGATCTCTTGAGGTAAAAACATGCGATTCTCCGCTTGGAAATATGGTGCTGAAAGTGATACGGGCCGGCAGCTCCAAAGGAACGCCGGCCCTGATTGTCCTGTCCTTAAGCGTTAAACGCCGTAAGGAATCCAGACATTCTTGACTTGCGACGCATGCGCCAGCACTGCGCGGCCGCCGGCTTGGGCCGTGCTATACCAGTCGCGGCCCTTGGCGCCGCCCACCCAGGTGCGCTTGAGCGACGCGGCCGACAGGCGCTCCACTTCAGCGCAACCGGCAGCCGAGCCGTCGTGGCGCCACACGGCGTCGATGTCGCTGTGCGTGGCCAGCGTGCGCGCCAGTTCGTCGGCGCTGCCGGTGACGATGTTCACCACGCCACCGGGCAGGTCCGACGTATCGAACACCTGGTACAAATCGGTGGCCGACAGCGGATGCGCTTCGGACGGCACCACCACCGCGCGGTTGCCCATCGCGATGGCAGGAGCGACGAGCGAGATCAGTCCCAGCAGCGGCGCCTCGTTCGGGCACACGATGCCGATCACGCCGACCGGTTCGTTCAGCGCCACGGTCACACCGTGCATCGGCGGCTGGTGCGCCAGGCCGTCGTACTTGTCGGCGTACGCTGCGTAGTAGAACAGGCGTTCGATCGAAGCCTGCACTTCCTTCTCGGCGCTGGCGCTCGAGGCGCCGGTCATGGCGCTGATGCGCGCCGCGAATTCCTCGCCACGTGCAGCCAGGTTTTCAGCGATGTAGTACAGCACTTGCGCGCGGTTGTGCGCGGTCGCTTTCGACCAGCCGCCGGCTTTGTGGGCCGCTTCCACCGCGTTGCGGATGTCCTTGCGGCTGCCCTCGCCCACTTCGGCGATGAACGCGCCATCGGCACCGTGCACCGCGCGGCTGTAGGCGCCGTCAGGGCGCGCCTGCTTGCCGCCGATGTACATCTTGGCGGTGCGGTCGATGGCAAACGCGCCACCGGCAGCAATCGGCGCCGGCGCCTTGATCTTGGCCGGAGCAGCCAGGACCGGCGCAGCAGGACGTGCATCTTCCGACAGCGCGGTCAGATATTCGTACATGCCTTCGCGGCCGCCTTCACGGCCGAAGCCGGACTCTCGGTAGCCGCCGAAGCCGCAGGCGGCGTCGAACTGGTTGGCGGTGTTAATCCACACCACGCCAGCCTTGATCTGCGGCGCGACGTCGAGCGCCAGCGAGATGTTCTCGGTCCACACGCACGCGGCCAGGCCATACACGGTGTTGTTGGCCAGTTGTACCGCTTCCGGCGGGGTGCGGAAGCTCATGGCGACCAGCACCGGTCCGAAGATCTCGGCCTGCGCCACGGCAGCCGAGGTGGAGGCGCCGGTGATCAGCGTGGGCGGGAACCAGGCGCCATCGACGGGAATATCGCACGCCGGCTGGTATACGGTGCAGCCTTCGGCGCGGGCCGATTCCACCAGTTCGGTGATGCGCTGCTGCTGGATCGGATCGACCAGCGCGCCGACGTCGATCGATTTTTCCAGCGGCGCACCGAGCGTGAGCTTGTCCATGCGCGCGCGCAGCTTGGCCAGGAACTTGGCTTCGACCGATTCCTGCACCAGCAGGCGCGAACCGGCGCAGCATACCTGCCCCTGGTTGAACCAGATCGAATCGACCAGGCCTTCCACGGCTGCGTCCAGGTCGGCATCTTCGAAGACGATGAACGGCGACTTGCCGCCCAGTTCCAGCGACAGCTTCTTGCCGCTGCCGGCAGTGGCAATGCGGATCTGGCGACCGACTTCGGTGGAACCGGTAAACGCCAGCTTGTCGATGCCCGCGTGGTTGACGATGGCTTCGCCCACGGCGCCGTCGCCGGTAACGATGTTGACCACGCCCGCTGGCACACCCGCCTGCACGCAGATTTCGGCAAACAGCATGGCGGTCAGCGACGTGAATTCGGCCGGCTTGAACACCACCGTGTTACCGGCGGCCAGCGCCGGTGCGATTTTCCACGACAGCATCAGCAGCGGGAAATTCCACGGCACGATCTGGCCCACCACGCCCACGGCGCGGTAGTCGGCAAATTCTTCGGCTTGCAGTTGCGCCCAGCCGGCGTGGTAGTAGAAGTGGCGCGCGGCCAGCGGCAGATCGACGTCGCGGGTTTCGCGGATGGTCTTGCCGTTGTCCAGGGTTTCCAGCACCGCGAACAGGCGCGCATGCTTTTGCAGCAGGCGTGCGATCGCGTACAGCACCTTGGCGCGGCCATGGCCGCCCAGTGCCTGCCAGCCCGGCTGCGCGCGGCGCGCGGCGGCTACGGCGCGGTCGACATCGTCGCCGGTCGCTTGGGTCAGGTCGGCCAGTTTCGAGGCATCGGCCGGGTTGGTGGAGGCGAACAGTGCGCCGGCGTCGGTCCAGGCGTTGTCGATGAACAGGCCGAAGGTGCGGCCGTGTTGTTCCAGCCACGCTTGCGCTTCTTTCTGGCTTTCGGGTGCTGGGCCGTATTCCATGGTGTTGAGGATCTCTTTAATTGATGGCATGACGTGTCCAGATTCTTAAGGTTGGGCGTGACGATGAGCGGCCGAGTAATTGCCGGTCACGTAGTGCTCGAGCTGGCGTTCGATGTCGGTCAGCAGGCTCGAAGCACCGATGCGGAACAGGTGCGGTTCGAGCCACTCGTTACCCAGTTCTTCCTTCATCAGCGTCAGGTATTGCAGGGCCGCCTTGGCCGTGCCCACGCCGCCTGCCGGCTTGTAGCCGATCTTGAAGCCGGTCTGCTCGTGGTAGTCACGAATCGCGCGCACCATCGTCAGCGACACGGGAATCGTGGCATTCACAGGCTCCTTGCCGGTGGACGTCTTGATGAAGTCCGCGCCGGCCATCATGCACACCCACGACGCTTTGGCCACGTTTTCCAGCGTCACCAGTTCACCGGTGGCCAGGATGGCTTTCACGTGCGCGTCGCCGCAGGCCTGGCGGTAAGCCAGCATCTCGTCGTACAGCGCCTGCCAGTTGCCGGTCAGGACGTGCTGGCGCGTGATCACGATATCGATCTCGGACGCGCCGGCAGCCACCGACAATTCGATCTCGCGCACCTTGGTTTCCATGCTGGTGAGACCAGCCGGGAAGCCGGTGGAAACGGCGGCGATCGGCAGGCGGCCTTGCAGCACTTCACCCGCCGGCTTGATCATCTCGTGGTACACGCACACGGCGCCGGTGGTGAGCGGGTAATCGGACAGCCCCAGCGCCTCGACCAGGTCGGCGCGCAGCGGACGCATGGCCTTGCGGCACAGGCGCTCCACGCGGCCCGGGGTATCGTCGCCGGACAGCGTGGTCAGGTCGATCAGGCCGATGGCCTTGACCAGCCACGCGGCCTGGTACTCTTTTTTCACCGTGCGGCGGTTGGCCAGGCTGGCGGCGCGGCGGTCGGCCGCGCTCTTGTTGATGTGGATGTGGTTGATCCAGCCCAGGTCCAGCGGGACGGCTTCGTTACGCTTGAAATCAGCGAGGTGCAAGTCTTGGCTCATAACAGGTTGTTTCCGTTGGAAAGTGGTGGCACGCCCAGGTGGTGCGCCAGGGTCTGGCCGATGTCGGAGAACGATTCGGAGATCGGCAACTGCTGCGGCTTGATACCGGGGCCGAAGAAAATCATCGGGATGTGTTCGCGCGTGTGGTCGGAGCCGGGCCAGGTCGGGTCGCAACCATGGTCGGCGGTGATCACGGCCACGTCGCCGTCCTGCATGCGGGCGATGAACTCGGGCAGGCGCGCATCCATTTCGTGCAGCGCGTTCGAGTAGCCGGTAACGTCGCGGCGGTGGCCGAAAGCCTGGTCGAAGTCGACGAAGTTAACGAACGTGAGCGACTTGTCGCCCGCCTCGTCCTGGACTTTCAGCAGCGCGTCGAACAGCGCCATATTGTCCTTGCCCTTGACCACGCGCGACACGCCTTGCGTGGCAAAGATGTCGCTGATCTTGCCGAGCGCGATCACTTCGCCGCCATCGTTCTTCACGTGGTCGAGCAAGGTGGGCGCCGGTGGCGCGACCGCGTAGTCGTGGCGGTTGGTGGTGCGGGTGTAATTGCCGTCGGCGCCGGTGAACGGACGCGCGATCACGCGGCCGATGTTGTACGGCTCCACCAGCTTGAAGGCGATCTCGCACACCTGGTACAGGCGCTCGAGGCCGAACGATTCTTCATGCGCGGCGATCTGCAGCACCGAATCGGCCGAGGTGTAGATGATCGGTTTGCCGGTAGCGACGTGTTCATCGCCATGCTTGTTGATGATTTCCGTGCCCGAGGCGTGGCAGTCGCCGAGAAAACCCGGCACGCCAGTCAGTTCCTGCAGCTTTTGCGTGAGCTCCGCCGGGAACGACGGCACCGTTTTCGGGAAGTAGCCCCAGTCGAATTCCACCGGCACGCCGGCGATCTCCCAGTGGCCGGACTGGGTGTCCTTGCCGGTGGAGCGCTCGCGCGCGGCGCCGTAGGCGGCGGTGAAACCGTCACGCTGGTTGAAACCCTGGGCCCACTCGCCGCTGGCGGCATGGGCGGCCGCGGCCAGGCCCAGTTTTTCCATCACCGGCAACTGCATCGGCGTGCCAGCCTTGGCGGCCCAGTCGGCGATATGGCCGAAAGTGTTGACGCCGACATCGTTGTACTTGTCCGCGTCGGGCGTGGCGCCGAGGCCGAAGGAATCAAGCAGGAGGATAAATGCGCGTTTCATGGTGTGCTCCTTCAAAAGCAAAAAAGGGCGGACCAGCCGCCCCTTCGGGTATTACTTACGCCTGCGGGGTTTTGCCCACGTTGGCCAGGAAGGCCAAAATCACTTCGATCAGCGACGTGGCGGCAACGGCTGCGTATTTCAGCGTTTGCTCGTGCGACAGCGGGAACGGCGACAGGCCCTCTGCCAGGTTGGTGATGGCGGACACGCCCACCACCTTCAGGCCGCAATGACGGGCCGACACCACTTCCGGCACCACCGACATGCCGACCACGTCGGCGCCCAGCGTCTTGAAGGCGCGGATTTCGGCCGGGGTTTCGAAGTTGGGACCGGCGTAGGCGATGTACACGCCTTCGTGCAGCGGCACGTTCTTTTCCTTGGCCGACGCGTGCAGCAGCGCGCGCAGGTCGGCATCGTAGGCGTTGGCCATGCTGAAGAAGCGTGGACCGAAACGCTCGTCGTTAGGGCCCATCATCGGGGTGCCCGGCAGGTAGTTGATATGGTCGGTCAGCGCCACCAGCGAGCCGGCATCGACTTCGGTGCGCAGCGAACCGGCCGCATTGGTCACGAACAGCATCTCGCAGCCCAGCAGTTTCATGGTGCGCACGGCGCTGGTCATCACGCCCATGCCATAGCCTTCGTACACGTGGCCGCGGCCCTTCATGCACACCACCTGCACGCCCGCCAGGGTGCCCACCACCAGTTCGCCGGCGTGGCCGTGCACGGTGCTGATCGGGAAGCCCGGCAGCTCGTTGAAGCTGATGGTGACTGCGTCGGTCATCTGCTCGGCCAGCACGCCCAGGCCGGAGCCCAGGATCATCGCCACGCGTGGCTTGAAGTCTGCAGGAATGCGGGCACGGACGATTTCGGCGGCCTGGAATGGGGAGTTGCTGGACATGATTTTCCTCTGTTGTTCTTGGGATGGGCCGATCGGGTTGCGCCGAGAGACGGCCATTGGACGAGCATGGAGATGCGACATGATGCCTCATCCCCATTATGTATGGCAAATACCATTTTTCTTGTCCATTTATACTTGGCGCATATAAATGGGCCAGTATTATAAATCATCCGAAACTTCGCTGACGCAAGCTACTGATAGCGGTTGACCGCTTTTAGACATTTGTTTACCATCGCAGACAAATGTTTAACCCAGACCATTCCTTGTGAACGAACTCTCCAAGAAGGAACAGCTGTACCAGCTGATCCGCGCCAATCCCTTCATCTCGCAGCAGGACCTGGCGGCAGACCTGGGCCTGTCGCGCTCTGCCGTGGCCGGCCATATCGCCAGCCTGATCCGCGAGCGGCGCCTGCTCGGCCGTGCCTACGTGCTGCCGGCGCCGCGCGACCAGCGCCCGGTGGTGTGCATCGGCGCGGCCAACGTGGACCGCAAGCTGCGCACCATCGCCGCCCTGCAAGCCGGCACCTCGAATCCCGCCACTGCCTCGGAAGCCTATGGCGGCGTGGCGCGCAATATCGCCGAGAACCTGGCGCGCCTGCAAACCCCGGTGGCGCTGTTGACCGCCCTCGGCGACGACGGCGCCGGCCGCGCACTGCAAGACCATGCCCAGGCCACCGGCATCGACACGCGCGGCAGCCTGGCGCTGGCCAATACCGCCAGCGGCACCTACACCGCCATCCTCGACGCCGAGGGCGAGCTGCACGTGGCCCTGGCCGACATGGCGCTGTACGACCAGCTGACACCCGAATTTCTGGCCAGCCGCGCGCCGCAACGCGCCGACGCCGCGCTCACGGTCGCGGACCTGAACCTGCCACGCGACACGGTGGCCGCGCTGATCGACAGCGCCCGAAACGACGCCGCTGGCGCACCGCTGGTTCTCGTCGCCGTCTCGCAGCCCAAGATGGCGCGCCTGCCGCACGACCTGCACGGCGTGCGCCTGTTGATCCTCAACCGCGCCGAACTTGAAACCCTGGCCGGCCGCCCGCTCCCCACCGAAGCCGATGTGCGCGCCGCCTGTGCCGAGGTGCAGCAACGC
Source organism: Duganella sp. Leaf61 (assembly GCF_001421905.1). Taxonomy (NCBI): domain Bacteria; kingdom Pseudomonadati; phylum Pseudomonadota; class Betaproteobacteria; order Burkholderiales; family Oxalobacteraceae; genus Duganella; species Duganella sp. Leaf61. The sequence goes on from NZ_LMLM01000001.1 coordinate 322,757, forward strand.
GGCGCGCGCGACGTCATCGTCACCTGCGGCAGCCAGGGCGTGTTCCACACCCGCGCCGGCCAGCTGGTGTGGCTGGCCGCGCACCAGGTAAAAGTGGTCGATGTGACCGGCGCCGGCGATGCCTTCTCTGCCGCCGTTTGCTGGTCGCTGGTCCAGGACAGCAGCGCCGACCTGACCCTGGCCTGCCGGCGTGGCCTGGCGCTGGCCGCCGTCACCGTGCAAAGCGCCAGCACCGTGGCGCCGCTGCCCGATGCCGGCCTGCTCGACAACATCTCCGATACCGATGCGGCGCACGGCCATGCCGCGCCGCTCTATACCAACGCATAACAAGGAACCATCATGCATCAATACCTGCTGTTCTCTCCCGAAGTTGCCGCTGCCCGCGCTGCCGGCAAGGCCATCGTCGCGCTGGAATCGACCATCATCTCGCACGGCATGCCCTACCCGCAAAACGTGCAGATGGCGCGTGAAGTGGAACAGATCATCCGCGACGGCGGCGCCGTGCCGGCCACCATCGCCATCATCGGCGGCAAGATCTGCATCGGCCTGTCCGATGAACAGTTAGAGCTGCTGGGCACCTCGCCCGACGCCATGAAGGTCAGCCGCCGCGATTTGCCATTCGTGCTGTCGCAGTCGAAGCTGGGCGCCACCACCGTGGCCGCCACCATGATCTGCGCCGAACTGGCCGGCATTTCCGTGTTCGTCACCGGCGGCATCGGCGGCGTGCACCGTGGCGCCGAGACCAGTTTCGACATCTCGGCTGACTTGCAGGAACTGGCGCAGACGTCGGTGGCCGTGGTGTGCGCAGGCGTGAAATCGATCCTCGACATCGGCTTGACGCTCGAATACCTGGAAACCCACGGCGTGCCGGTGGTGAGCGTGGGCCAGCGCGGCTTCCCGGCGTTCTTCACCCGCGAGAGCGGCTTCAATGCCGACTTCCAGCTCGACACCCCGGCCGAGCAAGCTGGTTTCATCCGCACCAAGTGGGCATTGGGCCTGAAAGGCGGCGTGGTGGTGAGCAACCCGGTGCCGGCCAGCGAGGCGATGCCGAAAGAAGAGATCGACGCCATCACGCTGCAGGCGCTGGGCGAAGCGGATGATCAGGGCGTAACCGGCAAGAACGTCACGCCGTTCCTGCTCGCGCGCATCAAGGCGCTGACCGCAGGCCGCAGCCTGGTGACCAATATCGCGCTGGTGAAAAACAATGCCCGCTGCGGCGCGGCGCTGGCGGTGGCAATGCTCGCCGCCTGATACACTAACGCCCATGTCCATCGACCTGAAACAACTGAAGTACTTCCTCGCCGTCGCAGAAGAAAAGAGTTTCAGCCGGGCGGCCGAGCGGCTGCACATATCGCAGCCGCCGCTCAGCCAGCAGATCATGAAGCTCGAGAGCGAACTCGGTGTGAAGCTGTTCGCCCGCACCACGCGCACGTTCGAGCTTACCGTGGCCGGCAAGGCGCTCATGAGCGAAGCCTCAGACCTGCTGGGCCGCATGCGCATGACCATCGACACCATCCGCCAGATCGACCGCGGCGAAGTCGGCCGCCTGCGCGTGGGCATCGTCGGTTCGGCCATGTGGGGACCGATCCCCAGCCTGCTCGAAGAATTCCAGACCAAGTTCCCGCGCGTGACCTGGACCATCCACGAACTGGGCCCCACCCTGCAATACGAGGCGCTGCGCGCCAAGCAGGTGGACGTGGGATTCTGGCGCGAGCCGCGCATCGACGAAGATCTGCTGCGCCAGGATCACCTGCGCCAGGAGCTGTGCTTCAAGGAGGATGTGTGCGTGGCGATCAACGAGCACCACCCGCTGGCCAAGGCCGACGCCATCGAGTTGATCGACATCGCCAACGAACCGATGCTCACGCTGGCGCTCGACAAGTCGTCGTTCCCGCGCTATTTGATCCAGTGCTGCGTGGATGCCGGCTTCCAGCCGACGATTTTCCAGGAAGCGACCGAGCCGCAAACCCTGCTGGCGATGGTGGGCGCGGGCCTGGGCGTCACGCTGCTGCCCGAAACCACCAGCCGCATCGGCTGGCCCGGCGTGGTGTTCGTGCCGATCCGCACCAACCCGCCCTCGGCCAATCTTTACATTACCTACACCGCGCTGGACGACGCGCCCGTGGTGCGCGCCTTTCTCAACATTCTCAATCCACCGGCCCGCACCGACATCAGTGAGTGACGCCGCCCGACTCGCGCACATCGACCGTGTGGGCGAGCGTGGTGCGGATCGCGATACGCAAGCCTTCCACCATGTCGTCGAGCCGCATGCTGGCAGTGCCCGGATGGGCGGCGGCCTGCTGCGGCAGGTACGGAATATGGATAAAGCCGGCGCGCATGGTGGTACCCCAGTCGCGCGCCTGGTGCATCAGACCATAGAACACGTGATTGCACACAAAGGTGCCGGCAGTTTGCGACACCGATGCCGGCAGCCCCGCCTCGCGCAGCGCGTGGACGATGGCCTTGATCGGCAAGGTGGAGAAGTAAGCGGCCGGCGCGCCATACACCACCGGCTGATCGACGATCTGGCGCTGCACGTTATCGGCAATCGGGGCGTCGTCGATATTGATGGCGATGCGTTCGACCGACAGATCGACGCGGCCGCCCGCCTGGCCCACGGCGATCACCATGCATGGCTGCAGTTCTTCCACCGCGTGGTGCAGCACCTTGTTGGCCTGGCCGAATACGCACGGCAGTTGACGGGCGTGGACGATGAAGTCGCCCTCGCTCCAGCCCTGCAGGGCACGCACGGCTTCCCACGAAGGGTTGATGGTCTCCTGGTTGAACGGCTCGAAGCCCGTCAACAGGATGATTTTTCGCATTGGCATATTGGTTACCTCCTACCTCCTACCAGGACGCTACTCTACTCCAATTGTCGTTGCCCGGCATGACCGTTACAAATTCATCAAAAAATACAGCAGCGCGATATTGGCCAGTAATACCGGCACTGCGGTGGCCACCTGCGCCTTGATCACGGCGTTCTTGTCGGGCAGTTCGAGCAGCGCGGCCGGCACGATATTGAAGTTGGCCGCCATCGGCGTCATGAGCGTGCCGCAGTAGGCGCTAAACATGCCGATCGCCGCCATCACCGCCGGATTGGCGTCGAACACACCGACCAGCACCGGCACCCCGACGCCGCCCGCGATCACCGGGAAGGCCGCGAAGCCGTTCCCCATGATGATGGTAAACAGCGCCATGCCCAGGCAGTACACGGCCACCGCCACCAGCTTCATGTCCATGTCGATGTACGACGTGACCACGTGCGCCACCGCCTTGCCCATGCCTGCTTCAGAAAACAGCAGGCCCAGTACCGCCAGCATGTGCGGCAGCACCACCGCCCAGCCCAGGTGGTCGACCAGCCGCCGCGATTCGCGCAGCGCCTGCACCGGCGTGGCGCGGGTGAGCGCGCAGGCAATGGCGACGGCAATCAGCGAACCGCAACCGAGGCTCGCCAGGGTCAGATTCTTCTGGTCGAGCAGGAACCGGCCGTCGAATTGCACATCTTTTAATAGCGTGGAACCGATCATGGTCACCACAGGGATGGCCAGCGCGGGCAGCAGCAGCTTGTGACCGAGCCGCGCGGCGCTGCCTTGCCGCTCCTGCGGCGTGCGTTCGCCGTGGCGGCCCAGCGCCACGCCGCCGAAGCCGGCGATCAGCGCCATCACCACCATCAGCGCGCCGGCAGCCATGGGTGGCAGTGCTTCGCCGGCCAGGTACACCACCGCGTACAGGCCCCAGAACAGCGCACTCGAATATCGCTTCGGATGGTGGCGGTCGCGCAGCGTCATCACGGCAATCGCCAGCAGCATCGCGCCCAGCACATAATAAAAATAGTCGAGGCGGATGATCATGGCGCCATCCGTTTCATGGTGCGCGCAATCTGGGCGTCGAACCGGTGCAGCCGCCACGCGTGAATGATGAAGGCGGTAACCGCCGTCGGAATGCCCCACAGCGCGATGTGCAGCGGATCGACGTTCAGTCCTTCGCCGAGCAGGATAGTCTGCATCAGCACGATGGCGCCGAAGGCGACAAACACGTCTTCGCCAAAGAACAGGCCGACGTTGTCGGTGGCGGCGGACATGGCGCGGATGCGGTGGCGCACAGTGTCGGGCAGCTTTGGGTAGCGTACCTCGGCCGCGCCTTCGGCCATCGGCGCGATCAGCGGGCGCACCATGTTCGGGTGGCCGCCGATGCTGGTCAGCCCGAAGGCGGCGCTCACCTCGCGGATGGCGAGATAGACGATCAGCAGGCGGCCGGTGGTAGCCGACTTGATGCGGGCGATCGACGCCTGCGCATGCTCCTTCAGGCCGTAGCGCTCGAGCAGGCCGATGGCGGCCAGCGGCAGCAGCAGGATCAATGGCAGGTTGCGGGTCTTGATGAACGCCGCGCCCAGGGTGGCCAGCAGCGTGGGCACGTCCATGGCGGCGGCAAAGCCGGTCACGAAACAGGCGGCGACCACCACCAGCACGGGATGGGCGCGCAGGGCAAAGCCCACGATGATCACGGCCACGCCCAAGAGCGGCCACAGATTGACGGTATGGTTCAACAAAATGCCTCCCAAAGTAAAAAGCCCCGCGCACTTTGCAGTGCGCGGGGCTTTGAATTTACAGCAAATTAGAAATTGACCTTGAAGGTACCGCCCCAGGTGCGCGGTTCGTTCAGGATGCCGGTCAGGTTGTCGAAGTCGATCGCGCCGAGGATCACCTGGCGGTCGGTGATGTTACGGCCGAACGCTGCCACTTCGTACTTGCCATTGCCCCACTTGTAGGCCGCGCGCACGCCGCCTTCGGTCAGCTTCTTGGCCGTGTACTCAGGTGCTTCGTACAGGAAGAAGTTGTAGCTGGTGCGGTAGGCCCAGTCGGTCATGGCGTAGAACTCGCCGTTGCCGATCTCGGTGCTGTACTTGAGCGTGAAGTTCAGCTGGTGCTTGGGCGCGCGCGGCAGCGGGTTGCCGTCGATGTAGGAAGTGCCAACGAACGGCCCCTGCCTGTTGGTGGGCGTGCAGCCGCTGGCAGCGTTGTTGCCCACGTTGCCGCAGTATTGAACGAACAGGTTCTTGTCCTTGATCTCGGTGTCGTTGTAGCTGTAACCGAACGTCGTGCTGAACTCGTCGCTGAGGTTGGCCTGGAAGTCCAGCTCCACGCCCTGGCCGGTGACCTTGTCGGCGTTGATCAGCTGGTTCATATTGACCGCGCCGCTGCCGGCGGTCAGCTGCTTGTCCTTCATGCGGTACTGGAACACGGAAGCGCTCAGGCGCGCGCGCCGGTCAAACAGGTCCTGCTTGACGCCCGCTTCGTACGACAATGCGCGTTCCGCATCGGCCGACGACGGCTTATCGCCCAAGCCGTTAAGGCGGCCCTGGATCGACGGCGCGCGGTAACCGGTAGCGACACGTGCAAACAGGTTGGTGGTCTTGCTCAACTCATAGGTACCGCTCAGGTCCCAGCTCACGTTGTGCGAATCCTTGTTCACTGGCAGCGGGCCCGAGGAAGCCGGCGGCTCCACGCGCATCGCCGTAAAGTCCTTCTTGTCGCTGGTGTAGCGCAGGCCGCCGCGCAATTTCAGCTTGTCCGACACGGTATAGTTGAGCGAGCCAAACGCTGCCCACGACTTGTTCTTCTGGTTCTGCACGGCGTATTGCGGATTTTGTGGATTGCCGGGCGCGAAGGTGTTGAAATTGATACTGTCGATCTGGATGCTCTCGTCGAAGTAGTACAAGCCGCCGATCCATTGCAGCGGGCCGCGGTAATTGGACTCGGCGCGGAACTCCTGCGAGAACTGGCGGTGGTTCGGCAGCACGTCGGCCGTCTCCACCGGGAAGGGAATCACGCCCGGGCCGCTGGGCAACGCCGCTTGTGCCGGACCGCAGAACAGCGTGCAACCATAACCGCCATCGACGTCGGCGCGGCTGTAGAACTCGAGTTTTTCGTAGCCGGTGATCGAGTGCAGCGTGATGTCGCCGGTGGTGTACTTCAGGCGCATGCTGCCGCCCTTGGTTTCCAGGTCCTGCTGGTTGATGCCGTCGCTGGCGTACGAGCCGTAGTCGAAGCCGTCCACCAGGTCGTTGGTGCCCTTCTTGATGATATTGGCGCGGAACAGCGCGGCGTTGCCGTGGTAGTTGCGGGCATGGACGTTGAACAGGGCCGAGAAGTCCTTGTTCGGCTGCACCAGCGCCTGCAGGCGGAACGCCTGGTCGCCATAGCCTTCGAAGTCCTGGGTACCCTTGCCGGCGGTGGGGTTGGTGTTGTGTACGCGGTTGTCGCGGTGCTGGCTGGTGCCCGAGAAGCGCAGCGCCACGGTGTCGCTGACCGGCATGTTGAACACGCCTTCGGCCGTCTTGGCCGAAAAGCTGCCGATGCCCAGCTGCAGATAGCCTTCGGTCTTGAAGACCGGCTTGGCCGAGTCGAACTTGATCACGCCGGCCGGGGAGTTACGGCCGAACAGCGTGCCCTGCGGGCCGCGCAGCACTTCCACCTGGTCCACGTCGAACACCGGGAAGCCCTTGAGCATGGCGTTTTCCATCACGATGTCGTCCATCACCAGACCCACCGGCTGCGACGCGTTCAGGTCGAAGTCGGTGTTGCCGAGACCACGGATGTAAAAGCGCGGGAAAGTGCGGCCGTAGTCCGATTCGATGCTGACCGACGGCGTGCGGCCGGACAGGAAGCGGATGTCGGCGGCGCCGGAGGTGAGCACATCGAGCTTGTCGCCCTTGACGGTGGCGATCGACATCGGCACGTCGCGGATGTTCTCGGCGCGGCGCTGGGCGGTGACGATCACGGTCTCGAGCTGGTTGCGGCCGGCCGGGGCAGCGGTGCCGGCAGCGCTGGCGTCCTGTTCCGCCCCCTGCTCTGCCACGGCTGCAGCGACTGCCGCCGCTTCGGCGGCCAGGGCCGACGACAGCGGGAAGGCGCTGGCCACGGCCAGGGCGATCAGCGATGGTACGGCGGACCGCAAGACGAAACGATGTGTGCTCATGGATACTGCTCCCGGATATTGTTTATATGGTTATGTGGAAAACGCTGGATGCGATGCTAGCACGGGCAAAAAGCGCCGCAAACCGGGATTTTCCCCAGCTTGATTAATAGCTAATCGATATAAATAGCCAAGCAAAAACGAATTTGTCGTACATATCAAGACTGATGCATAGTTGTAGGCTGCTTAAAAAATAGTCGCGAGCGGCATGTTTGCTGCGTTGCAGAGTGAAAAAGCGGTGGCGGCAGAGAAATTGAAGAAGGCAAGCTGCGCAAGGCGCCGTGTGAAATCGGGCCGGTGTGCATGAAAACGCAACAGTGAAAAAATATTTTATTTGGTTTGCAACGTTGCTGCGGTGCGACACGTGCGAATGCTAGTGATGGTTTCACGCAGCGGCCCCTGAAATGGTCCGATTGCTTAAAAATCAGGCAGTCGATGCGAGAAAACGCGGCCAAAGTACATGTTTCGTCCAATAAAAATATACAATATCGTTCTTCCAGGAGCCTATTCATGAAACTTAAACAACTTAGTTTGACGGTTGCAGCCGTGTTGGTCGCTGCCAGCGCGTCCGCAGCGGCCCCAAAACTGGCCGTCGTGTATGACGCCGGCGGCAAGTTCGACAAATCGTTCAACCAGTCCGCATTCGAAGGCGCCTCGCGCTTCAAGCAGGAAACCGGTATCAATTTCATCGAGGTGCAAGCCTCCAGCGACACCCAGGCCGAGCAGGTGCTCCGTGGCCTGGCCCGCAAGAACCTGGACCTGATCGCTTCGATCGGCTTCGCCCAGCAGGCCGCCGTGCAGAAGGTCGCCAAGGAATTCCCGAAAGTGCGTTTCGTGCTGATCGACGGTGTGGCGCAAGGCGCCAACGTCAACTCGATCACGTTTAAAGAAGAAGAAGGTTCGTACCTGGTCGGTGTGGCCGGCGCCATGGCGTCGAAATCGAAAAAGCTCGGCTTCATCGGCGGCATCGACATTCCGCTGATCCGCACCTTCGCCTGCGGCTACACGCAAGGCGCCAAGGCGGTCAATCCGAAGATCGACGTGTTCTCCAACATGGTGGGCACCACTGCCGCCGCCTGGAACGATCCGGCCAAGGGCGGCGAACTGGCGCGCTCGCAGTTCGACCGTGGCGTGGACGTGGTATTCGCCGTGGCCGGTGGTTCGGGCATGGGCACGCTGCAAACGGCCAAGGAAAAAGGCAAGCTGGCGATCGGCGTCGATTCGAACCAGAACGCGCTGTATCCGGGCTCGATCCTGACGTCGATGGTCAAGCGCGTGGACAACGCCGTGTACGACTCGTTCACGCAAGTGAAGAACGGCACCTGGAAGGCCGGCGTCACCGCCAAGGGCCTGAAAGAAGGCGGAGTCGATTGGGCGCTGGACGCCAGCAACCGCAAGCTGATCACCCCCGAGATCGAAAAGCGCGTACTGGGCGCCCGCAAGGACATCATCGACGGCAAGGTCAAGGTGATCGACATCCGTTCGGGCGCGGCCTGCCCGGTCTGATCCCTGTTTGACTTCAGAGCGCGCCGCCGGGGAGCATCCCCGGCGGCGCGTTTGGTTTTTTTCTTATTATTCCGCACCGACTACGACTATGCAGCCAGCAGTAGAATTTCGCGGCATCTCCAAGCACTTTGGGGCTGTCAAGGCGAACACGGACGTCAGCTTCGCCATCGCCAAGGGTTCGATCCATGGCCTGGTGGGCGAGAACGGCGCCGGCAAATCGACCCTGATGAGCATCCTGTACGGATACTACCGCGCCGATGGCGGGGAGATCCTGCTCGATGGCCAGGCGCGCCACATCCGCACCAGCCAGGAGGCGATCGCGATGGGCATCGGCATGGTGCACCAGCACTTCATGCTAGTCGAGAACATGACCGTGCTCGATAACGTCATGCTGGGCAGCGAAGGCGGTTTCCAGCTCAAGCCCAAGCGCGCGGCGGTCGAAGCGAAGCTGCGCGAGATCTGCGCCCGCTACCGCCTCGACGTCGATCCGCTGGCCGTGATCCACGACCTGTCCGTCGGCGCGCAGCAGCGCGTGGAAATCCTCAAGCAGATCTACCGCAGTGCCAACATCCTGATCCTCGACGAGCCGACCGCCGTGCTCACGGCCCAGGAAACCGCGTCGCTGTTCGAAATCCTGCGCCTGTTCAAGGAACAGGGCAAGACCATCATCCTGATCACCCACAAGCTGCAGGAAATCCTCGACATCACCGACACCGTGACCGTAATGCGCGGCGGGCGCGTGATCGGCGCCGTGCCCACCGCCGGCACCACCAAGGAAGACCTGGCCAACATGATGGTGGGCCGCCAGATCATCAACAACCTGCCCCGCGCGCCCTACAATCCGGGCGCGCCGGTGCTGCACGTGCAAAACCTGCAATTGCAGGACGGCCAGGGCGTCAAGCTGCTGGCCGATATCGGCTTTACGCTGCGCGCCGGCGAGATCGTCGCCATTGCCGGCGTGTCCGGCAACGGCCAGAGCGAGTTGATGGAGATTTTGTCCGGCATGCGCCTGCCGTCGTCGGGCCAGGTGGACTTCCAGGGCAAGGCGCTGCCGTTTGCCGGCCGCTCCGACGCCGACGGCCTGCCGCGCACCATCCGCGACCTGGGCATCGCTCATATTCCGGAAGACCGCCTGCGCGACGGCGTGGTGAAAAACTTCTCGGTCATGCACAACACCATCCTCGGTTACCAGGACAAGCTGAAAGGCCGCTGGGGCCTGTTCGACTTCAAGGCCATCGCAGCGCGCTGCGCGGCGCTGATGAAGGACTTCGATGTGCGCCCCAATAACCACGACCTGCGTATCGGCCTGCTCTCGGGCGGCAACCAGCAAAAAGTGGTGATCGCGCGCGAAGTGCTGGCGCAACCGACGCTGATGCTGGTGGGCCAGCCCACCCGTGGCGTCGATATCGGCACCATCGAGAGCATCCACCGCCAGTTGCTCGCGCTGCGCGACTCAGGCGTGGCCATCCTGCTGGTGTCGGTCGAACTGGAGGAAGTGCGGGCGCTGGCCGACCGTATTCTCGTCATGTGCGGCGGCCGCATTACCGGCGAACTGAAAATTGAAGAATTCGATACCACCCGCATTGGCTTGCTGATGGGCGGGATGCACAAATCATGAACAACCAAGACCTGCCACGCTGGGCGACAGCCTTTGTCATGCCCCTCCTGAACCTGCTGTCGGCCCTCCTGGTGACCGCGCTGGTGATCCACATGCTGGGCGAAAGCCCTACCGAGTCGCTGGCCATCCTGGTCAACAGCGCTGTCGTCAATCCGGAAGGCCTGAGCTACACGCTGTTCTATGCGTCCACCTTCATCTTTACCGGCCTGGCCGTGTCGATCGCCATGCAGGCGGGCCTGTTCAACATCGGCGCCGAAGGCCAGATGTACCTGGGCGGTCTCGGTCTCACGCTGGCCATGCTGGCCTTCGACAGCTCGCTGCCGGCATGGGCGCTGATCCCCGTCGGCGTGCTCGGTGCCGCGCTGTTCGGCGGCCTGTGGGCGTTCCTGCCCGGCTACCTGCAAGCGAAGCGCGGCAGCCACGTGGTGGTCACCACCATCATGTTCAACTTCATCGCCGCTTCCCTGATGAACTTCGTGATCGTCAAGTACATGATCCCGGACGGCGAGCAGAATCCCGCCAGCCGCCTGTTTACCGAAGCGGCCGAGCTGCCGCGCCTGAACCAGTGGTTCCCGATCCTGGGCGAAACCCCGCTCAACATCAGCTTCTTCCTGGCCATCCTCGCGCTGGCCGTATACGGCGTGATGACCACGCGGTCGTCGTGGGGCTTCAAGGTGCGCGCCACGGGCCTCAACAAACATGCGGCCCACTACGCGGGCATCCGCATCAGCAAGATGATCATCGTGGTCATGCTGATCTCGGGCGCGCTGGCCGGCCTGGGCGCCGTCAACTCGGTCATGGGGTCCACCCACTACCTGTCGCTCAACTTCGTCGGTGGCGCCGGCTTTATCGGCATCGCCATTGCGCTGATGGGCCGCCAGCACCCGGTGGGCATTTTCCTGTCGGCGGTGCTGTTCGGCGCACTGACCCAGGGCGGCTTCGACCTGTCGCTGGAAAAGCAGAACATCCCGCCCGAAACCGTGATCCTGATCCAGGGCCTGATCATCCTGTTCTGCGGCGCCATGGAAAACCTGTACGCGCCGGTCATCGCCAAGATGCTGAACCTGAAGAAGAAGTGACTACTGGACTGACAATATGACTTTTGACGACCTCCATCTTGGCAGCATCCTGGTATCGACCGTGCGCAATGCGCCGGTGCTGATTTTCGCCGGCATGGCCGGCCTGTTCGCCGAACGCTCGGGCGTGATCGACATCGGCCTGGAAGGCAAGATCCTCGCCAGCGCGTTCGTCTCGGCCGCCGTGGCGTACATCACGCAGAACCCGTGGAACGGCATCGCCGCCGGCATGCTGGTGTCCATCCTGCTGGCCACCCTGCAAGCCTACGTGGCCATCACCCAGAAGGGCAACCAGCTGGTCGCCGGCATTGCGATCAACATCGCCATGAGCGGGTTGACCTTTGTTGTCGCCCAGTACATCTTCCAGCAGGGCGGCCGCACGCCGGACATCGGCTCCGCGCGCCTGTTCGACGTGGTGCTGCCCGGGACCGCTGCGATTCGCGACGTGCCGTTTATCGGCTGGGTATATGCGCACCTGATCGGCGGCCATTCGGTGCTGGTGTACCTGGCGTTCGCGCTGGTGCCGCTGGTGCACTGGCTGCTGTACCACACCCGCTTCGGCCTGCGCCTGCGCGCCTGCGGCGAAAACCCGCATGCGGCCGACGCCGCCGGCGTCAACGTCGCCCGCCAGCGCTACACCACGATGATCGTGGCGGGCGTATTGTGCTCGTTCTCGGGCGCATACCTGTCGATCGTGCAGAGCGGCTTCTTCCTGCGCGACATGTCGGCCGGCGCCGGCTACCTGGCCCTGACGGCCATGGTGTTCGGTAACTGGCGGCCGCTGTACACGTTCCTCGGCTGCCTGATGTTCGGATTCTTCGCTGCCGTGCAAATCCAGATCGAAGGCGTGGACCTGCCGGTGGTCGGCCGCCTGCCAGGCTCGCTGATCCAGATGGTGCCGTACGTGGTGACGGTGATCGTGCTGGCCGGCTTGATGGCCAAGTCGGTGGCACCCAAGGCTTTGGGGACGCCGTTCGTCAAGTCGCGCTAACTGCCCACTGTACTTTGCGGCTTGCCCATTCAGCGCAAGCCGCGCATATAGGCCAGCAAATCGGCCACCTGCTGCTCGTCGCTGATGCCCCAGAAGCGCATGCTGGTGCCGGGCACCACGTCGTGCGGCGCGCGCAGGAAGGCGGCCAGGTTGGCTTCGGTCCAGACCAGGCCCGAGCGCTTCATCGCTTCCGAGTATTTGTAGCCCGCCGACGTGCCGGCCTTGCGGCCGACGATGGCGTTCAGCTGCGGGCCGTAGGCCGGTTGCGCGTACTTGCCCACCTGGTGGCACGACGCGCATTTGAGGAACGCGGCTTCACCGGCCTTCGGGTTGCCGATTCTGGCGGCAGCAGGAGCGGCGTGGACCACGGGCGCGAGCAGCGCTACAGCGGCGGCGCACAACAACAGGAACTGACGGTTTTTCATCTGAGACAAGGCTAAGCTGGCGTGACGCCGGTAGCAGCGAAGTTTACAGCAAACCACGTTCAATCTATCTTTTTGGAAAGGATGGATTTCCACACGGAAACCCTTGTACAATCCTGTCCATCTACCTGCATGTCCCAGCCCCGCCTTGCAGCATCCCAGTATTACTCCGGCCCCAAGCTCCGCCGCTGTCCACCTTCACCGGAGCAGCACCATGAAACTTACCAATATCAAGATCGGCCCGCGCCTGATCATCGCCTTCAGCTTCGTCCTCACCATGCTGCTGGCGGTCGCAGTCCTCAGCGTCACCCGCATGTCCGCCATCCAGCAGGCGATGGTCGAAATCACCAAGGGCAATAATATGGAAGCGAGCATGGCGTCGGCCATGCGCCTGGCCGTGGACGATCGCATGATCGCGCTGCGTAACATCGTGCTGTTGCAGGATGCGGCCGACATGCAGGCGCAGATCGAGCGTATCCGCCACCAGGCCGCCGACTACGCCAGCGCCGAGCAGAAACTGCGCCAGACCTTCCAGGTGTACGGCATCCTGCCCGAAGAAACGGCGCTGCTCGAAGACATCAAGACCCATGCTGCGGCAGCCCTGCCGCTGATGGAAAAGATCCAGGCGCTGGGCCTGTCGAACAACAACGCCGAAGCCACCCGGGTGCTGATGCACGAGCTGCGCACCGCGCAAAAAAAATGGCAGGACAGCCTGGCCGCACTGGTTGCCAGCGAAAATCGCCAGAACGAGGAAGCCACCGCGCAGGCCGACGCCACCTATGAACTGGCACGCAACCTCACCATTGGCATCAGCACCCTGGCCATCGTCGCCGGCCTGATCACCGCCTGGCTGATCACGCGCAGCATCACCACGCCGATCAACCGCGCCGTGGAGATCGCCCAGACCGTGGCCGCCGGCAACCTGACCAGCAACATCGTGGTGCAGGGTCGCGACGAGACCGCGATACTGCTGGGCGCTCTGAAAGAGATGAACGCCAGCCTGCAGCAGATCGTCGGCCAGGTCCGCGCCGGTACCGACACCATGACCACCGCTGCCGGGGAAATCGCCAGCGGCAACCTCGACCTGTCGTCACGCACCGAGCAGCAGGCCGGCTCGCTGGAAGAAACCGCATCGTCGATGGAAGAGCTGACGTCCACCGTCAAGCAAAACGACGACAATGCCCGGCAGGCCAACAGCCTGGCTACCAGCGCCTCTGAGCTGGCCGGCAAGGGCGGCGTCGTGATTGCCAGCGTGGTGCAGACGATGGAAGCGATCAACGATTCGTCGAAGAAGATCGTCGAGATCATCAGCGTGATCGACGGCATCGCGTTCCAGACCAATATCCTCGCGCTCAATGCGGCGGTGGAAGCGGCGCGCGCCGGTGAGCAGGGTCGCGGCTTCGCGGTCGTGGCAACCGAGGTGCGCAACCTGGCCCACCGGAGCGCGGCGGCGGCCAAGGAAATCAAGACCCTGATCGGCGACTCGGTCGCCAAGGTCGATGCCGGCGCGGCGCTGGTCGACGAAGCCGGCACCACCATGAGCGACGTGGTGGACAGCGTGCGCCGGGTGCGCGACATGATCGCCGAAATCGCCGCTGCCAGCCGCGAACAAAGCATGGGCATCGAGCAGGTCAACCACGCCATCATCGAGATGGACGGCGTGACCCAGCAGAACGCCGCGCTGGTCGAGCAGTCGGCGGCCGCCGCCGCGTCGATGCAGCAGCAGGCGGAGGAACTGGCCGACCTGGTGGGCAAGTTCGTGCTGCCCTCCTCTCCTGTCCCGGCGCAACTGGCGGCGCACCGCGCACCGCCAGCCGTCAGCGTGCTAGGCCGGGCTGGCGCGGCCAATCCAGGGCTGCGTATCGCGGCGGTGTGACCGTCCCGGCAGCGGTCACCGTATCCTGAGCAGGTGCGCGCCGGGTGCCGGCGCGGCGGCGCCGCGATCGAGCTTGAATACGCTCACGGCCTGCGCCAGGTTGGCGGCCTGCTCCTGCAGGCTCTCGGCGGCGGCGGCGGCCTGCTCCACCAGCGCAGCGTTCTGCTGCGTCACGCCGTCCATCTGCACCACCGCCTGGTTGACCTGGGCGATGCCTTCGCTCTGTTCGGCCGTGGCCACCGTGATTTCGCTCATGATCTCGGTAACGCGGCGCACGCTGGACACCACGTCGTCCATCGTGCTGCCCGCTTCGTCCACCAGCCGCGTGCCGGCGGCCACTTTGCCGACCGAATCGTCGATCAGTTCCTTGATCTCTTTGGCGGCCGCCGCGCTGCGCTGCGCCAGGTTGCGCACTTCGGACGCCACCACCGCGAAGCCGCGTCCCTGCTCGCCTGCGCGCGCCGCTTCCACGGCAGCATTGAGCGCCAGGATGTTGGTCTGGAAGGCGATGCCGTCGATCACGCTGATGATCTCCACGATCTTGTTCGACGACGCGTTGATCGAGGCCATGGTGGCCACCACCTGCGCCACCACCGCACCGCTCTTTTGCGCCACGCTCGAGGCCGAGCCGGCCAGCTCGTTGGCCTGGCGCGCGTTGTCGGCGTTCTCCTTGACCGTGGACGTCAGTTCCTCGATCGACGCGGCGGTTTCTTCCAGCGCGCTGGCCTGCTGCTCGGTGCGCGCCGACAGGTCGGTATTGCCATGTGAGATTTCGGCGCTGCCGCGTGCCACGTTCTCGGCGCTGGCACTGACCCGCAGCAGCACGTCGTGGATATTGCCCACGAACTGGTTGAAACCGGTACCGATCACCGCCAGTTCGTCGTTGCCGCGCACGTCGAGCTTGACGCTCAGATCGGCGTCGCCGCTCGACAGCGCCGTCATGCGCGCGCCCAGCGCCCGCAGCGGCGCGGTCAGGCGGAACACCACGCCAACCAGGATCAGCGCCGTGGCCACCGCGCACACCAGCGAAACGATCAGGGTGTAGAGCAGCAGCTCGCGCGCGGGCGCGGTCGCCACGCTTTTCGGGAACGTCAGCTGCACCGACCACGGCGCCGACTGGGCGTGGATGAACAGCGGCTGCAGCAGGTGCACCCAGCCTTGCTCGTCCACGTATTCGTAGGGCTGGCCCTGGCGCGCACGCTCGAGCGCTGCTGGCGGCAAGTCGTCGGCCTTCTTGCCCAGCTTTTCCGGTGCGGGATTGCTGGCGTACAGGCCACCGCTGGAGATCAGGCTCAGTTTCGCGCCTTCGATGGTCTTGAGTTCGGCAAGGATTTTCGCCAGCCGGGTGAGCATGAAGTCGGCGCTGGCCACGCCCTTGAACTGGCCGTCGATCATGATCGGCGCCACCAGCGATGCCATCAGCGTGGGCTTGCCGTCCACCGGATAGTTATACGGCTCGGTGAAAAACACCTTGCCGCTGCGCTTGGGGATGTCGTACCAGTCATTGGCGCCGGCAGCAGTGTCGAACACGATCGGCTCCACGTGCAGCGCGCCGCCGGCGCCGCGCGTCCAGTACGGCATGAAGCGCCCGGTGGCGTCGTACAGCGGCGCCTTGCCCGCGTACTCGGCATCCTTGCCGTCGAGGGCATTCGGTTCCCACGTGACTGCGGTACCGACGAGGTCTTCGGACCCGGTCAGCGTGGCTTTGACCAGCTCGTTGATCTGCTCGCGCGCCAGCGGCAGGTTGGCAGTGCGCGTGCCGCGCATGGCGCCGGCCAGGTTGACGATGGCCGCCAGGTTGGTGGCGATGCGCGCCTGCAGTACGCCCGACACCTCGCGGCTGGACGTGCGCGCCAGGTCCATCGCGGCCGCCTCCGCGCTGGCGCTGCTGCGGATGCCGGTGACGGTGGCGGTGATCGCCAGGCTGGCCACCACCAGCGCGGTGGCGGCGGCGCAGATCTTGCCGTTGAGGGAGAGGTTCATGGAAGGCCCGTGCAAAGAAAATCAAAAGGTGCGCAACAGCGCCACCACGAAAGTGCCCCTGGCCGGATCGGATGTCTCGATCACACCGCCGCCATTGGGCACACCCGTGGTGTAGCGGTCGTAGGCATCGGTCGCGCCATGGGCGCGGGTGTAGGCGGCCGACAGCGTCCAGCCGGGCACCAGCACCTTGGCCACACCCACGCGGTAGTCGCGCCAGTTCCACACGGCGTTGTTGGCCACCCGCCCTTGGCCCGCGTGCAGCTGCATGGTGTAGCCGTCGCCCAGGTCGAGGTTGGCGCCGAGGTCCAGGTAGCCGGTGCCGCGCGCGTTCTCGATGCCGAAGAATTCACGGCTGACGGTGTAGTTGTATTTGACGTAAGCCCAGCGGTACGTGAGCCCCAGCGCCACCTCGGTGTAGTCGTAGGTGGTGTCGGTGGCGGCGATATGCGCGCCCGGGTACTTGTACACGTACACGCCGGCGCTGTAGCCGGCGGCGCCATCGTTGCCGAGCTTTCCGGTATAGGTGCCGTACAGGTCCCACTCCACCGTGCCGTCTTCCACGTAGCGGTCGCTGATGGTGGACAGCCAGGTGCCGAAGGCGAAGCCGCCCGGTCCCGCGTAATCGACGCCGCCTTGCAGCGCGGGCTTGCCCCAGCCCTGGCGGAAACCGCGCGAGATGTATTGCGACGCGGCGGTGACGTTGGCACTCCAGGGCGAGGCTATGGTCTCCACCGCCTCCTGGCCGTGCGCTGGCGCGCACAGTGCCGCCGCAATCACCACGCCCATGGCCGGTATCGATCGGACAGCCGCATGCATTGTCATAGCACCTCCGCCTGCGCTCTCCTGCGAAGGCAGGAGTTCTGTCCCTAGCATAAGCAGTAGCCATGCTCGAAGTCAACACGCATAGCGCTGCGTGGGCCGATCCGTTGTAAAGACGACGAGGCGGTACGCGCCGGCAGCAAGTGCATTGGCAAGGGGCGCCGCCGCGTGGCACACTGCGGTTTTTTCCTGGCTCGCTCCATGCAGCACCCCGATCCTGAAGGCCGGCGCAATACCTGGAGGCTGCTGCTCGCTGCAGGCCTGCTGCTGTGCGGCGCCCCTGCCCGCGCCGTCGTGGCCGCACCGACAATATTGACGTATCCGCTCACCAGCGAAGGCGTGGACAGCCGCTACGACTACGAGTGGTCAGTGCTGCGCATGGCGCTGGAGAAGTCCGGCGCCCGCGCGGGCGAGTTCGATGTGCGGCGCTCGGCGGTAGCCATGTCGCCGCCGCGCGTGCTGCACGAAATGCGCGCGCAGCCGGGGAGGATCAATGTGTTCGTACGCGCCACGTCGGCCGAACTGGAACGGGAGTTTTTGCCGGTGCGCCTGCCCGTCGATCGCGGCCTGCTGGGCTATCGCCTGCTGCTGATACGCGCCTCAGATCAACCGCGCTATGCGCGCGTGCGCAGCGCGGCCGACCTGGCGTCCATGCGCGCTGGCCTGGGCCAGGGCTGGACCGACGTCGCCATCCTGCGTGCGGCCGGAATACCCGTGGTGGAAGGCAGCAGCTACACGGGATTGTTTTCCATGCTCGATGCCAACCGCTTCGATTTTTTCCTGCGCTCGATCGACGAGGCCTCGCGCGAGATCGATGAGCGCCATGACGACTATCCGCAGATGGCAGTCGAGCAAACGCTGCTCGTGCACTACCCGCTGCCGCGCTACTTTTTCCTGCGCCGCGACGCGCAAGGCCAGTTGCTGGCTGCGCGCATTGCGGCGGGGATGGAAACCATGATCCGCGACGGCTCGCTGGGCACCCTGTTCCAGCGCTACAAGGGCGACCTGATACGCAAGGCGCGCCTCGACCAGCGCCGCGTGATCCGCCTCGCCAATCCGCAACTGGGACCGGAGACGCCGCTGGCGCGGCACGAGTTGTGGTTCAATCCGCTGACGGGGAAATGAACGGGCACCCCGCCTGCGCGGCGTTTCGCCGGGGTGGGATGCCGGCGCAAACGCCGGCGCTTACGGCCAGATTGCTTTCAGCACCGCCGCCAGCTGGTAACCGCCCTGCGTGAGCTGCTGCCTGGCGATGGCCGAGCTGGGAACCGGGTAGTTGTCCGGCATCGCCAGCGCCCACACGTTATAACTCTCGCCCGTGCTTTTGCTGGTCTGCTTGGTCGCCGCACCCACCGTCACGTCGGCGTAGGCCACCTTGGAAATCGCCAGCGACTGGTCTGCCCATTGATACGGCCAGGTAGCCAGGTCGCCCTTGGCCGACACCACCGTCGGGTTGCCGGCGATGACCAGCTTGGCGAACTGCTCCGTCGTGCGTGCGCCGATGCGGCGGAACGCGTAGTTGACCACCGTGGTGTCCCAGTACGAATGGAACGGGCGCGTGGTCTGCGGTGCGCGGGCGGGTGCCCCCGCAGGCTTGATCTCGTCCACCGGCGCGGCCGGAATGAGCTTGTCGCTGGTGGCGGTGAGCTTGACGTCGTCGAGCAGCAGGTTGTTGCCGCCGCGCGCGTCGAACACTTCGCCGGCGTCCAGCTGCGCCTGGGCGGGCACCACGAACTTGCCGTCGCTGGAAACGAAACCGGCGCCCACGTGCAGCGGCTGGGCGATGTCGCCGGCCAGGTGGGTGAGGATCAGCAATGCCTGGCGCGGCGTGAAGTTGTGCGGGTTGGTCGTTGCATCGGCCTTGCCCTGCAGGACCGCGATGCACTGCTTGGCCGTCTGCACGATATCGTCTTCCGCCGTGCCCACGCCGTGGTCGTGGTAGCTCGGCAGCTGGAACGGCACGTCGGTGTAGTGGTATTCGCTGTGCTTGGGATTGGCCGCCACGTACGAGGTCATCTCGGCGCTTTGCGGACCGCAGTACGTGCCCTTCACGCAGTCGGCCCAGGTGGAGATTTTTTCCAGGCTCTCGCCCGGCAGCAGCAGCGCCTGCACGTGCTGCTGCGCATTGCTGCCCTTGAGCAGCTGGTCGGCGATCGCGCCCACCGCGCGGTGGCCGTCGTTGCCCCAGGCCTGTACGTTGAACGAGGCAAAGGCGCCGGACAGCGCCAGGATCAATGGGAGCTGCTTTTTCATAAATTGCTTCATTCTGCTTTACCCTTGACCGGTTTCGGATACTGCTTGTTGATGTTGAGCGGCTGCGCATACGGCGACGTCCAGATCTGCTCTTGCGTGGCGGCCAGGCGCTCGGCCATTTTCTCGTTGCGCATCACCACCTCGAAATTGCGCGACAGGTCCATGTAGCCACCGGCCCAGTTGCTGGTGCCCACCCAGGCGACCTGGTTGTCGATCACCATGGTCTTGCTGTGGATGACGCGCGCGAACGGAATGAAGCCACTCGACGACATCGGCAGGGTCACCACGCGGATCTCGACGTTGGGCAGTACCGCCAGGCTTTTCAGGTACGCCTGTGCCGGCATTTCCAGGTTCCAGTTCGAGACCATCAGCTTGACCTTCACGCCGCGGTTGGCGGCGGCACGGACGGCGTTGTCGATCACCGCGTAGTAAGGACGGGTGCCGTTGGGACCATAGCTGACCGGCGCGTAGTCGAGCAGCTGCACCCGCACTTCGGTCTTGGCTTCGGCCAGCAGCGCAGGCAGACCGCTTTCGGAGTCGCCGATACCACGGGTGTTGTACTGGTTGGGGCTGGCCAGCAGGTAGGCGTCCTGGCGGTAGTCGGCAGCCACCACTTTCTTGTTCACCTCGGGCACCTTGCCGCCCTTGGCCAGCAGGCCCTGGGCGCGCCAGTCCTGGTTGAACACGGCCAGCACCTCGCCGACGATTTTCGCATCGGTGATGCGCAGTCCCGTTTCGTGGATATGCTCGAACGCGCGCCAGTCGAAATTCTGGCTGCCGATAAAGGCCTCTTTACCATCGACCACCAGGTACTTGGCGTGGATGATGCCGTTGCCGGTCAGCTTGGAAAAATCGAGGATGCGCAGCTCCAGGTTCGGAATCGCTTTCAGGCGTTCCAGCGTGGCCGGCTCGGAGAGACCCACGCCCTTCTGGTCGATCAGGAAGCGGATCTTGACGCCGCGCTGGCCGGCGGCCGCCAGGCGTTCCACCACTTTCTCGAATGCGCTGCCAGGCTTGGTGACGGCGTAGAACTGGCCGATCACGATGTCCTTCTTGGCGTTGTCGAACATCTCGCTCCACACCGTGACCGGGTCGCGCAGGTCGGGATTGCGCAGCACTGTTTCGGCCGGCGAGGTTTGCACCAGCTCGAAGCCGGGGATGGAAAACTCGGCGCGCGCAGCGCCGGTGGCAGCCAGCAGCGCTGGCACGAGGACGGACAGTAAAATTCGACGCATGGATAACTCCTATTGCAGGCGCTGGTAGCGCTGTTGTGGCTGGGCGGCGCCGGCGGGTTTGCCGGCCTGTTCGCGCTTGACCAGGTAATCGTTGAGGGCATCGATATCGCGGATACCGGTATCGGTGCGGTTGCGGCCATTGGCAAACATCGGGAAGCCGTCGCCGCCTTCGGCCAGGAAGTTATTGACCATCACGCGGTACGACGCTTCGCGGTCGAGCGGTTTGCCATTCAGCCTGGCGCTGCCCGGCACCACCTTGCTGCCGTCGCCACGCCGCGCATCCCACTGGTAAGTAAAGCCCTCGGACACTTGCAGCAGGCCGCGAATGTCTTCGCGCCCGCCGCTCCACTGCTGTTCGAGCAGGTCGAGAATTTGCCAGCCCTTGAGGTTCATCACCACCAGCGTGTTCCCGAACGGCAGCACCATGCGGGTCTGGCCCACGCTGGCGCGGCCGTTGTCGGTATCGAGGTCCTGGCGCATGCCGCCGTTGTTCATGAAGCCGATCTGCACGCCGAACGGACGGCCCGCCTGCAGCACCGAATCGGCCACCAGGTCGCCGAGCGCGGATTCGCCGCTATCGGCGCGCTTGCGCACCACGCTGGGTACCGCCAGGCGCGCCACCGGCTGCGCCAGCAGCGCCGCGCTGCGCTCCCGCGCGGTCTCCAGGTATGCCGCCAGTTGCGGATCTTTCGGCCATTTGCCGGGCACCATCACCTCCTGGCGCGCGCGGATATCCTTGAGCGTATTGGTCTGCGTCTCGACGGTGAGCGCGATGCGGCCCAGCACGTGGCCGCCCATGTCCGACTGCGTGACGGTGCGGCCATCGACCTGGCACAGGTAGCCCTTATGCGAGTGGCCGCTGACCACCAGCCGCACGGCCGGATCGAGGCGCTTGACGATATCGACCACGGGGCCGGTGAGCTTGCTGCAATCGGGCTGGTCGAATTTTTCCACCGTGCTGCCGCCCTGGTGCACCAGCGCCACGAATACGCCCACGCCCTGCTGGCGCAGCTCGGGCAGTTGGCGGTTGATGGCGTCCGCTTCGTCGATGAATTCGAGGCCGGCGATGCCGGAGGCCAGCGCCGCCTCGGCGGTGCTTTTCAGGACGGTGCCGATGAAGGCGACCTTGACGCCATGGGCCGTCTCGATTTTATAAGCGGGCAGCACCGGCTTGCGGGTGGCGGTGTCGATCACGTTGGCGGCCAGGTACGAAAATTTGGCGCCGCCGAAGTCCGGTGCGTACTTGCAGGCCTTGTCGGCACGCGGCGACTTGCAGCCGCCCATCTGCTGGCGCAGCAATTCCACCCGGCCGGCGTCGAACTCGTGGTTGCCCACCGAGCTGGCGCGCAGTCCCAGCAAGTTCATGGCGCCGATGGTGGGCTCGTCGGCCCACATCGACGAAATGGCGGGACTGGCGCCCACCAGGTCGCCGGCACCGACCAGCAGCAGTTGCGGATCGTCGCGGCGCCATGCTTGCAAGGCAGCGCCGATGGTGTCGATGCCGCCCGCCTCGATGGTGCGCGGACCGCCGCCTTTGACGCTGTCCCACACGTACTTGCTGGGCTCGAGGTTGCCGTGGAAATCGTTGAGCGTGACCAGTTCGATCTGCACCAGGTTAGAAGTGGCAACGGAAGCAGAAACCGGAGCAGCGGACGGCGCCGGCAGGCGCGTCGAACAAGCTGACAGCGAGGCCGCCAGGCAGGCGGCCAGCACGATCGCGGCCACCGGACGAAGAGATAAGTTCATTGCAGTCCAGGCGTGTCGGAATCGATTATTGTACCGCGCAAAAGCAGGCCGGGAACAGCGTAAAAGCTCGCTGGAATAATACGTTACAAAGCATTGCGGGCATAAAAAACGGCCGGTGTCGCCACCGGCCGTTCCGTGTTTCAAGGACGTGTTACGAACTTAGAATTCGTACTTCACAGTCGCTTGAAGAGCCCACTGCGACTCGCCCTTGCCCTGGCGCGTTTCCAGGTTTTCGACACTGTCGCGCACCTGGTAACGGTAACGCCCCTGGGCGTCGAGACCGACGAAGTCGACGAAGCTGCGCGCTTGCGCGCCGCCGCTCTGGAAAGCTACCTCGTTGATGCGGCCCCATTTCTTGTTCAGCAGATTGCCGAAGTTGAAGATGTCGAACGTGAACACCGCTTTGTGGCCGCTGAAGAAGCTTGGAATCTCCTGGGCGATACGGACGTCGAAGCTGTTGGTCCACGGCGAGAAATCGGTGTTACGACCGATGACGCCACCAGCCGCCTGTTTCAGCGCCTTGTTGTTGTTCACAACGTTCCAGAACTTGGTTTCGTTGGCGTTGTTGGTCGGGGTATCGCCCACGAACACCACCTGGCCCGAACCTGGCGCCGACGGGATGTACATCAGGTCGTTACCAGCCACGCCATCGCCGTTCAAATCGTTGTTGATGGTCCAGCTGTACGGCTTGCCCGAACGGCCTTCGTAGAACAGACCGAACGTGGTCTTGTAGTTGTCGAAGAAACGTTTCTGGAAGTTCAGCACTGCGCTGATACGGTCTTTCACCAGGTAGCTCGAGTTGGCGGCAACTTCTTCATTCGGGTTGAATACCGAACGGCCGTTGTAGGTCGAGTTCGAGGTGGAAGACGTCAAAGGCGACACTTCTTTCGACTCCGTGTACGAATAGGCCAGCGACCAGCTGTAGCCGCCCGACATCGGACGCGACAACGAAGCGGTGGCGACGTTGCTGTAGCCCTTGGAGGTGCCGGTAGCGACCAGCACGTTGCCGAAGCTGCTGTTGCTGGCAGCCTTGCTGCGGTAGTTGGCGCAGTTGGTGCCGTTCACGACACCGCTGCTGACCGCGCCGCCGGTAGCATTCCAGCAGTTTTCCGACAGGGCGGCGCCGTTGTAGTACAACGGACGACCATCGGTACCGGTGGCCGTTGCTGCGCCCAGGTTGTAGTTCTGGTAGTAGATACCATCACGCACCTTGGTGCGCAGGAATTCGGCGCCGAAGACCATGCCATACCATGGCAGCTCGTGGTCCAGTGCGATGTTGGCTTTCCATACCGACGGCTGACGCAGACCTGGCGCCAGGGCGTCGATCGGCGGTACCGGGGTGGGGGTGGCCAGATTGCCTGGTGCAACACCAACTGCCGGGTTAAACGTTCCGCCACCCGGTGGGCACGGCGTGGTCGAAGTGCTGCAAGTAAGCGTGCGGGTTGCCACGCCGTTGTTCTGGAACGGGTTGGCCAGCCAGACGGTAGCTGCCGCGCCCTGGAACAGGCCGGCGCCGCCGCGTACTTGGGTACGACGCTCGGTGTCGAACTTGTAGTTGAAGCCGGCGCGCGGCTGCCACAGTTGCTGGCCGTCGAACGTGACCGTGTTGTCGATGCCGAAACCGCCCGTCTGGCGGCCGGTAACCAGGCCCACGCCAGGCGCGGTGATGCTGGCCACGGCGGCTTGCGCCACAGTTGCATTCAACGATGGACGCTCAGGCACGCCGGCCTTATCGTAGCGCACGCCGTAGCTGATGGTCAGGTTCGGGTTGACGGTCCACACGTCCTGCAGGAAGACGCCGGTGTTCTTCATGGTGAAGTTGGCGGCGGCGTTCCGCTCCAGGGTGTTACCTGGCGCTGCAGTCAGCAAGGTGTACGTGGTTGGACGACCGATGCGGAAGTTTTCCAGCACAGCTGCTTCGACCTGGGCCGCCGTGGCAGTACCGCAGTTGATCGCACCAAAGCTGTACTGCAGTGCGGCGCTGCTGTTCTGGCAGCTGAAGTTGTAGTTGCCGTAGGTATTTTGCAGGAACGCGTTGAAGATTTCGTTTTTCGCGTAGTCGGCGCCAAACTTGACTTCGTGGTCGCCCAGCGTCCAGTTGGCGCCGCCGTACAGGTCGAGCGTCTTGGTGCTCAGGTTGTTGAACTGGCGGCTAGAATCGGTACCGAAGTTCAGCGTGCGGCTGGCGGTGGTCAAGCCCGATGGAGCACCGGCCGGCAGTGCACCTGCAAACGTCAGCGAGATTGCTGGCAGGGTCGAATTATTCTCTGGAACGCTCTGGTAATCGCGTTGCGAAGCCTTGAACTCGGTCGAGAAGGTCGGGGTCCAGTCCGAGGTCAGTTGCGCGACCTTGGTTTCGATGTTTTTCTTTTGTGCATACCATGCCGAATTTAACGACAGGGAGTTGCTGGTGATGCTAGGGAAGATCGGTTCCGACTGCTCGGTTTTCGAGTAACGCACCATCAGACGGTGGTCGTCGTTGATGTTCCAGTCCAGCTTGAGCAGCTTGTCGGTGACGTCCAGTTTGGTGCCGCCTGGCACCTCGCTGCTGCCGGCATCAATGCCGTAACCCGTGGCAATCGCTTGCGCCTGGGCGATCGCGTTGGGGGTAATGGCCACATTGGTCAAGCTACTGCCGAGCGGGCCGAAGGCCGGCGCGCTGCGCGACGATTCCAGTTTTTCGTAGTTAGCGAAGAAGAACAGCTTGTCCTTGATGATCGGACCGCCGAGGGTTACGCCCTTGGTAGTGTCTTTCGATTTCGGCGGTGCATAGTAGCTGTCGGTGCTCGCGTTGTAACGGTCTCCCGACAGCTCGTCGTTGCGGAACACGTAGTACACGCTGCCCTTGACGGTGTTGGTACCGGACTTGGTGACAGCATTGATGTTGCCGCCGACATAGCCCTTCTGGGTGACATCGTAGTTGGCGACGTTGACCTGGACCGACTGGATCGCTTCGATCGAGATCGGCTGTTTCGAGGTCGGCGAACCGCTCGCTTCCAGGCCGAACGTGTCGTTCACGGCAACGCCGTCGATGGTCAGCGAGTTGTAGCGCGAGTTCTGGCCAGCCACGGACATTTCGCCGCGTTCCTTGTCGGTCTGCGATACGCGTGGGTCGCTGCGGGCATAGTCTTGCAGGTTGCGGTTGATCGAACCCTGGATCGCCAGTTCGGTCGCGCTGATGCTGGTGCCAGCGCCCATGTTCGACTTCGAGAATTTTTCGGAACGGGCGGCGGAGCCGGCCACGGTCACGACTTGCATTTGCGCGCCCAGGGAAGCGTCCACGGTGGCAGTTTCCGCCAGCTGGGTGAACACGTTCTCGCGCTTTTCTTCAACGCCATCCTTGGAGATGATAATCGTATACGGACCACCGGTACGCAGACCGCGCTGCAGGTAACGGCCTTCGGCATCGGTCACCACCTTGGTGCTGGTGCCGGACTCGGTGTGGACGATGGTCACGACTGCGCCTGCAGCAGGCTTGCCGTCACCGGACGAAATGCGACCGCCGATTGCCGACGTCGTGTTCTGTGCCATGGCCGGTATCGTCGCAAGCGCGATAGACAGGCTGAACGCGATTTGCGTCAGCTTGAGCCGTTTGTGATTGATCATTGTATAACCCCAAAAAAGACTAATAGTTATGTCGAAACCTGCGGGTGGCAGGGATCTCCCTCTTACGTTTGCTGCAACTGGTCAGACCGTCCAAGTCCACCCGGCACAAACGTGCAGCGGGTGAGTGTAGCGGTGAAATATGTCAGGGCTGTGACGGGGATAAGCTCCGGGCAAGGAAAAAAACTTGCCTTTTTGGATCATTTAATCGGACTATGCATTAACCAAAAATCGCTGACAAATACGTTTTACCTTAAAGATTCAGATCGAAAAACTATAAATGAGCTGAAAAAAACGCTGAAAATCTGGTTGTCGCGACCGCCCCGTCAAAAACAGGCGAAATTATAAGTCAGCGGTTCTCACGTGAAATCCATTCATTACCAAATAAGCATCAACCCCGCCCTGCTTCGCGGAATTGTGTAGCTTGTGGGCCACACTTGGTAAAAAAGATATATCCAGTGGAAGGAAATAAAGGTAGGAGTGACAACAGCATGTGGCTGCGGTGCGAGGAGAAATATTTATGACGAAGTGCGCGCGGGTGTGGACGTTGCGCCACACACCCGAGGTTTTCAACGCTGGATCAACGCTTTTGCTTCGGTTGCGCCTTGGCAATATCGGCTTCAAATTTGTCGAATTTGCCGTCTAAAGCTTTCAACAAGCGTTGTTTGTCTGCATCAGCCAGGAAAGAATAACGGATGCTGTCGTACGAAAGTTTCTTCACCTCGCCATATGTCGGCTGGTAACGCGACGCGAACAGCACGAATTCGCCCGACAGGTTGTTGCGCGAAACGCCGGCATCGTCAGTGCTGAGCACGAACGGCACGCCATATTTGCGGAACAGGGTGACCGGGTGTTCCTGGTCTTTGATGCCCAAAATAAAGTCGTTACTGCTCAAATTGACCTCGACCGCGATGTTCCGATCACGCATTTTTTTCATGATGCCGAGCGGATCGTGCTCGTGGACGATGTCCATGCCGTGGCCGATGCGGCTGGCGCCGGCCACGTCGAGCGCATCCTTGATGTGGAATTTCAAACCTTCCGGTTCTACCATGCCCAGCGACAATTCGCCCGCGTGCAGCGCCAGTTTCACGGCCGGATATTTCGCTTTCAGGAAGCCGTACATTTTCATGTGCAGCGCATAGTCGCGCATCGACACGTGGGTGCTTTCCTGGCCGACGATGTTCACGCCGACGATCATCGGACTGGCCGTGGCCATTTTAAAGCTCGACACCATTTGCGAGAACACCTGCGACGGCGTGAGGAAGCGCAGCGCGAACGGCTGGTAGCGCAGCGTGAAATCCTGGTCGTCGATGCCGGCGCCCGATTTCTTCACGTTGTCCAGGTACGCGGCGATCCAGCCGTTGAACGCCTGGTCGCCTTCGAGCTTGTGCATGTACGCTGCCAGGTCGGCGTCGGTGACGGTGCCGGCACGGGCCTTGTCGTCGAAGCTGGCGTCCTGGGCAATCGGCGCGATCTCGAAGATGGTTTCGATGTAGCTGAGGTTTTCCTCGATGGCGCGGCGCTTGAGCGTTTGCAGGCCCTCGGCGGTGTTGGTGGACGCGACCGGGTTGAAATAGGCGAAGGTGTCGAAGAACTGGCGGTCGGGCGGATTCTGGATGGCGCCGTGGTTGTGGTAATCCTTGTCGGACCAGCGCTGCAGCAGGTTGGCGAGGAAGGTATTGTCCTGCAGGCTGTCTTCGCCCGACAGGCACGCGCGTTCGGCAAGCGGCCTGGCGCGTTCGGCCTTGGCGACCGCCTGATCGACGTTGATGGTGTAGCCGGCCTTGTTGACGCAGAAGCCTTCCTTGTCCACCCAGCGCAGGTACTGCTCGGCGTACAGCGCGCCGGAATAATGGTGGTGCAGGTCGCCACCCTTGGGCATCAGCGTGAAGAACATGGTCAGTTCGGCCAGCTTGGGATCCTTGCCCGCCACCATCGAGGCAAACACATTGCTGGTGATCGCTTCATTGCTTGCGGCTTGCGCGGCCAGCGGCGCGCCGCACAGCATGGCGACGGCCAATGGGATGGCCAGGGCTTTGAAACTGACGAAGTGTTTGTGCATGGTGCTTCCCAAGGTAAGTGAATCAAGTGCGGACGTGGACCCGGCGTCCGGCCGAATACGTAGCGGCAATCGCCCGGTCGTCGCCCAGCAGCGCCAGCGCGAACAGCAGTTCCTCCAGGCTGGCGGCGTTGCCCGAGCGGCGCTGCAACAGCGGCGTACCCTGCGGATCGACGACGATGAAATCGGCCTCCGCGCCGGGTGCGAAATTGCCGATCGTGCCCTCGAGCTGCATGGCGCGCGCGGCGCCCAGCGTGGCCAGGTAAAACATCCGCAAGGCCGGCAGGTGGCTGCCCTTCAAGCGCGCTACTTTATAGGCTTCATTCATGGTTTGCAACATCGAGAACGACGTGCCGCCGCCCACGTCCGTGGCCAGCGATACCAGCATGCCCGCCTGGTCGGCGCGCTCGAAGTCGAACAGCCCGCTGCCCAGGAACAGGTTCGACGTGGGGCAGATCGCCGCTGCCGCGCCGGTTTCCGCCATGCGCCGGCGGTCGGTTTCGTCAAGCCAGATGCAGTGACCGTACATGGCGCGCGGACGCAGCATGCCGTAGCTGTCGTACACGTCGATATAGCTGCGCGACTGCGGGAACAGTTCGCGCACCCACGCGCATTCGGCTTCATTTTCCGACACGTGGGTCTGGATATAGGTGTCGGGGTACGCGCGCGCCAGCTCGCCGGCCAGGTGCAGTTGCTCGTTGGTGGACGTGGGCGCGAAGCGCGGCGTGATCGCGTACTGCGACCGGCCGCGGTTATGCCAGCGGTTGATCAGGGCTTCGGTATCGCGCGCGCCGCCCTGCGCCGTGTCGCGCAAAAACTCCGGGCAGTTGCGGTCCATCAGGACCTTGCCGGCCACCATGCGCAAGCCGCGCGCATCGCTGGCGGTAAAGAACGCGTCCACCGACTGCGGATGCACGGTGCAATACACCATGGCGGTAGTGGTGCCGCAGCGCAGCAGCTCGTCGAGGAAGAATTCGGCCACGCCGGCCGCGTGGACCGGGTCTTCGAAGCCGCGCTCCACCGGGAACGTATAGGTCTCCAGCCACGGCAGCAGCCCTTCCGACGGCGACGCGATCATGTCGGTTTGCGGGTAGTGGATGTGGGTGTCGATAAAGCCGGGCATGAGCAGCTTGCCGCTGTAGTCGTGCACCGTGGTCCCCGGCGGCAGCGTGGCGTGCAAGATGGCGTAGTCGCCTGCCGCCTGGACCTTGCCATCGGCGACGATCAACAGGCCGTCTTCATGCCAGGCATGCGCGTTGTCGCTGAAGGCCGGATCGGCGAGAAAGTGCAGCAAGCTGCCACGGTAGGCTTGCAGGTCGGTGGTGGACATAGGGGTCTTTCTGAAATTAAGCGGTGATGCGTTGGTGTTGCCGGGGTTGCTGACTTTGCCGAGGTTGCGGATATTGCGCCTCCCAGACCATCAGCAATTGCGCGCACACGGAGGCGGCGATGGCGGCCGGGAGCTTGCTGGTAATGCCGGGCAGCCCGATCGGGCACACCATGGCGGCGATGCGGTCCTGCGCGATGCCGCGCGCAGCCAGGCGCCGCTCGAATTGTACCCGTTTGGTGCTTGACCCGATCAGGCCGAACCAGCCCACGTGCGGGCGCGCCAGGATGGCTTCGGACAGGCGCTGGTCGAGCGCATGGCTGTGGGTGAGCACCAGGTAGCTGGCGCCGTCCGGCGCGCGCGCCACCAGCGCTTCGGGCGTGTCGGTTGTTTCCACCGTGACGTTGGCCGGCACGGTAGCGGGGAACATGTCTTCGCGTTCGTCGATCCAGGTGACGGTACACGGCAACTCGCCCAGGGTACGGACGATGGCGGCGCCCACGTGGCCGGCGCCAAACAGCAGCAGGTGGGCACGCGGCGCCGGGCAGGCGTCGAGCAGCCAGCGGCGGCCGGTTACGTCGCGGACGATAGTTGTGGTGGTGGCAGCGTCCAGGGCCGGTGCGGCGCCCTCACCGGCAACGACGACGCCATCGGCATCGATCAGCAACGCTGCCGGCGCCTCGTCGATGGCGCTCAAGCGCCAGCTGTCTTCGCGCGGGCGGGCGCGCAGCCCGGCCAGCACGGCGCGCAGCGCATCATCGACCACCTCGAATGCCAGGTGCACCACGCCGCCGCAGCACTGGCCCAGCGTGGGGCCGAGCGCATAGCGTTCGAGCCTGGTGGCGCCAGCGGTGGGGTCGTCCAGCATGGCACGGGCCAGATCGACCGCGCACAATTCCAGGTGGCCGCCGCCGATGGTGTCGATCTGACGGGCGCGGGTGACCAGCATTTTGGCGCCGGTTTCGCGCGGGCCGGAACCCTCGACGATCGCCACCGTCACCAGCACCGCCGGTTCATCCACGTTGGTCAGCCACGCATTCATCTCAGGCCCCGAGTTCGACGATGGACACGGCGCGCAGGATTTCCTCGCTGGTGGCCGGGGCGTTGAGCGGCGGGTTGACGCGGTGGCCGCCCACGCTCGATATCGCGTCGCGAATCGCAAAGAACACCGAGAACGGCAGCAGCAGCGGCGGCTCGCCCACGGCTTTCGAGCGGTGGATGCTGTCCTCGACGTTGTCGTTCTGGTAGAGCGTCACGCGCAAGTCCTCCGGGCAGTCGGAAATGCCCGGAATCTTGTAGGTCGATGGTGCGTGCGTCATCAGCTTGCCGGCGCCATTCCACCACAGCTGTTCGGTGGTGAGCCAGCCCATGCCCTGGATAAAGGCGCCCTCCACCTGGCCGATATCGATGGCCGGGTTGAGCGAGCGGCCGGCGTCGTACAGAGCGTCGGCGCGCAGCAGCTTCCATTCGCCGGTCAGCGTATCGACCACCACTTCGGACACCGCCGCACCATACGCGTAGTACGAGAACGGGTGGCCGTTCATGGTTTTCGGATCCCAGTGCAGGCCCGGCGTGGCATAGAAGCCGTCGGACCACAGCTGCACCCGCGCCAGGTAGGCTTTTTGCACCAGATCGGGGAATGGCACGACGTGGCCGTTGACGTGCACCGCGTTGTCCGCGAAGCGCACGGGCTGGCCGTCGTCAGCGCCGTACAGTTTGATGGCGTGAGCCGTGAGGCGTTCGCGGATCTGGCGCGCGGCGTCCTGCGCGGCCTTGCCGTTCAAATCCGCGCCGGTGGAGGCGGCCGTGGCCGACGTGTTCGACACCTTGCTGGTATCGGTGGCGGTCACCCGCAGGTTTTCCATGGAGACGCCCAGTTCGTGCGCCACCACCTGCATCACCTTGGTGTTGATGCCCTGCCCCATCTCGGTGCCGCCGTGGTTGACCAGTACCGAACCATCGACGTACACGTGCACCAGCGCACCGGCCTGGTTCAGGTGCGTGACGTTGAAGGCGATGCCGAATTTGAGCGGCGTGAGCGCCAGCCCCTTTTTCAGCACCGGGCTGGTTTGATTGAACGCGTCGATGGCGGCGCGGCGCACGCGGTAGGCGCTGCTGCGTTCCAGGTCGGCGGTCAATGCTTCGATCACGTTATCGACGATCTCCTGGCCGTAGGGCGTAATATTGCGGGAGGTAACGCCATAGAAATTGATGCGGCGGATATCGAGCGCATCGCGCCCCAGGTTGCGGGCGATATCGTCGATGATGTATTCGATGGCGATCGCGCCCTGCGGTCCGCCAAAGCCGCGGAACGCGGTGTTGGACTGGGTATTGGTCTTGCCGCAGCCGGCCAGGATTTCCACGTCCGACAGATAATAAGTGTTGTCGAAGTGGCAGACCGCGCGCGTGGCCACGGGGCCGGACAGGTCGGCCGAGTAGCCGGCGCGCAGCGTCATGTCCACCTTGGCGGCCAGGATCTTGCCGGTATCGTCGTAGCCCACTTCGTACTCGTAATAGAAGCAGTGGCGCTTGCCGGTGACCAGCATGTCGTCGTCGCGGTCGGCGCGCAGCTTGACCGGGCGTTTCAGTTTGGCGGCAGCGATGCCGGCAGCAGCGGCCCACAGCGCCGACTGCGACTCCTTGCCGCCGAAACCGCCGCCCATGCGGCGGCATTCGACCTGCACCTTGTGCGAGTGCACGCCCAGCGCATGGGCCACCACATGCTGCATTTCGCTCGGATGCTGGGTGGAGCATTGCACCAGCATGCCTTGATCTTCCTTCGGTATCGCGTAGGCGATCTGGCCTTCGAGGTAAAACTGCTCCTGGCCGCCCACGAACAGTCTGCCTTTGACCACGCGCGGCGCCAGGTCGAACGCGGTCTGGAAGTCGCCGCGCTTGAGTGCCATCGGCGGCAGCACGTATGATTGCGCGGCTTTCGCTTCCTGCGGCGTGAGGATGGCCGGCAGCTCTTCGTAGTCGATCACGGCGCGGCGCGCGGCGCGGCGAGCGTTGTCGTGGGTGTCGGCCACCACGATGAAGATCGGCTGGCCCACGTACAGCACTTCGCCGGCGGACAGGATCGGATCGTCGTGGATGATCGGGCCGCAGTCGTTGGTGCCGACGATGTCGGCAGCCGTGTACACGGCCACCACGCCGCCTGACGCGCGCACCGGCGCCAGGTCGAGCGACTTGATGTTGGCGTGCGCTTTCGACGACAAGCCCAGCGCCGCGTGCACGGTGCCTTGCAACTCGGGGATGTCGTCGGTGTACGTGGCCTGGCCCAGCACATGCAGCTCGGCCGATTCGTGCTTGCGCGGGATGCCGACGGCTTGCCAGCCTGCTTCACGCACGCGGTTGGGGGCGGTGGGCTGGTTCATGCGGACTCCCTGGCGTCTTTGAAAGCGAAGGCATTGACCGACTCGTTGCCGAGCGGCGCCTCGAGGCGCGTCTCGAACCAGAACCGGCGCAGCAGGTTTTGCGCGGTCTGCATGCGGTAGGTGCCGGAGGCGCGCATGTCGGACAGCGGTTTGAAATCCTGCGCCAGCATGTCCATCGCCACCCGCAGGTTGGCTTCGTTCCAGCGCAGGCCGGTGAGCGCACTTTCGGCGCGCGGTGCGCGGCGCGGCGTAGCGGCCATGCCGCCGTAGGCGATGCGGGCGTCGATGATCTGGTCGCCGTCGAGCGTGAACGCAAACGCCGCGCACACGGCCGAGATATCCTGGTCGAACCGCTTGGCCAGTTTATAGGTGCGGAACTGGACATTCTCGCGCGGCAGCGGCACCCGCACGGCAGCGACGATTTCGTCGGTCCGCAGATCCTTTTTCTGGTAGTCGAGGTAGAACGCTTCGAGTGGCAGCACGCGCTGGCCCGCCGGGCCTTGCAGCACCACTTCACTGCCCACCGCGATCAGCCACGGCATCGAGTCGCCGATCGGCGAGCCGTTGGCGACGTTGCCGCACAGGGTGCCCGCATTACGGATCGGCAGCGAGGCAAAACGCTGGCGCAATTCGCCCAGCTGCGTCGGATACAGCTCGCACAGCGCGTTGTAGGCGTCTTCGAGCGACACGCCGGCGCCAATTTCGAGCATGTCGCCCTGCTCCACCACCGTTTGCAGCGCGGTGACGTGGCCCAGGTAGATGATGTCGCCCAGTTCGCGCAGCTGCTTGGTAACCCACAGGCCGATGTCGGTGGAGCCGGCCAGCAGCGTGGCTTGCGGATGGGCGGCGCGCAGGGCGACGAGTTCCGCCAGCGTGCGCGGCGCGTAAAAGGTGCGGCCGTGGGCTGTGTAGCTGGTGCCCGCGTCGCGTTGCAGCGCTTGCAGTTGTGCGGTGAGCGCGGCGCGGTCGAAGGTGACGGCCGGCAGTTCGGTCATGCGGTGGGCGGCGTCGATGATGGGACGGTAGCCGGTGCAGCGGCACAGGTTGCCGGACAGGCAGTCGTCGATCTCGCGGCGCTGCGCCGGTTCACCGTTTTTGTCGAGGTACATGCCCCACAGCGACATCACGAAACCGGGGGTACAGAAGCCGCACTGGGAACCGTGACACTCCACCATGGCCTGCTGCACCGGGTGCAGCGCGCCGTCCTGCTGCTGCAAGTCTTCGACAGTAAACAGCGCCTTGCCGTCGAGCGTGGGCGCGAACTGGATGCAGGAATTGACCGCCTTCATTTCAAGCTGGCCAGTGGCGTTCAAGCTGCCGACCACCACGGTGCAGGCGCCACAATCGCCCTCGGCGCAGCCTTCCTTGGTGCCGGTGCAATGGAGGTCTTCGCGCAGGTGCTGGAGCACGGTGCGGGTAGGTGCGCCACCGGCAAATTCGCGCACGGTGCCACGGAAGTAAAAGCGGATCGGTTCGGACATCTTGGCCTCAGGCTGCAAAAGGATGGGTGGAGCGCCAGTGGTCGGCGATATCGATGCGGCGCGTGATCCACACCTGCTCGTGGCCCTGCACATAGTCGAGGAAACGCGCCAGCGCGGCCAGCCGCGCCGGGCGGCCCACGATGCGGCAGTGCAGGCCGATCGACAGCATCTTCGGCGCGTTCAGGCCGGCGGGGTCACCTTCGGCATACAGCACGTCGAACGCATCTTTCAGATAGTCGAAGAACTGCGTGCCCGAATTGAAGCCCTGGGCAGCGGCAAAGCGCATGTCGTTGGTGTCGAGCGTGTAGGGCACGATCAGTTGCGGCGCGGTGGTCGGCTGGCCGTCGGCGCCCGTGTGGGCTACCTGCTGCCAGAATGGCAGGTCGTCGCCATAGTGGTCGGCATCGTACGCGAAGCCGCCGTGTTCCATCACCAGCCGGCGCGTGTTGGGCGAGTCGCGGCCCGTGTACCAGCCTTGCGGCGCGCTGCCGGTGAGCGCGCGGATGATGTCCACGGCTTCTTTCATGTGGGCACGCTCCGTGGCTTCGTCCATGTTCTGGTAGCTGATCCAGCGCAGGCCGTGGCAGGCGATCTCGTGGCCCAGCGACTGGAAGGCGGCAACCGCCTCGGGGTGGCGCTTGAGCGCCATCGCCACGCCAAACACGGTCAGCGGCAGCTTGCGGTCCTCGAACAGGCGCAGCACGCGCCACAGGCCGGCGCGCGAACCGTATTCGTACAACGACTCCATGCTCATGTGGCGGTCGGGGAACGAGGCGGCGCCGATGATTTCGGACAGGAAGGTCTCGGAGCCGGCGTCGCCGTGCAGCACGCTGTTTTCGCCACCCTCCTCGTAATTGAGCACGAATTGCAGCGCCACCCGGGCGCCGCCGGGCCAGCGGGCGTGGGGCGGGGTGCGGCCGTAGCCGATCAGGTCGCGCGGGTAGTTGTCGTAAGTGCTCATAGGTTTGTGCGGGAACGCGGGCCGGGGTATGGGGAATATATCCTTAATCATATAGGCGCCGGCGCGCGCCGGTATATGATTTACACGATAGCCGCTTGTCATTCACCGATATAGGACACAAACCGCCATGGGCAAACTCAGCACGCACGTACTCGATATCACCCAGGGCAAGCCCGGCGCCGGCGTCAAGCTGGCGCTGTACGCGGTCAACGCAGAGGGCCGCACCCTGCTCACCACCGATGTCACCAACGCCGATGGCCGCTGCGCCACGCCGCTGCTGGCAGGCGAACAGCTCACCGCAGGCAAATACGAGCTGGTGTTCGCTGCCGGCGATTATTTTGCGGCGCAGGGTGTGCAGGTGCCCGAACCGCGTTTTGTTGACGAGGTGACCATTGCCTTCGGCGTGGCCGACGCTGAACAGAACTACCACGTGCCGCTGGTGGTCTCGCCGTGGGCGTATTCGACCTATCGCGGCAGCTGAGGCCCCCCGGGGGCGCCGCGCTTGCCGCGCCCGGCAAAGCCCCCTAAGATGCGCACCATGACCACTTCCCACCCGGCGTTGACCGCCTCCCTGCTGCGCCAGGCCGTGCAATTGCAACAGCAAGGCCAGTTGCCACCCGCGCAGGCGCTGTACCGGCAAGTGCTGGCGCTCGACCCGCAGCAGTTCGACGCCCTGCACCTGCTGGGCGTGATCGCGCGCCAGCAGGGCGATGCGGCCGGCGCCATCGCATTGATCGCGCAGGCCATCGCAGTCGATCCGGCGCAACCGAAGGCTCATGCCAACCTGGGCGTGGCGCTGATGGATGCGGGCCGGGCGCAGGAGGCGCTGGACAGCCACGAGCGCGCCATCGCGCTGCAACCCGACTATGCCATGGCGTGGAGCAATCGCGGCAATGCCCTGCGCCAGTTGCAGCGCCATGAGGAGGCGCTGCACAGCTACCAGCGCGCCGTCTCCCTCCAGCCCAACTACCCGGAAGCGCACTGCAACCGCGCCATCGTGCTGCAGGAAATGGGCCGCTACGCCGAGGCCCTGGGTGCGGCCGAGGATGCGCTGGACCTGCGCGAACGCTACGCCGACGCCTGGTTCGCCCGTGGCAATGCGCTGCACGGCTTGCGCCAGCTGGCCGCTGCGGTGGACAGCTTCGAGCGGGCCATCGCACTGCGCCCACAATGGGCCGAGGCGCACAGCGCGCTGGGCGCCAGCCTGCAAAAGCTCGGTGACTTCGACGCCGCGCTGGCCGACTACGATCGCGCGCTGGCGCTCAAGCCAGGCCACGCGCTGGCGCACTACCATCGCGGCAATACGCTGCGTTCTCTGGGCCGCACCGAGGAAGCCGTTGCCGCCTACCGCGCCGCACTGGCCCATGGCGACGATCCGCAAACCATCGCCTTCGCGCTGGCCTCGGTGGGTGCGGGCGCAACCCCGGCCACGCTGCCGGGCGACTACGTGCGCACCCTGTTCGACCAGTACGCCAACCACTTCGACCAGCACCTGACCGAAGTGCTCGGCTACCGCACCCCGGCCGCGCTCGATGCACTGATCCGCAGCGCCGGGCATCGTGCAGCGCTCGATATCGTCGATCTGGGCTGCGGCACCGGCCTGTGCGGCCCCTACCTGCACGCATACGCGCGCCGCCTCGACGGCGTGGACCTGTCGCAGCAGATGCTCGACAAGGCGGCCGAACGGGCACTGTATAACGAGCTTGCCTGTACCGACCTGGTGGACTACCTGGCCGGCCGCGCGCAAGTGTGGGACCTGGCGGTGGCTGCCGACGTTTTTGTCTATATCGGCGACCTGGCGCCCGTGTTTGATGCCGTGCACCAGGCGCTGCCCCCGGGCGGGCGCTTCTGCTTTTCGGTCGAAGCGGGCGCACCAGACGGCGCCGAATACGTGTTGCAACCATCGAACCGCTATGCCCACACGTTGCCATACCTGCAGCGCCTGGCGACCGCGACCGGCTTCACCATCCTCGCCACCGACGCGCTGGCGGCGCGCCAGGAAAACGGCGCGCCCATCACCGCCCACACCGTCCTGCTCGGCAAACCGTTGTAGACAAACTTGCATGTGGTGGGGGAGTGACTTAGAATTCGAGGCTTCTCCGCCACCGATCGCCATCTTTGGATACCGTGCCCTTATGGGTGCAGCTGCTTGCACTCGGCCTGCTGATTTTGTTTTCGGCTTTCTTCGCCATGGCGGAGACGGCGCTCATGGCGGCCAACCGCCATCGCTTGCGCCATGAAGCCAAACGCGGCAATCGCCGCGCCATCACCACCCTCTGGCTGCTCGAACGGACCGGCAAGCTGCTCTCGCTGGTACTGATTGCCAATACGCTGATCAACGCCACCGCCACCGCGCTGGTGACGTCGATTGCGATCCAGGCCTTCGGCCACGACGACAACGTCATCATCGTCTCCACCGCCTGCATCGCCTTTTTGCTGATCGTGTTCGCGGAAATCTCGCCGAAGATGATCGGCGCCACCTACCCCGAGAAAATCGCCCTGCCCACCAGCATGGTGCTGCGCCCGCTGATGGCGGTGTTCAAGCCGGTGATCTGGTTCGTCAACCTGTTCGTCACGCAAATCCTGCGGCTGTTCCGCACCCAGGCCGGCGGCCAGGTGAACGATGCGCGCGTCTCGCCCGAGGAGCTGCGCTCGATCGTGCTCGAAGGCGGCAATTTCATTCCGCAAAAGCACAAGAGCATCCTGCTCAACCTGTTCGACCTCGATACCATCACCGTCGAAGACATCATGACCCCGCGCTCGCAGGTGGAGGCGCTGGACCTGGAACTGCCGGTCGAGCAGATCAAGCGCGAGCTGACCACCTGCCAGCACAACAAGCTGCCCGTGTATGAAGGCGAGATCAACCGCATCGTCGGGATTTTGCACGTACGCAAGGCCGTGGCGCTGCTCAACCAGGAAGACGATTTGACCGTCGATCACTTCCGCCAGTTGCTTACCCCGCCCTACTTCATTCCGCAGGAAACGGGCGCCTTCACCCAGCTGCAATATTTCCAGGAAAACAAGCAGCGGCTCGGCATCATCGTCGATGAGTACGGCGAAGTACAGGGCCTGGTCACGCTCGACGACATCATCGAGGAAATGATCGGCGAATTCACCACGTCGCTGCCCGACAATGCCCCGCCCGACACCTTCGGCTGGAACGACGCCGGCGCCTGCACGCTGGAAGGCACCACCGCGCTGCGCGACGCCAACCGCCGCCTGGGCCTGGACTTTCCGCTCGACGGTCCCAAGACCCTGAACGGCATGCTCCTCGAGTTATTGCAAGACATCCCCGACGCGCCGATCAGCATCAAGGTTGGCAATTGCATCATCGAAGTGGTCGAAGCTGATGATCAAGCCATCAAAGTGGTCAAATTGCTACGTACCGGCGGCAAACGCAGCCATTGAATCGTGCGCCTGTGGGTGCACGCAACAGCAGAGGTACAATCGGCTCGACCAGCGGACCTTGCGCTTTACAAAGGATGTGCCTGAGGGCATGATTCAGAAGGGCAACAGGTTCGCCCTCCACCATCGGAAGCAGCCATGGCCGCAGTCCTACCGAACACCGTTACCATGCCGGGCCTGGCGCGCGCCCTGATGCAGGCCGGCCGCCTGTCGCCGCCGCAGGCCGAGGCACTCAACAAGAAAGCCCACCACGAAAAACAGCCGTTCATCGACGTGCTGCTGGCCAGCGGCGCCATTGACTCGCGCGCATTGGCCACGTTTTGCGCCGAAACCTTCGCCTATCCGCTGCTCGACGTGTCCATGCTCGATATCGAGGCGCTGCCCGCCAAGGCCATCGACGCCAAGCTGATGCAGGGACAGCGCGTGGTGGCGCTGGCCAAACGCGGCAACAAGATGGCCGTGGCGATTTCCGACCCCACCAATACCCAGGCGCTCGACCAGGTCAAGTTCCAGACCGAATCCACCGTGGAACCGGTGATCGTGCCGCACGACGCGCTGTTGCAGCTGCTGGCGCGGTTCGGGCGCAGCGCCGAGCAGAGCATCGCCGACCTGGCCGGCCCGGAGACGGACTTCCAGTTTGCCGAGGAAGAAGAAGCGCCGGCCAGTGCGGCCGACACCGCTGCCGCCAACGAAGTGGAAGATGCGCCGGTCGTACGTTTTCTCAACAAGATGCTGCTCGACGCCGTCACCATGGGCGCATCCGACCTGCACTTCGAGCCGTTTGAAAAATTCTACCGGGTGCGCTTTCGCGTCGATGGCGTGCTGATCGAGCACGCCCAGCCGCCGGTGTCGATCAAGGACAAGCTGGTGTCGCGCATCAAGGTGCTGGCCAAGCTCGACATTTCCGAAAAACGGGTGCCGCAGGACGGCCGCATGCGCCTGGTGGCCTCGCCCACCCGCACCATCGACCTGCGTGTTTCCACGCTGCCCACGCTGTTCGGTGAGAAAACCGTAATGCGTATCCTGGACGGCAGCCAGGCGCAGATGGGCGTCGACGCGCTCGGCTACGAGCCTGAACAAAAGGCGCTGCTGATGGACGCCATCCACCGCCCGTACGGCATGGTGCTGGTGACCGGGCCCACCGGCTCGGGCAAGACGGTGTCGCTGTACACGTGCCTGAACGTGATCAACAAGCCCGGCATCAATATCTCCACCGCCGAAGACCCGGCCGAGATCAACCTGCCCGGCGTCAACCAGGTCAACGTCAACGACAAGGCGGGACTGACGTTTCCGGTGGCATTGAAATCGTTCCTGCGCCAGGACCCGGACATCATCATGGTCGGCGAGATCCGCGACCTCGAAACCGCCGATATCGCAGTAAAAGCTGCGCAAACCGGCCACCTGGTGTTTTCCACGCTGCATACCAACGATGCACCGTCCACTCTCACCCGGCTGATGAACATGGGCGTGGCGCCGTTTAATATCGCCTCGTCGGTGACCCTGATCACGGCCCAGCGCCTGGCCCGGCGGCTGTGCGTGTGCAAGCAGCCGGTGGACATTTCTGCGGACTTGCTGATCAAGGCCGGCTTCCAGCCCGCCGACCTCGATGGCACCTGGAAGCCGTACGGTCCGATCGGCTGCGAGCGCTGCAACGGCGGCGGCTACAAGGGACGCGTGGGCCTCTACCAGATCATGCCGATCACGCCGGCCATCGAAGCGCTGATCCTGGCCCACGGCAACGCCATGCAGATCGCCGCCCAGGCCCAGCTCGAAGGCGTGAAATCGCTGCGGCAGTCGGGGCTGCTCAAGGTCAGGCAAGGCATGACCAGCCTTGAAGAAGTACTCGGCTGCACCAACGAATAGGACTGCGACCCATGGCAAACACCGGCAACCAGGTCAAGGAAACCATTTTTGCGTGGGAAGGCAAGGACAAGACCGGCAAGACCGTGCGCGGCGAACTGCGCGCCGGCGGCGAAGCCGTGGTCAACGTCACCTTGCGGCGCCAGGGCATCATGGTCACCAAGGTGCGCAAGAAAACCTACCGCAGCGGCAAGCGCATCAAGGAAAAGGACATCAGCCTGTTTACGCGCCAGCTGGCCACCATGATGAAAGCCGGCGTGCCGTTGCTGCAGGCGTTCGATATCGTCGGCAAGGGCCATTCCAATCCGTCGGTCTCCAAGCTGGTGCTGGATTTGCGCGCCGATATCGAGACCGGCACCAGCCTCAACCAGGCGTTCCGCAAATTCCCGCTGTACTTCGACGCGCTGTTCTGCAACCTGGTGGCCGCCGGCGAACAGGCCGGCATCCTGGAAGACCTGCTCACCCGGCTGGCCATCTACAAGGAAAAGACGCTGGCCATGAAGGCCAAGATCCGGTCGGCGCTGATGTACCCGATCTCGATCCTGGCGGTCGCCTTCATCGTCACCGCCGTGATCATGATCTGGGTGGTGCCCGCGTTCAAGGAAGTATTTGCCAGCTTCGGCGCCAACCTGCCCGCCCCCACGCTGTTCGTCATGGCGCTCTCGGAATTCTTCGTGAACTGGTGGTATGTAATTTTTGGTAGTCTTGGCTTCGGCATCTGGTTGTTCTTCCGCACCTGGAAACGCTCGGTGCCGATGCAGCGCGCCATGGACCGGCTGATCCTGCGCGTGCCCGTCTTTGGCGAGGTGGTGCGCAAGGCCACGATTG
Organism: Duganella sp. Leaf61; assembly: GCF_001421905.1. NCBI lineage: Bacteria > Pseudomonadati > Pseudomonadota > Betaproteobacteria > Burkholderiales > Oxalobacteraceae > Duganella > Duganella sp. Leaf61. The sequence goes on from NZ_LMLM01000001.1 coordinate 364,158, forward strand.
CGCGCTGGACCCGCACCCTGTCTACCATGTTTGCTGCCGGTGTGCCGCTGGTCGAATCGCTCGACTCGGTGGGCGGCGCGGCCGGCAACGCCGTCTATGCCGACGCCACGCGCCGCATCCAGAACGAAGTGAGCACGGGCACCAGCCTCACCGCCGCCATGCAGAACGCCGACGTGTTCCCGAATATGGTCACGCAGATGGTGTCGATCGGCGAGGAATCGGGCGCGCTCGACGCCATGCTGGGCAAGGTGGCCGACTTTTACGAGGAAGAAGTGGACGAGGCCGTGGCTTCGCTGTCGAGCCTGATGGAACCGGCGATCATGGTGATCCTGGGCGTGCTGATCGGCGGGCTGGTGATTGCCATGTATCTGCCGATCTTCAAGCTGGGCTCGGTGGTGTAAGCGGCTTGGCCACGTTGTCAGCAACGGCCTGGCCGCGTTGTTCGGCTGAGGCCGAGGCTGCGACTGGGACCAGGCTGCGCAGGTCAGCCAGCGTTTTTGGTGTTTCCGCCTTTTACAGGTGGACGCAGCGCTTGTAGGCGCTGGCGGCCATCGGCCAGGGCGGCGTCGCCCTGGTCGAGCAGGTGTTCGATGGCTGCGCGCTCGGCGCTGCCGGCGGGAAAGCGCTGGCCCACGCTTTGAAAGCTCAGCAGGATGCCCTGCATGCCTTGCAGCAGCGCATCGTGGACGTCGCAGGCCAGGCGTTCGCGCTCGGCCAGTTGCGCCAGCAGGTCGCGGCGGCGGCACATGGCCTTGCACCAGCGGTCGTGGCACAGCAAGCCCAGCATCAGGCAGAGAAATAGTCCCAGCAACAGGCAGCCTGCCAGCCATAGCGGTGGGGGTAAGGAAGTCGGCAATCGAGGCTCCAACCAGATCAGTTCCGCCACCTTGCCATTAACTTTTGGTTACGCCCATATCTCGTACGGGGGAGAAACTGCCCCAAGGTGGGGCAAATTTGACTGGCGCGTCTTCGGCCATGCTTTAATATGCGCTGGGGTCATCAATCGACCAATTTTTCAGGAAATCTACTCACTCATGCTGCAACCGTCCCTGCTGTTCGCTCCCGCCGGCGAGCTTGTCATCAGCCTGATCGCCGGGCTGTTCGGCCTCTTGATCGGCAGCTTCCTCAACGTCGTGATTCACCGCCTGCCGCAAATGATGCAGCGCGAGTCGGACAATTATTGCGATGAAGAAGCCGGAAAACCGCCGCGCCATACCACCCGGTACAGCCTGGTAGCGCCACGCTCGGCCTGCCCGCACTGTGGCCACCAGATCACGGCGCTGGAAAACATCCCGGTCATCAGCTGGCTGGCGCTGCGCGGCAAATGCAGCCAGTGCAAGGCGCCGATCTCGGTGCGCTACCCGCTGGTGGAATTGCTGACGGCCGCGCTGTCGGCACTGGTCGTGTGGCAGTTCGGCAGCGGCTGGCAGGGACTGGGCGGCTTGCTGCTGCTGTATATGCTGGTGGCGCTCACCTTTATTGACTTCGATACCCAGCTGTTGCCCGACGACCTGACCTACCCGCTGCTGTGGGCCGGCTTGCTGCTCAATCTGAACGCCACCTATGTCTCGCTCGAAAGCGCGGTGATCGGCGCGGCCGCCGGCTACCTGGTGCTGTGGTCGATTTACTGGGCCTACAAACTGCTGCGCAAGCGCGAAGGCATGGGCTATGGCGACTTCAAGCTGCTGGCCGCCCTCGGCGCCTGGCTCGGCTGGACCATGTTGCCTGCCATCGTGCTGATGGCCTCGCTGGTGGGTTCGGTGGTCGGCATCGTGCTGATGGTCCTCAACCGGCGCGGGCTCGACTACCAGATTCCGTTCGGCCCGTATTTGGCGGCCTCGGGCCTGATCTGCTTCCTGTACCGCGCGCCGCTGGCCGATGTCAGCGCCATCCTGTACCCGGTGCTGCGATGACGGGCACTTTTGCAGTCGGCCTGACGGGCGGCATCGGCAGCGGCAAGAGCACCGTGGCCGACCTGTTTGCCGCACGCGGCGCCTCGATTGTCGATACCGACGTCATCGCCCACAGCCTGACCGCGCCGGGCGGCGCGGCGATGCCGGCCATCATCGCCGCGTTTGGCGCCGAGTTTGCCGATGCCAATGGCGCACTCGACCGTCCCCGCATGCGCGCGCTGGTGTTTTCCGATGCCAAAGCAAAAGCCACGCTCGAAGCAATCCTGCACCCGCGCATCCGCGCCGGCGCGCTCGCTGCTGCCGAGGCCGCCACCGGCGACTACGTGATGTACGCGGTGCCGCTGCTGGTGGAGTCGGGAACGTGGCGTGACAGGGTGTCGCGCATACTCGCGGTAGACTGTCGCGAAGACGTGCAGATCGCCCGCGTGATGGCGCGCAATAATCTGTCCGAAACGCAAGTACGCGCCATCATGGCGGCCCAGGCCAGCCGGGCCGAACGGCTGGCGGCAGCCGACGATGTCATCGACAATAACGGCGGTCTCGACGCGCTGGCGCCGCAAATCGACCGCCTGCACGCCCAATATCTGCAAATGCGCGGTTAATTTCGGCAGCAATCGCGCACTATGCTGTCGCAATATTTGTAATTTTGCTTGGCTTGCTTCAAAATCACGTGCATTGTCTGCAGGTCCACCTATAGAGGGATGTTATTTTGATCGTCTACGAATATCCTTTCAACGAACGCATCCGCACCTTGTTGCGCTTGGAGGATCTGTACGAGAAATTCCAGTTCTTTGTGCATCAGCCCGACCCGATGCAGCACCACGTCGCCCTGTCCACCATTTTCGACATGCTCGAAGTGGCCGGCCGCGCCGACCTCAAATCCGACCTGCTGCAAGAACTCGAACGCCAGCGCCAGACCCTGCTCGGCTACCGCCTCAATCCCAACGTCCAGCCCGAAATGCTCGACGCCATCCTGGCCGAAGTAGACAGTGTCAGCAGCGCCCTGGTCGCCGCGCAAGGCAAGACCGGCCAGAACGTGCGCGACAACGAGTGGCTGATGAGCATCCGTGGCCGCACCATCATTCCCGGCGGCGCCTGCGACTTCGACATGCCGTCGTACTACGCCTGGCAGCAACGTCCGGCCGAGCAGCGCTACAGCGACATCGTCACCTGGTTCACGCCGCTGGCGCCGCTGTTCGATGCGCTGGGCCTGGTGTTGCGCCTGCTGCGCGACTCGGGTGTGCCAGTCAAAATGATTGCCGTGGCCGGCAGCTACCAGCAAATGTTGCAAGGCAAGGTGTACCAGATGCTGCGCCTGTCGCTTGACGAAACCTCGGGCGCGATCCCCGAAATTTCCGCCAACAAGTATATGTTGTGGGTCCGGTTCACTACCCAGGGCGGCGACCTGAAACCCAAGCCGCTGGAAGATCAGGTACCATTCGAGCTTACCCTCTGCAACTTCTGATCGAATCATATGGTTACCGTAGTCTCCTGCCCGACCTGTTCCGCCAAAGTGGAATGGAAGCCTGAAAACAAGTATCGCCCGTTCTGCTCGGAACGCTGCAAGCAGATCGATCTCGGCGCCTGGGCCGAGGAGAAGTACGCGATTCCGGCCGCGCCCCCAAAAGATCCGCACGAGGAAGAATAAGCGGCGGCGTTTTGCCGCAAGTGTTGCTGTCACTTGCGAAAAACTCGATTCCCGCCTGCGCGGTAATGACGGCTCACCGGCTGGTGGTCGATGCTGCCGCCGGCCGTTACACTGCTGTTCCCGCTCCCCTACATCGCTACCTTGACCGCCCTGCCGATATACAGGATTGGCCCGGTCGGCTTGCCGGTCGGCGAACCCGCTTCCGGTTCCAGCGTGATTTCAAACAGCTGGTCCTGCTGCACCTGCGGCAGTTGATCGAGGGTCAGCTTGACCGATTGATTCGGTCGCACCAGCCCCAGCGATACCGGGGCTTTCCAGTCCGTTCCCTTGGTCCAGAATTGCAGCGACTTATTACCCGGCACAGCCACGCCATGCAGCGGCGTCAGCGTCAGCTTGCGGTTCAGGCTGGCCTGAACCACGTAACCGGCGGTACGCTCCTGCGGCGCCACCAGCACCACCATGTACGCCGGTTGCAGCGCCTCGCTGGACGGTTGGCGCGTGAGCAGCACGGCCAGCACCAGCGTGGCAAACACGGCCCCGCCGCTGAGCGCACGCCACACGCGCAAGTCGTCCCACCAGCGGCGCCAGCCACCGGCAGCTGTCACGGCCGACGGTGTCAGACTGCTTGCCAGCTTGTTGACAGACTGGTCCGCCGCAGCCGTGGCGCGGCTGCCGGCGACGCTATTGCTGATTTTCGGCCACAGTTCCGGCGACGGTTCAGTTGGTTCTGCCAGCGCGGTCAGCGGCAGCAGGCGCTGTTCCCACGCGGCCACTTCGGCGCGCAGCAGTGGCTCCAGGGCCAGCCGGCGTTCGATGTCCTGGCGCGCGGCCAGCGGCAAGGTGCCGAGCACGTACTCGCCAGCGAGCTCCCTCAATGTTTCGATAGATTCCGTCATGCCATGCACTCCCGCAAAGCGGCCAGGCCGCGCTTGAGCCAGGCTTTGACCGTGCCCAGCGGCGCGTTCAGCCGCGCCGCGATTTCACTGTGGCTGCACCCATCGACATAGGCGCAGACGATGCTGTTGCGCTTGGCGCTGTCGAGGTGGCCGAGACAGTCGTTCAGGCGTCCCATATTCGCTTGCAGCTCGAACTGCTCGGCGACCGTGTCGCCCTGCCCGTCCTGCGCTTCCTGCAAGGCGTCGAGCGCGTCGTTGTCGTCGGTATAGACATCGCGTTCACGCGAACGCAGCGCATTCAATGCCTGGTGCCGCACCACGCTGAAGACCCAGCCGCGCCCGGCGCCACGGCCGGCGTCGAAGCTGGCCGCTTTTTGCCAGATGCTGACAAAGGCGTCGTGCAGCACGTCTTCGGCCAGGTCGCGCCGGCGCACGATGCGCAGCGCCACGCCCAGCAAATGGCGGCCGTCCTGCTGGTACAGGCGGTGCAGCGCCTGCTGGTCACCGAGCGCACAGGCGTGCAGCGCAGCGTCGTAATCGAATCCGTCGGCGGTTGGTGGCATCGGCATTCTGAGGTGAGGTGGGCGGAGCGCTGCTGCGGCTGATTATAGCCGAGGGCTGCGCGCCCGCCCGCTTCGGTTCATTGCTCTCAGGCGGCTTTCCAGAAGATGTAGTCGGCCTGGTACTGCACTTTCTCTTTGGCGCCCGCGTTGCCCGCGCCGCACATGCCGGCCGGGGCCACGCCACCCCTGGTGGCCACGCGCTGGATGTACGTCACACCCATCATGGCGCCGTTGCCCATGGCCGGGTTGGCCTTGACCAGCTGCGACGGGATATTGCCGGCGCCGGCCGGTGCGACCGCGAGCTGGGTGGCGGTCACTTTCGAGCCGTCGTTGCTCTGCCAGGTGGCCGGAGGACCGAAGTACTTACCGACGCTCATGCCGCCGCGGTCGGTTAGCTGCGCATCGGGGCCGATGAAGGTCCATTCGAACTGGTCGGCGCTGTCTTTCTTCAGTTTGCATTCGTAGGTGATGTCGCCGGCGCCCACGGTTTCCATGGCGACCTTGTGGCCGGCCGGTACCTGCACGGTGGCGGGCAGCGCTTGTTGATTGAAGCTGGGGACACTGGCGCAGGCCGAGAGCATGACAGCAGCGGCAATGGCGGACGTAATGGCGAGGGTTTTCATGGCGGGCTCCTGAAGTCGTTGTTAGGTGGCGGCGCATGGTTGTGCGCCGATACCTGTACTACCCGCCGGCACTGCGTTTGGATGCAGTGCGGTGCAAAAATATTTTAGCGGCCGAGGTTAAAGCGCAGCTGGTCGAGCCACTCGATCAGCGGAATGGTGGCCGGCAGCAGCGGCTCCACGCCTACCGTGCCCTGCCACGCGAACGCCTGTCCTTCCAGGCTTTGCGGCTCGCCGTGCCAGTCGCGGCTGATGAAGAAATGCAGGCGCACGTGCGCGTGCGGATACACGTGCTCGACGCCGCACCACTCCTCGGCGCTGTTGATGGTCAAGCCCAGCTCCTCGACAAACTCGCGTTTCAAGGCTTCGAGGATGGTTTCGCCGGGATCGACTTTACCGCCCGGGAATTCCCAGTAGCCGTCGTACGGTTTGCCGGCCGGGCGCTGGCCCAGCAGCACGTCGCCGTTCGGCTGCATCAGGATGCCCACGGCCACGTCGATCGGCTTGATTGCTGCATCGCTCATGCCAGCCGCCCCGCGTAATCCTTGGCGAACTGCCACGCCACCCGGCCCGAGCGCGAGCCGCGTTGCAAGGCCCAGCGCAGGGCATCGCCACGGGCGTCGGCAATTTGCGTCTCGGTGCAACCGAGCGAGGCCAGCCAGTGGTTGACGATCTGCAGGTAATCGTCCTGCTTGAACGGATAAAACGTCAGCCACAGCCCGAAGCGTTCGGACAGCGAGATTTTTTCCTCGACCGTCTCGCCCGGATGCAGGTCGCCATCGTCGCCGTGTTTATAGCTCATGTTGTCGGACATGCGCTCGGGCAGCAGGTGGCGGCGGTTCGAGGTGGCGTAGATCAGCACGTTGTCGGACTGCGCCGAGATGCTGCCGTCGAGCGCCACCTTGAGCGCCTTGTAGCCGCTCTCCCCCTCTTCGAACGACAGGTCGTCGCAGAAAATGATGAAGCGCTCGGGCCGGCCGGCCACGAGATCGACGATATCGGGCAACTCGGCCAGGTCGACCTTGTCCACCTCGATCAGGCGCAGGCCGTCCCTGGCGAACTGGTTCAGGCAGGCCTTGATCAGCGACGACTTGCCGGTGCCACGGGCGCCCGTGAGCAGCACGTTGTTGGCCGGGCGGCCGGCCACGAACTGGCGCGTGTTCTGCTCGATCTGCTGCTTTTGCGGGCCGATGTGCTGCAAGTCGTCGAGCGCGATATCGGACACGTGCGCCACCGCCTGCAGGTAGCTGCCGCCGCCGAATCCACCGCTACCGCCGCTGCGCTGGCGCCAGCGGAACGCATAGCCGCGCGTCCAGTCCGGTACTGGCGGCGCTGGTGGCAGCACCGCTTCCACCCGCGCCAGCACGGCCTCGGCACGGGCCAGGAATTGTTCGAGCGTGGTCATCACGAACGGTAGTCGGCGTTGATGCTCACGTAGTCGTGCGACAGGTCGCAGGTGTACACGGTGGCAGCCTGGTCGCCGCGCGCCAGTTTCACGCGCACCAGGATTTCGCTCTGCTGCATCACGCGCTGGCCATCGGCTTCCTGGTAGTCAGGATTGCGCCCGCCGTTCTTGGCTACCCACACGTCGTCGAGGTACAGGTTGAGCTTGCTGACATCGAGATCATCGACGCCGGCATAGCCGATCGCGGCCAGGATGCGGCCCAGGTTCGGATCGGACGCAAAGAACGCGGTTTTCACCAGCGGCGAGTGGCCGATCGAATAGGCGATCTTGCGTGCTTCGGCCACGCTGGCCGCGTCCTCCACGGTAATGGTGATGAACTTGGTCGCGCCTTCGCCGTCCCGCACGATGGCTTGCGCCAGGAACAGCGACAGCTCGGTGACGGCGGCAGCCAGCTCGCGGTATTCAGGCGACTCGACCGAATCGATCACCAGGCTGCCGGCACCGGTGGCGATCAGCATGAATGAATCGTTGGTCGAGGTATCGCCGTCGATGGTGATGCAATTGAAGGTCTGGTCGGCCACCTGCTTGACCAGCAGGTCAAGCACCGGCTGCGCCACCTTGGCGTCGAACGCCAGGTAGCCGAGCATGGTGGCCATATTCGGCTTGATCATGCCGGCGCCCTTGGAGATGCCGCTCATCGTGACCGTGTGGCCGGCGATGGTGACCGTGCGCGAACCGGCCTTGGGCTGGGTGTCGGTGGTCATGATGGCTTCGGCCGCGTTGAACCAGTTATCGGCTTGCAGGCCGGCCACCGCTTGCGGCAGGCCGGCGATCACCTTGGCCGCCGGCAAAGGTTCGAGGATCACGCCGGTGGAGAACGGCAGGATTTGCGCTGCTTCGCAGCCAAGCTGGGCCGCCAGCGCGGCGCAGGTTTCGTTGGCCAGCGACAGGCCCAGCTCGCCGGTGCCGGCGTTGGCGTTGCCGGTGTTGACCAGCAGCGCGACGACCGGCTTGCCGGTTTCCCTGGCGGCTGCCAGATGGGCCTTGGCGATCTGCACCGGCGCAGCGCAGAAACGGTTGAGGGTGAACACGCCGGCAACGGTGGCGGTAGGCGCCAGCTTCATCACCAGCACGTCCTTGCGGTTGGGCTTTTTGATGCCGGCTTGGGCGAAGCCGATCTCGATACCGGCAACAGGTTTCAGGTCGGCGGCGACGGGCAGAGGGGAATTGACGGCCATATTCAGTGATCTCGTAGGTGGCAGGGAAGCCGATATTGTAATGCCTGACCGGCAAAACGGCGCGGTGCGTGAGTGACGACTTTCAGTCGTGGCATAAATGTTAAACATGCCTGCACGATTACTGACACGATGTCATACAACTTATTGATTTTGCAGGTCTTTTTGCATAAAAACGACGAAATATAGAACGATCGTCCACTTTTTCGCATTTATTTTCATGCTTTAGGGCAATTTAGTTTAAGTTAAGCAACGAATGCCCCATCCCCGCATCGCCCTAGACAACGTAGTACAAGACAACCCTCAGCAAGGACGAGCACCTCATGAAAAAGCAACTATTAGTAGCAGTGATCCTGGCCGCCATGGCCACGATGCAGGCCCATGCCGGCGCCCTCGACGACGGCAACCTCAGCATCAGCGGTTTCGGCACCGTTGGCGTTGCCAAGAGCAATAGCGACACCGCGCAGTTTTCCCGCTACAACCAGTCCGAAGGCGTGGGCGACAGCCCGCGCATCGGTCTCGACACCAACCTCGGCCTGCAGGCGACGTACAAGATCAACGACTGGCTGTCGGGTACGGTGCAAGTACTGAGCCGCAAGGGCCCGGAGGGCAATTTCGGCACCGACCTGACCTGGGGCTTCCTGAAAGCAAAGATCAGCGATGAAGTGAGCATCCGCGTGGGCCGGGTTGCGGTACCAACCTTCCTGATCTCCGACTACCAGAACGTCGGCTACGCCAACACCATGATGCGCCCGCCGATCGAGCTGTATGCGCAGAACCCGATCGAGAACTCGGACGGCGTCGATATCAACTACCAGCGCGCTTTTGGCGACCTGAACCTGACCGCGCAAGCGTTCGTCGGCGTCAGCCGTGGCAAGCTCTACATCGCTTCGAACACCACCACGATCGCCGAGTACCGCGCTCCGGACGCCGGCATCAGCGTCACCGGTGAATACGGTCCCTTCGTGTTCCGCGCCGGCCATGCCCGCGCCAACCTGGAAATCAACGACCTCACCGCCCTCAACGCACTGGGCAATACCCTCAACGCCATCGGTTTCCGCCAACTGGCGTCGGACCTGAGCTTCAGGGATGGCAAGAAAATTGCATTCACGTCGCTCGGCATGACAATGGACTGGAACAATATTTTGCTGCAATCGGAGTATGCCCAGCGCCGCGCCAAGGAACCGGTGTACCTGGCCGATACCAATTCCTGGTACGCGATGGCAGGCTATCGCGTGGGCAAATTCGTGCCCTACTACGCACATGCATCGGTCAAGGGCGCGGGCAGCTCGGTCACCCTGCCGGCAACCCTGGCAGCGGCCCCGGCAACGCTGCGCGGCGCCATCAATTCGCTGGTGAGCTCGCAAGAGCAGACCACCGACCTGGTCGGCGTGCGCTGGGACTTCGCCAAGTCGATGGCACTGAAGATACAACTGGACCGCGTGAAACCGAAAGCCAAGTCGGGCTACCTGATCCACACGCCAGCCGCCGGCACCACCAAAGACGTCAACGTGGTCGCAGTCGGCCTCGACTTCGTATTCTGATCCGGGAGCACCTATGAACAACAATATTATTGCTGCAGTACTGGTGGCCGCGCTGGGCGCCGTGGCACTGCCGGCCTCGGCCGAAGTGGTCGTGATCGTCAGCCAGAAAAATCCTGCATCGCGCATGTTCTCGGAACAGGCTTCGCAGTTCTTCCTCGGTAAATCGAACCTGTTCACGCCGGTGGACCTGCCGGAAAGCTCGGCCGTACGTGCCGAGTTCTACAAGAAGGTGGCGGACAAGGATACGGCACAAGTCAAAGCCTTGTGGTCGAAGCTGGTGTTTACCGGCAAGGCTACCGCGCCGAAGGAATACGCCAGCGCCGCCGAGGTAAAGAAAGCCGTGGCAGCCGATCCGAAGGCGATCGGCTATATCGAGAAGTCGGCCGTCGATGATACGGTGAAGGTGATTTTGACGTTGCCGTAAGATGAAGTAGTGGCGGTCACTGTGGGTCACGGTGGCCGCCATGTTCCAGGCAGTAAGAGTTACCCGTTCGGAAATTCAGGCATCGACGCGATCGGCAGTACCAGGATGTCCGGATCGTTGGGAAGCTGTATGAAGCCGTATTTCTTGTAGAAGTCGACGGCGCCGTCTTTGGCGTCGACGAACATGGCAAAGCCGCCAACCAGCCGCGAAGCCTGGCACACCCGCTCCATCGCTTCGAACAACAGGCGCTCGCGGTAGCCGCGCTGTTGCGCGTTGGCCGATACCGCCAGCCTCGCCAGCGTATATCCCGCCACGTTCATCGGTAACTTTTTTGCCATCGCAACTGGCAATTCATCCTTGGGCGTGACATCCCGGATGGCCATGGTCACGAAGCCTTGAACCACTGTCGGGCTCTCTTCCTCGATCAGCACAAAGGTTTTAGAGGTATTATTTTTTTGATGCTGGCGCGCCGTGGTCCTCAACCAATGATTGAGGTCTGTATTGCCGCAGTCGAAATTGGCTACATCATGCGCTTTACCGAGCGCCTCAATCTTTACGATCGCCATATTTCTCTTCCATGAATCGCTTGAAGCCCCGCTGCATCGCTGCATTGGGTTGCGGCGGGCTATCGAGCAGGTTGAGCAACATGGCCGCGTCATCCCGAGAAATGGTGATGCGTTTTTCTCGATCCACAATCTTCTGTGCTTTTTCCAGCGCTGCCTGCACCACAAAACCATTCAGGGTAGTACCGGTCAACTCGGCTGCAGAGTTCAATACCTCCGCGACCGCAGTGGAGATCCGGGCAGTAATCCGCTCTTTCTCAAGTAGTGCGCTCATGAAATACCCTTCGGTGAGTTGACGATGACAGACGATCCAATCAATATAACGCAAGTTGATTAGTCGGCGACAAATTGACGCCATGCGACACTTTGTCACCTACTAACAATAGGCGTAAAAAAACCGCCATCATCGCGTGCGATCATGGCGGTTTTTCAATCGAAGTTTATTACGCCAGCTTGCCGTGGCAAGCCTTGTACTTCTTGCCGCTGCCGCATGGGCAGGGGTCGTTGCGGCCGACTTTCAGGCCCATTTCCATCAGCTGCTCGCCCGTGAGGTTTTGCAGTTCCGGTGGCAGGCCCGCGTAGTTGTTGGCCGATGCTGGCGCGGGCGCCAGCAGGTCTTCCGGCGCCGCGTTCGGGTCGAAGTCGGCGTGCTGGTAGCTGACGTTTTCCACGTGCGACTTCTGCATCTCGGCTTCGGCCAGTTCGATCTCGTCGCGCGACTGGATGCGCACGGTCATGATCAGCTTGACCACTTCGTTCTTGATCATGTCCAGCATCTGGCCGAACAGTTCGAACGCCTCGCGCTTGTACTCCTGCTTCGGATTCTTTTGCGCGTAGCCGCGCAGGTGGATACCCTGGCGCAGGTGGTCGAGTGCGGCCAGGTGCTCGCGCCAGTGGCTGTCCACGCTTTGCAGCATGACGTTGCGTTCGAAGCCGGCAAACGATTCGCGGCCGACAATGGCGATCTTCGCTTCGTACTGGGCATCGGCGGCAGCCAGCACGCGTTCCAGGATGTCGTCGTCGTTGATGTCTTTTTCGGTCTCGAGCATGTGCGCGAGCGGCAGGTCGATTTGCCATTCGGACGCCAGCGAGGCTTCCAGGCCCGCGATATTCCACTGCTCTTCGACCGATTCGGCCGGCACGTATTCGCGTACCAGGTCGGTGAAGGCGCCGTGGCGCAGCGAGTCGATCAGTTCCTTGGTGTCGGTGGCTTCGAGCAGCTCGTTACGCTGCTGGTAGATCACCTTGCGCTGGTCGTTGGCGACGTCGTCGTATTCCAGCAATTGCTTGCGGATGTCGAAGTTACGGGCCTCGACCTTGCGCTGGGCCGATTCGATCGAACGCGAGACGATGCCTGCTTCGATCGGTTCGCCTTCCGGCATTTTCAGGCGGTCCATCACGGCGCGCATGCGGTCGCCCGCGAAGATGCGCAGCAGCGGATCGTCAAGCGACAGGAAGAAGCGCGACATGCCGGGATCGCCCTGGCGTGCGGCACGGCCGCGCAATTGATTGTCCACGCGACGCGATTCGTGGCGTTCGGTGCCGATGATGTGCAGGCCGCCGGCGGCCACCACTTCTTCGTGCAGCGCCTGCCAGCCGTCGCGCAGTGCCTTGGCCTGCCTGGCCTTGTCGGCGTCGGACAGGTCCGGGTTGGCTTCGATGAACTGGATCTGCTTTTCCACGTTACCGCCCAACACGATGTCGGTACCGCGACCGGCCATGTTGGTGGCGATGGTGATGGCTTTCGGGCTACCGGCCTGGGCGATGATCTCCGCTTCGCGGGCGTGCTGCTTGGCGTTCAGGACGTTGTGCGGCAGGCCGGCCTTGGTCAGGATGCTCGACAGCAGTTCGGAATTCTCGATCGAGGTGGTACCGACCAGCACTGGCTGGTTGCGGTCGTAGCACTCGCGGATTTCCAGCATCATGGCGTTGTACTTTTCCTGCGCCGACTTGTACACCTGGTCCTGGCGGTCCTTGCGGGCCGATGGACGGTTCGGCGGCACTACCACGGTCTCAAGACCGTAGATTTCCTGGAATTCGTACGCTTCGGTATCGGCGGTACCGGTCATGCCGGACAGCTTGGCGTACATGCGGAAGTAGTTCTGGAACGTGATCGAGGCCAGGGTCTGGTTCTCGTTCTGGATCTTGACGCCTTCTTTGGCTTCCACCGCCTGGTGCAGGCCGTCGGACCAGCGGCGGCCGGTCATCAGGCGGCCGGTGAATTCATCGACGATGACGACTTCATCGTTCTGCACCACGTACTGCTGATCCTTGTGGTACAGCGCGTGCGCGCGCAGTGCGGCATACAGGTGGTGTACCAGCGTGATGTTGGCGGAATCGTACAGCGACGCGCCTTCGGCCAGCAGGCCCATCTGCGTGAGGATGGCTTCGGCCTTCTCGTGGCCGGCTTCGGTGAGCAGCACCTGGTGCGATTTCTCGTCCTTGGTGTAGTCGCCCGGCACTTCGATCTTGCCTTTGCCGTCGGACGTTTCTTCGCCGATTTGCAGGGTCAGGTGCTGCGGCACTTCGTTGATCTTGTAGTACAGGTCGGTATGATTTTCCGCCTGGCCCGAGATGATCAAAGGGGTACGCGCTTCATCGATCAGGATCGAATCGACTTCATCGACGATGCCGAAGTTCAATTCGCGCTGGACGCGGTCCTTGGCGTCGAACACCATGTTGTCGCGCAGATAGTCGAAGCCGAATTCATTGTTGGTGCCGTAGGTGATGTCCGAACGGTAGGCCAGCTGCTTGGTGCCGTGGTCCATCTGCGACAGGTTGATGCCGGTGGTAAGGCCGAGCCAGCTGTACAGCTTGGCCATGGTCTCGGCGTCGCGCTGGGCCAGATAATCATTGACCGTGACGATGTGCACGCCCTTGCCGGACAGCGCGTTCAGGTAGGCAGGCAGGGTGCCGGTCAGGGTTTTGCCCTCGCCGGTGCCCATTTCAGCGATCTTGCCATGATGCAGAACCATACCGCCGAGCATTTGCACGTCGAAGTGGCGCATCTTGAACACGCGCTTGCTGGCCTCGCGGCAAACCGCGAACGCTTCGGGCAACAGGGCATCGAGCGACTCTCCCTTGGCAACCCGATCCTTGAACTCGGGCGTCTTGGCTTGCAGCTCGGCATCCGACAGTTTTTCCATGGCCGGCTCGAGGGCATTGATCTCGCGTACCGTTTTTTGGTATTGCTTGAGCAGCCGCTGGTTGCGGCTGCCAAAAATCTTGGTCAGTAATGACATGCTTGAATTCTTGAAAAAACGCCGTTAAAAAAGCTCTGTAGGTGAAAAACGCTAGACCGCACGGAGTTCGACTATGGCAAAAGACGATGATTTTATCACGCGTCCGGGGGTACATTGGGTCTATGGTCTGGATAACAATAGCGGATAGGTGAACAATGTCACCAAACCAATCTATTTTACCCGGTGGTGACAGATTAGCCGGCGACTGACGTGCGCGGCGCCGTTGTGATATGTTCGCGCCATGCGATTCAATTCCTCCAACCTGACAATCAAGCGCCGCACCGCCGTGGTCGCCACCGACTTTTTGCGCCGCGACGACAAGATGGCCGCCCTGCTGCCGGCCATCGAGCGCATGGCCGCGCTGCAAAAAGACTGCGCTGCGGCGCTGCCGGCCATGTTCCGCTACTGCGACATTCTCGCTTTCGAGGACGGCCAGCTGACCCTGTCCGTGCCGAACGCGGCGCTGGCAGCCAAGCTCAAGCAGCAAATTCCAAAATTGCAGGAAACCCTGGCCAAGCGCGGCTGGCAAGTGAGCGCCACGCGCCTGAAGGTGCAGATGACCAAAGCGGCCGAAATCAAGGAACAGATGCGCTCGCTGTCACTGTCGGAAGCGGCGGTCACCGCTTTCGACGACCTCGGCAACAACCTCGAACAGTCGCCGCAGAATGCCACGCTGATTGCCGCCTTGAAGGCGATGGTAGCGCGGCGGCGTGAAGCCTGACGCGTCTAGATCGCCGCTAAATTTGCGTCCACTCGCTGGCCATTTGACGGGCGTAAGACTGCGGTGCGGCCTCAACCTTGTCAAAGGTGACAATTTCATACGCATCGGGATGCTTGAGCAATTCCAGCAGCAGCTGGTTGTTCAGCGCATGCCCCGACTTGTGCGCCTCGTAACCGGCGATCAGCGGGTGGCCTACCAGGTACAAGTCGCCGATGGCGTCCAGAATCTTGTGGCGCACGAACTCGTCGTCGTAGCGCAGCCCGTCCGAATTCAAGATGCGGTACTCGTCCATCACGATAGCGTTTTCCAGCGAACCGCCACGCGCCAGGCCGATGCCGCGCAACATTTCCACGTCCTGCATGAAGCCGAAGGTACGGGCCCGCGCCACGTCGTGCACGTACGAGACGTCGCCGAAATCGACCACCGCGCGCTGCTGCGTGCCATCGACAGCCGGGTGGTTGAATTCGATGAAGAAATCGAGCTTGAAACCGTCGTGCGGCACCAGTCGCGCCCATTTTTCGCGCTCACCGGTACCTTCGCGGATTTCCACCGGTTTCAAGACGCGGATGAATTTCTTGGCGGCCGGCTGCTCCAGCACACCCGCCTGTTGCAAAAGAAATACGAACGAGGAGGCCGAGCCGTCCATGATCGGAATTTCCTCTGCGCTCACTTCGATGTACAGGTTGTCGATGCCGAGGCCGGCGCAGGCCGACATCAAGTGCTCGACCGTGGAGACGCGGGCGCCGTCCTTGACCAGCACCGACGCCATGCGCGTGTCGCCGACCGCCATCGCGCTCGACGGGAACTCGACCATGGGCGAGAGATCGACGCGGCGGAACACAATGCCGGTATCGGGTTCGGCCGGGCGCAGGGTCAGCTCGACCTTGCGTCCGGAATGCAGGCCCACGCCGGTGGTGCGGACCAGTTCTTTGATGGTGCGTTGTTTTAACATGGGCTGATTATATCCAAGTTGTCCGGCCGGGGTTGGCTAAGGCTACGGATGTTCCGACTCCTTGTGAACGGACTCGCGCCGCACCAGGTAGATGCCGCTGGCAATGATGATACCCGCTCCCAGCAAGGTGTAGCCATCCGGCAGCGCCTGCCACAACAACCAGTCGATCGCCACGCCCCAGGCCAGCGCCGTGTACTCGAACGGCGCCACGATCGACGCCTTGCCGGTACTGAAGGCCTTGGTAATCGCCAGCTGGCCGAAAAAGCCCGACAGCGCCAGCGCCAGCAGCACCCAGCCGTCGGCCGCGCGCACCGGCACCCATACCGGCCAGGCCAGCGCCACGCCGCCGATCGCCATCAGGGTCAGCAGCCAGAACATCATCGACTCGGTACTGTCGGTGCGCGCGAGCAGCCGCGCGGTGATTGCCGACACCGCGTAGCACGCGGCCGCCGCCAGGATCGCCAGCCCGCCCAAGGTGAGGAAGCCGCTGCCTTCGGGACGCAGCACCACCAGCACGCCAACCAGCCCGACCACGATGGCCACCCACTGCCCGGCCACCACGCGCTCCTTGAGCACGAACACCGACAGCATGGTGATGAGCGCAGGCGCGATAAAGAAGATCGAATACGCCTCGGCCAGCGACAGCGCCTTGAGGCCATACGCAAACGTGGTAAGCATGCCGATACCGAGCAGCGCGCGGAAAACGTGCATGCCCCAGCGCACCTTGAAAATGCCGCGAAACGCGCCGCGATACCAGATGTAAACACACAGCAGCGGCAGCGAACTCAAGGCGCGCAAGGCGGTCACCTGGGTGGCGGGATACGTGGCCGATAACAGTTTCATGGTGGTGTCCATGAACGAAAACATCATCACGGCAGTCAGCATGGCGTAGATGCTGTGCAGGTTTTCCTTGCGGGAGATCGTGGAAGTAAAAGCGGAAGTCAGGGGAAGCTCCTTGCTGCGCTGGCCCGGAGGGGGCCACTGGGAACGTCATCATGGCGACGTCCGGAGCCAGGACGGCGCGAGTTGGCTCATGCGCGGTCGGCCATGATTATAGCAAGTTGACAATGGGTGTGCTGATGGACGAGGTTTGCCTACTCACTCAATGGTGAGCGGCGCGCTCTGGGTGGCGTATCCGCATAGGCCTCGGTTCGGAAGCCTCGCCGCTGGGACAGCAGCGCCTCGCCATCGATGCGTTGCGCGAGCTCTTCGATGTCGGCAGCGGACACACCATATGCCTGGAAGTGCTCTTTCCATCCATCCACGACGAGAATAACCTTTGCCACCTCGGCGCAGGCCTCGCGCGCGGTCAGGCCGAATAAGGCGTGCTGTGACATCGCATTCACGAGCGTCGAGTCCCGGCCGTCTGCGCCAACACCGAGCTCCTGGTGCCCCTGTCCGGAATTTGTGGGAAGCACGTCGTAGGCAGGCGCCAGCGCGAGCCGGCGTACCCTGGCGGACGCGCCCTTTCCTGCAGGCTCGGGGATAACCAGGAGCGTATGGTTCTTTTCATGATCGTCGGTGTTATCGATGAGAATATTGAACACCATGCGCCGAAATAACTCAGCCATTTCGCGCCTGTTTTCGCCACTCGCAGTCCTGCCGGATCGGCGCAGTAGTTGCGCCAGGTTCGGGTAACTCAGGTCAGGTTCCTGGGTTGCGGTGACCAGCGCACGCATGGCAGTGCCTGCCGAGATACAGTGGACACGCTGTGCGCCCTTGCGGTCGAATCGTCGCACCGCGATGGCGTTTTCCCCGGCGAGCGGGACCAGCCGGGTCTCTGCCACGGTAATGCCGGCTTTGCCGCAAAGCGTCATGGTGGCGTGCTCGATTAGCGGAACGTCCACCGGTTCGTTATTGAAGAATTTAATGACCCACTGCTCTCCCCCAATTTCGATCAGCGCCTTTGGCTTGGCGCCGCCGAAGCTGCCGCCTGATGCGGCCATGCGCCCTTCCAGCTCGGTGATAGGCTCTTTGCCGCTGATTTTCGCGATAATCTCGCTGAGCTTTTGCGCGCTCTCGAGCCGTGGTAGCGGCCCGACGATGCGGGGCAAGTAAGCGTCTTGGGAAGTGGAAACACCCAATGCGCCAAAGCGGTCGTCACCGGCGTAGTACAGGAACTCCATTAGCGACAACCGTGCAGGCTTGTCGATGAATCGGATAACCCGCTCCCCCCAGCGGTCCGGCCGGGCATCATCGACGGCGCCCGCAGCAACCTCCTTGGTGCGTGGCAAATGTTCGATATCGACCAATGGCAGATCTTCGCTCAACGGAAAACCCGATGCCAACCATGTGGGCGCATAGGTCAACGAGACGCCCTTGCCCGCGGTCACCAGGTTCAAGGTACCGACGAGACGGGGGTTGTCGGGCTCCTCAATAAACCAGAGATAAAGCTCGTTAGAAACAAGCTGATGGGTTGCCACCTAGGCCTCCTTGGCTTCCTTGCGTTTCTGGCGCGTTTGTGCCGACGCCTGGGCGCGGGCTTTGCCGAGCGCTACCGCTTTTCTGACGTCGAGTTCCAGTGCTCCACGATCCTTGTCAGGAGAGGCCAGCTCCGCAAGTGCACCGTCGCGGCCGATCAACCACAGGGCTGTAGCATAAATTCCCATGCCAACGCCAGGCTCGCCGGCCTCCAGCCGCATCAGTGTGGGCACGGACACGCCCAGCCGGGACGCCCATGACACCAGTGACTCTTTGCGGCGCAGTCTTGCGACTGCCAGGTCCGCCCCCAGGCGCTCAAGTGCCGACAGTGTGGCGGGCGGGAGTTGCTGTAGGGCGATAGGTATCTTAGGCATAATAAAAAGAATAGTAAAAACAACTGTTTCGTACAAGTCTTTGTTAGTTTCCCGAATATTCGCTTGTCGACTGAAGCCAATATACACAAAGAATTACATGAAAATGCTATTTTCGTGCAATTCTTTATTTACCTGAGTGTGAATAATGGCTGCCGTTATGGCAGCAACATCACCAGCTTCAGATCATGCCGCTTGGCCAGATGCATAGTCACCTGCGTCAAGGCCAGCTCCCCCATCGCAGGATGCTGGAAGCGGCGCAGGCCGCCGTCGCGGGCTACCACGTCCTGCAAGGTCCACAGGGCCTGGAACTCGGCACTGCCTTGCGACAGCTCGGCAATCAGGCCGGCGACGGCGGGCAGGCCCGCGTGCTTGCCGATGTCGGCGCGGAACTCGGCTACCAGGCGGCTGGCGCGGTCGTCCCAGTCGACGATCAGGCCGCGCGCGGCAGCGCTGCGGAACGTGAAGCGCAGCAGGTTCGGACGCAGCGGCGCATTGGCCTCGACATCGAGCCAGCCGCCGAACAGCGCCAGCGCATCGGCGTTCCAGGCCAGCGCATCCCACTGGCGATCGAGCACATAGGCCGGGGCGCCGATCGCATCCACCATCGCCTGCAATGGCTGCGCTTCTTCGTGCGTGGCGCTTGCTTGCGGGTCAATTCTATCGGCCAGGCTGAACAGATAACCGCGCTCGGCTGCGCTCAGTTGCAGCACGTCGGCCAGGCGCGCCAGCAGGTTGCTCGACGCGGCCACATCCCTGCCCTGCTCGATCCAGGTCAGCCAGGTAGGGCTGACGTCGCACAACTGCGCCAGCTCCTCGCGCCGCAGGCCGGGCGTGCGGCGGCGGCCGCCCGCCGGCAAACCTGCGCGGTCAGGCGTGATGCGTTCGCGGTGGGCGCGGATGAAGTCGCCGAGATTGTGTTGCATGGTAGTTCCTTATACCAGGATAAATCCTTGTCTTGTTACAGGATATGAATCCACCTATTCTGCCCTGACCACCACCATTTTTGGAGAAAATCTCATGCAGCAGCCAGCCCTTGTCGCCCAGCAGTTCGGCAACACCGCCAGCGCCTACCTGACCAGCGCAGTCCACGCGCAAGGCGCCGACTTGACCGCATTGCGCGACATCGCCGCCGGCTTGACCGGCAGCGCCAAGCGCCCCGTCGTGCTCGATCTCGGCTGCGGCGCCGGCCACGCCAGCTTCGCGGTGGCGCCGGTGGCCGAGTCGGTTACGGCATTTGACCTGTCGCCGGAGATGCTGGCCGTGGTGGCCGGCGCCGCGCGCGAACGGGGCTTGGCGCAGATCGTCACGCAGCAAGGCAACGTGGCCAGCCTGCCGTTTGCCGACGCGTCGTTCTGCATGGTGATGACGCGCTTTTCCGCCCACCACTGGTTCGATGTTCCAGCCGCGCTGCGCGAAGTCAAACGCGTGCTCAAGCCGGGCGGCGTGTTGGTCGTCATCGACATCACGGCGCCCGAATCGCCGCTGCACGACACCACCTTGCAGGCCGTGGAATTGCTGCGCGACGGCTCGCACGTGCGCGACTACCGTACCTCGGAGTGGCTGCGCATGCTTGATGACGCCGGCTTCGCAGGCGAGCGCGTGAGCGACTGGAAGCTGCACATGCAGTTCGACGAATGGACCGCACGCATGCGCACGCCAGCCGAACGCGTGACCGCAATCCGCAGCCTGCTGCGCGGTGCGCCTATGGAGACGCGTGACTATTTCGCGGTGCAGGACGATGGCTCGTTCACCATCGATTCCACCTTGTTCAGGGCGCACAACCGTCAAGACTGATCCCGAAGTGGATTTGCTGCGATATAGTTGCGGAATGATTCCAACTGACATCCGTGAAGAAATACTGACCCGCATGCGCCGTGCCGAAGCCGAGCATGGCGTGCGCATCCTGCTGGCGGTCGAATCCGGCAGCCGCGCCTGGGGCTTTGCCTCGCCCAACAGCGACTACGATGCGCGTTTTATTTATGTCCATCCGCAAGACTGGTACCTGTCGGTCGGGCTGGAGGAACAGCGCGACGTGATCGAATATCCGATTGTCGATGATATCGATCTCAACGGTTGGGACTTGCGCAAGGCGCTGCGCCTGTTCGCGCGTTCCAACCCGGCATTTGTAGAATGGATACAGTCGCCGATCATCTATGCAGAACACGGTCCGTTTGCTGCGGCGGCGCGCACGCTGCTGCCGGACGTGTACTCGGGCGAAACCGGCATCTACCATTACCGCAGCATGGCCAAGACCAATTATCGCGGCTATCTGCAAAGCGATCTGGTGCCGCTGAAAAAATACTTTTACGTGCTGCGCCCGTTGCTGGCCGTGCGCTGGCTCGAGCATTACGGTACAGCTGCGCCGATCGAGTTTGAAAAACTGCTGCACCTGGTCGCCGACCAGCCTCAACTGCTGGCCGACATCGATGCCCTGCTGGTGCAAAAGCGTGCGGCGCCGGAACTGGGTCTGGCGCCCGCCATTCCCAGCATCAACGCGTTTGTCGAAAGCGAACTGGCGCGACTGGAATCGATCAAACCAGCGCCGCACCAGCGCGGTGACATGGTGCCGACGCTGAGTGACGTCTTCCGCAACTGCCTGCATCAGGCCTGGTCGTAAACCACGAAACGGCGCCGAGGCGCCGTTTCGTGGTTGCTGCAAACTGAAGCCAATTACAGCTGGCCCAGCAGCGTCTCCGCGTTCGACACTTCGAACTTGCCGCCCTGCTCAATGTTCAGCTGGGTGACTTTGCCGTCTTCCACCAGCAGCGAGTAGCGCTGCGAGCGGGTGCCCATGCCGTGCTTGCTGAAGTCGGCGTCCAGGCCCAGCGCCTTGCTGTAGGCGGCGTTACCGTCGGCCATCATGCGGACGATGCCGGTGGCTTTCTGGTCGCGGCCCCAGGCGCCCATCACGAACGCGTCGTTGACCGAGATGCACCAGATTTCATCGACGCCCTTGGCCTTGAATTCTTCCGCGTGCTGGACGTAACCTGGTACGTGCTGCGCCGAGCAGGTCGGCGTGTAAGCGCCTGGCAGGCCGAAGATGGCGATCTTCTTGCCCTTGACCAAGTCCTGCACGTTGAACACGTTCGGGCCCAGTGCGCAGCCTTCGGTTTCGGTTTCGATGAATTCGGCCAGGGTGCCTTCCGGCAGTTGATCGCCGATCTTGATGGTCATGGTGTTTCCTTTATCAGTCTGTTTGAACGAAAAAATAGCCGCGACGCGCGCGGCTACGTTAAAGCCAGTATGCCTGAAGCGCCGCACCTTTGCAGGCGGCGCTTCAACCCAAGGCTTAGAGCGCTTAACATAACCTTCAGGGCAAGGCGCAGCGACGAAGACAGTACGCATGTACGGCGAGGCGCTGCAACGAAGCCATGGAGGTTTTGTTACGCGCTCTTAATCGGCTTGCTTGCGCAGGAAGGCTGGAATGTCATAGGTCTCCATGCCATTCTTTTCCATCGCGCGCACTTGCTCCGAGGCCGACTCGCGGCGCCATACGGCTGGCGCCTTCATGCCGTCGAAACCGGCCGCGCCGGAACCCATCACGCCGGTCGCGCCCATCGACACATTGACCGCCGCGCCGCCCATGCCAGCCGATGGCATCATCGGGCTGTTGTGGGTGCCGGTGCGCAGCATTTGCTGCGGTACCAGTTGCACGTGCTTCTTGTTTTTGCCGAGGCCGGTGGCGACCACGGTGACGCGGATCTCGTCGCCCATCGAGTCGTCGTAGGCGATACCCTGGGCGATCGACGCGTCCGGTGCGGCGAAGGCGCGCACGGCGGCCATGACTTCCTTGATCTCCTTACCTTTCAGGCCACGGCTGGCGGTCACATTGACCAGCACGCCACGGGCGCCCGACAGGTCAACACCGTCGAGCAGCGGCGAGGCCACGGCCTGTTCGGCGGCGATGCGCGCGCGGTCCACGCCCGAGGCGGTCGCGGTGCCCATCATGGCCTTGCCCTGCTCGCCCATGATGGTTTTGACGTCGTTGAAGTCGACGTTGATGTGGCCCGGCACGTTGATGATCTCGGCGATACCGGCTACCGCGTTGTTCAGCACATCGTCGGCGTGTTGCAGCCATTCGATCAGCGATTCGTCTTCGTAGATCTCTTCGAGTTTTTCGTTGAGGATCACGATCAGCGAGTCGACGTTGGCCGACAGCTGTTCCAGGCCTTCGTCGGCGATGTCCATGCACTTCTGACCTTCGTGCGAGAACGGCTTGGAGACCACGGCAACGGTCAGCGCGCCCAGCGACTTGGCCACTTCGGCCACGATCGGTGCGGCGCCGGTGCCGGTGCCGCCGCCCATGCCGGCAGCGATGAAGACCATGTGCGCGCCGCGCAGCGCGTCTTCGATGCGCGCGCGCGAATCTTCGGCCAGCTTGCGGCCGACTTCCGGCTTCATGCCGGCGCCCAGGCCGGTCTCGCCGATCTGAATGATGTTGTCCGCGCGCGAGGTGGCCAGCGCCTGCGCATCGGTATTGGCGGCGATGAATTCCACGCCCGACATGCCCTTATTGATCATGTGTTGAACTGCATTGCCACCTGCTCCGCCGACACCGACCACCTTGATGACGGTGCCCAAAGCTGCGTTATCGACCATATCGAACTCCATGATGTGCTCCCTATCAGTTTGCCGTTTCCAAGCGCCAGTCCTCATAGTAATAGGAGAACTGGAGATTGAAAACTGCGGATTAATTTAAATAATTTAGATGCTTACGTTTTCGTTCAGTTTTGTTCAACTGCATACTGCGTTCGTTCTGCTTTGTGCTACATATCCTGTACTGCCCTGCTTAAAAGTTCCCGAGGAACCATTCCTTCATGCGCTGCCATACCGCCTTCACCGAACCATCCTGGCGCGTGACGATGTGCCCGCGCAGGTACTGCTTCTTCGCTTCCAGCAGCAGGCCCAGCACCGTGGCATAGCGCGGGCTGCGCACCACGTCGGCCAGCTGGCCCCGGTAGTCGGGCGTACCCAGGCGCGCCGGGCGCAGGAAAATGTCTTCCGCCATCTCCACCATGCCCGGCATGATGGCCGTGCCGCCGGTGAGGACGATGCCCGACGACAGCACGCCTTCGTAACCCGACTCGCGCACCACCTGGTGCACCATCGCAAACAGCTCTTCCACGCGCGGCTCGATCACGGCTGCCAGCGCCTGGCGCGACAGCGTGCGCGGACCACGGTCGCCCAGTCCCGGCACCTCGAGCGTTTCGCCCGGATCGGCCAGCACCTGCTTGGCCACGCCGAAGCGGATCTTGATCTCCTCCGCTTCTGCCGTGGGCGTACGCAGCGCCATGGCGATGTCGTTGGTGATCTGGTCGCCTGCGATCGGGATCACCGCCGTGTGGCGGATCGCGCCGTCGGAAAACACTGCAACGTCGGTGGTGCCGCCGCCGATGTCGATCAGAACCACGCCCAGTTCTTTTTCATCGGTGGTCAACACCGCGTCGGCCGAGGCCATCGGTTGCAAAATCAGGTCCGAAACTTCCAGCCCGCAACGACGCACGCACTTGACGATGTTTTGCACCGCAGATACGGCGCCGGTCACGATATGGACTTTGACTTCGAGACGGATGCCGCTCATGCCGATCGGCTCGCGCACATCTTCCTGGCTGTCGACAATGAACTCCTGCGGCACGGTGTGCAGCAATTGCTGATCAGTCGGAATGTTAACCGCCTTTGCCGTTTCGATGACGCGCGCTACGTCGGTGGCCGTTACTTCCTTTTCCTTGATGGCCACCATGCCGCTCGAATTGAAGCTGCGGATATGACTGCCGGCAATGCCCGCGTACACATTGCGGATCTTGCAGTCGGCCATGAGCTCGGCTTCTTCCAGCGCGCGCTGGATCGATTCGACGGTCGCTTCGATATTGACCACCACGCCTTTTTTCAGGCCCTTCGATTCGTGCTGGCCCAGCCCGATCACTTCGTGGCGCCCATCGCTCATCACCTCCGCCACCACGGCCACCACCTTGGAGGTGCCGATGTCGAGACCGACGATCAGGTTTTTCGCGTCTTTTGTCATGTGTTGCCTGCTCTGTTCTGCTTGATTGTTATCGTGGTTATTGTGCTGACCGTGCTTATCTTGTTACCGGCGTTGGCTTTTGCCCACCGCCCGTGGTCTTCTTCATCGCCTGCTTTTTCGGCCAGGCGCCGTCCTTCGGTATCTTCAATCCCCTGGCGCTGAGCGCCAGGCCGTTCTGGTAACGCATATCGATGGTCTCGATTTCCGGCAGGTGCTCCACCAGTTGCGGGTAGATGCCCAGCAGGCGCTCCACGCGTTCCTTCAACGTGGTGCTGGTCTGCTCGCGGCCCAGCGCCACACTGGTGCCGTTGTCCAGCCTGACGGTCCATGCATAGCGCGAGGACAGCGACAGCGCTGCCGGCACCAGTTGCAACGGCGCGAACCAGGTGCGCAGTTCGGCGTAACGCGCCAGCACTTCCTTCTCGCTGCCATCGGGGCCGTCGAATTCCGGCAACTCGTGATCCTCTTCCGCCTCGGCCAGGTTGGCGGTAAACACATCGCCCTTGGTCGAGAGCAGGCGGCCGTCGTCGCCCCACGTGCCCAGCGCCTCGTGCTCTTCCAGCGTGACGATCAGCTGGTCGGGCCACTCGCGGCGCACCGTTGCGCGGCGTACCCACGGCACCGCCTCGAACACCTGGCGCACCGCGTCGAGATTGGTGGTAAAGAAGTTGCCCTTCAGGCGCCACAGCGCGCTGTTGCGCAAGGTCAGCTGGTTCACGTGGCGCAGGCCGTCGTGGTCCATGCTCTCGATGCGGATCGCGCGCAGGTCGAACATCGGACGCTGCGCCACCCACCACACGCCGGCACCGATGCATGCCAGCAGCGCGGCTGCGAACAGCGCGCTGGCGGTGGCATTCAAGGCTTTAGCGTCTTGCCACATCGTGCGCTCAACCCTTCATTTTCAAACGGGCCGTGCGCAGGATCGCCACGCACAGGTCTTCGTAGCTCATACCTTCGGCACGCGCCGCCATCGGCACCAGCGAGTGGCCGGTCATGCCGGGCGAGGTGTTCACCTCGAGCAGGAACGGCTTCTGGTCGCGTTCGCGCAGCAGCACGTCCACCCGGCCCCAGCCTTCGCAGCCGATGTTGCGGTAGGCCGCCACCGCGATGCGCTGCATCTCGGCGGTCAGCTCGGGCGGCAGCACGGCCGGGCAGATGTACCGGGTGTCGTCGGTAAAATACTTGTTCTGGTAGTCGTAGTTGCCGGCTGGCGCGACGATTTCCACGATCGGTAGCGCGCGCGCATCCGCTCCGGAGCCAAGCACTGCCACCGTGAACTCGCGGCCGGTGACGAATTCCTCGGCCAGCACGGCGTCGTCGATGGCGGCGGCGATATCGCACGCGGCCTTGAAGTCGGCCGCAAGCTCCACCTTGGTGATGCCGATGGTCGAGCCTTCGTGCGGCGGCTTGACGATCAGTGGCAGGCCCAGGTCGGCACTGACGGCATCGAGGTCGGAGGCGGCGTCGATCACCGCGTAGCGTGGCGTGGGCAGGCCGGCGGCCAGCCACAGGATCTTGGTGGTGATCTTGTCCATCGCCACGGCGCTGGCCATCACCCCGCTGCCCGTGTACGGAATGCGCAGCAGTTCCAGCGCGCCCTGCAGGCTGCCGTCTTCGCCGTAGCGGCCGTGCAGCGCGATGAACACGCGGTCGAATTGTTGCTCGGCCAGTTCGGCCAGCGTGCGCTCGCCGGTGTCGAAGCCGTGGGCGTCAACGCCCTTGCTTTGCAGCGCTTTCAGTACGCCGGCGCCCGACATCAGCGACACTTCGCGCTCGGCCGAACGGCCGCCGAACAGCACGCCCACCTTGCCCAGCGCCTTGATATCGTCAGTAGAGATGATGCTCATGGTCAGACCTTTGGATAATGAGTCAGTTTGGCCGGCACGGCGCTGATGGCGCCGGCGCCCATGGTGATGACGACGTCGCCGTCCTTCACCACGCTCATGATGGTTTCCGGCATATCGCCGATGTTTTCGACGAAAATCGGTTCGATCTTGCCGCGTGCGCGCAAGGCGTGCGCCAGCGAGCGGCCGTCGGCAGCCACGATCGGCGCTTCGCCGGCCGCGTACACCTCGGCCAGCACCAGCACGTCCGGCGCGCCCAGCACCTTGACGAAATCTTCGAACAGGTCGCGGGTGCGGCTGTAGCGGTGCGGCTGGAACGCCAGCACCAGGCGGCGGCCCGGGTACGCAGCGCGCGCGGCAGCCAGCGTCACTTCGGTTTCCACCGGGTGGTGGCCAAAATCATCGACCAGCGCGAACGTGCCGCGCGGTTCAGCTCCACCTTGGATGGCAACCTCGCCATAGCGCGTAAAGCGGCGGCCCACGCCCCCGAAGCCTGCCAGGCCCGCTTGCGTGTGGTGGTCGGCGATGCCGATCTCGCGGGCGATCGCAATCGCCGAGCAGGCATTCTGCACGTTGTGCATGCCGGGCTGGTTCAGTACGACGTCCAGGTCCGGGTAGCCGTCCTGCAGCACGGTGAAATGCATTTCCACGCCCACGGCGCGGGCATTGATGGCGCGCACTTCCGCCTCTTCATGGAAGCCGTAGGTGGTGACCGGCTTGGTCACGTGCGGGATGATCGAGCGCACGTGCGGATCGTCGATGCACAGCATGGCGCGGCCGTAGAACGGCAGGCGGTGCGTGAAGTGCACGAACGCCTGCTTGAGCTTTTCGAAATCGTGCTCGTAGGTGTCCATGTGGTCGGCGTCGATGTTGGTGATCACCTCGATCATCGGCGTCAGGTTCAGGAACGACGCATCCGATTCATCGGCTTCGGCCACCAGGTAGTCGCCGGTGCCCAGTTTGGCATTGGCGCCAGCGGCAGTCAGGCGTCCGCCGATGACAAACGTCGGATCGAGGCCGCCCTGCGCCAGCACCGATGCCACCAGGCTGGTGGTGGTGGTCTTGCCGTGGGTGCCGGCAATCGCGATGCCGCGTTTCAGGCGCATCAATTCGCCAAGCATCACCGCGCGCGGTACGATCGGCACCTTGCGCGCGCGCGCTGCCAGTACTTCCGGATTGTCCTGCTGCACAGCGGTCGAGGTGACGACAGCGTCGGCGGCGCCGATATTGTCAGCGGCATGACCCTGGAACACTTTGGCGCCCATGTCCGCCAGCCGCTGGGTGACAGCGTTGCTGCCCAGGTCCGAGCCGGAAACGGAATAGCCGAGCGTGAGCAGCACTTCGGCGATGCCGCTCATGCCGCTGCCGCCGATGCCGACGAAGTGTATGTTCTGTACTTTATGTTTCACTGCCCTGTTCCTATACTTTTACTGCAAGTTGTTCGATTACCTGTGCGATCGCCTCGTTCGCATCGCGCTTGCCCACCTTGTGCGCTGCCGTCGCCATGGTGAGACACGCGGTGCGGGTGAGCGTCTCGAGCAGCGTTGCCACGCTTTGCGCGCTCATTTCCGTCTGCGGCATGTGGATCGCCGCGTTCTGCTTCGCCATCCACTGCGCGTTGTCGCGCTGGTGGCTGGTGGTCGATGCCACCAGCGGCACCAGCACGCTGGCCACGCCGGCGGCAGTCAGCTCCGACACCGTGATGGCGCCAGCACGGCAAATCACCACGTCGGCCTGCGCGTAGGCGCTGGCCATGTCGTCGATGAAATCGACCACGTTCGCCGCCACACCGGCTTGCGCGTACGACGCGCGCAGCGCATCGATATTCTTCTTGCCCGATTGGTGCGTGACCATCGGCCGCTGCTCCGCCGGAATCAGCGCCAGCGCGCTTGGTAAATTGTCGTTGAGCGCCTTCGCGCCCAGGCTGCCGCCGACGACCAGGATGCGCAGCGCGCCGCTGCGGCCCGCGAAACGCTCGGCCGGCGCCGGCAGATCGAGGATTTCCTTGCGCACCGGGTTGCCGGTCACCACCGCCTTGTCGGCCGCCTTGCCGAAGTTGGCGGGAAAACCGAAGCACACGCGCTCGGCGAACGGCACCAGCGTCTTGTTCGACAACAGCAGCGCGGCGTCGGCGTTGACCAGTGCCAGCGGCGTGGCGCGCAGCTTGGCCATCAAGCCCCCCGGTACAGTAACGTAGCCGCCCATGCCGAGGATGACATCGGGCTTGCGCTGGCCGATAAAACCGTGGCACGCGATGAAGGCTTTCACCATTTTCAGCGCGCCGCCGATCGAGTGCGACAGGCCCTTGCCGCGCATGCCGGTAAAGTCGATGCTGTCCATCGCAATGCCGCTTTTCGGCACCAGGTCTTGTTCCATGCCGGCGGACGTGCCGAGCCAGGTTACCTCCCAGCCGCGCGCGCGCATGGTCTGCGCGATGGCCAGGCCGGGGAAAATGTGGCCGCCGGTGCCGGCTGCCATGATCATCAGTCGTTTCATAATCTGCCACCACGCATCAGGACCCGGTTCTCGTAATCGATCCGGAGCAGGATCGCCAGGCCGATGCAGTTAATTACCACGCCCGTGCCGCCATAGCTCATCAGCGGCAGGGTCAATCCCTTGGTGGGCAGCAGGCCAAGGTTGACGCCCATATTGATAAAGGTCTGCACACCGATCCAGATGCCGATGCCCTTGGCCGTCAGGCCGGCAAAAGTCTGGTCGATGGCAATGGCCTGGCGGCCGATGTCAAACGCCCGCTTGACGATCCAGTAGAACATCGAAATCACGATCAGCACCCCGACCAGGCCCAGCTCCTCGCCGATCACCGCCATCAGGAAGTCGGTGTGCGCTTCGGGCAGGTAGTGCAGCTTTTCCACGCTGCCGCCCAGGCCGACGCCGAAGATTTCGCCACGGCCGAACGCGATCAGCGAGTGCGTCAGCTGGTACGCCTTGTTCATCGCATTGTTCTCGTCCCACGGATTGAGGTAGGCGAAATAGCGCTCGCGGCGGAATTTCGACAGCGCGATGATGGAACCGAAAATGGCAACCAGCATCACGCCGATGCCGCCGAACCACACGGCGTTGATCCCGCCCAGGAACAGGATGCCCATGGTGATGCAGACGATCACGCCGAATGCACCGAGGTCGGGCTCAAGCAGCAGCAGCAAACCGACGAAGCCCACTGCGGCGGCCATCGGCAGGAAACCCTTGGTCAGCTTGTGCATGTATTCCTGCTTGCGCACCGTGTAGTCGGCCGCGTACAGCACCGCCACCACCTTCATCAGTTCCGACGGCTGGATCTTGATTACGACCAGCGACAGCCAGCGGCGGCTGCCGTTCACCACCGAGCCCAGGCCCGGGATCAGCACCATCACCAGCAGCACCAAAGTGCCGATGAACAGGTACGGCGCCCACTTTTGCAAGGTGGCGATGCGGGTGCGGAACACGAACATGCCGATCACCAGCGAAACCACCACGAACATGGCCTGGCGTTGCAGGAAGTAGGTATTCTGCCAGCGCACGTAGTTGGCAAAGCGCGGCGAATCGGGCAGCGAGATCGACGCCGAATACACCATCACCATCCCCAGCAACATCAGGATGATGGTGACCCAGACCAGCGGCTGGTCGTACTCCATCATCTTCGACTGCCGCGCGCGGCCATCGATCGGCGTGACCGCCGATTTCTGTCCGAAGCGGAACGGCATCTGGAAGGCCATCAGAGCTCCTGTCCGTTGTCGAGGGCGATCTCGCGCACGGTGTCGATGAACACCTGGGCGCGATGCGCGTAGTTCTTGAACATGTCCATGCTGGCGCACGCCGGCGACAGCAGTACGGCGTCGCCAGTCTGCGCCAGGTCGCGCGCACGCATGACCGCCTTGGGCAGGTCGGTGCCGCAGTCTTCCAGCGCGATGCCGGTGTGGGCCAGCGCAGCGCGCAGCAGTGCCGCATCGCGGCCGATCAGCAGCGCCGCGCGCACGTAGCGGCCGGCCGGTTCGGCCAGCGGACCGAAGTCCTGGCCCTTGCCGTCGCCGCCGAGGATCACCACCAGGCGCTGGTCGGCGCCCGTGAAGGCCTTACCGAGGCCGTTCAATGCGGCCACGGTGGCGCCCACGTTGGTGCCCTTGCTGTCGTCGTAGTATTCGACGTCGTTGATCGCGCCCACCAGTTCCACCCGGTGCGGCTGGCCGCGGTAGTCGCGCAGGCCGTGCAGCAGGGGCGCCAGCGGCAGGTCGATGGCGCGGCACAGCGCCAGCGCGGCCAGCGCGTTGGCGGCGTTGTGCACGCCACGGATTTGCAGCGCGTCGGACGGCATCAGGTTTTTCACCATGGTCTCGACCGGTGGTGGCGGCGGATCGTTCTTCTTGCGTTTTTTCGGTTCGCCCTCTTCCTCGGCCGGCACGGCGGTGGCCAGCCACAGCACGTTGCGCTCGTTGTGCAGACCGAAGTCGCCGAGGTGTTTCGGCGCATCGGTGCCGAAGCTGACATTGACGCCGTTGCTACTGGCCATGCGCATCACGGTGGCGTCGTCGCGGTTCAACACGCGCACTGTGTCGTGGGCAAAGATACGGTGCTTGGCGGCGGCATACGAGGGCATGTCGCCGTGCCAGTCCAGGTGGTCCTGGGTCA
Organism: Duganella sp. Leaf61; assembly: GCF_001421905.1. Taxonomy (NCBI): domain Bacteria; kingdom Pseudomonadati; phylum Pseudomonadota; class Betaproteobacteria; order Burkholderiales; family Oxalobacteraceae; genus Duganella; species Duganella sp. Leaf61. Next base: position 395,168 of record NZ_LMLM01000001.1, read on the forward strand.
CGTTCAAAACCGTGGCGGCGTGCGCTTCGAGGGTGAAGGTGGTTTCGAGCTGGAAGCTCGACAGTTCGAGTACCCACACGTCAGGCAGGCTGTCGTTATCGAGTACTTCGCGCAGCACGTCGAGCGCCGCCGGGCTGATGTTGCCCGCCACGCGCACGGTCTTGCCCGCGCGTTCGCACAGCTGGCCCACCAGCGTGGTCACGGTCGTTTTGCCGTTGGTGCCGGTAATTGCGATGATCTTCGGCGCATAGTCACGCTCAAGCTTTAGCGCTTCGAGCGCCTGGGCGAACAGTTCGATCTCGCCCCAGACCGGAATGCCGGCGGCAGCGGCTGCCGGCGCAATCTCCGCCAGTTCGCGGCCCGGCGCCAGGCCGGGGCTCACTGCCACGAAGTCCACACCGGCCAGCAGTGCCGCGTCGAACGCACCGGCGACGAACTCCACGCCTGGCACCGCAGCTTGCAACGCAGGCAGGCGCTCGGGCGACTCGCGGGTATCGGCCACGCGTACGCGCGCGCCGCTACGGGCGAGCCACAGCGCCATCGCCAGGCCGGATTCGCCCAGCCCAAGCACTAATGCGTTTTTGCCGTCGTAGCTCATCGCAGCTTCAGGGTAGATAAACCAACCAGCACCAGCATCATCGTGATGATCCAGAAACGCACGACGACCTGGGTCTCTTTCCAGCCTTTTTGTTCGAAATGGTGGTGCAGCGGCGCCATCAGGAACACGCGGCGGCCCACGCCGTAACGCTTCTTGGTGTACTTGAACCAGCTCACCTGCATGATCACCGACACCGTCTCCGCAACGAAAATGCCGCCCATGATGAACAGCACGATTTCCTGGCGCACGATCACGGCGATGGTGCCCAGCGCGCCGCCGAGGGCAAGTGCGCCGACGTCGCCCATGAACACCTGGGCCGGATGGGTGTTAAACCACAGGAAAGCCAGGCCGGCGCCAGCGAGCGCGCCGCAGAAGATGATCAATTCGCCCGCGCCTGGAATGTGCGGAATCAAGAGGTACTTCGAATACGTGGCGCTACCGGTCAGGTAGGCGAACAGGCCCAGGGCCGCGCCGACCAGGATGGTCGGCATGATGGCCAGGCCGTCGAGACCATCGGTGAAATTCACCGCATTGCTGGTGCCGACGATCACGCAGTACGTCAGTGCGATGAAACCCCATACGCCCAGCGGATAGCTGATGGTCTTGAAGAACGGCACGATCAGGTCGGCCTTGGGCGGCAGGTCCATCTGGAAGCCGGACTGCACCCAGGCGAAGAACAGCTCGAACACTTTGCCGGCATTCGGCGCGGACACCGAGAATGCCAGGTACAGCGCGGCGGCCAGGCCGACCAGCGACTGCCAGAAGTATTTTTCGGCCGAGCGCATGCCCTCCGGATCCTGGTTGACCACCTTGCGGTAATCATCGACCCAGCCGATGGCGCCAAAGCCCAGCGTGACCACCAGCACCGGCCAGATCAGGCGATTCGACAGGTCGCACCACAGCAGCGTGGACACGCCGATGGCGATCAGGATCAACACACCGCCCATGGTGGGGGTGCCGTGTTTTTTCAGGTGCGTCTGCGGACCGTCGGTGCGCACGGCCTGGCCGTACTTGAGCGACGTCAGCATGCGGATCACGGCCGGACCGGCCGCCAGGCCGATGATCAGGGCGGTGGCCGCAGCAGCCACGGCGCGGAAGGTGATGAAGTTAAAGACCCGGAGCGGTCCTATCTCGTCCTGGAAAAACTGAGCGAGCCAAAGCAGCATGATTAGTGACTTCCTTTAATAGCTTGTTGCAATCCAATCAAATGCTGCACGACCCGTTCCATTTTCATGAAGCGGGAGCCCTTGATCAATACGGTTGCGTTCGACGTGACTGCCGCATCGACTGCGGACAGCAAGGCGTCGAATTGTTCAAAATGACGAATGGCGCCCCCACGCATGTGGGCGGCCAGCTCGCCGGTAACGAGCACCTGTTCGATGCCCTTGCTCTGCGCGTAAGCGCCGATCTCTTGGTGGAACTCGCGGCCCTGCATGCCCACTTCGCCCATGTCGCCCAGCACCAGCACGCGTGGCGCAGCGGCTTTTGCCAGCACGTCGATGGCGGCGCGCACCGAATCCGGGTTGGCGTTGTAGGTGTCGTCGATGACGGTGGCGCCATTGGCGGCAGCCTTGCGTTGCAGGCGGCCACTGACCGGCGCAAACGTGTCGAGTCCCAGCTTGATGTGTTCCAGCGCGATGCCGGCCGCGTACGTACACGCTACCGCGGCCAGGGCATTGCGCACATTGTGTTCGCCGGCCGCCTGCAAGTTGACGAAGAACTGTTCTTCGCCCTTGTCGCTGCTTGCGCGGATGGTGATGAACATTTCGCTGCCAAAGTCGTTGGCACGGAAGGTGCACGACACCTCCGCCGCCTTGCTCAAGCCGAAGCGCAGCGCGCGGCGGCCGGCGGCCAGTTCGTCCCATACCGGCGTGTACTCGTCACCGTGCGGATAGACTGCCACGCCGTCGGCCGGCAAGACGGCCAGCACGGCGCCGTTCTCGCGCGCCACCGCTTCCACCGTGTGCATGAATTCCTGGTGTTCGCGCTGGGCGTTGTTGACCATGGCGATGGTCGGCGCGGCAATCGCGGCCAGGCGGGCGATTTCGCCCGGATGGTTCATGCCCATCTCGATCACGGCCGACTGCTGCTGCGCGTCCATGCGAAACAAGGTGAGCGGCACGCCGATTTCGTTATTCAGATTGCCGCGCGTGGTCAGGCGCCCGGTTTCGCCGTGGGCGGCGGCCAGGATGGTGGCGATCATTTCCTTGACGGTGGTCTTGCCGTTACTGCCGGTCACGCCAATCACCGGCACTGCGAACTGCCCGCGCCACCAGTTGGCCAGCTGGCCCAAGGCCGCCAGGGTATTCGGCACGACGATGGCCGGCACGCTCAACCCATCTGGCACTTCTTCCACCACCACGGCAGCGACGCCTTTGGCAGCGACATCGTGCAGGAACTTGTGGGCGTCGAACACCTCGCCGCGCAAGGCGACGAACAGGGCGCCGGCGGCCACGCTGCGGCTGTCGGTGGAGACGCCATTGAATTCAAGCGCGCCGTTGCCGGCGAACGCAGCGCCGGTAAGCGAAGGCAGGACCTGTGCGAGTGCAGCGCGCATCAATGGGTCCTCATCATGGTCAGGCGCGCCGACAGCGCCAGCTGGGCGTGGTCGGTGTCCGAGAACGACAGCTTCTTGCCCTTGATTTCCTGGTACGGCTCATGGCCCTTGCCGGCCAGCAGAATCACGTCGGCCTTGGCCGCGTGCTTGATCGCCGACAGGATGGCGCCGGCGCGGTCGTCCTGGGTTTGCACGCGCGATGCCGGGTTGTTCAGGTCCATGCCGGCCACGATCTGCAGGATGATGGCATGCGGATCTTCGCTGCGCGGGTTGTCGCTGGTGACGATCACCTGGTCGGCCGCCTGGGCGATCTTGCCCATTTGCGGACGCTTGCCCGGATCGCGGTCGCCGCCGCAGCCGAACACGCACCACAGCTGGCCGTTGCGATCGGTGGCGACAGCGCGCAGCGCGGCCAGCGTCTTTTCCAGCGCATCGGGCGTGTGGGCGTAGTCGATCACGATCAGCGGCGCATCCTGGCCACCCACCTGCTGCATGCGGCCCGGCGCCGGGACCAGGGCTTCCACCGCCTCGATGGCGCCGCGCAGGCCGGTGCCCTTCGCCAGCAGCGAGCCGATCACGCCCAGCGCATTGCTGATATTGAAGGCGCCCACCAGGTGGGTTTTCACCAGCGCCACGCCCAGCGGGCAATCGAGGTGGAACTCGGTGCCGCCGGCGCGGCCGGTGCGCAACTGGCTGGCGCGCAGCACCAGCACGTCGTCGATATCCGGTTGCGCGGCTTCGTCCCTGAGCGTGTAGCCGATCAGCGGAATGGTGCCCGCCAGCGCCGGTTTGGCTTTCAGGTGGCTGATCAGGCGCAGGCCGGCCGGATCGTCGAGATTGACCACGGCGGTTTTCAGGCCCGGCCAGTCGAACAGTTTGACCTTGGCCGCTTCGTACGCGGCCATGTCGCCGTGGTAGTCGAGGTGGTCGCGGGTCAGGTTGGTAAACACCGCCACGTCGAAATGCATGCCGGCCACGCGATGCTGATCGAGGCCGATCGACGACACCTCGATGGCCAGCGACCTGGCGCCTTTTTCGCGCAGGCCGGCCAGGGTGCGCGCCAGCAGCACGGCGTCGGGCGTGGTGTAGCCGGTAACGTCGTAATCGACTTCGCCGCGCGCGCGGAACACGCCCACGCCGAGCGTGCCGACCACGGCAGCGAGTTCGCCGCCGCGCGCCAGGGCCTGGCCCAGCCAGACGGCGCTCGAAGTCTTGCCGTTGGTGCCGGTCACGCCGACCGTAAACATGGCGCTGTCAGGCTGTGCATAGTAGGCGTGGGCGATCGGGCCCGCGTGTTGTCTGAGATCGGCGACGCCGATGCTGGCGACAGTGGTGCCGTCGGGCAGAGCACCGCCGGCAACGTCGAACACCACCAGCGCGGCGCCGTTGGCCACCGCGCTGTCGATAAAGGCGCGGCCTTCGGCAAAAGCGAAAAACACGTCGCCCGGTTCCACGCGGCGCGAGTCCGAGGTCAGGCGGGCGCCTGGCGCCAGCTTGCGGATCGCGTCGGCGATGGCGGGTATTCCGGCCAGCGGGTCGAAGTTTAAAGTCGTCACATGTTCCCCTGTGCTGCGGATTCAGGAATGATGATATGGGTCAGGTCGGAGTCCGGCGCCACGTTCTTGGCGCGCAGCGCCTGCGCAGCCAGGGCGGAAAACACCGGGCCGGCGACGTCGCCGCCGTATTTGAGAGGGCCGCTCGGCTCGTCGATCATGACGGCGATGATGAAGCGCGGGTCCGACATTGGCGCCATGCCGACGAAGTTGCCGATGTACTTGGTGTGCGAATAGCGGCCACCGATGAATTTTTGCGCGGTACCGGTCTTGCCGCCCACGCGGTAGCCGGGCACTTGCGCCTTGACGGCGGAACCGCCCGGCAGCGTCACCATTTCCAGCATCTCGCGCATTTCGGCGGCGGTCTTGGGGCTGATCACCTGGGTCCCGTGCGGTGCTTCGTGCACCTTCTGGAACGACAGCGGAATAATGTCGCCATCGCGCGCCAGCACCAGGTAGGCGCGCGCCAGCTGGATCAGCGACACCGACATGCCCTGGCCAAAGCTCATGTTGGCGTGTTCGATCGGACGCCACGATTTGTAAGGACGCACGCGGCCGGCCACGGCGCCAGGGAAGCCCCACTTGGGCGGCTGGCCGAAACCGAGCTTGGTGAACATTTCCCACAGATCTTGCGCCGGCATCGCCATGGCGATCTTGGTGGTGCCGATATTGGACGACTTCTGGATCACGGTCTGGACGTCTATCACGTGGTGTGGCGAAGTGTCGTGGATGACGCGGTCGGCGATCACCATGGCGCCGTTGCCGGTGTCGATCATGGTGTGCGGCGTGACCTTCTTGGCGTCGAGCGCCATCACCACCGGGAACGGCTTCATCGACGATCCCGGCTCGAACGTATCGGTCATCACGCGGTTGCGCAGCTGTTCGCCGGTGAGCTTGGAGCGGTCGTTCGGGTTATAGGTCGGGTAGTTGGCCAGCGCCAGCACTTCGCCCGTGTGCACGTCGAGCACCACGGCAGCGCCAGCCTTGGCCTTGAATTTTTCCACCGCGTCTTTCACCTGGGTGAAGGCGATGTACTGGATCTTGCTGTCGATCGAGAGCGTGAGGTCCTTGCCGTCGTGCGGTTCGCGCACCGAGCCGATGTCTTCGACGATGTGGCCCAGGCGGTCGCGGATCACGCGGCGCGTGCCGGGCTGGCCGACCAGGCTTTTTTGCTGCGCCAGTTCCATCGACTCCTGGCCCACGTCTTCGAGGTTGGTAAAGCCCACCACGTGGGTGGTTACTTCGCCCTGCGGGTAGAAGCGCTTGTATTCTTTTTCCGAGCCGATGCCGGTGATATTGAGCTTGGCGATCTTGTCGGCCACGTCGAGTTCGACCTGGCGCTTAAGGTACACGAAGCTGCGGTCGGAGTCGAGCTTCTTCTGCAGCTCGGCGTTGGTCATGCCCAGCAGCGTGGCCATTTCCTTGAGTTTGTCGGCGGGCGCGTTCTGCACGTCGTCCGGGTTGGCCCAGATCCCCTTGACCGGCACCGACGACGCCAGCACCTGGCCGTCGCGGTCGGTGATCTTGCCGCGCGTGGCGGGCAGCACCAGGGTGCGCGCATAGCGGGCTTCGCCCTGCTTTTGCAGGAACTGGGTGGACATGCCCTGCAACCACATGGCGCGGCCGGCCAGCGCGGCAAACGCAAAGAACAACACGAACAGCACGACGCGCGAACGCCATACCGGCAGGCTCACCGCCAGTACCGGGTTTTTCGAGAACGGCACGCCCTTGGAGCGGGCGACCCGTGCGTTGTTCTGGTTGCCGCCGCGGCTCATTTCGATGCCTCGGGTGTCAGGTATTGCGTGCGCGCGGCGGTCAGCGCGGTCATGCCCAGGTCGCGGCGGGCGATTTCCTCGATACGCGCGTGCTTGCCCAGGGTGGACTGGTCGAGCTGGAGCTGCGACCATTCGATGTCGAGCTGGCGCGCCTGCGACTGCGAGCGTTCCAGCTCGATGAACAGGTGGCGCGCCTGGTACTGGGCGTTGACCAGCGACAGGCCGCAGCCCACCAGCAAGGCGGACAGCACGATGTTGATCTTGCCGCTCACGCCGCGTCCTCGGGGAAAGGCAAACGGCGCGCCACGCGCATCACCGCCGAACGGGCGCGCGGGTTGGCGTCCACTTCGGCGTCGGACGGCTTGAGCTTGGCCAGCAGCTTGATCTCGGGCTGCGGCAGGTCCACGGCGCGGATCGGCAGGCGGCGGTCGGGCTGTTCGACATTGGCGCGGGCAGCGAAGAAGCGCTTGACCATGCGGTCTTCCAGCGAGTGGAAGCTGATGATGGCCATGATGCCACCCGGGGCCAGGCTGTCGTACGCCTGGTTCAGACCGATTTCGAGGTCTTCAAGCTCTTTATTGATGAAAATCCGGATAGCCTGAAAGGTGCGAGTGGCCGGATCCTTGCCCTTCTCCCGGGTTTTGACCGCGCCTGCCACGATGCCGGCAAGCTGTCGTGTGGTCGAAATTGGTTCGATTGCCCGGCGAGCAACAATCGCCTTTGCAATCTGGAAAGCAAACCGTTCTTCCCCATATTCTTTGATAACCTTTTCCAGTGTCTGTTCGTTTTCGATGGCAAGCCATTCGGCTGCCGACATGCCGCGCGTGGTGTCCATGCGCATGTCGAGCGGACCGTCGTTGCGGAAGCTGAAGCCGCGTGCGGCGTCGTCCACCTGCGGCGACGAAATGCCCAGGTCGAGCAGGATGCCGTCCGCCTGCGCCGCGCCGCGTGCCGCAAGCGCCGTGCGCATGGTGGCGAAGCTGTCGTGGACGATGGTGAAGCGTGGATCGTCGATTTGTTCGGCGGTGGCGATTGCCTGCAGGTCCTTGTCGAAGGCGATCAGGCGCGCGCCCTCGCCCAGCTTCGACAGGATCAGGCGCGAGTGGCCGCCACGGCCGAAGGTGCCGTCGACGAACACGCCGTTGGCGCGTGCGCCGTGCAGCGCCAGGGCATCGACCGCCTCGTCCAGCAGGACGGTGCGATGCTGGAAATCGGATGCCGCACGGTCGGATACCGGGCTGTCAGGTACCGTAGTAGTAGTGATCACGGAGTACCTTAGAAAGAGAAATTGGCGAGGACATCGGGGGTGCCGGCATCAATGGCCTGCTGCTCTTTTTCCGCCATCTTGGCGGCATCCCAGATTTCGAAATGCGAGCCCATGCCCATCAACATCACTTCGCGCTCGATGCCGACGGCGGTGCGCAGCTCGGGCGCGATCAGGATGCGGCCGGCGGTGTCGAGTTCGACGTCGGTGGCGTAGCCCAGGAAGATGCGCTGCCAGGCGCGCGCCTGCATGGGCCACTGGGCGATCTGCTGGCGGTGCTGCTCCCACACGGGACGGGGAAACAGCATGACGCAGCCATCGGGATGGCGGGTGAGCGTGAGGCGGCCATCGCATTGGATGGCCAGCGCGTCACGATGCTTGGCAGGGATGGACATCCTGCCTTTTGCATCGAGATTGATTGCGGACGCGCCTTGAAACACGGGATTACCTTTGACCTCAGTATTGTTAGCGGAGCATGAATTGCAACTTTTATCGTTCAACTTCCGCTGCCGCTAAGTCAGTAGAAATTTCCCACAAAAAGACACTTTTTCACACAGATGCCCACTTTAGAGGATGGAGGAATGGTGGTCAAGCGCTTTCCGGCAATTGAAAACCCGATTTTATTAATGAAATTAAGGACTTAGCGCGATTCCTTGAAGCCACCTAGAAACAAAATAGCTCAACAAATTAAGTACTTATCTCAAAAACTGAATGTGGACTCTCATCTGTACACATGGTTTTGGGGTTTGCGCTCTATCAAAAATGACGGGAACAAAACAATAAAATAAGTGCATAAAGTTGCCAGGCGCCAACATTGCATTAAGTTATTTACAACAGTCGAGTTCGGTAATGTCGAGGAGGTGAAAGCGGGACAAACGCGAAGAATGCCGTCCAAAGCGGCACTAGCAGCGGCGGAATAGCGGGTCAGTGACTTTCAGTCGGCTTTCAATGGTTCGAACTGGTCGATCGGCCGAACATACCATTTGGCTCAAGTTGTCTATACATATTAACGCACAGCGGCGCTACGTAAACCGGCATTATACGCCGCTCAAAAGCCCCGAACACGGGGTTTTTCGGGGCGCTTGAATTATTAAAAAGTTAACCTTCCAGCTCCTGATGCCAGTCGCGCGACCGCGCGACCGCCCTGCCCCAGGTCGCCAGCAGGGCCTGGCGCTGATCGTCGCCCATGGCCGGCTCGAAGCGCCGTTCGCAGGTCCACTGCGCCGCCACCTCCTCGCGGCTGTCCCAGTAGCCCACCGCCAGCCCGGCCAGGTAGGCTGCGCCCAGCGCCGTGGTTTCGGTCACCTGTGGACGCACCACCGGCACGCCCAGCAGGTCGGCCTGGAACTGCATCAGGAGGTCGTTGCGGGCGGCGCCGCCGTCGGCCCGCACCTCGGTGAGGGTGAAGTCGCGGTGCGACGCGGCCACGTCGCGCTGCATGGCGATCATCAATTCGGCGCTTTGGTAGGCGATCGCCTCGAGCGCGGCGCGGGCGATATGGCCGCGATGGCTGCCCCGGCTCAGGCCCACCAGGGCGCCGCGCGCGTACGGGTCCCAGTGCGGCGCGCCCAGGCCGACGAAGGCCGGCACCAGGAACACGCCGCCGCTGTCGGACACGCTGGCAGCGAGCGCCTCGACCTCGCTCGACTGCCGGATCAGGCCCAGGCCGTCGCGCAGCCACTGCACCGTGGCGCCGCCCATGAACACGCTGCCCTCCATCAGGTAATCGGTCTCGCCGTCGAGGCGCCAGCCCACGGTGGTGAGCAGGCGGTTGTGCGAGGCCACCGGGTGGCGACCCAGGTGCATCAGCATGAAGCAGCCGGTGCCATAGGTATTCTTGACCATGCCCGGCTGCAGGCAGGCCTGGCCGAAGGTGGCGGCCTGCTGGTCGCCGGCGATGCCGGCCACCGGTATCGGCACGCCGAACAGCTCGGGCCGGGTGGTGCCGATTTCTTCGCTCGACGACACCACCTGCGGCAGCAGTTCCTCGGGAATGTCGAACAGCGCCAGCATGTCGCTGTCCCAGCGCAGCAGGTGGATATTGAACAGCATGGTGCGTGACGCGTTGCCGACGTCGGTCACGTGGCGGCCGGTCAGCTGGAACGCCAGCCAGCTGTCGATGGTGCCGAACGCCAGTTCGCCGCGCCGCGCGCGGTCGCGCGCGCCGGGCACATGGTCGAGCAGCCATTTCAGCTTGGTGGCGGAGAAATAGGCGTCCAGTTCCAGCCCGGTGGCGGCCTTGATCGCGCGCTCCTGGCCTGCTGCGCGCAGGGCGTCGCAGGTATCGGCCGTACGGCGGTCCTGCCAGACGATGGCCGGGGCGATCGGCTCGCCCGTCGCGCGGCCCCACACCATGGTGGTTTCGCGCTGGTTGGCAATGCCGATGGCAAGGATCTGGCGCGGGTCGATGTGGTTGTCGCGCAGGACCTGGCGGGCGACGTCGAGCTGGCTGCGCCAGATGTCGTGCGGATCGTGCTCGACCCAGCCGGGATGGGGGAAATGCTGGGGATATTCGGCCGCCGCGCTGCCGCAGATGTGGCCGGCGTGGTCGAACACGATGGCGCGCGAGCTGGTGGTGCCCTGGTCCAGGGCAAGTATGTAGTGTTTCATCGGCGTCCCCCGGTCGGCGCGGCGTCGCGTCGATCCGGCAGGCGCCGCATGGTCATTAGTTGAAGCAAGCCGATAGGCCGGATTTTGTTACGGCGCGGCAGAACCGCGCTATGACAGCCATTCCTCTAGGCGCTGGATTACTCCAGCGCTCAAGCTTCCTACCCGCACGCTCCGCGAGCAGCATCATCGCGTGCCTATTTGGAATTGCACCAGGTGGAGGTTACCGCGTTTCACCGTAACTTAATACGCTCGTCTCTGTGGCCCTGTTCCTCGCCTTATACCTCGCCGGCTTGCGCCAGCAAAGGCTTTCGGCGGACGGCCGTTAACCGTCACCCCGCTCTGTGGAGTCCGGACCTTCCTCCCGCCAGGCATTACGCGCTGGCCAGCGGCTGTCTGGCTTGCTTCAGGCAGTATTGTACCAGTCCATGCCGCCAATTCCGAATTTGATGTCGCCATTGTTAAAGCCCGCGCCGTGGCGCCGTCTTAGAATGACGCACCACCACCTGACAAGGCCTCCTACCATGACGCACCCCACCCGCAGCGGCGGCCAGATCCTGGTCGACGCCCTCCAGATCCACGGCGTCGATACCGCCTTCGGCGTGCCCGGCGAAAGCTATCTCGACGTGCTCGACGCGCTGCACGACTCCGGCATCCGCTTCATCATCAACCGCCAGGAAGGCGGCGCCGCCTTCATGGCCGATGCCTACGGCAAAATGACGGGCCGTCCCGGGATCTGTTTTGTGACGCGGGGGCCGGGAGCCACCAACGCCTCGATCGGCGTGCACACCGCGTACCAGGATTCGACGCCGATGATCCTGTTCATCGGCCAGGTCGGCAGCGACTTCATCGACCGCGAAGCGTTCCAGGAAATCGACTACCGCCGCATGTTCGGCCAGATGGCCAAGTGGGTAGCGCAGATCGACCGCGCCGACCGTATCCCAGAATACCTAGCGCGCGCGTTCCAGGTCGCTACCAGCGGCCGTCCCGGCCCGGTGGTGCTGGCCCTGCCCGAGGACATGCTCACCACCCTGGCCACCGTGGCCGACACGCGCCGCTACCAGCCGGTGCAGGCGTCGCCATCGACCGCACAAATGGCCACCGTGCGCGCCATGCTGGAAGGTGCGCAGCGCCCACTGCTCCTGATCGGCGGCGGTGGCTGGACCGAAGCGGCCTGCGCCGACCTGCGCCGCTTTGCGGAAATCAACGACCTGCCGGTGGCATGCGCGTTCCGCTTCCAGGACCTGCTCGACAACGACCACCCGAATTACGCCGGCGACGTCGGTATCGGCATCAATCCGGCACTGGCCAAGCGCGTGCGCGAGGCCGACGTGATCGTCGCCATCGGCCCGCGCCTGGGCGAGATGACCACCGGCGGCTACGGCCTGCTGGCCGCGCCAGTGCCGCAGCAGCGCCTGATTCACGTCCACGCGGATGCCGAGGAACTGGGCAGCGTGTACCAGGCCGAGTTGATGATCAACAGCGGCATGCCGCAATTTGCCGCCATGCTGGCCGCACTCGAACCACTCAACAGCGATGCCTGGCGCGCCAGCGTGGCGGCCGCCCGCGCCGACCTGGCGGCCTGGCAGCAACAGCCGCCGATCTTCCAGGACGGCAGCGCGCCGCTCGACCTGTGGCAGGTGGTGCAGGATATCGACCGCATCGCCCCGCACGACGTCATCATCACCAATGGCGCCGGCAACTACGCCACCTGGGCGCACCGCTTCCACCGCTACGGCGGCATGCGCACCCAGCTGGCGCCCACCAGCGGCGCCATGGGCTACAGCGTGCCGGCCGGCGTGGCGGCCAAGATCATCGACCCGGCCCGCACCGTGATCACCTTTGCCGGCGACGGCGAATACATGATGAACGGCCAGGAGCTGGCCACGGCGGTGCAGTACCGCGCGGGCGTGGTGGTGATCGTGTTTAACAATGGCATGTTCGGCACCATCCGCATGCACCAGGAGCGCGATTACCCGGGCCGCGTGTCGGGCACGGAGTTGCACAACCCCGACTTCGCGGCGCTGGCGGTGGCCTATGGCGGCCATGGCGAGGTGGTGACGGCGACGGCGCAATTCGCGCCCGCGCTGGAGCGCGCGCTGGCGTGGGCCGATGAGAAACAGCTGCCGGCGCTGATAGAACTGCGGTATGACGGCGAGTTGATTACGCCAGGAGCGACGTTGGCCACCATCCGCAGCACGGCCCAGGCCGCGCAGGCGGCCAGGAAAGGCAACTAAGCTCAGGCGCCGCCGTTCTCGACGGCCGGCGCATCCTTCTGCTCTTTTTGCGCCGGGCAGGCGCGGCACACGCCGGCCTTGCGGCCGAAGTCGGTCACCAGCGGCAGCCGCATCGGCAGCGTGGCATCGCCGCAATAGCCGCCGTCGAGCACCAGCGCCTTGCCGCCATCGACGATCTTGCCGCTGATGGTGCGCTCGTCCTCTTCCGGCGGTTGCACGGTGAAGTACATCTGCCTGCCGCGCGGGTCGATATTGACGTCGCTGGCCACCACCGGCCAGCTGATGCCGCCGGCCGTGTATTCGTACAGCACGGTATCGACCTCGTTAAACCGCTGCAAGGTGATGCGCTGGCCGCCGAACTCGCCGCTGTCGGCGTTGATGCACAAGTCGGAAAACACCAGCATGCCGTAACGCGGCAAGCCGCGCTCGTCGGCGGCCTTGCGCGTGCCGGACGCCTTGGGTGCAGCCAGCACCGCGCACGAGGCCAGCAGCAGAGCGCCGGCCAGCAGCGCACGTTGTTGGTTCTTCATTCGTTGATCGCTTTCCCAAAAGAACAACGGCTGCACCAGGCAGCCGTTGTGGATTCTAAAACCTGAAAATCAGATTAGAACGAGTGTTTTACGCCCAGGTTGAACGCTTTGTCGCCCGTACCGCTTTCGGTGTTGTTACCAACGGTGTAAGCAGCGCCGTTCTTGTTGTTGATTTTAGCGAAAGCAACATAGGTGCTGGTGCGCTTCGACAGCGCGTACGAGTAACCAACAGCGAACTGGTCAGCATCGCGGTTCAGCGGATCTTTGTCGTTTTTGCGGGTGTACGAAGCCATCACGGTGCCGGCGTCGCCCACTGGTGCGGTCAGACCGATCAGTGCGTTGACGGTGTTTTCCGAATTGCCGTAAGGAACGGTGCTATAGGCGTTAGGCACTGCAACGTTCGAGCTGTTCAGGCCCTTGTTGTTGCCGTAAGCAACGTAAGCTTTAACAACTTTGAAGTTGTAGTTAGCTGCAACCAGGGTGTTGTGGCCGTTACGCAGGTTAGGATTGGTCGCGGTGTCGTTGTTGTGCGTGTTGTACGCGATACCAACGTTCAGGTCGCCATTGGTGTACAGGCCCGACGCGCCGATTTGACGTTGCGCGCCCGAATCGCCAGCTTGTTCGCCCAGGCTGTACGAAACCGAACCCGAGAAACCGTAGTAGCTAGGGGTTTTGTACACAACCGCGTTGTCGTTGCGGGTGCCGGTCGTGACGTTAGCCACGGCGCTGGTCGAGCCCACTGGGAACAAGTTTTTGGCGGTACCGGCCATGCCCATTGCGAACGGGTCACCCACGTCGCGCAGAACTTCGTAGTAAGGGGTGTACTGACGACCCAGGGTCAGGGTACCGGCAGTTTTCGAGCTCAGACCAACATAAGCTTCGCGGTTGAACAGACGGTTAGTGGTGTTGTCCAGTGCGCCGTCATCGGTTTTCACGCCGGCTTCCAGTTTGAAGATAGCGCTCAGACCGCCACCCAGGTCTTCAGTGCCTTTGAAGCCGATACGCGAAGCCGAAGCAGTACCGCTACCCAGTTTGGTAACGTTACCGTTGATACCGCCACGTTCAGCGACGATACCGGCATCGACGATACCGTACAGGGTAACGTTCGACTGTGCCATTGCGACGTTGCTCAGGGCGCCCAGGATGGCGATGGAGATCAGGGATTTTTTCATTCTTTATTTCCTTCAGTTGTATTGCTATCAAAAGGTAAAGCTAGTAGTGCGGCTCAATTCGGTTGCTTATCGACGCCTGCTGGGACGCCGTTTGTGCGTGAGGGCTTACTCCTCAACAGCCACCGCTTGCTTACTGTGGCGCTATCCGCACCGGAGGCGGTACTCTACAGCTGCTCGGCTACCTGGCTGATACAAAAACGTTCATGTTGCCCCGTTGTCGTGCTTGCCAGATGTCCAAAACGCCCGTATTTTATCGCATCGCAATATTTCATGCCGAACAAGCGAACCAGCCCCGTTTTTTCCGCACGATGAACATGCATCGACAGTCCGTTGTGCGGTCTGTCTGTGTCACTGTGCATGTCATGCACCAGCTACTACATCGTGGTCGGACCAAGTAAAAATAGCTACATTGCTATTTACGACGCCATTTTATAACGAAGAGCTCGTGTTAACCCCCAACTCATTGCTAATAAGCTTACAACTTGTCATCTGGTTTGCCACTGAAATATTCCTGGAAGTGTCAAAAACCAACTTTGAAACCGGTATTACAGGCGTGTGACAGGGTTAACTTCTGTTCCAAATGCAACTTTCAGGGACATATCAGCATTTTGTAAGTAAATGCTACCTGTTGTGCCGTAGCCACAAAAACTGCACCACTTAGTGCGCTTACCGCCCCAAACAGGGGAGTGACGCACCGAAAACGCCGCCTTGCATATGAGCAAAACTCATGTGCTGCATTTTCCGATGCCCCTTGCCGACTTGATTGTCAGGGCCGCGATCCGCCGCACGCGCTCTGGTAAAATAGCATCATTTCCTCCCATGTCCGGCCTGGCCGGGCATCAGCTTGAAGCGCCCCAACCACCTATGTTTAGTTTCTTCAAGAAAAAACCTGTCGCCCCCGAAGTGCCGCAGGTGTCCGCTCCTGTCCCGGTATCTGTCCCGGCGCCGGCCCCGGTGCCGGCCACGCCAGCCGTTGTTGTCACGCCCGACCTGCCCGACCTGCTGCCGATCGAGGAGCCGGCGCAAAAGCAATCGTGGATGTCGCGCCTGAAGGCGGGATTGTCCAAGACGTCGAGCAACCTGTCGCTGCTGTTCGTCGGCGCCAAGATCGACGACGACCTGTACGACGAACTCGAAGCAGCACTTTTAATGGCCGATGCCGGTGTCGATGCCACCGGATACCTGCTGACCGCGCTCAAGCGCAAGGTCAAGGAAGATAAGCTGCTCGATGCCGCCGCCGTCAAGGCTGCGCTCAAGCAATTGCTGACCGAACTGCTGCTGCCGCTGCAAAAGCCATTCGAGCTGGGCCGTCACCAGCCGATGGTGATGATGATCTCGGGCGTCAACGGCGCCGGCAAGACCACCACCATCGGCAAACTGGCCAAGCACATGCAGTCGAACGGCCAGTCGGTGCTGCTGGCCGCCGGCGACACGTTCCGCGCCGCCGCCCGCGAGCAACTGATGGTCTGGGGCCAGCGCAACAACATTACCGTGATCTCGCAGGCGTCCGGCGATCCCGCCGCCGTGTCGTTTGACGCAGTGCAGTCGGGCAAGGCGCGCGGCCTCGACGTCGTGATGATCGACACCGCCGGCCGCCTGCCCACCCAGTTGCACCTGATGGAAGAGTTGAAAAAGGTCCAGCGCGTGATCGGCAAGGGCATGGACGGCGCACCGCACGAAACCTTGTTGGTCATCGACGGCAATACCGGGCAAAATGCGCTGGCGCAAGTGAAAGCGTTCGACGACGCCCTCAAGCTGACCGGCCTGGTGATTACCAAGCTGGACGGCACGGCCAAGGGCGGCGTGCTGGCCGCCATCGCGCGCGTACGCCCGGTGCCCGTGTACTTCATTGGCATCGGTGAAAAAATCGAAGACTTGCAGCCGTTTGTCGCGGCCGAGTTTGTTGAAGCGCTGCTCGGCTAATCACGGATAACCACACCATCAGAATGATCGAATTCCGCAACGTCTCCAAGCAGTACTCTCCCGATGCGGTGGCGCTGCGCGACCTCTCGTTCAACGTTGACAAGGGCGAACTGGTGTTCCTGGCCGGCCCGTCCGGCGCCGGCAAGTCCACCCTGCTGAAAATGATCGCCGCCGTGGAACGTCCCACGGCGGGCCAGGTGATCGTCAACGGCCAGGATATTTCGCGCATCCGCGCGTCGGCCGTGCCGTTCCTGCGCCGCAAGCTGGGCCTGATCTTCCAGCAGCAGCGCCTGCTCACCGACCGCACCATCCTGGCCAACGTGATGCTGCCGCTGCTGGTCACCGGCTCGTCGCACCGCGAGGCCGAGCAACGCGCCCGCGCCGCGCTCGACAAGGTAGGACTGCTCGAACGCGCCAGCGCCCAGCCGCTGGCCCTGTCCGGCGGCGAACAGCAGCGCGTATCGATCGCGCGCGCCATCGTCAACCGGCCGCAGGTGATCCTGGCCGACGAACCCACCGCCAACCTCGACCGTGCCAGCGCCAACAAGGTGCTCGATGCACTCAAGGCTTTCCACTCGGTGGGCGTGACCTGCCTCATTTCCAGCCATGACGAGCAAATGCTGGACGCCGCCGCCCGCGTAATCCGGCTCAACCATGGTCAACTGGAGGTGGCGCCATGACTTACTGGTTCCGCCAACACCGATATGCGCTGTCGGTCGCGCTGGTGCACCTGCGCCGCGCGCCGGGCAGTTTCCTGTTCAATATATTAGTGGTGGCGATTGCGCTGGCGCTGCCGTTCATGGGCGCCACCCTGCTCGACAACGTGCGTCCCATGTCCGAACAGTTGTCGGTCGATCCCGAGCTGAGCATCTTCCTCAAGCAGGATACGCCGCGCCAGCAGGCCGAAGAACTGGCCGTGCTGCTGCGCCAGGCCGTGCCCGACAAGCAGGCCAAGATCATTTTCACCGAGCGCGAAAAAGCGCTGGAGACGCTCAAGGAAAAAAGCGGACTGGCCGACGTACTGACCACCCTGGGCGAAAACCCCTTGCCGGACAGCTATGTGCTGAAGCTTGATGCGTTCCGCTTGGCCGAGTCCGGCGGCGACGTGGATGTGCTGGCCGAGCAGATCCGCGAACTGCCCGGGGTCGATACGGTGCAAGTCGATTCGGCCTGGGTCAAGCGCCTGGCCGCCCTGCTGGGCATCCTGCGCCTGGCGCTGCTGCTGCTGGCAGCCACGCTGGGCACGGTGGTGGTGGCCGTGGTGTTCAATACCATCCGTTTGCAGGTGCTCACGCAACGCGAGGAAATCCAGGTTTCCAAGCTGATCGGCGCCACCGACAGTTTCATCCACCGCCCGTTCTATTACACCGGTGCGCTGCTGGGCCTGTGCTCGGGCGCGCTGGCGCTGGGCGCGGTGGCCCTGGCGCTGCGCCCGCTCAATGCAGCAATTGCCGAGTTCGCTCGCCTGTATGCGTCGGAATTCCAGCTGACGCCGCTGTCGCCGCCGCTCATGGCCGGCTTGCTGGCCCTGTCCGCCGGGCTGGGCCTGATCGGCGCCGTACTCTCGGTGCAGCGCCATTTGGCGCGCGTGCAGTAATTTCTCACCGCCGCAACCGCGTGGTTGCGGCCCCCTCAGGTGCGGCCGCGCACCGACTTCCCAAGCCCCTCCCCTCAGCATAGGCACGACATTAAGTCCAGTCTAAGCTGCGACGCGCAAACTTCATACATGGAAGCGATGAGCTTCATCAAGCTCATAGCAAATTTACTATCAAGGTCATAGATTTGCAGTGATTGGCACTCTCGGACAGAGAGTGCTAATATATGAACACTGCAGAGCTAATCAATGTCTTTGTAGCAACCAGCAATCATCGAGCGAAGGAAATGAAAATGACTATGATGTCCGCAACGACTTCGTTGGCCCCTGCCAACAACAGTGCTCTGGGACTCGGGTTCACTGGCAACCTGGGGAACCTGGACGCCTATATTTCGGCTGTCAACCGCCTGCCGATGTTGACGCACGCCGATGAGGTATCGCTGGGTAAACGGCTCAAGGAAAGCAATGATCTGGCCGCCGCGCAGCAACTGGTGCTGTCGCACCTGCGCCTGGTGGTGTCGATCGCCCGTGGCTACCTCGGTTACGGTTTGCCGCACGCCGATCTGATCCAGGAAGGCAATATCGGCCTGATGAAGGCGGTCAAGCGTTTCGACCCCGACCAGAACGTGCGCCTGGTGTCGTACGCCATGCACTGGATCAAGGCCGAGATGCATGAGTACATCCTGAAAAACTGGCGCCTGGTCAAGGTGGCAACCACCAAGGCCCAGCGCAAGCTGTTCTTCAACCTGCGCAGCCACAAGACCGGTCTCGATGCAATGAGCCCGGCGCAAGTGGACAGCCTGGCGAAGATGCTCGATGTCAAGCGTGAAGAAGTGATCGAGATGGAAACCCGTCTCAGCGGTCGCGACATTGCGCTGGAATCGCCAACCGACGACGAAGACGACAAGTTCGCACCGATTGCCTACCTGTCGTCCGAGCAATCGGAACCGACCCGGGTGCTGGAAGCGGAGCAAGTCACGCGCCTGCAATCGGAAGGCCTGGAGCAGGCATTGGGCAAGCTAGACGCCCGCTCGCGCCGCATCGTCGAAGCGCGCTGGCTGGCCAACGACGATGGCTCGGGCGCCACGCTGCACACGCTGGCGGAAGAGTTCGGCGTATCGGCCGAGCGCATCCGCCAAATCGAGTCGGCAGCGTTGAAGAAAATGAAGGGTTCGCTGGCGGCTTACGTTTAATCCGCACTGCCAGCCGGTGTCGGGCCCAGCGGGTCCGACACCAAGCAGTAAAACCCGCGTCACGCTGACCGCGTACGGGGTAGCAGCTTCTTATTCAGCCAGGCTTTTCGCCAACAATTCGCCCACCAGCTGATTCATATCAACGCCACGTGCCGTTGCTTGTGCATTTAATTGCGCAACCAGGTCGCTATTCAATTTGACGGCAAACGGCACCAGGCCCAGGGCCTGGTCGCGGCGGCGCTGTTCGCGCTTGTCGATCACTTCCGGCGCCTTGCCGAAGCTGGACGCGTGGCCCGCCGACATTTTGCCCATGATTTTTTTGGCATCGGCCTTGGCCAGTTCGGTCTTGCGCATGGTAATTCCCTGTGAGTGTTTGCTAAGTGCCGACATTCTACGCAGCTTGGGCGCTGCCGGTGGGGTTTGTTTGCCCCCGAGCCGTTACGCCGTCACCGCAGCTTAACCGTGCGACACACAAATGATAGTTTTGTTAATATTTTTAACCATAATATTCAGAGAGGTCAAGATGAAGAAATCCATTTTGCGCCAGCTGATCGTCCTGCCCCTGCTGACGGTCGTAATGGCCGGGCTGTATGCCTGTGGCTCGGCATCCGGCACCAGCCGCGCCGCTTCCTCAGCACAGCAGCAACCGTTCAACACCACCTACGTGCTGGCGCAAGGCGACAGTGCCATGATCGCTCCAGCCGCCCAGCCCGCTGCCAGCGGCAAGTCCGGCACGCTGGTCGCCCCTGTCGTGCGCCTGGACCGCGTCAACGACAGCCGCTGCCGCGAAGGCGCCGTGTGCGTCTGGGCCGGCTACATCAGCTACAGCCTCAGCCTTACCCGCCCGAACGGCGCCACCAGCAATTTCGTCCTGTCCGACAGCATGCCCAACGGCGCCACCAGCGTCACGCAAGACGGCCTGACCTTCACCCTGGTCGGCGTCGAACCGCAAACGGTGCCGCCCAAGAACGACATCATTCCCGATTACCGGGTCAGCATCCGGGTGAGCAACGTGGCGGTCGCACCGCAGCCCAAGCCGGCGTAAAGGAATAGTTGATTTATTGCCAGCAGGATCGGGTAAGCTATCGGTAACTTCCGTCCCGAGATCTACCGCCATGATTCTGCGCCACCGTTCGATCCTGATTTCCACCATCATTGTCACGCTGGTGCTGCCGCCAGCCTGGGCCAAGACGCCGGTGGCAACCGGTACCGGCGGTGCTGTGGCCACCATCAGCGAGCCGGCGTCGAAAGCTGCGATCGCCATCCTCAACCAGGGCGGCAACGCCATCGATGCGGCAGTGGCGGCCGCCGCCACGCTGGGCGTGACCGATCCGTTCAGCTGCGGCATCGGCGGTGGTGGCTTCATGGTGATCTACCTGGCCAAAGACAAGCGCGTGATCACCATCGACCACCGCGAAACGGCGCCCGCCAGTTTCACACCCACCGTGTTCCTCGACCAGGGCAAGCCGATCGATTTCGACACCGTGGTGGCCAGCGGCATGTCGGTCGGCGTGCCCGGCACCGTGCGCGGCTGGGACGAGGCGCTCACCCGCTACGGCTCGATGTCGTTCAAGCAGGTGCTCGCGCCTGCCGTCAAGGTGGCCACCGATGGCTTTACCGTCAACGACAACTTCAACCGGCTGCTCGGCATCAATCTCGACAAGTTCGGCAAATTCCCGGCCACCGCCGCCATTTATCTCAAGAACGGCAAGCCGCCGGTGGCCGGCAGCGTGCTGCGCAACCCGGACCTGGCGCGCGCGTACCGCGAACTGGGCGCCGGCGGCGTCAAGGCTTTTTATACGGGCAAGATGGGCCGTGCCGTGGTCGATGCCGTCAACCGTCCCACGGTGGCGGCGGACGTGAGCGTCCGTCCCGGTAACATGAGCATGGCCGACCTGGCCAATTACGAAGCACGCCTGCGCCTGCCGGTGCACAGCACCTATCGCGGCTACGACATCTATGGCATGCCGCTGCCCGGCTCGGGCGGCATTGCGATTGCCGAAGCGCTCAACATCCTCGAAGGCTACGACCTGAAAGCCATGCCGCGCGAGCAGGTCGAGCACCTGTACCTGGAAGCGAGCCGCCTGGCCTTTGCCGACCGCAACGCCTATCTGGCCGACCCGGAATTCATCGATGCGCCCGTGGCCGGCCTGCTGAACAAGGACTATGCCGCGCGCCGCCGCGAAGCCATCGATACAGCCCGCGCCACGCTGCACGCACCGGCCGGCGATCCGTATCCGTTCCAGAACGACACCAGCGTGCCGCTGCGCCCCGCCAGCGCCAAGCTGCTGGCAGAAGGCGCCCACACCACGCACCTGACGGTCGCCGACAAGGACGGCAATATCGTCTCGTACACCTACACCATCGAGTCGTGGGGCGGCAGCGGCATGGTGGTGCCCGGTTACGGCTTCCTGCTCAATAACGAGATGACAGATTTCGACTTTACCGGTCCGGCGCCCAATGTGCCGGAAGCGGGCAAGCGTCCGCGCAGCAGCATGTCGCCCACGCTGGCCTTCAAGGACGGCAAGCCGGCATTTTCGATCGGCAGCCCGGGCGGCGCCACCATCATCACCACCGTACTGCAAACCATCGTCAATTACATCGACCTGGGCCTGACCATGCCGCAGGCGGTCGATGCGCCGCGCCTGTCCGAACGCAATGGCATGGCCACGGACGTGGAACCCGGTTACGCCGCGCTGCCGGCAGCGCAAGCGCTGGCCCAACGCGGCCAGCGCTGGAGCGCGGAGCCCGAGGAAATCGGCGCCGCCAACGCGCTGGTGTTCAACCCGGACGGCACGGTGACGGCGGTGAGCGAAGGCTGGCGCCACGGCGTGGGCAGCGCCATGGTGCAACAGTCGGCGCATTGAGCATGATCGAATTCCAGGGTTTGTCCAAGACCTACGGCGCGTTTGACGCCGTCAAGCCGTTGCACCTGACCGTGCCGCGCGGGGAGCTGTTCGGCTTCCTCGGCCCCAACGGCGCCGGCAAGACCACCACCATCCGCATGATGATGGGCATCCTGGTGCCCAGCGCCGGGCGGGTGCTGATCGACGGCTTCGATTGCCACGCGCAGCCGGCCGAGGTCAAGCGCCGGGTGGGCTACCTGCCCGACACGCCGGTGTTTTACGACTACCTGCGCGGGCGCGAGATCCTGGTGTTCGTCGCCGAAATGCACGGCTATCCGCGCGCAGAAGCGGCAGCGCGCAGCGCGCGCCTGCTGGCGGAATTCGGCCTGGCAGAAGCGGGCGAAGACTACGCGGTCAACTATTCGCTCGGCATGAAGAAGCGACTGGGCCTGG
Organism: Duganella sp. Leaf61; assembly: GCF_001421905.1. Lineage (NCBI taxonomy): Bacteria > Pseudomonadati > Pseudomonadota > Betaproteobacteria > Burkholderiales > Oxalobacteraceae > Duganella > Duganella sp. Leaf61. Next base: position 417,470 of record NZ_LMLM01000001.1, read on the forward strand.
CCTGCGCACTGATCCACGACCCGGTGGTGCTGATCCTCGACGAGCCGATCAACGGCCTCGATCCGCGCGCCTCGCGCGATGTGCAGGAGCTGCTGCTGGCTGCCGCCGCGCACGGCGTCACCGTCTTTGTGTCCACGCACTTGCTCGACATGGCCGAAAAGCTGTGCGACCGCGTGGGCATCATCCACCGGGGCCAGCTGGTTGCCACCGGCACGCTTGACGACATCCGCGCCGAAGCGGCGAGCAGCGGTTCGCTCGAAGACGTGTTCCTCAAGATTACCGACGACGCGGCTGCCGGCGATGCGTGACCAGCACGCGGTGCATGCACCGCCGTCCCCGGCGCGCGCGATATGGCTGATGACCAGGATGCGGCTGCGACGCCAGCTCAACCAGGTCGGCAGCGTGTTCGCCCGCAAGAAGAAACCGCCGAAGGCCGGCGCCCCCGTCACCCGCGTCGCCAACGGCGGCAAGCGCAACGGCATGTGGATCATCTCGGCCGTCGTGGCGGTGCTGATGCTGTTCGTGTGCCTGAACATGTCGCGCATGGCGGTGCTCAATATGCAGTGCCGGCTGGTGGACGGCGGCGCCTGCGCCCAGGCCGGCGCAAACCGGAACGGCTACTTCAACTTCGACGCGGCAGCGGCCGAACTGCACGCGGCGCCGTTCGAGCCGTCGTTGCTGGGTGGCCTGGCGATGGTGCTCACTGCGCTGTTCGCCATCGCGGTGCTGCTGCCGCTGGCCGGCAAGGAGCTGGCCAAGCCGGACTGGGATCTCGAATGGCTGGTGACGCTGCCGGTCGAGCGCTCCACCCTGCTGTGGGGGCGGCTGGTGGAACGCAGCGCCAGCAACCTGTCCGGCATCTTCGCGCTGTTTCCGCCGTACGCGATGATCGCCTGGTTCTCCGGCTACCAGTGGACCGCTGTGCCGATCGCACTGCTGGCCACCGCGCTGCTGCTGCCGCTGGCAGCGCTGCTGCACACGCTGGCCGACACCGGCGTGCGACTGTGGCTGGCGGCAGCGCAGTTGCGCAACCTGCAGGCGCTGCTCTCGCTGCTGAACGCGCCCATGCTGTACCTGGTGTTTGCGCTGTCGATGCCGGCCGCCAGCAGCTTCGTGATGGACCTGGCGCGCGGATTTCCGGCCTGGGGCTTGTGGCTGCCGCCCGGCGTGCTGCTGCAGGCAATCCAGGCCCAAAGCGTGCAACAATTCGCCATGCTGGCAGCGCTGCTGGCGGCGCAACTGGTCGTGCTGCTGTGGCTGGGGGTGGCGCTGATGCGCCGGCAGTTGCGCCATGGCGTGGTTGGCTCGGGCGTGCGCGAGAGCGGGCGCAAGACCGCCGCATCCACGCAGCCGGAGAAGCCGGGTCTGCACCTGCCGCTGTCGCCCGTGATGCGGCGCGAGCTGCGCCTGCTGGCGCGCGACCGCAACTTCCTGGTGCAAACCCTGGTGCTGCCGCTGATCGTGGTCGGCAGCCAGCTGGTGTTCAACGGCAAACTGGACACCCTCTCCCAGTTCGGCACCATGCCGACCGTGGCGGCGGCGATTGCATTCGGCATCGGCGTATATGTACTGATGCTGTCGGCCTTCCAGACCCTCAACAACGAAGGCAACGCCCTGTGGCTGCTGTACACGGTACCCCATTCGGTGGAAAGCGTGTTGAAGGAAAAGGCGCGACTGTGGGGTGCGCTGGCCTTGGTCTATCCGCTGATGGTGGCCGTGCTCACCCTCGCCACCGCGCCGGCGCCAACCTGGCAGATGCTGGTGCTGCTCTTGATCGTGATGGCCGGTATTCCGATCTATTCCACCATCGCCGTGGCGCTGGGCGTGTTCGCGTGCGATCCCACGGCCATCGAAGTGCACAAGCGCATCCGCCCCACCTACAGCTACCTGTTCCTGCTGCTGGCCGGCTTTTACACGTGGTCGATCTACACCAGCATGTGGTCGCAGAAAGTGGTGATCATGGTGCTGAGCGCCGCGCTGGCGCTGGCCCTGTGGCAGAAGGCGCGCGATGCCCTGCCCTATCTGCTCGATCCGGGCGCGTCGCCGCCGGCGCGGGTATCGGCCTCCGACGGCCTGATCGCCGCCACCGGCTTTTTCATCGTGCAGGCCATCGTCGTGCTGCTGCTGATGCAAGGCAAACCGCAGGCTACGCTGCCGGCATTGACGATGGCGTTCGGCGTAGCCGGCCTGCTGGTGTATGCGCTGATGCGGCTGGTTTACTGGCGTGCAAAGACTACCGACGTACCGGCGATACTGCGCGGCGCGGGCTGGTGGCCCTCGATAAAAATCGCGGTTCTGCCGTGTGCGCTGGCCTGCGCGGTGGCGCTGGCGTACCTGGCCGCGCTCAAGGCGTGGCACGTGCCGCTGCCGGCCGGCGATTCCCTGGTCGATGCGGTAGCCTATCCGGGGCTGTGGATGGTGGCGTTGACGGTGATGGCCGCACCGCTGTGCGAGGAATTCATTTTCCGGGGCCTGATCTACGGCGGCTTGCGCCGTTCGATACCGGCCTGGCAGGCGCTCGCGGCGAGCGCGGCGATTTTCGCGGTGGTGCATCCGCCGCTGGCGATGCTGCCGGTGTTCGTGCTGGGCTGCTGCGCGGCGTGGGCCTATGAACGCAGCAGGACGCTGCTCGCGCCCATGCTGGTCCATGCGGTGTACAACGCGGTGGTGCTGGCTGCTAGTCCTTGAACCGCATCGGCGCCAGCGCAAAGGCGCCGCCGTGGTACGTGACGGAGCTGTTCGGGTCCGGGTACACGCCGCTGTCGGGGAACTTGCCGTCGAACTGCTTCGAGCTGTCCTTGGGGCGGTAGCCGATATGCGAGGCCTTGCTGTTGTCCCACCAGGCGACGTCGTTGTCGGACGTGCCGAACAGGATGGTAAAGCCCACGCGGGTGGCGAACAGGGAGCTGCGCAGCGCTTCCACCAGGTCGTCGTAGCTGAGCCAAGTGACCATCATGCGGCGGTCGGCCGGTTCCGGGAACGAGGAGCCGATGCGCAGGCAGACGGTTTCGAGGCCGGTGCGGTCGTAGTAGTAGCTGGCCAGCTGCTCGCCGAAGCATTTCGACACGCCGTAAAAACTGTCCGGGCGGGTGGGCGCGGTGGCGTCGATGTAATCGGTGTTGCGGTAGAAGCCGACCGTGTGATTCGAGCTGGCGAAGATGATGCGGCGGGTGCCGTGTTTGTGCGCTGCTTCGTACAGGTTGGCGGTGCCGATGATGTTGGCCTGGACGATGTTTTCAAACGTGTTCTCGGTGGAGATGCCGCCGAAGTGCAGCACCGCTTCCACGCCTTCGAGCAGCTGCATGACCGCAGCCTTGTCGGACAGGTCGCACTGGATGATTTCCTCGCCCTCGCGGGCTTCGCCCAGGTCGGCGATGTCGGACAGTACCACTACATCAGCCCAGGGTTTGATGCGATCACGCAGAACCTTACCCAGGCCGCCGGCAGCGCCGGTCAGCAGCAAACGTTTGAATGGCTTAGTCATAGTCTCTTTTTATCTGTGTAACTGTAGTCTTATAAAGTACGCTTGCTGCCAACCGGCCGGGATCGACCGCGCGATGCGGTTACGTCACCGGGGCCGGGTTGAACAGCACGAGCGCGTTTTGCAGCTTCCATTTTTCGGCCCAGGTTTCGCGGCCGCTGGCCACGTCCAGCACCAGCTGGAACATCTCCCAGCCAACGTCCGCGATGGTGGCGTCGCCGCTGGCGATACGGCCGGCGTTGATGTCCATCAGGTCATGCCAGCGCTTGGCCAGATCGTTGCGGGTAGCGACCTTGATCACCGGGACTTCGGCCAGGCCGTAAGGGGTGCCGCGGCCGGTGGTGAAGATGTGGACATTCATCCCCGCAGCCAGTTGCAGTGTACCGCAAATGAAATCGCTGGCGGGAGTGGCGGCATAGATCAAACCCTTCTGTTTGAGCTTTTCGCCCGGACTAATCACGCCGTTGATTGCACTGCTGCCCGACTTGACGATCGAGCCCATGGCTTTCTCGACGATGTTGGACAAACCGCCCTTCTTGTTACCGGGCGTGGTGTTGGCGCTGCGATCGACGCCGCCGTGGTCGAGGTAGCGGTCGTACCACGCCATCTCGCGGATCATGGCCGCTGCCACTTCCGGCGTTTCGGCGCGCGAGGTCAACTGGTCGATGCCGTCACGCACCTCGGTGGTTTCCGAGAACATCACGGTGGCGCCGGCACGCACCAGCAAATCGGTGGCAAAGCCCACGGCCGGATTGGCGGTCACGCCCGAGAAGGCATCGCTGCCGCCGCACTGCACGCCCACCACCAGTTCGGACGCCGGCACGGTTTCGCGCTGGCGCGCGTTCAGGCGCTTGAGGTTGGTCTCGGCCTGCTTCATGATCGAGTCGATCATCGACATGAAGCCCACGTGCTCGCCGTCCTGCAGGCAGACCAAAGCCGGGTCGGCGCCGCCTTCGTTCTGGATCGGGATCGAACCCTTGGGGAACAGGCGCGTCGGTTGCAGCTTCTCGCAGCCAAGGCTCACGACCATGGCCTGGCCGCCGAAGTTGGGGTTCAGTGCGATATTGCGCACGGTGCGGATCGGGATCTCGGCGCCGGGCGCGTCGATCGCCACGCCGCAGCCGTAGGTGTGTTCGAGGCAGACGACATCGTCCACGTTCGGGTACTTGGGCAGCAGCTCTTTCTTGATGCGGTCCACGGCAAATTCCACCACGCCCGAGACGCATTGCACGGTGGTGGTGATGCCCAGGATGTTGCGGGTGCCGACGCTGCCGTCCGGATTGCGGAAGCCCTGGAAGGTGTAGCCTTCCAGCGGCTCGGCCTTCGGCAGCGCGCGGGTGGAGATCGGCAAGCCTTCGAGGCCCAGGGCGCCGGGCATGATCACGTTGCCTTCGTTGAGCCAGCGGCCCGCCGGCAGGTCTTCACCGGCAAAGCCGATGGTGACGTTGTAGCGGATGACTTCATCGCCCTTGGCCAGGTCGCGCAGCGCCACCTTGTGGCCTTGCGGGACGGCTTCCAACAGGGTCAGGCCGCTCTCGAACACCGCGCCGGCCGGCAGGCCGCCGTCGTTGACGACAATGGCGACGTTGTCGTTGTCGTGCATGAGGATGTAGCGCGGGGTGCTGACCGGGGTAGCGCCGGGGGCGGTGGCAGGGACACGCTTGATATCGGTAATGCTGGATGGTGGCGTCATTCTGGCTTCCTTTCCGGGAGTCTCTACCCGGCTAACGTTGTTTTTTCGGCTTTCAAATTGGTCAGGCCAATTTAGTTATTGGTCCGCCCAATTTTTTCATGTGGGGACAAACCGCGCCCTTGCAACCCGCATTCCACCGTGCTTTAATCGCATTTTTAAGCTAATGGCACGGTACTCGGGAGGCTATTTGACGCTCCGAGTATGCCACCTAAAAAAGTATTTGGCTAGTCCGCGTTGACCAATTTGGTCAGACCACCTTAGAATGGCCTGACCAAATGGCAGAGAAATTATCCCTAAAGCCATACCTAAAAAACGAGACAATGATGCAGAAGAGAACTTCCGCACTCCCCGACCCGCATGTCCATGAAGCACGCCTCTACCGCGTGGTGGCCGACCGCATCCAGGACCTGATCCGCACCGAAAACATCGCTCCCGGCGAACGCCTGCCCTCCGAACGCGACCTTGCCACCAAGCTCAGTGTCAGCCGCGCCTCGTTGCGCGAAGCGCTGATCGCGCTCGAACTGGGTGGCGTGATCGAGGTGCGCGGCGGCTCCGGCGTGTATGTCAGCGAGCGCCCCGCGCCTGCCGACCTGCCGGAAGTGGGCCCCGGCCCGTTCGAGGTGCTGTCAGCACGGCGCCTGATCGAAGCCGAGATTGCCGCGATTGCCGCCCGCGTGGCCACCGACAGCGCCATCGACGCCATCCTGCAGGCCGTGGTCGAGATGGAGCAGAGCCACGCCAACTACTCGAGCAACGAGCAGGCCGACCGCAACTTCCACCTGGCGATCGCCCGCGCCACCGGCAACAGCGCGCTGGTCGGTTCGCTCAGCTACTTGTGGGACCAGCGCGGCCGGCTGTGGCACAAGCTCAAGGAGCACTTCCAGACCGAGGAACTGCGCCAGGAGACGCTCAAGGATCACCGCCGCATCCTGGAAGCCATCGCCGCCCACGATCCGGCCGCCGCCCGCAAAGCCATGCGCGCCCACCTCGAACGCGTGACGCGTACGTTCTCGCGCGGCTGACCGCTTCATCCGACCGCCGCGCGCGGCGATCAACTTATTGAGTGTTTCCGGCTGGTCGTGCTTCACGTGTGCTTTGCACAACAGTCGTCCAAAAAAACAGTCGCCAACCCGGCGCCGGACCGGCACACCGCGGTCCGCGCCAACTGCCTGTGAGAAGACCATGATTACCCGCCTGATCTTAGCCGCCTTTGCCTCGTCCGTTGCCACCTCCGCCACCCTGATGTCCGCGCCGGTGCACGCGGCCGAGCCAGCCAAGCCGGCGCGCCTGATCCTGGTGGGCGACTCCACCATGGCCAGCAACAGCGGCTACGGCGACGCCTTCTGCGCCCGCGTCCACCGCGCCAATACCTGCATCAACCTGGCCAAGGGTGGCCGCAGCTCCGGCAGCTTCCGCGCCGAGGGCCGCTGGGACGAAGTGGAAGGTCTGCTGCGCGGCGCTGCCGCCTACAGCACCACGTATGTGCTGATCCAGTTCGGCCACAACGACCAGCCGGGCAAACCGGGCCGCTCCACCGATCTCGCCACCGAGTTCCCGGCCAATATGGCGCGCTACGCGCAGGAAGTGAAAGCGCTGGGCGGCATCCCCGTGCTGGTCACACCGCTCACCCGGCGCAGCTTCGTCGGCGGCGTCCTGCAAAACAACCTGGTGCCGTGGGCCGACGTGATCCGCGCCACCGCCAAGGCGCAGCAGGTGGCGCTGCTCGACCTCAACGCCGACAGCTTTACCGCCGTGCAGGCAATGGGGTCCGAACAGGCCGATACCTTTGCGGTGGAACCGCCGCCGGCGAAAAAAGATCCCGCTGCGCTCACGGCCGGCAACGTGGAGGTGGCCGGCGCCGCCAAGTCGGCGTTCGACTACACCCACCTCGGCCCCAAGGGCGCGGCCTATTTCGCCGACATGGTGGTGGGCGAAATGAAAACGGCGGTGCCGGTGTCGGCGGGCCTGTTCATCGCACCACGCCCATGACGGCCACCGTACGTGCAGCCGCGACGGCGCTGTTGCTGCTGACGTGTTCGGGCAGCGCCCAGGCCCAAAGCGAACCGGCGCGGCGTCCGCAACTGACAGCCGAACAGGCCAGACACTATGCCTACGGCGAAGTGCTTAAATATGTAGGCCCGGCCGGCAGCGAACGGATCGATCCCTGGGACCCGCTGGCCGATCCGCTGGCGCGCGGCGCCGCCTTTACGCCTGACTACGTGGTGGACCAGGCGGCCAAGGCCGATGGCGTGAAAGTATTCAACACGGTGCAGGCGGCGGTCAGCCGCGCGGTGGCCGACAGCCGCGCCGCGCCAACCAGGCGCCTGTACCTGCTGGTCAAACCGGGCACCTACCCGGAACTGGTGTACGTGCCGGCCGTGGCGGCGCCAATCACGCTGTACGGCGACGGCAAGGATGCCGCCGCCACCCGCATCACGGCCAAACTCGATGCATCCGCCACCGGCGCCGACTACACCGCATTGTATAGCGCGCAGTTTGCCGCCGTGGCGCCCGAGATCCGCGCCATGTTCGACAGCGTGAAAGACCGCGACCAGATCCGCACCTTCGGCACGGCCACCGTGTGGGTGCAAAGCGACGGCTTCCAGGCCCGCAACCTGACGTTCGAGAACGGCTACAACAAGGACATCGGCAACGCCCGCGCGGAAGCGCTCCCCAATGTGAACAACGTCCACCACCAGGCGCTGGCCTTGCAAGTGGACGGCGCCGACAAGGCGCAGTTCGAGAACGTGCGCCTGATCGGCTTCCAGGACACCTTGTACGTCAAGGCCAAGGCGGTAGCGACCAGCACACGCAGCTTCTTCAACAAGTCGTACATCGAAGGCGATGTTGATTTCATTTTCGGCGACAGCACCGCGTATTTTTACCAGAGCGAGATCAGGACGCTGGGCGACCGCGGCGTGTCATACGTGGCCGCACCGAACACCAACGTCAAAACCAGATATGGCTTCGTGTTCGACAGCAGCCGCTTCACGCACGATGGATCAAGCAACGCCCGCGCCGGCCAGTTCCACCTGCTGCGCCAGTGGTTCCACAATTCCAAGTGCACGCCTTACGCCAAACTCGCTTTAAGCGGCTACAGTTGCACGCTGGGCGTGACGGACGTGTATCGCGCGCCGGTCGGCACGCTCACCAAAACCACGCTGGAAACGGTGGGCAAGATGGTGGTGCTCAATTCGCGCATCGGCGCCCACATCAACCGCCAGCGTCCCTGGGCGGACTGGAACAAGCCCGGAGCGATTGCCTACCGGCCGGTCCAGTACAGCAGCAACGATTACTGGCACAACCTGGCCAGGAACGGCATCGATCCGGTGAAAGATCTGGGCTACGGCGAGCAGCCGTCGCCGGCCGCCATCTTTGTCGCGGAATTCAATAACCAACACGACGATGAATAACAAGGAGACTGCATGACCCTCACTATCAATATCCGGCGCCGCAACCTGATGAAAGCGCTGCCGGCGGCAGGCATCACGCTGGGCCTGCCGGCTGCCGCCGCCGTGGCGCCCGATCCGTGGCTGCAGGCGCAAGCCATCATCGACCACGTCTCGAAGCCGCTTAAATTCCGCAAGCAGGATTTCGTGGTGACGAAGTTCGGCGCCAAGCCGTGCAAGCTCACCAGCATCAAGGCCTGGGTATCGTTCGAGGGACAGGACACGCTTGCGACGCCCGCCGCCAGATCGCCCGACTGCTACGGCGCCATCAAGGCCGCCATCAAGGCGTGCCACGAAGCGGGCGGTGGCCGCGTGGTGATCCCGGCCGGGAACTGGTACTGCGCCGGCCCGATCGTGCTGCTGTCGAACGTCAACGTGCATTTGAGCGCGGGCGCGCACATCTACTTCAGCCACGACCCGGCCGACTACGCCAAGTACGGCGACATCGACTGCGGCAAGAACGGCAAGCTGGTGATCTCGCGCTGGCAGAGCAACGACTGTCTCAATTATTCGTCGATGATCTACGCCTATGGCCAGGACAATATCGCACTGACCGGCGAAGACTGGACCAGCGTGCTCGATGGCCAAGGCGGCGTGCCGTTCAATGAAGCGGGCGATTGCTGGTGGACCTGGAAGGGCAAGCAGAAAACCATCAACTCCATCGGCCAGGGCAACACGCCCAATTTCGTCGCTGGCAAAATGTCGGAAAATACCGAGAACCCGAACAACGCCAAATCGCTGGCGGACATCGCGCCCGGCATCACCGATGCCGAGCGCGCGCTCATCGAAGGCAAGGACCAGACCTGGAGGACGGACGCCAAGTACCTGCCGTCGCTGTCGGAAGCCGGCGTGCGGCTGGCCAAGCGCGTCTTCGGCGTGGGCCATTATTTGCGGCCACCGATGATCCAGATTATCGGCTGCACCAACGTGCTGCTGCAGGGTTACCACGTGATGCGCACGCCGTTCTGGATGCACCACCCGGTCCACTGCCGCAACCTGGTGATCCGCAAGGTGCACTGCGAAAGCCATGGCCCCAACAGCGACGGCTTCGATCCCGAAGCATGCGACCACGTGCTGGTGGAAGACTGCACGTTCGACACCGGCGACGACTGCATCGCCATCAAGGCCGGCAAGAACCAGGACACGCAATACGGCCCGTCGCAAAACATCGTGATCCAGAACTGCATCATGCACAGCGGCCACGGCGCCGTCACGCTGGGCAGCGAGATGGCCGGCGGCATCCAGAACGTGTTCGCGCAAAAGCTGGTGTTCCAGAACGCCAACTGGCAAACCAACCCGCTCAATATCGCTATCCGCCTGAAGACCAACCTCAATCGCGGCGGCTACCTGCGCAATTTCTACGTGCGCGACGTCTCGATCCCGAACGGCGTGCAGCTGACCGCCTCGCACTACGCCACCTTCCCCGATTCGCCGATCAACGGCAAGCAGGTGGCCACCGCTGCCGGCGCCGTGGTGGCGTTCGACTGCGACTACATCCCCACCGCCGACCACGTGCGCACCCGCCCGCCGGTGGTCAACAACATCCATATCTCGAATGTGCGCGTCGGTAACGTGACCAAGGACGGCGAGACCGGCTCCTGCTTCCAGGCCATCATGCTGCTCGGCCCCGTCGCTTCCGACTATAACGGTCCGCAACCGGCGCCGCCGGTGGTGCCGATCACGGACGTGACGATCACCGACTGCGATTTTGGTGCGCCGACCAACGCGGCCGAGCCGTGGTTCATGTATAACGTGAAGGGGGTGACGCTCAAGAACGTCACCATTGCGGGCAAGGTGTACAACCAGACCTTGAACGCGCCGGCATAAGTCATCATCAAAATAAAAAAAGGCAGGTGCTTCCGCATCTGCCTTTTTTACTTCGCTACGCCATCAAGCCCCGAACGGCGTTTCCGCAATGCCTTTGACCCCAGGCTGGAGCAAAATCACCGCCCCGCCCCACTCCGCATCTTCCGGTTTCCCGGACGGAATCGACGTTACCAGCAACTGGTCCAGGTTCTTGCCGCCAAACGCGCACATGGCCGGTTTCAACATTGGCACGTCGAGCTTGCGATCGAGCTTGCCCTGCGGCGTGAAGCGCAGGATGTAGCCGCCGTCGTTGCCGCAGACCCAGTAACAACCTTCGCTATCGACTGCCGCGCCATCGGGCCGGCCCACCGACTTGGTCAGATCGGCAAACACGCGCTGGCTGGTCGGTACGCCATCGTCGATGTCGTAGTCGAACGCCCAGACCGTGCGCCGCAGCGGGTGCGAGTCGGACAGGTACATGGTGCGCCCGTCCGGCGAAAAGCCGAGGCCGTTCTGCGTGAGCAGGTCGGAGACCATCGGCTTTGATATGCCACGGCGGTCGTAGCGATACAGCTTGCCCACCGGGCGCGCCTGGCCCATGTCCATGAACATGGTGCCGGACCAGAACCGGCCCTGGCGGTCGCAACGACCGTCGTTGAAACGCATGCCTTCGCCCAGATCCGCGCCCGGCGTGGCCAGCCTGGTCTGGACGGCGGCTTGCGCTTCACCAAGATCGAGCTGGAACATGCCGGTTTCCATGCCCGCAATCAGGCCGCCGCCGGCCCGGGTCGCGACGCAGCCTGCCATCTCGTCCAGGGTCCAGAAGCGGGTGGCGCCGGTCGCGGGATCAAGCCGCCAGACGCGCCTGGCGGGAATGTCGGTCCAGTAAAACATCGACTCCGCCGCGCTCCAGGTGGGGCTTTCCCCCACCGCACACTTGATGTCGCTTACGCGTTCCATACCAGGTCACCGTTGACGATGCGCGGAAGTTTTTCCGGATTTTCGTCAGTCAGCGAAGTTGGCAGCAGGTACGACGGCACGTCCTGGTAGCTGACCGGACGCAGGAAGCGGTCGATGGCCGACGCGCCCACCGAGGTGGTGCGGCTGTCGGACGTCGATGGGAACGGGCCGCCGTGGACCATGGCATGCGCCACTTCCACGCCGGTGCCAAAGCCGTTGAACAGGATGCGGCCCACTTTGCGCTCGAGGATCGGCAGCAGGCGGGCAGCCAGTTCGCGGTCGTCGGCGGTAGCGTGCACGGCGCCGGTCAGCTGACCTTCGACGTGGTTCGCTACGGCCAGCAGTTCGGCTTCGTCTTCCGCTACCACCAGCAGCGAAGTTGGTCCGAAGATTTCGCCTTCCAGCTTGTCGTCGGCCAGGAATTTTTTCGCTGGCACCTGGTACAGGAATGCTTGCGCGGCGCATGGGGCTTCGGTGCTTTGACCAACAGCGACTTGCTCTACGCCTTCCACGCCGGCCAGGTTTTTCACGCCCGACACGTACGCTTTGTGGATGCCCGGGGTCAGCATGGTCGAAGCAGCCTTGGCGCCGATGGTGCCGGCGGTCGCGTCAACGAATGCTTGCAGCTTGTCGCCCTTGATACCGATCAGCAAACCTGGGTTGGTGCAGAACTGGCCGGCGCCCATGGTCAGCGAGTCGGCAAACGCTTGCGGCAGCTTTTCGTTGCCCAACGCGCCTGGCAGCAGGAACACCGGGTTGATCGAGCTCATTTCGGCGTACACAGGGATCGGCTCCTTGCGTTCGGCAGCGGTTTTCATCAGCGCCAGGCCACCGGCGCGCGAGCCGGTGAAGCCCACGGCCTTGATGGCTGGATGGCTGACCAGGGCCTGGCCCACGGTCTGGCCCGAGCCGATGATCATCGAGAACACGCCAGCTGGCAGGCCCGACTCTTCCACCGCTTTCGACACGGCTTTACCGACCAGCTCGGACGTGCCGAGGTGGGCCGAGTGGGCCTTGACGATGACCGGGCAACCGGCAGCCAGCGCCGAAGCGGTATCGCCACCAGCGACCGAGAACGCCAGCGGGAAATTCGACGCGCCAAACACGGCGACCGGGCCCAGGCCGATTTTGCGCAGGCGCAGGTCAGGGCGTGGCGGGGTGCGTTCCGGCAGCGCGCTGTCGAGCGTGGCCGACTGGAAGCGGCCGTCGCGCACGACTTTGGCAAACAGTTTCAGTTGATTGACGGTACGACCGCGCTCGCCTTCGAGGCGGGCTTGCGGCAGGCCGGTTTCCTGCATCGCGCGTTCGATCAGGGCCGGGCCCAGATCCATGATGCGGTCAGCGATGGTTTCGAGGAACTTGGCGCGCACTTCCAGGCTGGTGGCGCGGTACGGATCAAAAGCTGCATCGGCCAGTTGGGCCGCTTGTTCCAGGTCGGCGGCGCTAGCCAGGCCGAACGCCGGTTCGATTTCGACGTTGCGCGATGGGTCGATCGCCTTGATCGTGCCCTCTTTACCTACCAGTGCTTTACCGCCAATGATCATTTCGCCAGCTACTTGCATATCGACTCCTTAGATGTGTGAAAAGCGCGGACCAGCCGCGCTTGAATTCAAATCAGAAAACAGGCTTCAAATTACTTGGCTTGTTTTTTGATCAGTTTGTCCAGCATGTCGCATTCTTCCGCGGTCAGGTCGGTCAGCGGAGCGCGGACCGGACCGGCATCGTGACCAACCAGGCGGGCGCCGGCCTTGACGATGCTGACGGCGTAACCGGCTTTGCGGTTGCGGATTTCCAGGTATGGCAGGAAGAACTCGTCGATCATGCGGTTTTGTTCTGCGAAGTTGTCCGCAGCAACTGCATGGTAGAAGTCCATCGCCAGTTGTGGCACGAAGTTGAACACTGCCGACGAGTATACCGGAGTACCGATGGCCTTGTAGGCAGCGGCGTACACTTCGGCGGTAGGCAGGCCGCCCAGGTAGCTGAAGCGGTCGCCCATTTTGCGCCAGATCGAGACCATCAGTTCGATGTCGCCGATGCCGTCCTTGAAGCCGATCAGGTTAGGGCAACGGTCGGCCAGGCGGGCCAGCGAATCAGGGGTCAGGCGGCAGTTGGCGCGGTTGTACACCACAACGCCCAGGTTGGTGGCCTTGCAGACCTCGGCAACGTGCTCGATCAGGCCGTCCTGGCTCGCTTCGGTCAGGTAGTGTGGCAACAGCAGCAGGCCTTGGGCGCCGGCTTTCTCGGCTTCTTTGGCGTAAGCTGCGGCAACACGGGTCGGACCACCGACGCCGGCCAGGATCGGTACCTGGCCTTTGCAGGTATCAACCGCGGTTTTGATGATTTCCGGGAATTCTTGTGGGGTCAGCGAGAAGAACTCGCCCGTGCCGCCGGCTGCGAACAGGGCGCTGGCGCCGAATGGCGACAGCCACTCCAGGCGCTCGATGTACGATTTCTTGTTGAAGTCACCCTGGGCATCGAAGTCGGTAATAGGGAACGACAGCAGGCCAGAGGAAAGGATTTTTTTCAGGTCATTCGGTTGCATAACAGTCTCCAAGAATCGACATCTAATGTGTGGAAGGGGTCTCACGCGGTGTGAACAAGATCATCTGCACCGGTTGTATGACATCGTACAACCATATCCGAGCGGGGGCAAGCACTTTCCTGAGAACCGCCACACGGTCTGCGGCCGCACGGCAAAACAGTCAATAATTTGATTGCCAGCGCTGGCCGTCAGGCGTCCGGCGCGATGCCCTCCTGGGCCCGGCGCAGGCGCTCACGGCTGTTGCTCAGGTGGGTGCGCATGGCCGCGCGCGCCGCTTCGGCATCCTGGCGCAGGATGGCGCGATAGATGTCGTCGTGCTCGCGGTTCACGCGCTCCAGGTACGCGGCCGGGTCGGAATGGGCCAGTTGCGCGGAGTTTACGCGCGCGCGCGGGATGATGGTGTTGCCGAGGTCGCTCAAGATATCGACAAAATAACGGTTGCCGGTCGATTGCGCGATCAACAGGTGGAAATGGACGTCCGCCTCCACCGAGCCGGGCTGGCCGGCCGAGCTCTGGATGCGCGCCAGCGCTTCACCCATTTGCTGCACCTGCTCTTCGCTGCGGCGGGTGGCCGCCAGCCAGGCCGCTTCGGTTTCCAGGCTGATGCGCAGTTCCAGAATGGACAGCACGTCGCCGATGGTGCGGATGGTGTCGGACGAAATGCGCAGGTTGGCCGGTTGCGGCGCCAGCACGAAGGTGCCGATGCCGTGGCGGGTTTGCACCAGGCCAGCTGCCTGCAGGTGCGAAATCGCTTCGCGCACCACCGTACGGCTAACGCCGTGCATTTCCATGATCACCGACTCGGTCGGCAGCTTTTCGCCTGGTTTCAGGGTACCGGCCTGTATGGTCTGGGTAAAGCTTTCCACCACGCCCTGGGCGAGGTTGCGGTGCTTCTTGCGCGGCGACGCGATTGGCGCCGGCGCCGGGGTGACCTGCCCCTCGGCGGGAATGGCGGCTGCTGCAGTGTGATTCATGGTAATGAGTTTGTTGTATGACGACTGTTGCCATTATCGCCCATGCCGCGGCGCCAGTAGCCAGACGATGGCCTGTTTCTGGTCAAAATGATGATTAACACATCGTTTATGCCACAAAAACGGGCAATCAGACCAGTAGCGCAGCGCTCATCGAGGCGGCGTCGTCGTGCGAGTCGCGCAGGATCTGCTCGAGCGCGGCGTTGTCATCGATAAAGCCGGCTAAACTGGCCGGGCCTTGGGCCGCTTCATGTTTCGACGCCAGCGGTGAAGCCACCGGCGCCAGGTGTTTGGCGATGAGCAAGGTATCGCGCAGGCCCAGCGGCGGCGGCGTAAGCGTGGCGCCGGGCAGAGAAACCACGGCCAGCGCCACCGGATCGGGTATGCACAGCTTTTTCATGAGCGCGCGGGCAATGATTTCCTGCGGCGCGCCGAGCCAGTCGGCAGGGTCGTCGAGCAGGCCCGGCATATCGTCGGCCTGCGACAGCAGGTAAAAGCCCCCTGCTTCGTGGATGATGCCGGCAAACAGTGCGGTGTCGGGATCGGTGGCGGTGAGCTTGCCGGCAATTACATACGACAGCGCGGCGACATGGGCGGTGTGGCGCCACAGCTGCTCGGCCTGCGCACGCAGCTGCGGGTCGCGGATGCGGGCGCCGAACTGGCGCACCACCATCGCTGCCGCCATCGAGTACAGGTGACGGTAGCCCACGCGCGCCACCGCTGCGCGCACGCTGGTGATCGGCGTGCCGCTGCGGTTGAACACGGCAGCATTGGCCAGCGCCACGGTACGGGCGGCCAGGACCGGCTCGGCCAGCACGCGGCGCAGCACATCTTCGGTATCGCAATCGGGATCGGCCAGGGTCATCTGCAGGCGCAGGGCGGCATTGACACTGGTAGGAAAGACCAGCTCGCCGCGCGCAGCTTGCCTGACGATGTGCGAGATCTGGTTGAGTTTAAGCATGGCAACATTATAGCGTCACGGCAAAGACTGCGCGGTGAAAGTACCTACTACTTTAATGAAAGGGGGCCCCGCGCCGGTACGCGGGGCTTTGCTACGGTACTACAACTGCTCGATTACAGGTGCGCGGAAATTTGCGGCAGCAGGTCGTCGAAGGTACGGCCGTTGCCGTTTTCGCCGATGGCGTGCATTTTCCAGGCACCGTTGTGACGGTAAACCTTGGCCATGATCTGGGCCGAGTGCGGGCCTTGCACCGACAGGTTGAAGCGGGCAACTTCCTGGCCGTTGTTGGCGTCGATCAGGCGGCAGTAGGCGTTTTCCACCTGCGAGAAGGTCTGGCCGGTGAAGCTGTTGACGGTAAACACCAGGCTTTTAACAGTGGGCGGCACGGCGTTCAGATCGACGTTGATCTGTTCGTCGTCGCCGTCGCCGGCGCCGGTGCGGTTGTCACCGGTGTGGACCACGCTGCCGTCCTTGCTGCGCAGCTGGCGGAACCAGATCACGTCCACCGGACGATTGCCTTCGTCGAACATGACGACCGACGCGTCGAGATCGACCGCTTCGCTCTTCGAGCCGAAACCGAGGAAACCCTTGGTCTTGATGGCATCCCAGCCCAGGCCCATGGTGACCTTGCCGAGGGCGCCGCCGCCTTCTTTTTCCAGATTGATCTTCTGGCCCTTGCTCAAACTGACTGACATGTTTGTTCTCCTTGTTTGTTGGTTTATTACGCGGGGGTTTGCACCCAGGTCTTGAACGCCGTGCTGTTGCGCGAGCAGATCAGGACCTTGCCGCTGCCGGAAAAGCGCAGCACCATGCCTTCGCCGCTGGTCTGGCTGTTGACCAGGTTGCCGAGGAAGCCGCTGCTGCCACCGGTGGTGACCGAGATTTCGTAGCGCAGGCGGTTATCCCACGCCACCACGTGCGAGTTGTCGATGACGACATCGCGCCCGGGCGTCACTTCCAGCTCCGACATCGAACCGAAGCCCGACACCGCCACCTGGCCGTTGCCGGAGGTTTCGGTGATGAAAAAGCCGCCACTCTGGGCGAACAGCGCATTGCCAACGCTTTGCGTGCGCACCTTCAGCTCCACTGTTTCGGACGCCGCCACGAAGGCGCCGTCGCTGAGCATGTACTGCTCCTTGCCGACGTCGAGAATTTGCACCGCGCCCGGCAGCCGCGGCGACAGCAGGCAGTCGCCGTCGCCGCGTACCGCTTCGATATGCTGCTGGAAGAAGGATTCGCCGTTGGCAAAGCGCCGCATGATGGCGGCACCGATGCCGCCGGTCATCTTGCCCTTGAGGTCAAGCGCCTCCTCCATCATCACCATCGCATCGGACTCGCAGTAAATCTTTTCACCGCGTGCCAGCGACACATGCAGGAACGGATCGATATCACCGGTCACCGAAAATTTAGGCATGACGAACCCTTTCCTGGTTTAAACGCTGACGCCGAACGAGGCAGCGAGGGGACCCAGGCCGCCCTTGAAGCCCTGGCCCACGGCCTTGAATTTCCACTCGGCGCCGTTGCGATACACCTCGCCGAAGATCATGGCCGATTCGGTCGAACCGTCTTCCGACAGGTCGTAACGGGCAATTTCGGCTTCGCCGCTGGCGTTGACGGTGCGCACGTAGGCTTTTTGCACCTGGCCGAAGTTCTGCTTGCGGGCGTCGCCGTCGTGAATGGTCACGCAGATGGCGATACGCTCGATATCGGCCGGTACGGTGGACAGGTCGATGGTGACGGTTTCGTCGTCGCCAGCGCCGTCGCCGGTGCGGTTGTCACCGGAGTGGGTGACGGCGCCGTCGGACGACTTGAGGTTGTTGTAGAAGATGAAGTCGTTGTCGGCGCGGACCTTGCCGTCGGCCTTGAGCAGGAATGCAGAACCGTCCAGGTCGAACGCGCTACCATCGGTGGAGCGCACGTCCCAGCCGAGGCCGACGATGATTTTCGACAGGCCTGGGGCTTCTTTGCTCAGATTAACGTTACCGCCTTTTTGCAGACTGATTGCCATGGTAAGACTCCCTAATAATAAAAAGAAAACCGGACAAGGGGTACTACAGTGCAGCGCGCCGTGTCCGTATTAGACGGCGCGCTGTGTTCTTGGTTCGTTACTTCGCTGCGATAGCCGCGGTGGCTTCCTGCTGGCGACGGTAACGAATTGACGACCAGACCGAGGCGGCAATAAACGCCACACCAATCAGGCCGGTAAAGATTTCCGGCACGTGGAACTTCATACTGGCCAACATGATCGCGGCCAAGATACCGATGGCGTAGTGGGCGCCGTGTTCAAGGTACACGAACTGGTCGAGCGTACCCTTTTTTACCAGGTACACCGTCATCGAACGCACGAACATCGCGCCGATGGCCAGGCCCAGCATGATGATCACGACGTCGGTGGTGATGGCAAACGCGCCGATCACGCCGTCAAAGCTGAACGATGCATCGAGCACTTCGAGATACAGGAAACCACCGATACCGCCCTTTTTGACCATGTCGCCGACATCGCTGCCGCCTTCGTCCTCTTTTTCCAGCAGGCTGCTGATGGCGTCGACACCGACGTACACCAGGATGCCCCACAGGCCCGAGATCAGCACGACCAGCTTTTGCGCTTCGGTCACGATGCTCATGCAGCCCAGCAGCACGGCCAGCGAAATCATCACGGAGATCGACGAGACCTTGCCGAGCGAACCGAGTTTCTTCTCGAAGTTGCCAAGCCAGTGCACTTCCTTGTCGTCGTCGAGCAGGAAGTTCAGGAACACCAGCAGCAGGAACATGCCGCCGAAGGCAGCCACTTCCGCGTGATGGTTGGTCAGGTGCATCGAATAGGTTTTCGGGTCGTTCAGCGCCAGGGTCCACACATCCATGATGCTGATGTCGGCCGCCACGGCCACGATGACCAGCGGGAACAGCAATCGCATACCGAACACGGCAATGATGATGCCCAGGCCCAGGAACAGCTTTTGCCAGAACTCGTCCCAGTTCTTCAGGACCGACGCGTTGACCACCGCGTTATCGAACGACAGCGACACTTCCATCGCCGCCAGAATCACCGCCACGCCGAACGCCGACAGCGCCCCGCTCCATCCGCCCAGCTCGTAACCCCACCAGCCGGCCAAACCCAGGCAGATGAAGGTCACGAGGAAGGAAATTCTGAAATGCTTCATGGATTTCTCTCGTTATAAGTAGTGAATCTAGTTATGAATTGACCGGTGGAGTATAGGCCCTGACAACCTATTTAAAAATAGAAGATAATTGAAGTATTACTTCGGAATAATTGAAGGGTTGAATGTGAAAACCAGCGGCTTGAATTACCGTCATTTGTACTTTTTCTGGATCGTCGCCAAGGAAGGTGGCGTCACCCGGGCGGCCGAGCGGCTGGGGCTGGCCGTGCAGACCATCAGCATGCAGCTCTCCGCGCTGGAGCTTTCAATTGGCAAGCAACTACTGGAACCGCAGGGCCGGCGCCTGGTGCCCACCGAGGCCGGCCGGCTGGCCTTCAGCTATTGCGAGCAGATTTTCCTGCTGGGCGACCAGTTGCAAGATGCGCTCGATGAAGCCGAGGCCGGCAAGATGCGGCTCACGGTGGGTATTTCCGATTCGCTGCCCAAGCTGATCGCGTTCCGCCTGCTGCAGGCCACACAAACCATGAGCAAGCAGGTGCGGCTGGTATGCATGGAGGACGAATTCGAAAACCTGCTGGCCGATCTCGCCCTGGGCAAGCTCGACGTGGTACTGACCGACCGCACCGTGCGCGCGGGCGGCAGCCTCAAAGTGTTCAGCCACCTGCTGGGCGAGAGCGACATGAAACTGTTCGGCGTGCCGCGCCTGGCAGAAAAATACCGGGGCAACTTTCCGGCCAGCCTGCACCATGCGCCACTCCTGGTGCCCACCCGCAACAACGCGCTGCGCGGACGCATCGACACCTGGCTGGTGCAACACAAGGTACGGGCCGAGATCGCTGGCGAATTCGAAGACAATGCCATGCTAAATACGTTCGGGCGCAACGGCATGGGCCTGTTTTTCGCGCCGTCGGCGCTGGCGCATGACATCGAAGACCAGCTTGGCGCCGTGCTGGTCGGCGACGCGCCCGAGCTACGCGAGCATTTCTATGCCATTTCCAACGAACGCAAGATTCGTCACCCTGCTATTGAGGCCATTATCTCTACCGTCCACAGCCGCCTCTTCGCCCACTGAGCGCCTGACAAAGCCTCCAGCGCGGCGTTGCAGCTCCTTGCCGTACAGCCGTACTGTCTGCGTCGCTGCGCCTTGCTCTGAAGGCTTTGTCAGGCGCTCATCTAAAACCTCCAGNCCAGCGCGGCGTTGCAGCTCCTTGCCGTACAGCCGTACTGTCTGCGTCGCTGCGCCTTGCTCTGAAGGCTTTGTCAGGCGCTCATCTAAAACCTCCAGAGCGGCGTTGCAGCTCCTTGCCGTACAGTCGTACTGTCTTCGTCGCTGCGCCTTGCTCTGAAGGCTTTGTCAGGCGCTCATCTAAAACCTCCAGCGCGGCGTTGCAGCTCCTTGCCGTACAGCCGTACTGTCTGCGTCGCTGCGCCTTGCTCTGAAGGCTTTGTCAGGCGCTCATCTAAAACCTCCAGNCCTCCAGCGCGGCGTTGCAGCTCCTTGCCGTACAGCCGTACTGTCTGCGTCGCTGCGCCTTGCTCTGAAGGCTTTGTCAGGCGCTCATCTAAAACCTCCAGCGCGGCGTTGCAGCTCCTTGCCGTACAGTCGTACTGTCTTCGTCGCTGCGCCTTGCTCTGAAGGCTTTGTCAGGCGCTCTTATCCATCTCCCCCCTCCCGAAAGAGGCAATTCGTGCTGCTTTTGGCCGCTGTCGTTTAAGATAAGCGTTTTATACGAAGAAATTCGCCGCTCGGCCCCTATGCAAAACGTTCTGCTTGTCGTGCTCGCCCTATTCCTGGTCGCGCTCAATGGATTCTTTGTGGCGGCCGAATTCGGTATAGTCACGCTGCGTAAAACCCGGGTACGGGCAATTGCCAAGACGCAGGGACTGCGGGGGCGCATCCTCGGCAAGGTGCACGGCGAGCTCGACGCCTACCTGTCGGCCTGCCAGCTGGGCATTACGCTGGCCTCGCTGGGCCTGGGCTGGGTGGGCGAACCGGCGTTTGCCAGCCTGCTCGAGCCGTTGCTCACCGCCATCGGCATTACCAAGCCCGAGGTGGTGCACGGCATCGCCTTCGTGTTTGCCTTCAGTGTGATTTCGTTCCTGCACATCGTGGTGGGCGAGCTGGCGCCGAAATCGCTGGCGATCCGCATGCCGGAGGTGGTGGGTTTGTGGTGCGCACCGCCGCTGTATGTCTTCTACTGGATCATGTACCCGTTCATCTGGGTACTGAACGCCAGCGCCAACATGGTGCTGCGCATTGCGGGCCTGGCCGGCAAAGGCGGCCACGACAGTCATTACTCGGTCGAGGAACTCAAGCTGATCCTGCGTACCAGCCAGCCGGGGGAAAAGTTCAACAAGGACGAGCGCAACATCCTGGCCCACTCGCTCGATTTTTCCGACCTGGCCGTCTCCGACCTGATGCGTCCGATTAACGAGGTAATCAGCCTGCACGCCAGCCGCACCCTGGCCGACAACCTCGACACCATGCTGCGCAACCGCTTCAGCCGCTACCCGTATTACGACCGCGACGGCGAGACCGTGCTCGGCGTGGTGCACCTGAAAGACCTGTTCTTCGCCCAGCAGTCGGGCAAGCCGATCACCGACCTGGTGCCGTTCCTGCGGCCGGTGGAAACCATCTCGGCGCGCACGCCGGCGCTGGAACAGTTCCGCCGCTTCCGCGACGGCGCGCCCCACTTCGCGCTGATCGGCGAAAAAAACAAACGGCCGGTCGGCTTCATCACGCTCGACAACCTGCTGGGCGCGATGGTGGGCGAAATCCACGACGAATTCCGCCTCAACGAAAACGACTGGCTCAAGCAGCCGGACGGCACCCTGATCGGCAAGGCCAGCCTGCCGATCTTCTCGCTCGAACGCACCCTAGGCATCGATATCGAGAACGAGGAACTGGGCATGGAGGAAGTGGAATCGGTGGGCGGCCTGATCATGGTGAAACTCGGCGATATCCCCAAGCAGGGCCAGCGCATCAGCTTCCGCCATTTCGATATCGTGGCAAAAAAAATGAACGGACCGCGTATCTTGCTGGTCAAAGTGATACCGAAGGACGATACTGAGGATAATGCGGACCTGGATTGAGCGCGCAGCTTAGCGCTTGCGACGCCTGCTGTGGGCGATGATGCGCTCGATCGCAAACGCTAGCAGCGCCCCCACCGTGTACGCCACCAGGTCCATCCAGCCAAACGCCGTCCCCAGCACCAGGTGCCCGAGCGGATGCGCGCGCACGGCCACGATCCATGGCGCCTGGTACAGCTGGCCGAACTCCACCACGTAGGAAATCGCCAGCGCGCCCAGCGCCAGCCGGGCAACGCTCGAGCGCGGTGCGATCACGGCCAGGCCGAAGAACACCATCATGGTCCACAGCGCGTCGCCCGGGTACTTGCCGAGCGCGGCCGGAAACAGGCCGGGATACCGGCGCGACGCCAGGCCCAGCGCAATGACCGCGAGCACGATCGCGCCATACACCAGCCGGTTGCGCGGCTCGCTCGAGGAACTCACACCTGGGCGGTGTAGTTGCGCAGCAAGCCCATGCCCACCGCCAGCAGGGTCGGACCGATGAACAGCCCCACGAAGCCGAACGCCAGCACGCCACCCATCACGCCCAGCAGCACCAGGATGAAGGGCAAGCTGCTGCCACGGCTGATCAAGAGCGGCTTGACCACGTTATCGACGCCGCTGATCAGCAGCACGCCCCACACCGCCATGAAAATGGCCCAGCCGGTCTGGCCGTGGTCGAACAGCCAGATGGTGGCGCCGATCCAGATGATCGGCGGCCCTACCGGAATCAGCGAGAACAGGAAGGTGGCCACCGACAGCAGCGCCACGGCCGGCACGCCGGCGATCAGGAAGCCCACCGCCGCCACCACCGATTGCGCCAGCGCCGTGCCCAGCAAGCCGTACATCACGCCGCGCACGGTGCGGCTGATGGTGTCCGATACCGACGTCGCCTGCTCCGCGCCGATCAGCTTGTCCATGGCCCGGCCCAGCGACGACAGCATGGTGACGCCGTCGCGGTACAGGAAGAAGCTGACGAACACGGCCAGGCTCACCTGGGCCACGCCGCTGCCCAGCAGCACACCGCCACCGAGCAGCAGGTGGCGCGCCGGTTCGAGCAGGTTCTTGGCGACGTTGAGCAACTCCTCGCGGCTGCCCAGCAGGCGGCGCAAATATGTGTCGATCATCTCGCCCACCAGCGGCAGGTCGCGCAGCCAGGCCGGCGGCGCCAGCGTGCCGCTGCCGAGGCTGGCCTTGAAGTGGTCGTAGAACGAGGCGGCGTTGTCGGCGATATTCCAGGTCACCAGCGTGAGCGGCACCAGGATCAGCAGGGTCAAGCCCACGCTCATGATGGCGGCGGCCAGCGAGCGCCGGCCCTTGACCTTGTTCAGCAGGCGCAGGTACAGCGGCCAGCTTGAAATGGTGATGGCGCAGGCGAACAGGATGGCGGCCACGAACGGGCGCAACACGATCAGGCAGCCGATGACCAGCAGGATGACGGCAGCAAGCCGGGTGAAGGGTTGAAAGCGTTGGCGCATGCCGGCTCCGCAGGAGATCTACAGCAGTTGTTGAATATCGTGAACGATGGCCGCCTGGCCTTTGGCATGCGGTACCATCAGGCGCACCTTGCCGTTCTTGTCGAAGATGTAGCTGGCCGCCGTGTGGTCCACCGAGTAATTGGCGGCGTCGGTGCCGGGCACCTTGGCGTAGAAGATCTTGAATTCCTTGGCCACCGCCGCAGTCTGTTCAGGCGTGCCGTACAGGCCGATGAAGCGCGGATCGAAGGTGGGCACGTATTGCGCCAGCAGCGGCTGGGTATCGCGCTCGGGATCGACAGTGACAAACAGCACCTGCACCTGGTCGGCCCTGGGACCGAGGGTTTTCATCACGCCGGCCATCTCGGCCATGGTGGTGGGACACACGTCGGGGCACTGGGTAAAGCCGAAGAACATCACCACCACCTTGCCACGGAAGTCGGCCATGGTGCGCGGCTTGCCGGTATGGTCGGTCAGCGCGAAGTCTTTCGCAAAGGCGGCGCCGGTGATGTCGACATTTTGGAACGACGGCGAAGACGATGTTTCGCGACAGCCGGTCAGCAACATGGAAACGGCCAGCACGGCCAAAGCGAACAGTTTCTTCATATTTTGATGTAGTGGTCCACCAGCAACGCCGCAAACAGCAAGCCCAGGTACATGATCGACCAGGCGAACGCCTTGCGGGCCACCTGGTCGGAATAATGGCGATAAATCTTCCACGAGTGGTGCAGGAAGACCGCATTGAGGATGATCGCAGAAACCAGGTAAATCAGTCCGCTCATTTGCACCACGTAAGGCAGCACGGTGGTCGCGGCCAGCGCGATCGAGTACAGCCACACGTGGAACTGCGTGTATTCCATCCCGTGCGTGACCGGCAGCATCGGCAGGCCCGACTTGGCGTAGTCGTCGCGGCGGTACAGCGCCAGCGCCCAGAAATGCGGCGGGGTCCAGACGAAAATGATCATCACCAGCAGCCACGCTTCGGCCGGTACTTCGTTGGTCATCGCGGCCCAGCCCAGGGCCGGCGGCATGGCGCCCGACAGGCCACCGATGACGATGTTCTGCGGCGTGGCCGGTTTCAAGATCATCGTATAGATGACCGCGTAGCCGACAAAGCTGAAGAACGTGAGCCACATGGTGAGCGGATTGACCAGCGCATACAAGATCCACATGCCGGCGCCGCCGATCAGCAGCGCGAATACCACGGTTTCGCCCACGGTCACGTCGCCCATGGCGTTCGGACGGCGCGCGGTGCGGGCCATGCGGGCGTCGATTTCGCGCTCGGCCAGGCAGTTCACTGCAAATGCGGCGCTGGTGAGCAGGAAAATGCCCAGCGTGGCCGGCACTGCCACGCGCCAGTCCGGAATCCCGTCCGTCGCCAGGAACATGCCGATGATGGCGCAAAACACCGCCATCTGGGTGATGCGCGGCTTGGTCAGCGCCCAGAACTGCGAGGCGCGGCGGGAAGGTTTGGTCAGAGTATGCGTGGTCATGATGTCATTTCGAAGCGCTTAGCCAGAAGGCATGCTATTGCTGCTTCAACGGTGAATGGTGCGATAAACCAGCACCCGAAGCTGCTTTTTTGGCAAGATCGTGCTGGAATTTAGCCTTGTAGTTTAACACGGTCAGCAAAAGTACCAGCAGCGCCGCACCGGCGTTGTGCAATACGGCAATGGTCAGTGGGAAGCTGAAGTAGATCGTTGCCAGTCCGGTGGCAACCTGCGCGGCCAGCACGATGGCGATGTAGCGCGCGGTTTTATGCAGGACGACATTGCCCCACGCGCGCCATGCCGTGTAGCCGGCCACCAGCGCCACGATGAAGCCCGCATTGCGGTGTACCCAGTGGATCGCCGTCAGCGCCGCAAACGGAATGTAATGGCCGGCAGCGGTTTTGCCCAACTCGCGCCACAAGGTAAAGCCGTGTTCGAAGTCCATGTCCGGCACCAGCTTGCCGCCGCACAGCGGGAAGTCGGTGCAGGCCAGCGTGGCGTAGTTGGTGCTTACCCAGCCGCCGAGGGCGATCTGTACCACCAGCAATACCGCCGAGATGCCGGCCAGCCAGCGGATCTTGCGCATCGCAGTGGGCGAGCCGGACAAGGTGCGCACCGGGGAAATCAGCTGGTTCTGGCGGCCGCCGTACCACACCAGCAGCGCCAGCAAGCCCATGCCCAGCAGCAGGTGGATGGTGACGATCACCGGTTGCAGCTTGAGCGTGACGGTCCAGGCGCCGAACGCGCCTTGCAGGCAGACAAAGAAGAACAGGAAGGTCGGCATGCCCGGCTTGTACTCGGGCCGGGTGCCCTGCGACTTGCGCCACTGGTACCACGCCTGCGCCATCATCGCCACGATCAGCACGCCGATGGCCATGGCCAGGTAGCGGTGGATCATCTCGATCCAGGCCTTGGCCACGGTGACCGGGCCGGTGGGGTTCAGGGTTTCGGCAGCCACAATGTCCGCGTGCGCCAGGAACGGGTTGGCGGCGCCGTAGCAGCCGGGCCAATCCGGGCAGCCGAGGCCGGAATCGGTCAAGCGCGTAAACGCACCAAACACGATCAGGTCGAGCGTGAGAAACACGCTCACCCAGATCAGCTTGCGGTACTTGTTGGCGTCGGACGACGTCCATACCAGCGACAGCGGCAGCAGCGCCACCAGCAGCGCCGTAATGGCCATTTGAGCGAGAGTCAGGTGCATCGTTTAGTTATCCCATTATCCTATGGCAGAAGCTTTAAGCAGTTTGGCGATGTCCTTGTGGACCTTGCCCGCCTTGGCGGTGTCGCTGGAGACGGCGCCTTTCGGGAAGCGCATCATCAGGTTGCCCAGCGGGTCGATCAGGTACACGTAGTCGGCGGCGCGCTCGCCCTGCTCCACCGGCAGCCATTTGGCGACCACCGCAGCCGGCGCGCGCAGCATGTGGGTGCCGTCGTTGACGCGCATGATCATGGTCTCGAGCGGCTGCTCGTCGGTGATCAGCCAAACCCGTTCCACCCGGTCCATGGCCTTGCCCTGCATGGTGCGCAGCTGGCGCATGGCAAACAGCTGGTCCTGGCAGTCCTGCTGGCAGTCCGACGGCCCCACCTTGAGCATCACCCACTTGCCGCGATAATCGGCCAGCGTGGCCGGGCTGCCGTCGAGCTGTTTGCTGGCCATCGACGGGATCGGATACTGGCGCGCATCGAGCAGGGTGCCGTAATTGGTTTCGCCCCCCTTGGGCTTGACCACGTAATACATGAAGTACGACGCCAGCAGCGGCGCGGCACACACGGCCACCACGGCCAGCAGCTTCCAGCGCCCGCGCGCCGTTTGTTTAGTGTTTGCCTGATTTTCCACGTCTGAATCCGTTCACGACAAAAAAGATGACCGCCATCGCCGCCAGCGCATACCACTGGAAGGCGTAGCCCTGGTGTTTTTCGGGATTCATGCCCGAAGCCGGCCATTCGCGGCCCATGCGCAGGTCGTCGCCATACGGGCGCGCCGGCGTGCCTTGCTGCAGCACGAACGGTTGCATGGTCAGACCGCTTGCTTTGGCCACTTGCAGCGGGTCGGCATTTTGCACGATGGCGCCGGGCGCCAACGCGGGCCCCGCGCCCAGTTCCATCACGTGGCCCGAGTGCAGGCGCGCCACGCCGTCCACCGTGACGGTACCCGTTGGCGTATCGAACGCGGGCAGCTTGTCGCGCGCCAGCGGATCGCGCGGCAGCCAGCCGCGCTGCACCAGCACGTGCATGTCCGAGCCATCGATTTTAAAGGGCATCAGCAGGTACACGCCCGCGCGGCCCTGGTACGGACGGTTGTCGAGGTACAAAGGCCAGTCCCGGACGAAATGGCCGGTGGCGCTGACCCGGCGGTATTCCACAGCGGCTGCGGCCAGCGGCGCCCCGGTCAGCGCCAGGGGTGCGGCAGCGGCGCCGTGGTCGAGGCGCGCCTGGGTGGCGATTTTCTCGTCGGCGCGGCGTTCCTGCCAGTTTCCCAGGGCGATGCCCAGCGCCACCACCAGGACCGTGGCAATCAAGGGAATCAATTTAAATCGGAAGGCAATCGGCATTACAATGAAGCCTCACTCATCTCGCTGCCCTGTCATGAAAATTGTCGTCGCCATCGCGTTCGTCCTGATCATCGGCAGCCTCGGCTCCGCGCTGTTCTTCCTCATGCGCGACAAGGGCAAGAGCAACAACACGGTCCGCTCGCTGGCGGTGCGGGTGGGCTTGTCGATCACCCTGTTCGTGATGATCCTCGTGGCTTACAAGCTAGGCTATATCCAGCCTACCGGCCTGCGCTGATCCTTATTTACAGCACCAGAAAAAACGGCCGCACCGGACATTCCCGTGTGCGGCCGACAGCATTATAGCGCCGATGTTTGGGGTATGTTCACAGCCAGTAGATCACCACGTACAGGCCCAGCCACACCACGTCCACGAAGTGCCAGTACCATGCCGCCCCTTCGAAAGCGAAGTGGTTGTCAGGTGTGAAATGTCCTTTTAATACCCGGTATAACACCACCGACAGCATGATCGCGCCCATCGTCACGTGGAAGCCGTGGAAGCCGGTCAGCATGAAGAAGGTCGAGCCGTAGATGCCGGATGTCAGCTTCAGGTTCAGTTCGCTATACGCGTGGATGTATTCATAGACCTGGAAGCCCATGAAGGTGGCGCCCAGCAGCACGGTGGCAAACAGCCAGATTGCCGTCTGCGCGCGGTGGCCGGCGCGCAGTGCGTGGTGGGCGATGGTGAGCGTCACGCCCGACGTCAGCAGCAAGGCGGTGTTGATGGTCGGGATCGGGAACGGTCCCATGGTGCGGAACTCGTCGACGGTACCGGCCGGGCTGGCGCCACCCCAGTGCGCGGCAAAGTCGGGCCAGATGAATTTATGGTCGATGTCGCCCAGCCACGGCATGGAAATCACGCGGGCGTAAAACAGCGCGCCGAAAAAGGCGCCGAAGAACATGATCTCGGAAACGATGAACCACGCCATCGACCAGCGGAACGAGTAGTCGATGCGCTGGCTGTACAAGCCGCCCTCGGATTCACGGATGGCGTCGCCGAACCAGAAGTACAGCACCGCGATGATGCCGGCCAGGCCGACCAGGTTGACCGGCATGCCCCACGCCACATCGTTGACCCACGCCGAGGCGCCGGCCATGGTGACCAGCAGCGCGATACCGGCCAGCAGCGGCCAGCGCGACGGCCCCGGCACGAAGTAATACGGTGCTGCGGTATTGTGTGCGCTCATCTCGATCTCCCCTGTCGAATTTTATAAGTGTAAGGACTATTTTGCTACCGCCCACTGCACGGCCAGGATCAGCAGCCCGATGAACAGGGCCACGGCGATCAGCGCCGCGATCACGATGTGCACCGGGTTGAGCCGGGCGTCATCGTTGTCGAAATCACTTTTGCGGCGCAGGCCGAAGAACGACCACACCACCGCTTTCAACGAATACCAGAACGACGCCGGCTGCTTGTCCATCTAGTTCGCCGCCGTCTTGTCCATGCCGCCCACTTCGAAGAACGTGTACGACAGGGTGATGGTCTTTACGTCGCGCGGCAGCTTGGGGTCGATGTAGAACATGACCGGCATCTGCCGCGCTTCGTTCGGCTTCAATGCCTGCTGCTTGAAGCAGAAGCACTCGACCTTTTTAAAATGCTGCATGGCGTTCTGCGGCGCGTAGCTCGGTATCGCCTGCGCCGCCACGTCGCGGTTCTGGGTGTTGACCACTTCGTACGTCACCGTGGCCAGCTCACCCGGGTGCACCGTCATCGATGCCACCGTGGGCCGGAAGCGGTACGGGCCCTGGCTGTTGGCGTCGAACTCGATGGTGATGCTGCGGGTGGCGTCCACCTGCGTGTTCTTGTCGTATTCGACCGTGCCGTCTTTTTGGGTGAGCACGTTCAGGCCCAGCGCTTCGCAGATCTGGCGGTAGAACGGGTTCAAGGCATAGGCAAACCCGAACATCACCACGGCCGTGACCAGCAGCTTGCCGAGCAAGGTACGGTTCAATCCGGAGGCGCCGGTTTTCTTCATGTCAGCTCAGCCAGATACGCTTGACGAACACCGACAGGAAAAACAGCACCGCCAGTCCGGCCAGCCACAGCGCCATGCGCACGTTGTTGGGTTTTTTATTCATTTGAACTGCGGTGGCGTTTCAAACGTATGGAACGGCGCCGGCGACGGCACGGTCCACTCGAGGCCCTCGGCGCCCTCCCACGGCTTGGCTTCCGCTTTCTTGCCGCCGCGAATGGTCGGGATCACCACGCCGAACAGGAAGAACACCTGCGACAGGCCGAAACCGAAAGCGCCGATGGTGGCGATCATGTTGTAGTCGGTGAACTGCGCCGAGTAATCGACATAGCGGCGCGGCATGCCGGCCAGGCCCAGGAAGTGCATCGGGAAGAACGTCACGTTGAACGAAATCAGCGACAGCCAGAAGTGCGCCTTGCCCATGGTTTCGTTGTACATGTGGCCGGTCCACTTGGGCGACCAGTAGTAGAAACCGGCAAACAGCGCGAACAGCGAACCGGCGACCAGCACGTAGTGGAAGTGCGCCACCACGTAATAAGTATCCTGCAGCTGGATGTCGATCGGCGTGACCGCCAGGATCAGGCCGGTGAAGCCGCCGATGGTGAACACGAAGATGAAGCCGACCGTAAACAGCATCGGCGTCTCGAACGTCATCGAACCCTTCCACATGGTGGCGATCCAGTTGAACACTTTCACGCCGGTGGGTACCGCGATCAGCATGGTGGCGTACATGAAGAACAGTTGCGACGTCACCGGCATGCCGGTGGTAAACATGTGGTGGGCCCAGACCACGAACGACAGGATCGCGATCGACGCGGTGGCATAGACCATCGATGCGTAGCCGAACAGCTGCTTGCGTGCAAACGCCGGCAGGATCTGCGAGACGATGCCGAACGCTGGCAAGATCATGATGTACACCTCGGGGTGGCCGAAGAACCAGAAAATATGCTGGTACATCACCGGATCGCCGCCGGCGGCCGCGTTGAAGAAGGTGGTGCCGAAGTGGCGGTCGGTCAGGGTCATGGTAATCGCCCCGGCCAGCACCGGCATCACCAGGATCAAGAGGTAGGCGGTGATCAGCCAGGTCCAGCAGAACATCGGCATTTTCATCAGCGTCATGCCCGGTGCGCGCATGTTGAGGATGGTGACGATGATGTTGATCGAACCCATGATCGACGAGGCGCCCATCAGGTGCATGGCGAAAATCGCCATGTCCATGCCAGGTCCCATCTGGGTGGACAGCGGCGCGTACAGGGTCCAGCCGGCGGCCGTGGCGCCACCCGGCACCAGGAACGACGTGGCCAGCAGCAGCGCGGCCGGCGGCAGCAGCCAGAACGAGAAATTGTTCATGCGCGCAAACGCCATGTCGGACGCGCCAATCTGCAGCGGAATCATCCAGTTGGCGAAGCCCACGAAGGCCGGCATGATCGCGCCGAACACCATCACCAGGCCGTGCATGGTGGTCAGCTGGTTGAAGAATTCGGGCTGGAAGAATTGCAGGCCGGGCTGGAACAGCTCGCTGCGGATCATCAGCGCCAGCACCCCGCCCGACAGCAGCATCACAAACGAGAACCACAGGTACAGCGTGCCGATATCCTTGTGGTTGGTGGCGAACAGCCAGCGTTTCAGGCCGGTCGGATGGTCATGGGCGTGATCGTGCGAGTGATCGTGGCCGTGATCGATGGTGCTTGTGCTCATTGTGTCTCCTGCTGTTCTGCTGGATTTATTTACGTGCAGCCACGATTTCGGCCGGTTGGACGATGTTTTGTTCTGGCTTGTTCGACCAGCTGTTGCGGGTGTACGTGATCACGGCCGCGATTTCGGTGTCGGACAGCTGCTTCCACGCCGGCATTTCGGCGGGATATTTACCGCTCTTCTGGCCGTTGAGCAGCACGTGGATTTGCGCCGCCTTGTCGCCGTTGACCACGGCCGAGCCGTCCAGCGGCGCGAAGGCGCTAGGCACGCCCTTGCCGTTGGCCTGGTGGCAGACCGCGCAGTTGGCGGTATAGACTTTTTCGCCGCGCGTTTTCAGCTCGTCGATGGTAAAGGTTTTGTTCGGATCGTCGGCCAGCGCCGCCATTTCCTTTTTCTTGCCATCGACCCAGGCCGTGTAGTCGGCGTCGGACACCACGCGCACGACGATCGGCATGAACGCGTGCTCCTTGCCGCACAGCTCGGAGCAATAGCCGCGATAGGTGCCGGTGTGTTCGGCCTTGAACCAGGTGTCGCGCACGAAGCCGGGAATCGCATCCTGCTTGACGGCAAACGCGGGGATCGACCACGAGTGGATGACGTCGGCGGCGGTGGTGACGATGCGGATCTTTTTATGGACCGGCACCACCATCTCGTTATCGACGTCCATCAGGTACGTGTCGCCACGCTTTTCGGTGGGGGCAAAGCCGGGCGCACCCACTTGCGCGCGCGGCGTGGCCAGGTTGGACAGGAAGGAAATGCCGGTGCCCTCCCCGCTCAGGTAGTCGTAGCCCCACTTCCATTGCATGCCGGTGACCTTGATGGTGATGTCGGCATTGCTGGTGTCTTTCATGCCGACCACGGTGCGGGTGGCGGGCAGCGCCATGCCGATCACGATCAGGAACGGCACCACGGTCCAGGCGATTTCGACGGCAGTCGATTCGTGGAAGGTGGCCGGTTTGTGGCCCAGCGATTTGCGGTGCTTGAAGATCGAGTAGAACATCACGCCGAACACGGCGACGAAGATCACCAGGCATACAATCATCATCCACGTGTGCAGATCGTAGACCTCGGTGGCGATGCGGGTGGCGGGCGGCTGCAGGTTCAGTTGTTTTTCAATTGGGCCGCCGGTGCCGCCCGTGGCCGGGCCGTACGTTCCGGCGGTTTCTGCTGCCCTCGCTGCAATACCGGCTGCCGTCATCGTAAAGCCGAGCATGAACGATGTAAGTCGCTTCGCAAGTGTCATGTTTTCCCCAACAAACCCAAGTGTAATTATTTTGTAACGACCTGGATTCCGGTAAACCAAACCCGCGTCGCTCCTTAAACAACTTCAGGTCCCGTTTGCACACTGCCGGGACTCTGAAGCCTTTGTCTCCATCCCCTACGTCACAGCGTGCTGCGAGAGAACAATACAAAAGCCTGATGCTGCTTAAATCAACTGCTCGCTTCGTTTCAATTGGTGCCCGGATAACGGCTTTGCCCATGATTCACAGGCAAAGTTGGTTATTGATTATATAGAACAAAAACCACGCACATCAACAAATAAACGATTTTGCAACTCTGTTGTCTCCGGGACGCATTTTGCTTGCGTCCAAGGCGTGATCGCGCTATGCGCGACCTTTAATTCTTCTTGCGCGGCAGGTCGAAGCGGATAATCGCCTCGCCCTTGGACGTGGTGCGCGGCGCCGGCCGGAACGCGTGGCCGTAGATCACCTCGAACGTCAGCGCCAGTTTGCCGTCGGGCCGGCGCTGGCGTTCCAGCGCCGCCAGCATGCGCTGCCAGGCCTGCTTGCCCATCAGCCCCTGGCTGCGCGTACCGAGCGGATTGCCGCCCAGCGCGCGCACGTCGGCCAGCAGCGCTTGCGCGGTGTCGTACGTGACCGTGATCACTTCCATGTCGAGCACCGGCGTGGAAAACCCCACCTCCACCAGCTGGTCGCCGAAGTCGTGCATATCGACAAACGGCAGCACGTGCGGCGCCAGGTCGGCCTCGGCAAACGCCGTGCGCAGTTCGCGCAGGGTGTCGGGCCCGAAGCACGAAAACATCAGCAGGCTGTTGACCCGCAGCACCCGGCGCCATTCGGCAAACACGCGGTCGGGCTGCGGATGCCAGTGCAGCGCCAGGTTGGACCACACCAGGTCGATCGAGTTCGGCGCCAGCGGCAAATCGGCAAAATCGCCGCACAGCAGGTCGATGCCGGCCTTCGACGGCAGCAGCTTGGACAGCAGCTGGTTCAGCGACGACTGCTTGGCGCCCTGGCTGCGCACGGCGCGCAGCGGCGCCTCGGCCGCATCGACGCCGAGAATCTGGGCGGCAGCGTACATTTTTTGCAACACACCAAGGTCGGCGCCGTCGCCGCAACCGGCATCGAGCACGCGCAAGGGCGCGATTTTAACCAATTCCAGCCGGTCCACCATCCGCGAGGCAATTTCCCGGCGCAAAAAATCGGCGGGGCGGGTGCGGTCGAGACGGGAAAACAGGGCGCGCACATGATCGAGATCAATCGGAGCGCTGAGTTTGGGCGGGTTGGCAGGCACGTGCATATATGGTTGACAGTTGGGTTCCACCTGCGATGGGCCGTGCCGGATGACGCCAGGCGGCCGCAGGTTGATGCGATAATGTCGGCAGTGTACATGGTTGGCGCCCGGCTGGCCGCCATGGGCCGCGTTTTTTGGGAAACATGGCATGAATGGCAAGCTGATCCGGCGAGCGCTCCACCTGCTGTTGCCCACCTCGTGCGCGCTGTGCGGCGCCGGCAGCGACGACACCCTTTGTGCAGCCTGCGTGGACCAGTTTTTCGGTCCCACTGCCGCCGTGCCGCGCTGCCCTTGCTGCGCCAATCCGGTCGTGGCTGGCGCCACGCTGTGCGGCCACTGCATCGCCGCGCGGCCCGCATTCGACCGCACCGTGGTCGCTTGCGACTACGCACTACCGGTCGATCAGCTGGTGCTGCAACTGAAATTCGGCCACCGGCTGGCCCTCGCGGCGCTGATGGCGCGGCGGCTGGCGGTCGTGACGGCAGCGGCAGCGGCGGAAAGTCCTGGCGCCCTGCCCGATCTGCTATGCCCGGTGCCGCTGGGCCCGCGCCGGCTGGCGCAGCGCGGCTACAACCAGGCGCTGGAAATTGCCCGGCCGCTGGCGCGCAGCCTGGGCGTGGCGCTGCAAGCCAGGCTGGTGGCGCGCACTCGCGAGACAGCCGCGCAAAGCAGCGTGGCGCCCGAAGATCGGCGCGCCAATATCGCCGGCGCTTTTGCCGTGCCCGCCCCGGCGCTGGCACTGGTACGCGGCCGCCATATCGGCGTGGTGGACGATGTGATGACCAGCGGCGGCACGCTCGACGAAATGGCGGCCACGCTCAAACGCCACGGCGCCGCGCGCGTGAGCAACCTGGTGTTCGCGCGCACCCCGCCCCATTGAATTTTTGAAGGAGAACATTGTGTTTCACGTCGTACTGGTCCACCCCGAAATTCCGCCCAATACCGGCAACGTCATCCGCCTGTGCGCCAACACCGGCGCCCAGTTGCACCTGATCGAGCCGCTCGGCTTTCCGCTCGAAGATTCCAAGCTCAAGCGCGCCGGCCTCGACTACCATGAGTACGCGAAAATGAAGGTGCACGCCGACTGGCAGTCGTTCTGCGCCGACCTGCAACCGGACCCGTCGCGCATGTTTGCCATGACCACGCGCGGCTCGTCGCCGTTTGCCGATGCCAGCTTCCGCCCGGGCGATGTATTCGTATTCGGTTCGGAAACGGCCGGCCTGCCGCCCGCCCTGCGCGACAACTTCCCCGCCGAACAACGGATCCGCCTGCCGATGCGGCCCGACAACCGCAGTCTCAATCTCTCGAATACGGTCGCGGTTGTAGTTTTCGAGGCTTGGCGCCAAAACGGCTACGCCGGCGGCGTATAGCATCTGACAACACCGCCATAGCGGCGTTGCAGCTCCTTGCCGTACTGGCGTACTGTCTTCGTCGCTGCGCCTTGCTCTGGCGGCGTTCTCAGGCGCTATTACCATTCCTACGGGAAGTTGAAGTGCGCAGTATCAATTGCGGTTCGATCATGCCGGTCTCCGGCTCCGGCTTGCCATCGATGGCGGCGATCAGTTTTTCCATTGCGGTCGCCCCCATCCGCTCGCTTTGCATATCGACCGTGGTCAGTGCCGGCGACGTGTACTGGCCGTACGAGATATTGTCGAACGCCGCCACCGACAGGTCGTCGGGCAGCGAAAAGCCCAGGGTTTGCGCTGCCTTCATGAAGCCCAGGGCCATCAAGTCGTTGTAGCAGATCAGCGCATCGGGCGGATTGCCGCCCAGCAAGATCGCCGAGCACACGCGTTCGCCCTCGGCCGAGGTGGGCGTGCCGCCCTCGTACACATCCAGGTCCAGGTCATGTTCGGCCAGGCAGGCACGGATGGCGTCGAGCCGGTCGTGGTCGCGACGGGCGCGGGCAAAGCGCAGGTAGGCGAACCGGCGGTGACCGAGCGACAGCAGGTGCCGCGCCAGCATGGCGGCGCCGCGCGTGTCGTCGCTGCTCACCCACTGCAATGGCAACCGCGTGGGCCGGCCAAAATACACCAGCGGCTTGCCCAGGTCCATCAGCCAGTCCATCTCCGACTCGACCATGCGCGAGAACAGGATCAGGCCATCGACGCGGCGGCTCAGCGCCTCGACCAGTGGCCGTTCGCGGTCAGCGTTTTCTTCGGTATCGACCAGCAGCAAGGTGTAGTTATGGGCCAGGGCCACGCGGTTGGCGCCCTTGACGATGCTGGTGAAATGGGGATTGTTGATGTCGAGGATGGACAGGCCGATGCTGCGCGTGCGGCCCGTGATCATCGATTGCGCCAGCGGATTGGACCGGTAGCCCAGCCTGGCAATCACTTCCTTGATGGTGGCTTCGACTGCCGGTGAGAACCGTTGCGCGCCGTTGACGAACTTCGACACGGTGGCGGTCGAAACACCGGCGGCGGCGGCCACGTCACGGATGGTTGCTACGTTTTTTTTCATTGCAGGCAGGAAGTGGGCGCGTGATCGATCGTGGCAACGATCTTAGCACGCGCCCAAGGTGCTTCAAGCCTTACAGATCGGTAATTTCCTTGTGGCGCGGCACCAGGATTTTCATGACGGTCCACGCTGCCAGGTAAGCCACGGCGCAAATTGCGAACATGATCATGTAACCGGTGTAGATATCGTTGACCGCCTTGTAGTGATCGAACACCCAGCCGCCCAGCTTGGTCAGCAGCACGCCGCCGATACCGCCGGCCATGCCGCCGATACCGACCACCGACGCCACCGCCTTTTGCGGGAACATGTCCGACACGGTGGTAAAGATGTTGGCCGACCAGGCCTGGTGGGCCGAGGCGCCGATACCGATCAGTATCACCGGCACCCAGAAGCTGATCGAACCGAGCGGTTGCGCCAGCAGCACCAGCAGCGGGAACAAGGCAATCACAAACATCGCCCGCATGCGGCCGTCATACGGCGCATAACCACGGGCCATGAAGTAGCTGGGGAACCAGCCGCCGCCGATCGAACCGATCATGGTCATGCTGTAGAGCACGGCCAGCGGCACGATGATGGCGTCGCCTTTCATGCCGTACTGGGCCGACAGATAGGTTGGCAGCCAGAACAGGAAGAACCACCACACGCCGTCGGTCATGAACTTGCCGAAGGCAAAAGCCCAGGTCTGCGGATATTTCAGCAACTGGAACCACGAGGTTTTACGGGCGGCAGCGGCCGACGCTTCCTCGGTTGTTTCCGCTTTGACCACCTGGTCGCTGCGAATATAGGCCAGTTCGGCGGCGCTCATGCGCTTTTGCTGTTCCGGCTTGTCGTACAACCACAGCCACAGCGCCATCCAGAAGAAGCCGACCGCGCCGATGATGATGAACGCCCACTGCCAGCCCCACACGGAAGCGATCAGCGGCACGCTGATCGGCGCCAGGATCGCACCCACGTTGGCGCCGGAGTTGAAGATACCGGTGGCGAACGACCGCTCCTTCTTGGGGAAGTATTCGGCAGTGGCCTTGATCGCGGCCGGGAAGTTACCGGCCTCGCCGATCGCCAGCACCGCGCGCGACACCATGAAACCGATGATGGACGGAACCACCACCAGGCCGAAGGCGCCGGCCACCACGGCAATGCCCTCGCCCATCGGCACCGCAAACGCGTGCAGGATGGCGCCGAGCGACCAGATCACGATCGCCACGACATACGCGGTCTTGGTGCCGATGCGGTCGACCACGCGGCCGGCCAGCAGCATCGAGACCGCGTACACGAACTGGAACGCGGCAGCGATATTGGCGTAATCGGTATTGGTCCAGCCGAATTCCTTGGACAGGTCCGGCGCCAGCAGGCTGAGCACCTGGCGGTCGAGATAATTGATGGTGGTGGCAAAAAACAACAAGGCACAGATGGTCCACCGGTATTTACCGACGGCCTGGCCGACTGACTGCGGGTTGACGGGCTCGCTCAGATTCATGGCATCACTTTGTATTATGTTTATGTTGATGATCTCTCTGTCTCCACGAGATCATGTCATATGTCATCGTACAACCATCAAAGTTGTGAAGCAAGAAAAAAGAAGTGGCTGCTCAAAGGCAGCCACCAAATGATCAAATCGTTGCGCGAAGCGGCTTTTTATGCCGCTGCTGCCATTCTCGGGCGGGCCAGCAACAAGGCGACCAGGCTGATCACCGCCGCCCCGCTCAGGTAGTAGCCCACGTACTGCAAGCCATAGTTGGTGGCCAGCCAGGTAGCGATGTACGGCGCCAGCGAGGCGCCCAGGATGCCCGCCAGGTTGAAGGTGAGCGAAGCGCCGGTGTAACGCACTTCGGCCGGGAACAGCTCGGACAGGATGGTGCCCAGCGGACCATAAGTCAGTCCCATCAACCCCAGGCCCAGCGACAGGAACACCGTCACCTGCGCGGTGCTGCCGGAGCCGAACAGCGGCGCCAGCGCCAGCCCGAAGATGGCGATTGCCGCCGAAATCCAGATCAAGGTGCGGGCGCGGCCATGGCGATCGGCCCACACCGCCGCGACCGGAATCGTCAGGCCGAAAAACAGCACGGCAAACAATTGCTGGATCAGGAAATCCTTGCGCGAGAAGTGCAAGGCGGTCGTGCCCCAGCTCAGCGCGAACACCGTCATCAGGTAGAACAGCACGAAGGTGGCCAGCGCGATCAGGGTGCCCAGCACCAGCATGGCGCCATGGTCGCGGAACACCGTCACCACCGGCACTTTGACGCGCTCGTTCTTTTCCAGCACTTTCTGAAAGTCCGGCGTTTCGTGGATTTTCAGACGCACGTACAAACCGACGATGACCAGGAGCGCGCTGGCCAGGAACGGGATGCGCCAGCCGTAGGCAAAGAATTCGGCATCGGTCTGCACCTCGGTGAGCAGCAGGAAAATGCCGCCCGACAGGAAGAAGCCGATCGGCGCGCCCAGTTGCGGGAACATGCCGTACCAGGCGCGCTTGCCAGGCGGCGCGTTTTCGGTGGCCAGCAGCACCGCGCCGCCCCACTCGCCGCCCAGGCCCAGGCCCTGGCCAAAGCGGCACAGCGCCAGCAGGGCCGGAGCCCAGGTGCCGATGGTGGCATACGTGGGCAGCAGGCCGATCACCACCGTCGAGAGCCCCATGGTCAGCAACGCCGCCACCAGCGTGGCCTTGCGGCCCACGCGGTCGCCGAAGTGGCCGAACACTGCCGAGCCGATCGGCCGCGCAAAGAAGGCGATGGCAAACGTCGCCAGCGACTGCAAGGTGGCGGCGGCGGGGTCGGCGGCGGGGAAGAACAGCTTGGGGAACACCAGCACGGCAGCGGTGGCGTAGATATAGAAATCGAAGAATTCGATGGTGGTGCCGATCAGGCTGGCGAACAGCACGGTGGCCGGCTTGTTGGTCTGGGCCGGTTTGGACGGACTCATGCGTAAGGCTCCTGCAAATAAACGGTGCGGCCCATCATACACACGCCATTGGCAGGATGCCAAGCAAAGACAGCGGCAGCAGGTAGTACTGCTTAGAGAAACCTCACGCCTTGGGATCGATCTGTTGCAAACCGTCCGCGATCGCGGCCGCTTCCAGCGGGCGCACCACGCGCGCCACTTCCACGCCATCCTTGAGGAAAATCAGGGTGGGCCACAGCTTGACGCGGAACGAACGGCCCAGCGCACGGCCAGGGCCGTCTTCGACCTTGTAGTGAGTCAACTGCTCATGACCGGCAAATGCCTGCGCCAGCGGCGCCTGGGCGGCCTGGCAGTGGCCGCACCAGTTGGCGCCGAACTCGAGCAGGACTGCGCCCGGCAGGGCATCGATCTCGGCGCGCTGCGGCGCCTCGGCTTGGTAGTGTGTTTTCATTTTTTCCTGAATTTGGCGCAGGGATCGGGACGTTCCTGCGTGCTCAGCGCATAGGTTTGATCATAACGGCCGGCATGGTCGCCCGGCTCCACGTAGCCTTCGGCGCGCACCGTCAGTATAGGCTCGATCAGGTTA
The DNA here is from genome assembly GCF_001421905.1 of Duganella sp. Leaf61. NCBI lineage: Bacteria > Pseudomonadati > Pseudomonadota > Betaproteobacteria > Burkholderiales > Oxalobacteraceae > Duganella > Duganella sp. Leaf61. The sequence continues at coordinate 457,182 of NZ_LMLM01000001.1, forward strand.
AGCCAGCGCGCGACGCCGATATCCTTGCGCACGTGGCCGTTGCCGGCGATCAGCACCACGTCGCGCGGACGCTGGTCGCGGATGATCTTGGCCATCCACAGATCGCGCGCCAGCTGGGCGTTGACCATGCCATCGACCATCATGGCCGGCAACATGCCGCAGTGGCCGGCTTCGATCTCATGCTGCTGGGCGGCGCGCAGGTCGGCCGGGATCGCCTGGTCCAGGCGGTAGTTCCTGATGCTTTGCGGGTCGAACGTGGCTTGTATGCCGTCGCGCACCACGCGCGAAGCGTCGGCGCGCGACAGGTTGCCCGCCACCAGCGGCAAGTGGTACGTGAGCGCCAGCTGGATCACCGGGTAGTACAACTGCCAGTCCCAGCGCGGGCCGTGGACGAGCTGGATCACGCACTGGGCGTCGAGGCAGCCCTTTTGCGCCTGGTCCAGCACATCCTGGTTTTCGCGGTCGAACTGCTCCATCACGATGGCCGGGCGCCAGCCCGCTTCCACGCGCTGGCGCAGCAACTCGTAGCGCAAACGGTGGCCTTGCCGGTTGTCATGCACTTCGCCCAGCAGCAGTACCTGGGGATTCGGACCTTGCGGCGCCGACGTTGCATCCGCTGCAGGAGCGGCAGCGGTGGCAGCGGGCCTGGCCCCGCCCGCGCAGCCGCTCAACAGTGCGAGGGTGGCCAGTGCGCTGGCGCCACACATGAATCGGAGTCTGTACATCATGGGATATCGTCCCCTTGCATGCTAATTGGTTGATTTGATGGATCTAATTTATGGCGCACTGCGCGCAGCGTTTGACAGTGTTGGTGCAGTGCAATAATAAATTTCTGCTGAATAAACTAAAATAGCAATATGTTATGAATTGTGGTTAAATACCAGTTCGGTCAGTTGTCCACCCGATCTGGCGCAAAAATTATACGGATAACGCATTAAATTGTTGTTAAGCCGGGCGCCCAGTACAGTTTCAGGAGTGTCATGTGAAAATTTTATCGTTGTTGAGCACCACCATCTTCGCGTTGGGCCTGTGTGGCGCTGCCGCCGCAGCCACCGCCACGCCTGACGCACTCGCAGCATCGGCCTTCCACGAATGTACGGCAGATGCCCCGTGCGACAAGCTTGCACAGCAAGAAGGCCAACCGGCCGCGCAGGACCGGCAACCGGTGGCCAAGGTCGACGAAGCACCGCTGCCGGTGCCGGAACTGCAAACCTCGCTGATGTTCATGATGGGGTTGCTGGTCCTGGGTGTGACCTCGCGGCGCCGGTCGTCGGAACGTTTCGACCGCTGAGCGTAGCCTGCTTCACCGACATCCCGCCTGGTGCGGGATTTTTTTATTCCGGCGCGGCCGGCGCCACCGGTGTCACGCACGGCATGCGCAGCGTGAAGCTGGCGCCCTGCCCCAGCACGCTGGCCACCGTGATGGTGCCGCCGAACTGCTTGGCCATCAGGTTGAACACGATGTTCAGGCCCAGGCCGGTGCCGCCCTGGCCGCGCCGGGTGGTGACGAACGGGTCGAAGACCTTGTCGATCATGTCCGGGGCGATGCCCTTGCCGTTGTCGCTCACCTGCATCTCGATCCAGTCGCCCTGGCGCGCCACGCCGATCGTGATGCGCCCTTCCTGTTCCGCCTCGAACGCATGTTCCACGCAATTGAGCGTCAGGTTGGTGAGCACCTGGGCCAGCGCGCCGGGATAGCTGTCGAGCATCAGGTCGGGGGGGCAGGCGATGCTGACCGTGATCCGGGTCTTCTTGAGCTTTGGTTGCAGGCTCGACACCACCTCGTTGATATAGTCGCGCAGCTCGAAGCGGCGCCGCGCCTCGCTTACCTGGTCCACCGCGATCTGCTTGAAGCTGTGGATCAGGTGGGCGGCGCGGTAGGCGTTGTTCATGATCAGGCGCGTGCTTTCGGCAGCTGTTTCCAGGTAGCGGGTGATATCCGATTTCTTGACCGTGCCTTCGGCCACCGCCGCGTGGACCTTCTCGGTCGCCTCCATCAGCACCGAGGCGCTGGTAAGCGCGATGCCGACCGGCGTGTTGATCTCGTGGGCCACGCCGGCCACCAGGCCGCCAAGCGACGCCAGCCGCTCGGCCTGGAGCAACGATTCCTGCGCGCGCCGCAGTTCGTCCAGTGCGCGGGTGGTGGCCAGGGCAGCCTGGCGCGCCTCGTCCTCGGCCTCGCGGATGCGCTGGATATTCGATTTGACCTTGCGCTGGATGGCGTTGAAGCCACGGATCACTTCGCCCAATTCGTCGCGACGGTTGTCGGGCAACTCCTCGACCTCGTCGCTGTCGCGGGTGGCCAGGTCGAACAGGCCGTCACGCAGGCGCTTGAGCGGGTGGAACACGATGCGCAGCGACAAGGCCAGCGCCGCCACCAGGATCAGGTCTAGCAGCAACACTTCAATCACCTTGCGCCGCACCTCGGCCGCCAGCGTGGCCTCGATCTGGGCGCGGCTGAAATTGACCACCACCCGGCCCACGATCACCGGCTTGAGCGCGGCGCCGGCGCCGCCGGAATCGCGGTAGGCCAGGTCGGCCACCACCGGCGTACCACCCACGGCGGCATCGGTTTCGATCGGCACCAGGGTGCCGTCCTCGCGCCGCAGCCGGCCGGAGAACAGCCCGACCGACGTGTCGTACACGCGGATCGAGACCAGTTCGGGCGGCATCATCTCGGCAGCGACGATGTTATCGACCTTGGCCTTGTCCAGGTCCCACAGCGCCGAAGGCAAGCTTGTCTGCAGGCGCGCCAGCACGCCCTGGCGCAGCCGCTGGCTGCCGGCCTCGAGTTCCTGGGACAGGCTGTGCTGGGCGTAGGTACCGGAAATGCCGAGCACGAGGGTAACGATCACCACGAACAGCAGCGTCAGGCGGCCTTGAATGCCAAACATCGAATTTAACCTCCCTTGCGCTGGATTTAACGGCAACAAGCCAATGTAAGGTAAGCAATGCATCTTGGCAAGCAAGGCTTGGCCGCCTCCCCGATGCGTGATAACCGCAACACGGACCGGCATTGCAGACTCAGGACGTTCTCAATGGTAATATCGACCGAAACAGGGATCTTCGGGAGACGGCAATGACGGGTAATTATCATCAACTGGCGCTGGCCGATGTGCGGCCGGGCATGGTCCTGTCGGACGTGCTGCTCGACGTGCAGGGCCAGGTCCTGCTGCCGCAGGGCGCGGTGCTGACCGAGGCCATGCTGGCGCTGATGCCGCGCCACGGCATTGAAATGCTGCCGGTGGAAGCCGGCGAAGCGTCGCCCGAGGAAACCGCAGCGACCCGCCAGCACCACGAGGCGCGCATCGCCCACCTGTTCCGCAAGACCGATGCCGAAGCCGGCGACGACTGGGCCACCAGCCTGCTGCAACGCTTCGTGCGCGATTTCCGCCTGGGCCGCCAGGAGCACGACCATGAGTAATACCGTCAGCTACGACGACGTGGTGCGCAACCTCGACGACTTGCCGTCGCTGCCGGCGGTGGTCATGGAGTTGCTCAACAGCATCGACCAGGAAGACGTCGATATTTCCGTGCTGGCCAAAAAAGTGTCGCACGACCAGGCCCTGACCGCCAAGACGCTGCGTCTGGCCAATTCGTCGCTGTACGGCCTGCAAGTGAAGGTGACGACCATCCAGCAAGCCATCACGTACCTGGGCTTCCAGACCACACGCAATCTGATCACGGCTGCCGCCGTCACCGGCTATTTCGCCCAGGGCCATTGCCCCGGCTTCGACGACAAGGCGTTCTGGCGCCATTCGATCGCGACCGCCGCCTGCGCCAGGGTGCTGGCGCGCCACATGCGCTTCAACCAGGATTACGCGTTTACGGCCGGACTGCTGCACGATATCGGCCGGCTGGTGCTGGTGTCATGCTTTCCGAACCAGTATTCGATGACCATTGCTTACCGCGAAGAACACGACTGTTATTTGCTGGCGGCGGAGCGCCAAGTGCTGGGCGTGGACCACGTGCAGGCGGGCGTGGCGCTGGCCGAACACTGGAATTTCTCGGATACCATGCGCCATGCGATTGCCTGGCACCATGCCCCGGAAGTGCCGGGCGCGGGCTTTTTGGCCACCATCATCCACGTGGCGGACGCGATCGTGCACGCGCTTGACCTGGCGCAGGTGCAGGACGACCTGGTGCCGCAAGTGTCGAACGTGGCGTGGACGGCGCTGGGGTTAGACGAGGAAATTTATTTGCAGATATTCCGCGAGACGGAATTGCAATACGAAGAGATTTCGATGGTGTTGCTGAGCTGAAGCTGTCGTACTAAAGGCCGCGGCTCCCTGCCATGCCGGTCAGAAGACCGGCGCGACAGGTGCGGAGCGTGGGGCGCATTAGTGATGTGCTACGTTTCCGGCCGAAGCCTTGTCGTTGCTGCTGCGGTCTTCAGGCTTGGGACGGCCCTGGGCGTCGGACAGGCGGTACTTGGTGCGGCGGTCGCCCATCAGGTCGCGCAGGTCGCGGATGCTCATGCCGGTCACTTCGTGCATGCGGATCAGCAGCGAAGCGCCGACCGGCAGGCGGTGGTGGCGAATTTTGCTGATGACCGGCGGCGCCACTTCCAGCAGACGCGAGAGCGCGGCGTCGTTTTTCAGTTGCATCTTGCCCAGCAGAATGTCGAGCAGGTGGTTGGGGTTGTAGCTTTCCTGCGATGCGAGTGCGTGGTGTGCCATGATGTGTCCTCGTTGGTTGGGTGAACAGATATTGCTGGTCCGAACTTAAGGAAAACTTAGAGTTTTCAATAATTAACAAATGGACTTTTCAGACTTTTCTGTGAATTGCTTTTAAAGCAATATTATTCTATGCGCAAAAGCCGGGCTGTCCGATAGACCGCTCGAAGCAAGATTGTGCGGCATCAATCGCCATGTAGAAAACATGGCAACCATGCTATTCCAACACAGCGGGCGGCTGCGTGGCGCACGCAAGGGCGGCGGCCGGTCGTTTTACGCTAAACTAGCGGCTACGCGCACCGGCGCCTCCTCTTCCATAAAGCCCAACGCCATTGAAAACCAAGACCCCAGTCCAGCCGCACTACTTCGTCCCCGAGCCGCTCGATAACACGCGCCTGGCCCACCTGTGCGGCCCCCTCGACGAAAACCTGCGCCAGATTTCGGCGGCGCTGGACGTCACCATTTTCCGGCGCGGCGAAAAATTCATCGTCAGCGGCTACAACGCCGAGCGCGCGGTGCAAATCCTCGAAAAGTTCTATGCCATCGCCAACAAGGTGGTGCCGATCGAGGAAGTGCAACTGGCGCTGGTCGAGCAACGCGCCGGCCTCCACGCTGCCGCCGCAGCCGCGTCCGCCGCCACCTCGGATGCGTCCGCGCCGGCGAAGGAAGCTGCGCGCGTCGTGGCTGCCGCGCCGTTCGTCGAGCCCGAGATCAACAGCCCGGTGCTGAAAACCCGCCGCGCCGACCTGCGCGGACGCACGCCGCACCAGATCCGCTACCTGCGCAACATCCTCGAGCACGACATCAGCTTCGGCGTGGGTCCGGCCGGCACCGGCAAGACCTACCTGGCCGTGGCCTGCGCGGTCGATGCGCTCGAACGCGACGCCGTCAAGCGCATCATCCTCACCCGCCCGGCCGTGGAAGCGGGCGAACGCCTGGGCTTCCTGCCCGGCGACCTGACCCAAAAAGTCGATCCGTACCTGCGCCCTCTGTACGACGCGCTGTATGACCTGCTCGGCTTCGACCGCACCCAGAAGATGTTCGAGAAGCAGGTGATCGAGATCGCCCCGCTGGCGTACATGCGCGGGCGCACGCTCAACCACGCATTCGTCATCCTCGACGAGGCGCAGAACACCACGGTCGAACAAATGAAGATGTTCCTCACCCGTATCGGCTTCGGCAGCAAGGCCGTGGTGACCGGCGACGTCACCCAAGTCGACTTGCACAAGAGCCAGAAAAGCGGCCTGGTCGATGCAGTCCAGGTGCTCAAGGACGTGCGCGGCGTGGCCTTCAGCCATTTCACCAGCGAAGACGTGGTGCGCCACCCGCTGGTGGGCCGGATTGTCGATGCCTACGAGACCGCGCAAAACCACGAGGCGGAAATCGCCCCCCTGCTCAAAACCACCGCCCTGAAAAATGTCCGAAAAAAATAGTCCGCAGTCGCTGACGCTGTCGGTGCAATATCCCGATCCGCGCCTGAAAACCCTGGTCACCCGTGCCAAGCTCAGGCGCTGGATCGGCGCCGCGCTGTTCGCGCCGGCCGAGCTGACCATCCGCTTTGTCGATGCCGACGAAGGCCGCACCCTGAACCGCGACTATCGCGGCAAGGACTATGCCACCAACGTGCTCACCTTCGCCTACAACGAAGGCGAAGAATTGCCGGACGATGCGCCCACCGTGGCCGACATCATCCTGTGCACCGACGTGCTGGAGCGGGAAGCCGCCGAACAGAACAAGACGGTGGAAGAACACACGGCGCACCTGATCGTGCACGGCGTGCTGCACGCCCAGGGCTATGACCACGAGGACGACGAGGAAGCGACCGAGATGGAAGCGCTCGAAACGGAACTGCTGGGAATGCTCGGTTTTGCCGATCCCTATGCCCAGGAGAAGACCGGTCAACAGTAGGAACTTCCGCGAACATGACTGGTTTTTTTGACAAAAGCCTCTGATCGACACCATTTGGTGTATCCTATACCCCTTCAAAACAATGGCTCACGCCTACTATGCAAGAGCACTCTAGTGGCGTCAAAACTGACGCCAAACCCCATCGGTCGCTGTTTGAACGCCTGACCGCCTTTATCTCCCCCGAGCCCGAGAACCGCGCGGAACTGCTCGAGGTTCTCCATGACGCCCACGAACGCAACCTGATCGACGCCGACGCCTTGTCGATGATCGAAGGCGTGTTCCAGGTGTCCGACCTGTCCGCCCGCGACATCATGGTGCCGCGTTCGCAAATGGACGTGATCGACATTTCCCGCCCGATCGAAGAATGGATGCCGATCGTGCTGGAAACCGCCCACTCGCGCTTTCCCGCCATCGAGGGCGAGCGCGACAAGGTAATCGGCATCCTGCTGGCCAAAGACCTGCTGCGCTACTACGCCGAAGAATCGTTCGACGTGCGCGCCATGCTGCGCCCGGCCGTGTTCATCCCCGAATCGAAACGCCTCAATGTGCTGTTGCGCGACTTCCGCGCCACCCACAACCACATGGCGATCGTGGTCGATGAATACAGCGGCGTTGCTGGCCTGATCACCATCGAAGACGTGCTCGAGCAAATCGTCGGCGACATCGAAGACGAGTACGACTTCGACGAGGAAGAAGACAACATCCTGTCGATCAAGGAAGGTCCGCGCGGCCCGCGCTGGCGCGTCAAGGCGCTGACCGAGATCGAGCAATTCAACGAAGAGCTCGACACTGAACTGCCGGACGACGATGTCGACACCATTGGCGGCCTGGTCGCCAAGCACCTGTCGCGCATGCCGCACAAGGGCGACGTCTTCAATTACCAGGGCTTGCGCTTCGAAGTCCTGCGTGCCGACGCCCGCCAGATCCACGTGCTGCTGGTGGAAAAACTGCCACCGGCCCCAAGCGACGGCGACGTCCTGTAATGCGCTTTCGCCGCGCCGATCCCAACGCCCCACCCAAGCCACAGCGCAGCACCCATGGCCGCATGCTCGTCACGGCCCTGGCCGGCGCGCTGTGCGTGCTGGGCTTTGCGCCGTTCGGCTGGTGGCCGCTGGAAATCCTGGGCCTGGCCACCCTGTTTTACCAGGTGCTGCGCAGCAGCAGCGTCAAAGCTGCCGGCCTGATTGGCTGGGCGTTCGGCTTCGGCTGGACCGCTGCCGGCGTCCACTGGCTCTACGTTTCCCTGCACGACCACGGCGGCATGGCCGCACCGCTGGCGGCGGTTGCTGTCGCCCTGCTGGCCTGGGCCATGGGCTTTTACGTGGCGCTGGCCATGGGCATGGCTGCCTGGCTGCGCAAAAAATGGGCGCTGCCGCTGCCGGCCGCCAACTTGCTGCTGCTGCCGGCCCTGTGGGCGCTATTCGAGTGGCTGCGCGGCTGGCTGTTTACCGGTTTTCCGTGGCTGTCGTCGGGCTATGCCCACAATCACAGCCCCCTTGCAGGTTTCGCGCCCATCGTTGGCGTGTATGGCCTCGGCTGGCTGGCGGCGCTGACCGCTGGCGCCCTGCTGCTGGTATTCCACCGCACCCGCCTGCGCGCGCTGGCCCTGGTGGTGGCGGTGTCGGTGGTTGGCGTGGGCCTGAGCTTTATCGCCTGGACCCACCCGCAAGGCCACCCGATCTCGGTGCGCCTGATCCAGGGCAATGTGCCGCAGGCGGAAAAATTCGACGGTGCGCGCGTGGCGGCCGTGATGCGCCAGTACCAGGACGCGATTACCGCCGCGCCGGCCGACCTGATCGCCACGCCGGAAACGGCCATCGTCATGCTGCCGCAGCAGCTGCCGCCCGACTACCTGCCCGGCCTGGCGCAATTCATGCACCAGACCAATAGCAACCTGATCCTCGGCATCCCGATGGCCGACAGCCGCACCGCGTATTTCAACAGCGTGCTCGGCATCGCCGCCAACCCGGGCGCGGCGCAGGTGGCTGGCGGCTACTACCGCTACGACAAGCACCACCTGGTGCCGTACGGCGAGTTCATCCCGTGGGGCTTTCGCTGGTTCGTCAACCTGATGTCGATCCCGCTTGGCGACCAGACCAGCGGCCCGGACATCCAGCCCGCGTTTGCCATCCGCGACCAACTGGTATTGCCCAATATCTGCTACGAGGACTTGTTTGGCGAGGAAATCGCCGCGCAACTGAATACCCCGGCGCAGGGCCAGCAGCCGGCCACCATGCTGCTCAACGTCTCGAACCTGGCCTGGTTTGGCGACACCATCGCCATCCCCCAGCATTTGCAGATCTCGCAAATGCGCACGCTGGAAACGGGACGTCCGATGCTGCGGGCCACCAATACCGGCGCCACCGCCATTATCGATGGCCGCGGCGTCGTGCGCGAACAGCTGGCGGTAAACACCACCGGCACGCTGGCCGCCAACGTCCAGGGCATGGCGGGCACCACGCCGTACATCGTGCTGGGCAATAAACTGTTCCTGGCGCTGGCGCTGCTGTCATTGGGCGGGGCGTGGCTGTGGGCAAAACGGTCACGGGCGGAGAAAAACGCCGCCGCAGCAGCGTAGGAGCCGATAGTTTGGCGCCAGCCCCCGTAAAACCCGCTAAAATTGCTCCTTTAGTGAAACTGCAACCCGCGCGCCCGCCCACCTGGCGCGCCCTAGACCACACACGATGCTGACATTCCAACAAATTATCCTGACCTTGCAAACCTATTGGGACCAGCAAGGTTGCGCCCTGCTCCAGCCATACGACATGGAAGTCGGCGCCGGCACGTTCCACACCGGCACGTTCCTGCGCGCCATCGGCCCGGAGCCATGGCGCGCCGCCTATGTGCAGCCGTCGCGCCGTCCCAAGGATGGCCGCTACGGCGAAAATCCGAATCGCGGCCAGCACTACTACCAGTACCAGGTGGTGATGAAGCCGGCGCCGGAAAACATCCTCGACCTGTACCTCGGTTCGCTGGCTGCGCTGGGCCTGGACCTGAAGCAGAACGACGTGCGTTTCGTGGAAGACGACTGGGAGTCGCCAACCCTGGGCGCCTGGGGCCTGGGCTGGGAAGTGTGGCTGAACGGCATGGAGGTGACGCAGTTCACGTACTTCCAGCAAGTGGGCGGCCTCGACTGCAAGCCGGTGCTCGGCGAAATCACCTACGGGGTCGAACGCCTGGCGATGTACCTGCAGGGCGTGGAAAACATGTACGACCTGGTGTGGACCACCTGGGAAGAAAACGGCGCGGCCGGCGAACCGGTGACGAAAACGCTGAAATACGGCGACGTGTTCCATCAAAATGAAGTGGAGCAGTCGGCCTACAACTTCGAGCACTCGAACACCGAGCTGCTGTTTGCCCAGTTCAACAACCACGAGTCGGAAGCCAAGCGCCTGATCGAAGCGCAGCTGACCTTGCCAGCCTACGAGCAGATCATGAAGGCGTCGCACAGCTTCAACCTGCTCGACGCCCGCGGCGCCATTTCCGTGACCGAGCGCGCCGCCTACATCGGCCGTGTACGCGCCCTGTCGCGCCTGGTCGCGCAAGCATATTACGAATCGCGCGAACGCCTCGGTTTCCCGCTGGCCCCTGCTGCCGTTGCTGCCACTGCCACTGTGGCCGAATAATCAGAATTGAATAACATGACTCAAACCCTGCTCATCGAACTGCTGACCGAAGAACTGCCACCCAAGGCGCTTGCCAAACTGGGCAAGGCATTTGCCGACGGCATCGTCAACGGCCTGAAATCGCGCGACTACCTGGAAGCCGACAGCGTTGCCACGTCGTACGCCACGCCACGCCGCCTGGCCGTGTCCATCACCCGCGTGCGCGCCACGTCGCCCGATAAATCGATCCGCGAAAAAGTGCTGCCGGTGTCGGTGGCGCTCGATGCGGCCGGCAACCCGACCGCGCCGCTGGCGAAAAAACTGAACGCCCTGGGCTTCCCCAACCTGACCGTGGCCGAACTCGAGCGCGCCCAGGACGGCAAGGCCGAGAGCTTCTTCTACACCTATACCGCCGCCGGCAGCGCGCTGCAAGCAGGCCTGCAAGCGGCTTTGGTGGAGTCGGTCGCCAAGCTGCCGATCCCGAAAGTGATGAGCTACCAGCGCCCGGACGGCGCCACCGTGCAATTCGTGCGCCCGGCGCACCGCCTGGTCGCGCTGCACGGCGCCACCGTGCTGCCCTTGACCCTGCTCGGTTTGACCGCATCGAACGTGACCGAAGGCCACCGCTTCCTGACCGCTCCCGGCCAGCGCGACGTCACCATCAGTGACGCCGACAGCTATGCCGCCACCCTTGCAGCACAAGGAAAGGTTTTGGCCGGCGCGGACCAGCGCAAGGAAAAAATCCGCGCCGAGTTGCTGGCCGCCGCCGGCGCCGACCAGGTGCTGATGCCCGAAGCGCTGCTCGACGAAGTGACCGCCCTGGTCGAATGGCCGGTGGTGTACGCGTGCCATTTCGAGGAAGCGTTCCTGGCCGTGCCGCAGGAATGCCTGATCCTCACCATGCAGACCAACCAGAAATACTTTGCGCTGACCGACGCCGACGGCAAGCTGCGCTCGCGCTTCCTGATCGTCTCCAACATCGCCACCGACACGCCGCAAGCGATTATCGGCGGCAACGAGCGCGTGGTGCGTCCGCGCCTGTCCGACGCCAAGTTCTTCTTCGAGCAGGACAAGAAGAAGACGCTGGAATCGCGCCTGCCGCTGCTCAAGAACGTCGTCTACCACAACAAGCTGGGCACCCAGGCCGAGCGCAGCGAGCGCGTCTCGGGCCTGGCCGGCTTCATCGCCACCCAGATCGGCGGCGACACTGCCATGGCCACCCGCGCCGCCAAGCTGTCGAAAGCCGACCTGCTGACCGACATGGTCGGCGAGTTCCCCGAGCTGCAAGGCATCATGGGCACCTACTACGCCCGCAACGACGGCGAACCGGAAGAAGTGGCGCTGTCCGCGTCCGAACACTACCAGCCGCGCTTTGCTGGCGACACGCTGCCATCGACCGTCACCGGCACCGCCGTGGCGCTGGCCGACAAGCTCGAAACCCTGGTCGGCATCTGGTCGATCGGCCTGCAGCCCACCGGCGACAAGGACCCGTTCGCGCTGCGCCGCCACGCCCTGGGCGTGCTGCGCATGCTGATCGAAAAGCGCCTGATGCTGTCGATCAGCGGCCTGCTCGAAGCGGCGGCCCAGCAGTTCACCGGCGTGGCCGGCTTTACCGATCCGGCGCGCGATGTCTCCGCCTTCATGATGGACCGCCTGCGCGGCATCCTGCGCGAACGCGGCTTCTCGCCAAATGAAATCGAAGCGGTCGTGGCGCAAAACCCGGACCGCCTGGACGACATCGTGCAACGCCTGGAAGCAGTCAAAGCCTTTGCCGCGCTGCCGGAAGCAGCCTCGCTGGCTGCCGCCAACAAGCGCATCACCAACATCCTGAAAAAGAACGAGGCTGCCCTGGCCGCCGCCGGCGAGAGCGCCACCGTGGTCGATACCGCCCTGCTGCAAGACCAGGCCGAAAAAGACCTGGCTGCTGCGGTCACCCGCGTGCAACCGGACATCGACGCGGCGTTCATCCGCGGCGATTTTGAAGATGCCTTGAAAACCCTGGCGCAGTTGCGCGACGCGGTCGATGCCTTCTTCAACGACGTGATGGTGATGGCCGAGGACGTTGCCCTGCGCAACAACCGCCTGGCCTTGCTGTCGTCGCTGCACGGCATGATGAACCGCGTGGCCGACATTTCGAAGCTGGCGGCATAAATGGGCGCTCCTTCCTTGAAACTGATCATTCTCGACCGTGACGGCGTGATCAACCACGACTCGCCTGACTTCATCAAGTCGCCGGCCGAGTGGATCCCGGTGCCCGGCTCGCTCGAAGCGATCGCGCGCCTGAACCAGGCCGGCTACCGGGTGGTCATCGCGTCGAACCAGTCGGGCATCGCCCGCGAACTGTTCGACATGGTCACCCTCAACGCCATCCACCACAAGATGCACAGCCTGGCACAGCAGGTGGGCGCCGACATCGACGCGGTATTCTTCTGCCCCCATTCGGCAGCGGACAACTGCGACTGCCGCAAACCGAAGCCGGGCATGTTTACCGAGATCGCCCAGCGCTACAAGGTCAGCCTCAAAGGCGTGCCGGTCGTGGGCGATTCGCTGCGCGACCTGCAGGCGGGGTATGTCAGCGGCTGCGTGCCGTACCTGGTGTTGACCGGCAAGGGCGAAAAAACCCAGGCCACCGGCGGCCTGCCGCCCGGCACGCAAGTGTTTGCGGACCTGGCGGCCATGGTGGCGCATCTGCTCAGGACCGCCGCCGTGCCTGCACCGGCGCCTGCCATCAATCAATAAAAGTATCTGGAGTCTGCATTGGGTCATCCCGTTTTGTTTTTGCGTTCGCTGCTGTTCACCATCGTGATGATCGTGGCCACCGTGATCTGGTCGCTGGTATGCTTCCTGGCTGCGCCGCTGCCGTATAACAAGCGCTTCTGGGTCACGTCGCGCTGGAACGTATTCATCGTCTGGTGCCTGAAGGTGATCTGCGGCATCCGTTACGAAATCCGCGGCGCCGAAAACTTCCCGGATGCGCCGGCCGTGGTGCTGTCGAAGCACCAGTCGGCATGGGAAACCATCTTCCTGCTGCCCAACTTGCCGCGTCCGCTCGTGTTCGTGTTCAAGAAGGAGATCCTGTACATTCCGTTCTTCGGCTGGGCCATGGCGCTGATGCGCATGATCCCGATCGACCGCAAGCAGGGCAAGAACGCCTTCAAGCACGTGGTGCGGATCGGCAAAAAACGGCTGGCCGACGGCCAGTGGATCATCATGTTCCCTGAAGGCACACGGATTCCCGTGGGCCAGGCCGGCAAGTACAAGAGCGGCGGCACCCGGCTGGCGATTGCGACCGGCGCGGTGGTGGTACCGATCGCCCACAACTCGGGCGAATGCTGGCCCAAAAATTCTTTCATTAAACGGCCAGGGCTTGTTACAGTATCGATTGGCAAGCCTATTTCTTCCGAAGGACAAACGCCGGACGGCATGATGCAACAGGTGGAAAATTGGATAGAATCAGAAATGCGCGTCATTTCGCCCCACGCCTACAACGCTGGCTCGACGACCTGACCACGCAGGCGCAGGCGGAGCCCGTTCCAGCGGTGGCACAGCCCGCCGCAGCCGCTGCTATCGACCAGCCCGACCTGTTCGGACGCGAAGCGGCCCCGCCGCCCCGCTCGGTGTACACGGCGCCGGTCTGGTCGATGCCCCCGCCAGCGGCCAAGCCGCCGCCGGTTTCTCCCTATATCACGCCTGCTACGCCAGTTGCCCCGGTTGCGCCGCCCGCCATCGCGGTACCCGTCAAATCCCGCCCGCCGGCGCCTGTGCCCGAACACAGCTCCAAGCGCCAGCTGCAAGTAGGCGAATTCATCCTCGAATACGAACTGCGCCGCTCAACACGCCGCTCGATCGGTTTCATGATCGACGACGACGGCCTGCGCGTGACCGCGCCCAAGCGCGTGACCATCACCGAGATCGACAACGCCATCCGCACCAAGCAGGGCTGGATCCTGGCCAAGCTCAAGGAACGCCGCGAACGCCGCGCCGCCCGGCTGCAAAAGCCGCCGGTGGAATGGATCGACGGCGCCCAGCTCCCCTACCTCGGCGCCGACATCACGCTGCGCCTGCTGGTCGGCGGCCGCTACCGCAGCAGTTTCGATGCCGCCACGCGCGAGCTGACCATGGTGCTGCTGCCGGGCGCCACCGAACACACGCTCAAGGAGCGCGTCAAGGCGTGGTACCAGCACGAAGCGAAGCAGTTGTTCGTGCAGCGCCTGGATTTGTACGCGGAACGGCTAGGCGTGCATTACAGCTCGTTCGGCCTGTCATCGGCCGGCACCCGCTGGGGCTCGTGCACGGCCGACCGCAAGATCCGCCTGAACTGGAAACTGATCCACTTCTCGCTGCCGCTGATCGATTACGTGGTCGCGCACGAACTGGCGCACACGCTGGAAATGAACCACAGCGCCGCGTTCTGGGACACCGTGGGCCTGATTTATCCGGAATACGACGACGCCCGCAACCTGCTGCGCAAACGGGCGCAGGAACTGCCGGTCCTGTTCAACTAATCCAGTTGCTTAGTCGAAACGAGTGCGGCTTGTCAGGCGAACGTGTAAAAATGACACTTCCTTTTATTTTTCGAGGTCGTCATGGCAAACGCTCCCACACGCAATCCCGGCGATGATGCGCCCGCCGGTACGCCCGGCACTGGTGAAGATGTCTGTCCGATGTGTCACGGCAGTGGCCAGATCGAGCAGGATGGCGATCACGTCGCCTGCGCCAATTGTGGCGGCACCGGCGTCATCATCGAGGGTATTGGGGGCGGTTGAGATTGTTGGGCGTATGCCTCATGAATTAAATTGTTCTGGCCAGAAATGATATGGAGGCAGCAAAATAGGCGCCTTATTATCATTTCTATCAGGAAATCATGTTCGTTCAACGCCTGCGCCAGTTTTTCCCTTCCACTGTCACCCTGCTCGTGTTCGCCTCAGTACTGAGCGGCTGCGCGGCGACGCCGCCGCGCACCGCTGAGGAGGACCGCAATATCAAAAAAGTTGCCATCGTGTCGCTTCTCGAGGAAAAGACCCCGGTGGTGCACTTCGGCCTGACCGTGTTCAATAACGACCACAAGGTCGTCGATCAGAAAGGCGAATTGAATCGCACTGCCTTGCGCGTGGTGGAGCAACGCCTGCAAGCGGCCCGTCCGCAATGGTCGGTCGTGGCGGTCCCGCCCGATACCGCGCTGGCGGAAAAATTGAACGGCGGCACCCCCTGGATCTCCCTCACCCATCGCGTCAAGCCCGAATTGCAGGCGATTGCGGGCGACACCGGTGCCGACCTGGTGTTCGTGGTCCTCGATACCACCAGCGACAACCCCTATGCGCGCGGCATGGGCATCCGCACCAGGACCATGAACAAGGAAAACGTGGGTGCGGCCACCATCCATGCGCGCATCGTGCTGGCGCTGCTGGATAAGAATGGCGAGGAAATCCGGATGTCCGGCGGCCCGGACGGCAGCGTGCCTGCTACGGAAATCGGACTCAACTACGATTTGTCGAGCCTGCAGGACCCCGCCGTGGAGCAGCGTACTGCCGCAGCAATCCGCAAGCAGCTCGACACCACGCTGCAGCAAGCAGCCGGCAAAATGGGTTACTAATCACCCGCCGCCCTGCGCAGCAGCGGCGGCAATAGCGCTAGCGTGCGCGCGGTGGCGCCGCGGTGCTGGCTGGCGAATGCCAGAGCCCTGGCGCCCATGGCGCTGCACGCCTGCGCGTCGTTGAGCAGGCGCGCCGCCTGCTCCATCAGTTCGGGGGCGTCCACCACGCGCACGGCGCCGCCGGCGGCGACCGCCTCCTGCGTGACCAGTTCGAAATTGAAGGTGTGCGGGCCGATCAGTACCGGCTTGCCCAGCGCAGCCGGTTCGATCAGATTCTGGCCGCCCAGCGGCAGCAGGCTGCCGCCCACGAAAGCGACATCGCACACGTCGTAGTAAGCAAACATCTCGCCCATTGAGTCACCGAGCACCACGTCGATATGGGACGCCAGCGGCGCGCCCGTATCGATAGTGCTGCGCCGCTGTACATTCATTCCCTGCCATCCGATCATTTTTTCCACGTCGTCGAAGCGCTGCGGATGGCGCGGCACGATCAGCAACAAGGTCTTGGCCGGCAGCTGCGCGCGGTCGCGGCGGAAGGCTTCCAGGATCAGCGCTTCCTCGCCGTCGCGGGTGCTCGCGCACAGCAGCACCGGCCGTGCGCCGATGGCCGCGCGCAAGGTGGTGCCCACGGCCAGCGCCGCCGGCGGCACCACCACGTCGAACTTGATACTGCCGGTCACCTCCACGCGCGGCACGCCCAGCACGCGCACGCGGGCGGCATCGGCTGCGGTTTGCGCGGCCACCAGCGTGATGCCTTGCGCTGCCGCGCGGATCAGCGCGCCCAGGCGTTGTGCCTTGTCCAGCGACCGTTCCGACAGGCGGGCATTGGCCAGCACCACCGGCACGCCGCGCCGGCCGCACATGGCGATCAGGTTCGGCCACACCTCGGTTTCCATCAGGATGCATACCGACGGCTTGAAATGCCGGATGAAGCCGGACACCATTAAGCCGGTGTCGTACGGCAGGTACGACTGCACCAGCCGCGCGCCATGCCTGGCAAACAGGGTACGGCCGGTCTCGCGGCCGGTGGGCGTCATATGGGTGAGCACGACGCGGCTATCCGGATACGCGGCCAGCAGGGCGTCGACCAGCGGCTCCGAGGCGCGCGTCTCGCCCACCGAGACAGCGTGCACCCACAGTACTGGCGCCGCTGCGGAAGGTGCGGCCTTGCCATACAGCCCCAGGCGCTCGGCCCAGTGCTGGCGATAGCCCGGCTCGCGGCGGCCGCGCAGCCACAGCCGCGCCAGTACCAGCGGCAGGGCCAGCCACCACAGCAGCGTATAAAGCAGGCGCATCTCAGGTCCCTGCCAGCAGGGTGCGGGCAGCGTCCAGCACCTGCTCTACCGTCGGCGGCGTGCCGGTGTCGCCCAGGTTGATGATGCGTTGTGACCAGTTGCCCTCGGTCTTCCAGCGCGGCGAATCGGCGTAGATTTCCACCGTGGGCCGCATGAAAGCGGCAGCGATATGGGTCAGCCCGGTATCGACGCCAATCACCAGGTCGGCGCGGCGCGCCAGCAGCACCGCGTCCGCCATCGACAGCTTGGGCAGCAGCCGGGCATTGGGCAGGCTGGCGGCCAGGTGTTCGGCTTCCGCCTTTTCCTTGGGCGAACCCCACGGCAGCAGGATAGCCATGGGGGCCAGCGCACGGCCCAGGGCCATCCAGTGGTCGGGCGCCCATTTCTTGGCGTCGCGCGCGGTGCCGTGGAAGAACACGGCGTATGTGGGCGGCATCCAGTCGGGACGCGCGGTATCGTCCGCGAGCGGCGCCAGGCCGAAGTCGGCCGGCGTATCCACCGGGTAGCCGAGCGCGGCGCCAGCCACGATGCGCCCCCGCGCCACCGCGTGGGTGCGCGGGTCGGTCGGCACGCTGAGGTTGTGGAAGATGCGCGAGATGCCTTCGTAGCCCGAGCCTTCGCTGCCGTTGGCCATGCCGACCTTGCGCCCGCCCTTGACCACGCGCGCCGCGCCCATGATGACGCCGGTCTTGAGCAGGCCCTGGGTGTCGAACACGTAGTCATACTCTTGTGCGCGCAGGGTGCGGAAAAACGCCTTGATCTCGGCCCGCGTTTCAGGCTTGCCCAGGCTTTTGCGCCAGCGCCGCAGCGCAAACGGAATGATGGTGCGCACGCGCGGGTTGAGCCGCACCAGGCTGACAAAGCCCTCCTCCACCACCCAGTCGATATTGGCGTCCGGGAAGTGGCGGGCGATGTCGGCCACCATGGGCAGGTTGTGCAGCACATCGCCCAGCGACGACACGCGCACCAGCAAAATATTCAACGGCTTGCCGCCGCGCGCTTGCGTCGCCATGGGGCTAGAACGGCAGCTCGGCGTCCGGTTTTGCGGCCAGGATCACGTCGCGGAACTGGCCCTGGATGCGCGCCAGCGCGGCTGGTGTTTCGGCTTCGAACCGCATCACGATCACCGGCGTGGTGTTGGACGAACGCGCCAGTCCGAAGCCGTCTTCGTATTCCACGCGCAGGCCGTCGATGGTGATGATCTGCTTGTTGCCCGGGAACTGCGCGTTGGCGCGCAGGTGGTCCATGACGATGAAGTTCTCGCCTTCGGCCAGGTGCAGGTGCAGCTCGGGCGTGCTGTCGGACTGCGGCAGCGCGTTGAGCAGCGCCGACGGATCGGCCTGCTTGGTGAGAATTTCCAGCATGCGGGCGCCGGCGTACAGGCCGTCATCGAAACCGTACCAGCGGTCCTTGAAGAAGATATGGCCGCTCATTTCGCCGCCCAGTGGCGCGCCGGTTTCCTTGAGCTTGGCTTTTACCAGCGAGTGACCGGTCTTGTACATCAGCGGCACGCCGCCCGACTTCTCGATGTACGGCGCCAGGTGGCGCGTGCACTTGACGTCGTACAGGATCTGCGCACCAGGGTTACGCGACAACACATCTTCCGCGAACAACATCATCTGGCGGTCCGGGTAAATGATCTGGCCATCCTTGGTCACCAGGCCCAGGCGGTCGCCGTCGCCGTCGAAGGCCAGGCCGATTTCAGCGTCGGACTCCTGCAGTGCGCGGATCAGGTCTTGCAGGTTTTCCGGGTGGGCCGGATCGGGATGGTGGTTGGGGAAGGTGCCGTCCACTTCGCAGAACAGTTCGATCACTTCGCAACCCATACCACGGTACAGGTCGCCAGCAAATGCGCCAGCCACGCCGTTGCCGCAATCGACAGCGATCTTGATCGGACGCGCCACCTTGACGTCGCCGATGATGCGCTCGAGGTACTGGGCGCGGATGTCGTGGGTGGAATATTTGCCCGGCACTGGCGCCGAGGAACCGTCGTGATCGACGATGCTCTGGTACAGCGCGGTGATCGATTCACCGTGGATGGCCTCGCCGGCGAGCACCATCTTGAAACCGTTGTAGTCCGGAGGATTGTGGCTGCCGGTGACCATGATGCCGGAGGCCGCGCCCAGCACGTTGGTGCCAAAATACACCATCGGTGTGGCCACCACGCCCAGGTCGATCACGTTGACGCCGGCCGCTTGCAAGCCCTGCGCCAGCGCTGCGATCAGTGCCGGGCCCGACAGTCGACCGTCGCGGCCGATCACCACGGTTTGTTCGCCCTTGGCCAGGGCCGCCTGGCCGAAGGCCTGGCCGATCTGGCGCGCGACGCCCTCGTCGAGGGTTTTATCGATGATGCCGCGAATGTCGTAAGCCTTGAAGATCGTCTTGGATAAGGAAACCATAATGAATGTCAGTCGTGCCCTTGCTGGCGGTGCAAACCGTCAGAGAAGCGGGATTGGAAGGAACCCTGATGGGAAGTTGCGGCAGTGGCTAAAAACTTAACCACTTGATGTCAATGCCAGAATGCTGACATAGTAAGTGCGATGGCGGCGACAGGCAAGCCCCGGCGCCGTCTTGCCGGGACCGGCAGAGGGCGTCAGATTTTCAGGCCGGCGATATCGTTGCCGCCGTCCACCCAGTCCTTGACCCATTTCGGCTGGCGGCCGCGACCGGTCCACTGTTGCGAGGCGTCGGCCGGGTTGCGGTAGCGTGCTGCCACCGGTCCGGTACGGCCGCTGCGCACCGGGGCGGCGCCCAGCAGTTCCTTGAGCGGCAAACCGACGCTGCGCGCGATGGCGTGGATTTGCTCCAGCGCCTCCGAACGGTCCTGGCTGGCGCGCTGCTTCAGTTCGTCTTTTAACTGCTCCTGCAAATCACGTAATTGTGCAGAAGTTAATTTACTCAAGTCCATATTGATCCTTTAAGTGATGACTATATATTTTCACTGCCAAAATATATTACCCCAACATGGAAAAATTACGGTTTCTTATGCCTGATCATCCAGCGCGGCGCTTTAAAACGCACGATGCGCACATAAATCCAGATGTAACTGGCCATAAATACCAGGCAACACGCAATTAATACCGTGGTGTTATTCCAGAACAGCGTGGCCGGTATCACCGCCGACAGCGAAAACAGCCACAGATAAGGCGAGGTCAGCGAATTGCGGCGCACCAGTGCCCGCGCTTCCTTGCGCCCTACCGCCCACTGCACCACGCGCCGAAAAATCAGGCTGTGCAAATGTATGCCATCGGGAATTGCCGGTGACTTTCCACGTACAAACATTCTGCGATACACCGAGAACAGCGTTTCAAATGCCGGATAGATGAGTAACAGTGCCGCATACCAGGTCGACACCTCGGGATTGCGCATGACCAGCAACAGGGCCAGCTCGCCCAGCATGAAACCGATGAAATAGGCGCCGCCGTCGCCGAGAAAGATCAGCCCCACCGGGTAGTTCCAGATCAGGAAGCCGGCCGTGGCGCCGGCCACCATCAGTGCGGCCACCAGCACGAAGGTGTCGTTCACTTGCAGCGCGACATAGCCAAGCGACAGCAACATGCAAATGCACACCACGCTCGCCAGTCCATTGAAACCGTCGATGATATTGATGGCGTTGGCGATGCCCGAGACCGCCAGCACCGTGAGCGGCAGGGTGAACCACCAGTACCCCAGCGTCAGCACGGCAAATGGCCAGTCGATGCGGTCGATGCGGGCGTCGAGCAGGAAAAAGCCGAGCGCGGCAGCGGCCATGGTCAGCAGCAGGCGGCGCGCCGGGCTGACCCGGCCCGTGTAGTCTTCAACGATGCCGCCGGCGAACGCTACGGCCGAACACAGCAGCAAAGCCGCCAGCCACGATCCCATGGTGGGCACGCGCCAGATGGAAATGGCGGAGCTGAGCGCCACCGCCAGGAAAATCGACAGTCCGCCGATGCGCGCCACCCGGTGCGCATGCACCTTCTGCACGCCGGCGACGGCATCGAGCGCCGACCCATGCAGGCGTGACTCCTTGATCACCAGCAAGGTCAGGAGTGCGGAAGCGATAAAGCTCAACAAGAAAGAGAACATAGGTGGTCCATATTACCGAAGGCGCCTGCTACGTCGGACGGCTGGGTTGTCAGCACGTCAACTCGATTGTACCGGATAGCCGGCCACAGACACGTATCGGTGGAGATCTATGCGCAAAGCAAGGGAGAGTGGCGATGCGCGGCGCAAAAATGTGCGCCGCGATCTTAGCAGTGGAATATTGGTAAAGCTTGCTTGCTTACCAATCGATACAAACTCGCCAGGTTTGTAACGTGATGTTGCGGTAATGCCAGGTGATCAGCCCATGCAGAGATGCAGGGCCTGCTTCCAGTCGGGCAGGTGGCAGAAACGCGACACCAGGCGCTCCGACGACATCACCGAGTACTGTGGACGGCGGGCCGGAGTCGGGTAATCCGCGCTGCCGATAGGCAGCACGCGGCACGACAGCCCGGCCGCTTCGACGATGGCCTGGGTGAACTCGAACCAGGTGGTCTGGCCTTGTGCACTCAGGTGATAGACGCCGCTGTTCTGGCGCCACCAGTCGGCACCGGCTGGACCGGCCTGGGCCAGCACCAGGGCCGTGGTGTCGGCGATGGTGCGGCTCCAGGTCGGTGCGCCGTGCTGGTCGGCCACGACCTTCAATTCCTCGCGTTCCTTGGCCAGGCGCATCATGGTCAGCAGGAAGTTCTTGCCGCGCATGCCATACACCCAGCTGGTCCGGAAGATCAGGTGGTCGATGCCGGCAGCGGCAATCGCCTGCTCGCCGGCAAGCTTGCTGGCGCCATACACATTGAGCGGGCCGGTGGCATCGTCCTCGCCGCGCGGCGACGGGTCGCTGCCATCGAAAACGTAGTCGGTGGAGTAATGCACCATGGCCGCGCCCAGCAGTTTCGCTTCCTGCGCCATCAGGCCCGGGGCCTCCGCATTGACGCGGTAGGCCAGTTCCGGCTCGCTCTCGGCCTTGTCCACGGCGGTGTAGGCAGCCGGGTTGACGATCAGTTGCGGACGCACGGTGCGGATCACGTCGCGCACCTGGTCCAGGTTGGACAGGTCCATGACGTTGCGATCGACCGCCACGACGTCGCCCAGGCCCTGCAGGCTGCGGGCCAGTTCGTAACCGACCTGGCCGGTGCTACCGGTCAGCAGGATCTTCATGCGAAAACCTCGGCATCGGCCAGCAGCGATGCCACTTGATCCTTGCCGGACAATTGCGGTTCGCCATCGAGCGGCCAGTCGATGCCGATCGCCGGATCGTTCCACAACACCGCGCGCTCGAACTCCGGCGCCCAGTAATCGGTGGTCTTGTACAGGAACGAGGCGACCTCGGAGGTGACCACGAAGCCATGTGCGAAACCGGCCGGCACCCACAACTGGCGCTTGTTCTCGGCCGACAACTCGATGCCGAACCACTTGCCGAAGGTCGGCGAGCTCTTGCGCAGATCGACCGCGACGTCGAACACCGCGCCTTCGGTCACGCGCACCAGCTTGCCCTGGGCTTGCTGGATCTGGTAATGCAGGCCGCGCAACACGCCCTTGGCCGAACGCGAGTGATTGTCTTGCACGAAGACCGGATCGACGCCCGACAATTCCTTGAAACGGCGGGCGTTATAGCTTTCGAAAAAGTAGCCACGATCGTCGCCGAACACGCGTGGCTCCAGCACCAGCAAGCCAGGCAGATGAGTGGTCACAACGTTCATCTCGAGATAACCTTATCTTCCAGAATTTGCAGCAAGTACTGGCCGTAATTGTTTTTCTTGAGCGGCTCGGCCAGCTTGCGTACTTGCTCGGCGGTGATATAGCCCTTGCGGTAGGCGATTTCTTCAGGGCACGCAACTTTCAGGCCCTGGCGCTTTTCGATGGTGGCGATGAATTGCCCCGCTTCCAGCAGCGAGTCGTGGGTGCCGGTGTCGAGCCAGGCCATGCCGCGTCCCATCACTTCTACCTTGAGCTTGTTCTGCTCGAGGTAAACGCGGTTGACATCGGTAATTTCCAGCTCGCCGCGCGGCGACGGCTTGATGCTGGCGGCGATATCGCACACCTTGTTATCGTAGAAGTACAGGCCGGTGACAGCGTAGTTCGACTTGGGCTTGAGCGGCTTTTCCTCGATCGAGATGGCAGTGCGGCCGTCGTCGAACTCCACCACGCCGTAACGCTCGGGGTCTTGCACGTGGTAGGCGAACACGGTGGCGCCTGCTGGCTCCTCGCTGGCGCTGCGCAGCAGTGCGTCGAGGTCGTTGCCATAGTAAATGTTATCGCCGAGGATCAGCGCCGACGGCGCATCGCCGATGAATTCCTTGCCGATGATGAAGGCTTGCGCCAGGCCGTCCGGCGATGGCTGCACCGCATAGCTGAGCTTGATGCCCCACTGGCTGCCGTCGCCGAGCAAGTCCTGGAAACGCGGCGTGTCTTGCGGCGTCGAAATCAGCAGGATTTCGGTAATGCCGGCCAACATCAATACCGTCAGCGGATGATAGATCATCGGCTTGTCGTAGATGGGCAGCAATTGCTTGGAGACGGCCATGGTGACCGGGTACAGGCGGGTGCCGGAACCACCGGCCAGGATAATGCCCTTGCGGTTCAGGGGATTTTTCGCGACGCTCATTGCTGGCCTTCGCGGTTGAAGTAGTTGGTTTCCACCCAGTTGGCATAGCTGCCCGATTGCACATCGGTGACCCAGGCCTGGTTGTCGAGATACCACTGCACGGTCTTGGCGATGCCGGTCTGGAAGGTCTCGGCCGGCTTCCAGCCCAGTTCGCGCTCGAGCTTGCGGGCGTCGATGGCGTAACGACGGTCGTGGCCCGGACGGTCTTTGACATAGGTGATCTGGGCGCGGTAGCTGCTGCCATCGGCCTTCGGTTTTTGCTGGTCGAGCATGTCGCACAGGGTATGCACTACGCCGAGGTTGGCCATTTCGTTCCAGCCGCCCACGTTGTAGGTCTCGCCCAGGCGACCGGCTTCCAGCACGCGGCGGATCGCAGCGCAGTGGTCGCTTACGTACAGCCAGTCACGCACTTGCTGGCCATCGCCGTAAATCGGCAGCGGTTTGCCGGCCTGGGCGTTGGCGATGATCAGCGGGATCAGTTTTTCCGGGAAGTGGTACGGACCGTAGTTGTTCGAGCAGTTGGTAGTCACCACCGGCAGGCCGTACGTATGGAAGTACGAGCGTACCAGGTGGTCCGAGGCCGCTTTCGAAGCCGAATACGGGCTGTTGGGCGCAAACGCAGTGGTTTCGGTGAACGGCGCATCGTCCGGGCCCAGCGTGCCATACACTTCGTCAGTGGAGACGTGCAGGAAGCGGAAGTCCGCTTTCTCTGCTTCCGGCAGCGCCGACCAGTAGGCACGCGCCGCTTCGAGCAGGCTGAAGGTGCCGTTGATGTTGGTATTGATGAATTCGCCAGGTCCCAGGATCGAACGATCGACGTGGCTTTCGGCGGCGAAGTGCACCACCGCGCGTGGCTTGTGTTCCTGGAACAGTGCCAGGACCTGGGCCTGGTCGCAGATGTCGCCGCGCACGAAGATGTGGCGCGCATCCTGCTTCAGGGTGGCAAGATTATTCAGATTGCCGGCGTACGTGAGCTTGTCGAAGTTGACAACTGGCTCATCTGACTGGGCCAGCCAGTCGAGGACAAAATTCGAACCGATGAAGCCGGCACCACCTGTAACAAAAATCATTTAGTATCCTGCAGCAAGCGTTAGTTAATATTAGGCGATATTTTATGTGAAACTTCGGTGCAAATGGGAAAAAAGCCATCCTGGACACCGATTTACCCGCCATTTCAAATTCCCCAAACAACGAATAATGAGTATTTAATATGCAAACCTATGTCATCGGGGATCTGCAAGGCTGCCACGAGCAAGCGCTGTCCATGCTCGACCGCATCCGTGCGCATGCGGCCGAGTGCGGCAATATGGCGCCTGCCATCCTGTTTGCAGGCGACCTGATCAACCGGGGCCCCGACTCGCTGGCGACGCTGCGCCATGTGCGCCAACTGGCGCTGGCCAGCGGCGGGCGCATCGACAGCGTGCTCGGTAACCACGACCTGCACCTGCTGGCGGTGGCCTACGGCATCCGCGCCGAGCACAAGTCCGATACCCTGGCCGAGATTCTCGACGCCCCCGACCGCGACGAACTGATCGACTGGGTACGGCGCCGGCCGCTAGCGATCTCGGTCCACGCCGCTGGCCGCGAACACGTGCTGGTGCACGCCGGCCTGCTGCCGCAATGGAATGCGCAACAGGCGCTGGCCCTGGCCGGCGAAGTGCAGGCAATGCTGCGCGGTCCCGACCACGCCTTTGCAGAATTTTTGGCGCAGATGTACGGCAACGAGCCGGCCCAATGGTCGGATCAGTTGACCGGCGCCGACCGCCTGCGCTGCATCATCAACGCCATGACGCGGCTGCGTTTTTGCGATGCGGCAGGGGTGATGGACTTCAAGATGAAGGAAAGCGGCAAGGCCGATCCGTCGTCCGGCCTGATGCCGTGGTTCGAGGTGCCGGGCCGCCAGAGCGCAAACGCCACGGTGGTATTCGGCCACTGGTCGGCGCTGGGGCTGACCGTGCGCCCCGACCTGATCGGCCTCGACAGCGGCTGCGTGTGGGGCGGGCAGTTGTCGGCCATGTGCCTGGAAGACCGCAGCCTGCTGCAAGTGCAGTGTCCGCAGTTCCAGGAACCGGCCAAAAAGAAGGCTTAGTGGGAGGCGGAAGCCACGCCCAGTGCGCTGGCAACCGCCTGGTGCGCCACTTCGGCCAGTTCGCGCCGGTGCGCGCCGACGGTTACGATAGCCGGCATGATGGCCACGCGCGCGGTCACCGGCGGCCCGTCCAGGATCGCCACGATGCTCTCGGCAAACGTCATCTCGCCGATGAAATCGACCGAGTGGTGCAAGGCGCCGGCGGCGTCCACGTAGCGCAGCGCAAACGGCTGCACCGGCACCCGGGCGTCGATGGCGGCCTCGAACAGATTGGCGTGAAACGGCAGCAATTCGCCCTGTGACGCCGTCGTACCTTCGGGGAAGAACGCCACCCGTTCGCCGCGCTGCAAGGTCGTCACCAGTCCTTCGAAAATCAGGCGCAAGTCGCGCCGGTTACCGCGCGCGATAAAGACGGTGCCGGCCTTCTGCGCCAGCCACCCGGCCAGCGGCCACGACCGGATCTCGGCCTTGGCCACGAAATGGCTGGGGTACAGGCTGTGGATCACGAAAATATCGAGCCACGAGACGTGGTTCGACACCACCATCGCCTGCGACAGCACCGGCGCCGGCGCGGCAGCGCTGACACCGCCGTCCTGCACCACCTTCACATTACACAACGATAGCAACTGGCGCGACCAGCGGCGGATGTGGCCGTTGCGCCGCTCCTGCCCCAGCCACGGGAACACGACGGCGCAAATCGCCATGCCCTGCAGCACGTGCGTGAGCACGCGCGCCAGGCGCAACATGGTGGAAACCTTCATGCCATCAAGAACGCTGGAACGCGACGTGACCCGCCACGATGGTCGTGCGCACCTGCCCGCCCAGGTTGTAGCCGAGGAAAGGCGTATGCTTGCCCTGGCTGGCCAGGGCCGCCGCTTCCACCGTCCAGTGCGCTTCCGGATCGAACACCACCACGTCGGCCACCGCGCCCACCGACAAGGTGCCGGCAGCCAGTCCCGCCACGCGGGCCGGCTCGGACGTGATGCGGGCGATCGCCCGCGCCAGCGGACGCATGCCGCCGGTATTTTGCTGGGCGGCGTAATCGGTGGCCCATTTCAGGCTCAGCGACAGCAGCAGTTCCAGCCCGGTAGCACCTGGCGAAGCTTCGCCGAACGGCAGCAGTTTCTCGTCGTCGTCCACCGGCGTATGGTCCGAGCACAGCGCGTCGATGGTGCCGTCGAGCAGGCCCAGGCGGATCGCATCGCGGTCGCGCTGGCTGCGGAACGGTGGCGTCATGCGCGCGTTGGAGTCGAAGAAGCCGATGTCGGCATCGGTCATGTGCACGTGGTGGGCGCCGACGTCGCACGTGACCGGCAAGCCTTCGGCCTTGGCGCCACGGATCAGCTCGAGACCGGCAGCCGACGAAATACGGCACAGGTGCACGCGCGCGCCGGTAGAGCGCATCAGCTCGAAAATCGTGTGCAGGGCGATGGTTTCGGACATGACCGGCACGCCGGACAGGCCCAGGCGCGAAGCCAGCGGACCGCTGGCAGCAATGCCGCCCCGGCCGATATGCGCATCCTGTGGACGCAGCCACACGGTGAAGCCGAACGTGGCCGCGTATTGCAGTGCGCGCAGCAGCACGTTGGTGTCTTCGATCACTTCCTCGGCCTGCGAAAAGCCGATGCAGCCCGATTCGGTCAGCTCGGCCATTTCGGTCAGCGCCTTGCCTTTCAAGCCCATAGTCAGCGCGCCCAGCGGGTGCACGTGGGCTTGGTTCAGCGAGCGGGCGCGGTGCTTCAGCATTTCCACCAGGCCAGGTTCGTCCAGCACCGGGTCGGTGTCGGGCGGGCACACCAGGCTGGTCACGCCGCCTTGCATGGCGGCCTGCATTTCCGAGTCCAGCGTGGCCTTGTATTCGTAGCCCGGTTCGCGCAGGCGCGCGGCCAGATCGACAAAACCGGGGACAACCACCAGGCCGGCGGCATCGATGGTCTGGTCGGCGGCAAAACCTTGCGGCGCGGTGCCAATGGCGGCAATCTTGCCATCGACAATGTACAGGTCGTGCTGGCCGTCGATGCCGTTGGCCGGGTCGATCACCTGGCCGTTTTTGATAACAATGTTTTTCATACCTGCGCTCATCCCTGCGTACCTGCCACGATGCTCATCACCGCCATGCGGACGGCGATCCCGAAAGTTACTTGCGGCAAAATCACCGCTTGCGCGCCATCGGCCACGGCCGAATCGATTTCCACGCCACGGTTCATCGGACCGGGGTGCATCACGATGGCGTCGGGCTTGGCCAGCGCCAGGCGCTCGGGTGTCAGACCGTAGCTCTTGAAGTATTCCTGCGCCGACGGCAGCAGCGCACCGCTCATGCGCTCGTTTTGCAGGCGCAGCATGATGATCACATCGACGTCCTTCAAGCCTTCATCCATGTTGGTGAAGGTGCGTACGCCCATTTGCTCGAGGCCGCCCGGCAGCAGGGTGTGCGGGCCGATCGCGCGCACTTCCGGCACGCCCAGCGTGGTCAGGGCGTGGATATCGGAGCGCGCTACCCGGCTGTGCAGGATGTCGCCCACGATGGCCACGCGCAAATTCGTAAAATCTTTCTTGTAGTGGCGGATCGTGTACATGTCCAGCAGCCCCTGAGTGGGGTGGGCGTGGCGGCCGTCACCGGCGTTGACCACGTGCACGTGCGACTGCTTGGTTTCCATCAGGTGCTTGGCGATCAGGTACGGCGCGCCCGACTGCGCGTGGCGCACCACGAACATGTCGGCGTGCATGGCCGACAGGTTGTCGATGGTGTCGAGCAGCGATTCGCCCTTACTGGCCGACGAGGCCTGGATGTTCAGGTTGATCACGTCGGCCGACAGGCGCTTGGCGGCGATCTCGAACGTGGTGCGGGTGCGGGTGGAGTTCTCGAAGAACAGGTTGAACACCGATTTGCCGCGCATCAGCGGTACTTTTTTCACATCGCGGTCGGAAATGCCGACGAACGACGAGGCGGTATCGAGGATGTGATTGAGGATGGACTTGGGCAGTCCCTCGATCGACAGCAGGTGCTGCAGTTCGCCGTGTTTGTTCAGTTGCGGATTGAGCATGGTGAATGGGCGTAGAGTTAAGCGTAGGGTTATACGTGATCGATGGTTAACGTGAATTGTCCGCCGTCGGCGCGCTTGAGCACCAGCGCCTGCCCTTTCTGCACGGTGACATGGGCGGCCACGAAATCGGCCGCGACCGGCAGTTGCCGTTCGCCGCGATCGACCAGGGCGGCAAGCATGATGCGCGCCGGGCGGCCGTAGTCGAACAGCTCGTTGATCGCGGCGCGCGTGGTGCGGCCCGTGTACAGCACGTCATCGACCAGCAGGATGTTGGCGGCGGCCACATCGAAAGTGATGTTGGTGGGCTTGACCTCGGCCGGCAGGCCTTTCTTGGCGTAGTCGTCGCGGTAGAACGAGACGTCGAGCACGCCGCAGCGCGCGGACAGGCCCAGGTCGGCCGCCAGGCGTTCGGCGATCCAGGCGCCGCCGGAGTGGATGCCGACGATGGCGACATCGGACACGCCGGCCAGGCCGGCTTTGACGTCGGCCAGCAGCGTCGCATACAACGCTTCGGCATCGAGTTGGTTGGGGTTGATTGTAGGCATGGTCAGTTGGCGTCGAAATATTGTTGCAGGATGATGGCAGCCGCGCGGTCGTCGATGACCTCGCCACGCCTGGCGCTGATCACGGCGGAGGTATAGCGCTCGTCCACCAGCTCCACCGGCAGGTTGAAGCGGCCGTGCAGCTGGTTGGCGAACTTGCGTGCGCGCGCCGTCATGTCGTGGGGCGTGCCGTCCGGGTGCATCGGCAGGCCGACGACCAGCAGCGTGGGCTGCCACTCGTCGAGCAGGGTTTGAATTGCGGCAAAGCGGGTGGCGTTGTCGATGGCGGCAATGACCTTGACGGGCGTGGCCTGGCGGATCAGGGTATTGCCCATGGCCACGCCGATGCGTTTGACGCCGAAATCGAAGGCAAAAATGGTGTCAGCGTTCACAGGACCAACTTCTTACGCATGGCCGGCCTCGGACGCGAGCATCAGCGGGTCGATGCCCAGCAAACGTATCGCCGCCGTATAGCGTTGCTCGATCGGCACGCCGAACAGGATCTCGGGATCGGCGCCGACCGTGAGCCAGCCGTTGCGGCCGATCTCGTCTTCGAGCTGGCCCGGGCTCCAGCCCGAGTAGCCGATCGACACCAGCATGCGCGGCGGACCGTCGCCGGACGCCACCGCCTCGAGCACATCGATCGACGTGGTGAACGCCACCTCGCTGGTGACGGTGAGCGACGACGAATAGCGTTGGCCCGGCGTGTGCAGCACAAAACCGCGGTCGTCCTGCACCGGGCCGCCGAACATGACGGGCTGATCGACCGCGCTGTCCTGGTCGCCCTCGAGCTTGAGGTCGATGCGTTCGAACAGCACTTGCATGGTCATGTCGGTGGGCTTGTTGATCACCACGCCCAGCACGCCGTTTTCATTGTGTTCGCAGACATACACCACGGTGCCGCCGAAGACCGGATCTTGCATGGAAGGCATGGCGATCAGGAAATGATTGGCCAGGTTCAGTTGCGGGACCGGGCTGTCGCCCTCGGTGGCGGTGGCGGTGGCGCTCAATGGGGCCAACGGGTCTTCCTGTAACAAGCCGGGGACAGGAAGCGTTTTGCCGATTTTGCTCTTCTTCATACGCATTGCTCTCTGTGTGCGGGGCCGCGCAGGGCGGTCGGTGCTAGTATTCGCATCTAGCAAGTCACCGCGTAGTTTACACTGAAATCGCAGCGCACCCACGATTGCGTTGCCCCACAAGATAGACACAGACTCAATGAAACACGATTCAACCCTGGTATGGCTGCGCCGCGATCTGCGCGTTTTCGATCATGTTGCCCTGCATCAGGCACTGCAAGACAGCCACAAAGTCTACTGCGCGTTCATCTATGACAGCACCATCCTGGACGCTTTGCCGCGCCAGGACCGGCGCGTGGACTTCATACACGCCAGCGTGGCCGAGGTCGATGCCGAACTGCGCCAGATGGGCGGTTGCCTGCTGGCACGCCACGGCGATCCGCTGACGGCAATCCCGGCACTGGCCGCCGAACTGAAAGTCGATGCCGTGTATTGCAACCACGACTACGAACCGCAGGCCATCGCCCGCGATGCCGCTGTTGCCAAAGCGCTGCAAGGCGACGGCCGCGCGTTCGCCAGCTTCAAGGACCAGGTGGTGTTCGAGAAAAGCGAAGTACTGTCGCAAACGGGCGGCGTGTTCTCCGTCTTCACCCCGTACAAAAATGCCTGGCTCAAGAAGCTCGACGCTGATCCGAGCGTGATCGCGCCTTACCACATCGAACCGCACGCCGCGCGCCTGGCGCCGCCGCCCTCCCCGGCACCCAAGTTACCAACCTTGAAGGAACTGGGCTTCGAACCGAGCAACCTGGCCGAACTGAAGATTCCCACCGGTATGTCCGGCGCCGCCCAATTGTTCGAGGATTTCCTGCCGCGCATCGCGCAGTACAAGACCGCGCGTGACTTCCCTGCCGTGAAAGGCCCGTCGTACCTGTCGCTGCATTTCCGTTTCGGCACGCTGTCGGTGCGCCACCTGGTGCGCACGGTGGTGGACCTGATGGCGCGTGGCGGCGGTGGCGAAGGCGCACCGGTGTGGCTGGCAGAACTGATCTGGCGCGAGTTCTACGCCATGATCCTGTTCCATAACCCGCACGTGGTGGGCGGCTCGTTCAAGCCCGCCTACGACGCCATCGAATGGGAAACCGGTGAAGAAGCCGACGAACTGTTCGCCGCCTGGTGCGAAGCGCGCACCGGCTACCCGCTGGTGGACGCAGCCATGCTGCAACTGAACCAGACGGGCTACATGCACAACCGCCTGCGCATGGTCACCGCCTGCTTCCTGATCAAGGACCTCGGCATCGACTGGCGCCGGGGCGAGGCATATTTTGCGCTGCACCTGAACGACTTCGACCTGGCGTCGAACAACGGCGGCTGGCAGTGGGCGTCGTCGTCGGGCTGCGATGCGCAACCGTACTTCCGCATCTTCAACCCGATCACGCAGTCGGAAAAATTCGACGGCGCCGGCAAATTCATCCGCCGCTACCTGCCGCAACTGAAACACCTGAGCGACAAGGAAATCCACGCGCCGTGGCTGCACGCGCGCATGGAACCGCTCAAGTACCCGGGCCCGATCGTCATGCACGACGAGGCGCGCAAGCGCACGCTTGAGCGCTACGAAGTCGTCAAGAAGGTCAAACCGCTGGAAGATTGAGCAGTTTTTCCATCGTCTCAAGCAGCTCCGGCTCCTGGAACGGTTTGCCGAAGAAGGCATTCACGCCCAGGTCCAGCGCGTAGTTGCGGTGCTTGTCGGCGCTGCGCGACGTGATCATGATGATCGGGATGCCGGCAGTGCGTTCATCGCCACGCACCTGGCGCGTGAGGTCGAAGCCGTCCATGCGCGGCATTTCGATATCGACCAGCAGCAAGTCAGGCTGGTGCTCGCGCAGCTGTTCCAGCGCATCGACGCCATCCTTGGCCAGCAATACCCGGTAGCCTTCGCGCTCGAGCAGACGCCCGGTCACGCGGCGCACCGTCATCGAATCATCGACCACCATCACCGTGGCCGCGTGCGCACGCGTCGCCGTGCCGGCATCGGCAGCGGTGTCGCCGTGGACCGCCTGCGCATACTGCGCGCGCGCCTCCGGGCTTTGCGCCAGGTGGTGCAGCAGCGCCACCGGGTTGAGGATCAACACGATGTCGCCCGAGCCCAGCACGGTGGCGCCGGCGATGCCGGCCATGCGCGCGAGCTGCGGGCCGATATTCTTGACCACCACCTCGCGGTTGCCCAGTACCTCGTCCACCTGTAATGCCAGCCGCTCGGTGCCATTTTTGAGCATCATCACCGGCGCCGACTGGTTGACCTGCGGCTGCATGTCAACGTCGCCCAGCAGTGCGGGCAGGTAGTGCAGCGCGGCCTGGCGGCCGTGCAGCGCCACGTGGCCGTTCAGGTGGCCAACCCGGTGGGCGGCGGCCAGCGCCTCGCCATTCATCTGCTGCACCTGCTCGACCAGGATGGCCGGCAGGGCGTAGCTGCGGCCACCGGCAGCCACCAGCACAACCTGGGTGACCGCCAGCGTGAGCGGCAGGCGAATCACGAAACGCGTGCCCTGCCCCGGCGTCGATTCCAGGTCGATCCGGCCGCCCAGGGCCTGCGCCTCGGACTGCACGATGTCCATGCCCACGCCCCGGCCCGACAATTCGGTCAGCGCTTCGGCGGTGGTGAAGCCGGGCTCGAAAATCAGGTCGGCCACCTGCGCCTCGGTGACGTCTGCGCCCTCTGCCAGCAAGCCGCTGGCCACGCCCTTGGCGCGGATGCGTTCGAGGTCCAGGCCGGCGCCGTCGTCGGAAAATTCGATGACGACCTCGTTGCCCTGCTGCGTCACTTCCATCAGCAGCTCGCCGGTTTCGCTCTTGCCGGCGGCCGTGCGCGCGGCGCGCGGTTCCACGCCGTGGGCAATCGCGTTGCGCAGCAGGTGTTCGAACGGCGCGGCCATGCGTTCGAGCACGCCGCGGTCGATTTCCACGCCGCCGCCGCGCAGGTCGAGGTTGACGCGCTTGTCCACTTCCTTGGCGCTCTGGCGCGCCACCCGGAACAGGCGCTCGGCAATGCTGGCAAACGGCACCATGCGCACCCGCATCAGGTCGCGCTGGAGGTCGCGCGTGAGGCGCGCCTGCACCACCAGGTCGTCGCCGGCGTGGTTGACGCTGTGCGACAGGTGCTCTTGCAGGCTGGCCGCGTCGTTGACGCTTTCGGCCATCATGCGCGTGAGTTCCTGCAGGCGCGTAAAGCGGTCGAATTCGAGTGGGTCGAAATCGCGCTCGTTGACGTCGGCCATGCGCGACATGCTCGAGGCGATCTGCGACTCGGCCTGCATTTCGATTTCGCGCAGCTGCCGGCGCAAACGGGACAGGTTGTCGGACACGTCGCCCAGCGTGGCGCGCATGGCGCCCACTTCGTTTTCCAGCCGCGAGCGGGCAATCGACACTTCGCCGGCCTGGTTGACCAGGCGGTCGAGGATATCGGCGCGCACCCGCACCAGCGGCGATTTATTGGCCGGCTGGTCGTCGGCGAACGGCGCGGACGGCGCCTCGGCACATGGCGCGGCGCCAGGATCGGCCGCCGCATTGGCCTCCACGGCAGCGGCCATGCCGCCCTGCTGCAACTGCTCGAACAGCAGCAGCGCGTGGTCGTAATGGGCCAGCAGTTCGTCGAACGCCAGCGGCGTGGCCGAACCATCGTGGACCATGTTTTCGATATGGGTTTCGATCTCGTGCACGTGCTGGCCCAGGCGCATGGCGCCGGCCATGCGCGCGCTGCCCTTGACCGTATGCAGCAGGCGCAGCAAACCTTGCGCGTGGCTGGCATCAAGCGGTGCGCCCTGCCAGGCGCGCAAGGCCTCGCCGACCTGCGGCAGCAGGTCGGCGCCTTCTTCGAGAAACACGGCCAGCAGTTCGGCGTCCAGTTCATCGTTGAAAATGGCCGGCGGGGCGTCGCGCTGCGCCGGGGCGGCCAGTGGCAGTTCGGTGATGCCGGTGTCGGCGTGGAATGGTGCCGGGACTGCTACCGGGTCTGGTGCTGGGTCCGAGACCGGTGCAGATACTGGTTCAGGGGTGGCTTCGGCCGGTGCGGGCAGTGGCTGCGTAGTCATTTCGGCGGCCGGTGCGGCGATGTGCAGCGGCGGCTCGGCAAAGGTTTCGTCGAAGGCGGCGTTGAACAGGTCGTCGATATCGTCATCGACGCGCGGCTCGACCCTGCGCCAGCCCTTTTTCGGCGCGGGCGCCGGCGCTTCGGATGCCGGCACGGTCCCGCTCAGCTGGTCATACACCTGGCGGAACATGGCGTCCAGCGGCGATTCGTTGTGCGCCGCCGCGCCAGGCGCCTGTGCGCCGGCCACCAGCTGGTCCAGTTGCGCGTCCAGTGCGGCATTAGCGGCCGGCGCGACCGTTTGCAACTGCGCGCGCAGCGCCGCCAGCGCGGCGATCAATTCCGGCTGGGCGGACGGGATGGCGCCGCGACCCACGGTATCGACCATTTGCCGCAGGCGCTGCGCGGTGAAATCGAACAGGTCGTGTTGCGCCGGGTCGAGGAAAGGCGCGGGCGCTTGCAGCGCGGCCAAAGTGTCTTCCAGCGCCAGCGCCAGTTCGCGCAGCACGGGCACCCCCACGGTGCCGGTAATACCGGCCAGCGTGTGCGCGGCCCGCAGCGACTGCGGCTCGGCGGCGCGTTGCGGGATCTGGCGCCAGGCGCCGAAGTCTTGCGTCAGCTGGTCCACCAGTTGCCCGGCTTCCGCCAGGAAGATGGCGAGCAGCGGGGCCGGGATAGCGGGTTCACCAGCGGGCAGGTTGTCCACACTGGTCGCGCTGGCCGGGACGTCAGAAGCGCCGGAGGCGTCGGCGTTAGCGGAGGCCTCGGCGGCGCCGGTAAAGTCAGCGCCAGCGAAGACATCGGTGTGGTCGGCGGAATCAGCGAAAGTGGAGGCATCGGTGGTGACAGCGGAGTCGGCAACGCCATCGAGCACGCGCCTGGCGTCGGCAGCCAAAGCCTGGGCGCGGGCGGTCAGCGGCGCTTGCGCGCCTTCACTGGCCAGCAGGTCGGTCCAGGCGCGCAGTGCGCGGGCGGCGCGTTCCAGCAAGGCGGTCAGCGCGGCGTCCACCGGCCGTTCTTCGGCCAGCCAGGTATTCATCACGCGCTCGATGGCGTGGGCGCCGTCGGCGAAGTCGTCCAGCGCCACGGTGCGGGCGCTGCCCTTCAGGGTGTTGAACGAGCGGCGCAGCATGATCAGGAACTGTTCGTTGCCAGGTCCATCGAGGGCCAGCGTGGTATCGGCGAAGTCCAGCGTCTCACGCGCCTCCGAGAGGAACAGTTCCAGCAGGTGCGGGGTGTTGGCGGCCGTCTCCACGGCGGGCACGGTTTCCGGCGGCGGTGCGGCGGGGGGCGGCGCCGGCACTGCGTCGTCGAGTACCGGGATCGATTCCGCGCCTGCCATCTTGGAAAACGGCACCGCGCGGAAGCTGCCCTGCCGCGCATCGTAGGCGAAGCGCTGGCGCGCCCCCGCTGCGTTGTGCGCCAGCAGCTCGGCAAAGAAACCGAGCGCGCTGAGGTTGTGCACCACGTCGTCGAGCGTTTTCGCTTCCTGCGCCGGATCGGCGCCGTCCTGCGCCAGGGCCGCGACCTGCGACTGAACCTGCAGGGCGGCTTGCGCGGCGGCCGGCTGCTCCAGCTCCGTCAATGTCGCCTGCAAACCATCGAGCGCCGGCGCCAGGCCGGTCAGCGCCGCGCGCTGCTGCGGGTCGGCGTAAAACCGGTCCAGCGCGTGTTCCACCGCGCGCAGCGCCGCCTTGATCTCGGCGGTACTGCGCTCCGGCGCGGCGTCCTGCCAGCTGCGCGTCTGCGCAGGCGCCAGCGCATCGCGCTGGCCGTAGCGGCGGCTGTCGTAGTCGGGCGGCGCCAGGCCGTCCAGCGCGAACGCCGTGTGCAGCGCGCGCGCCGTGGGCGAACTGCTGTCCGGTCCAGCCACGGCGATGAAGAACAACGCGTCGCGCAGCATGGCGTCCGGCTGCGCGGCATTGCCCTGGGAGAGGCGCCGCAATTGCAGGTTGATCATGCCGAACAGCTGCTTGACCTGCACGCTGCCGGCGATATCGCCGCCGGCCACCAGTTCGGCAAAGGCCTGCAGCGCCAGCCAGAACGCGCGCGGCTTTGCCTCCTGCTGGACAGCGGCCACCGCCGCCACCGCATCGGTCAGGGCGGCGGCGTGTTCGCGCTGCTGCGCCGGATCCGTGCTCTTCAGGTAGGGCAGCAGCGCGCGCTCGAAGCGCTGGCGGCAGGCGGCGTAGTCGGGGGCGGCGTCAGGCGCCGCATCGGCAGCGGCGGGCAATTCCACCGCGCGCGCCAGGTCGGGGAAAAACAGGTCGGCCGGATGGATGCGCTCCGCGCCGACGATTTCTTGCACCGCGCGGTAGTACGGGTACAGCCTGGCCGGCTGCGATGGCGCGCCTGCCAGCAGCTCTTCCAGGTATTCGACCAGCGCCTGGTACAGCTGGGTGACCGCTTCCACGTGGTCGGTGGTGCATTTGACGGCGCCCGACTTGAAGCGCTCGAGCGCGGTCTCGGCCAGTGCCGTGACCTGCCCCACGCCTTCCACATCGACCATCTGCAAGGCGCCATGGGCCTGGTGCAAATGGGTCTTGGCGTGCTGCAGCTGGGTGGCCTGGTCTTCGGCGGCGCGCCCGCCCGCTTCCTGCAAGGCAGTACGCGAACGGGCCAGCGCTTCGCGGATTTCCTCCATCACCCACGACAGCGGACCGGTGTCGATCGGGGGTGCGGTGGTGATTGCGTGAGCAGTGTCAGTAGTCGTCATGCTGGTACCGGCCTTTCAATGTTGTGCCGCTCAGGAGGCGATGCGGAACCGCGCCACCGAGTTTTTCAGTTCTTGCGCCAGCACCGACAGTTTATGGATCGACTGCGCGGTGTGCTGGGTGCCGTCCTGGGTCTGTTCGGTCACGGTCAGGATCAGCTGGATGTTGCGCGCCACACCGCTGGCCGACGTGGCCTGCTCGCCGGTGGCCTGGGCGATGCCGGAAATCAGTTCCGCCAGGTGGTGCGACACATTCGAAATATCGTTCAGGGCCGCGCCGGCGGCGTCGGACAGGCGCGTGCCCTCCACCACCCCGCGCGTGGATTTTTCCATGGCTGCCACCGCGTCATGGGTGTCGGTCTGGATGGTGCGCACCAGCGCGCCGATCTGCTTGGCAGCGGCGGCCGACCGCTCCGCCAGACGCTGCACTTCTTCCGCCACCACCGTGAAGCCGCGCCCCGCTTCGCCGGCGGACGCCGCCTGGATGGCGGCGTTCAGCGCCAGCACATTGGTCTGCTCGGTGATGTCGGAAATGAGTTCGGTGATTTCGCCGATCTCCTGCGACGATTCACCGAGGCGCTTGATGCGCTTGGACGTATCCTGGATCTGGTCGCGGATCTCGTGCATGCCGAAGATGGCGTTGGCCACGGCGGTCGAGCCCAGGTTGGCCGCGGCCACCGATTGCCGCGCCACGTCGGCCGATTCGCTGGCGGAGCGCGAGACGTCGGTGATCTGGTCGGCCATGCGCACCACGGTGCTGCTCACGTCCTGGATTTCGCGCGACTGCTGCTGCGAGGCGCGCAGCAGATCGTTGGAAATGCTGTGCGCGTGCAGCGAGGCGCGCGTGACCTGTTCTGCAGTGGCGGTCACCCGGCCCACCAGCACCCGCAGCTCCTCCACCGTGTAGTTGACGGTGTCGGCAATCGCCCCGGTGACGTTCTCCGACACGGTAGCGCGCACGGTCAGGTCGCCATCGGCCACTTTTTGCAGCTCGTTCATCAGGCGCAGGATGGCGGCCTGGTTCTGGGCGTTGGTTTCGCGGGCCGCTTCCTCCTTGCGCTGCGACTCCACGCGCAGGGCGTCGGCCTCGCGGCGGCGGCGGTCGGCGCCGCGCGTGCGGTTGTTGGAATCGACCAGCAGCACGCGGCCGATGGCCACCGCCATCACCAGCGTGAGCATGCCGCAGGCCACCATCAGCCAGAAGGTCAGACCGAGCGAATCCTGCTCGGCGCGGTAGGACTGCTGCAGCGTGTAGAGGCGCTGGCGCAGCGCCTCGTTCTCGTTGAAGATCAGCCGTTCGGCGTTCTTGGCGGCGCTGAATTTATCGAGCTTGTCGAGGATGGCCGCCACCAGCTTCTGGTAGTCCTCGAACTGCGCCTTGAGCGCGACGATTTTCTCGCGCAGTTCCGGCTCGCGCGCGGCGCTCAAACCCTGCGCGGCGCTGCCGCTCAGGAAGCCTTCGAGCGTGGTGCGGAACACCGTGGTGTCGCGCCCCAGCTGGAATGCGGTTTCGGAACTGATGCCGCCGGCGGTGAGGAATTCGCTGGCGCTGCGGCTCATGCGCTGGGTCAGCATGGTGAGCTTGCCCAGCGCGGCGATCTCGCGCGCCGAACCGCCACCGGCCACGCGCAGGGCGCTGATCTCCTCCGTGCGGGCCAGCAGGTCGGGCGACATGGCATTGAGCTTGTGCAGGGTCTGATCGACGCCGCTGAGATCGGTCTTGAGGGTGAGGATGGTGGCGGCGGCCAGGTCGGTGGCGCCCCACTGCTTGCGCACCGATTCCACGGCTGCGGCCAGGTCGGCTCCGGGTGCGCGCAACTGACGGCCCTGCACCTTGCCGCCGCGCGTCATCAGCGTGATGTCATTATTGAGTTCGCGCCGGCTTTCCTCGAGCTGGCGAAACGCTTCGTCGCTGCCCTGCACCGCGTTGGGCGCGGCCTTGCCGATGCGCTGCGAGTGCATCAGCGCGTCGCTGGCAACCTGGGTTTGCGCCGACCGGTTGGCGCTGTAGATGGTGTTGAGGGCGACGCAGGCAGCCGAGACGCTCAGGCTGATGCCAAGCGCGGTGGACAGGATGCTCAACTGGCGCTGGGTGGGCAGGCGGCCGATCAGCGGCAGCCGTTTCAGGCCGGGCCGCGCTTCGTGCTGACCATCGGCTGCCGCCGTGGCGGCGCCGAGACGGTCGAGCGCATCGCGCAGGCGCACCGGTCCGCCCTGCTGCGCGCGCGCGGCGGCGATATGGTCGAAGGTCTCCTGGTCCAAACCCGTTCCTTCCCTTTAAAAGCCCACCAGCGCAAAGCGCGGCTCGCGCACCAGTTGCGCCAGGTCCAGCAGCGTCCAGCGCCGGTCCTCGCCGTCGTCGAACTGGTGAGCAGCCCAGGCGGGTGCACCGGCACCGGGCACGGCGACCGCCTGCATCTCGGACGATGTGCGCAGGCCCAGCACGCGATCGGCCAGCAGCGCGCAGTTGAAGCCCAGTTTAGGCGAAAAGGTAATCAGGCGGCGCTCGGCCGGCGTTCCGGCACTGGTACCGGCAACAGCGCCGGGCTGGCCCTGGTAGCGCGCCAGGTCGATCACGCCGGTCAGGTCGCCGCGGATATTGGCCAGGCCGAGGTACCACGGGCGGGCCAGCGGCACCGGCGACACCGGTTGCGGCGTGACGATCTCGCCGATCTGGGTGAGGTCCAGCAGGTAATGCCGGCCGGCGATCACCACGCCCAGCTCGCGCACGCCGGCGGCGGCGCCGCTCTTGGCCGCCTGCATGCGCTCGAGCAGTTGCACCTGGTACTGGCGCAGGCTGCTGCGGCGCTCGCCGGCTGGCGGACCGTCGGTGGGATCGAGGGGTGCGGGCGTGGCGGCGTCCATCGCTCAGCCGAGGGCGGCGATCTTGTCGAGCAGGTCGCCCGGCGTGACCGGCTTGACCAGGTAGTCGCGCGCGCCCTGGCGCATGCCCCAGATGCGGTCGGTCTCCTGGTCCTTGCTCGAGCAGATAATCACCGGCACTTCCCTGAGCACGGGGTCGCGCGCGATCGAGCGCGTGACCTGGAAGCCGTTCGCGCCCGGCATCACCACGTCCATCAGGATCAGGTCGGGCTTCTCGGCGCGCAGCTTGACGAGCGCTTCCTCGCCGCTTTCGGCGACATCGACGGTGTAGCCGTTGCGGACCAGGATGTCGGACAGGTAGTAACGCTCGGTGGGCGAGTCGTCGACGATCAGTATGCGTTGTATGGCCATGGTTCCCCCTGCGGGTATCTTAGTCTGGTGAGCTGGTGGCATGCGCGCGAACCGCTGCAAGCATGCCTTCCCGGGTGAATGGTTTGGCCAGGCACGCGGCGGAACCGGCCATGGCGCCGCGCGCGCGGTCGAACAGGCCGTCTTTCGAAGACAGCATGAGCACCGGCGTGGCGTGGAATGCCGCGCTGTTCTTGATCAGCGTGCAGGTCTGGTAGCCGTCGAGGCGCGGCATGACGATGTCGCAGAACACCAGCGCCGGGCGATGGTCGGCCAGCTTGGCCAGGGCGTCGAAACCGTCGTCGGCCAGCACCACGCGGTAGCCGGCGCCGGACAGGAAAATCTCGGCCGAGCGGCGGATCGTGCTGCTGTCGTCGATGACCATGATCGTCAGGGCGTTATTCATCACTGCACCTTAGCACATGCCGCAACTGCATGGATCGGGCGGCAGATCAGAGCGCGACCATCTCGAAATCGTCCTTGCGGGCGCCGCATTCCGGGCAGCTCCAGTTCATCGGCACATCGGCCCAGCGGGTGCCGGGGGCGATGCCTTCGTCGGGCAGGCCGGCCTGTTCGTCGTAGATCCAGCCGCAGATCAGGCACATCCAGGTCTGGAAGTCCTGCGTTGTTTCATTGCTACTCACGTTCTGCCACCCTTCAATCAAGTAAAATGCCGAATCAGGTATCTTAATCTACCAGCCGTGCAAAACCAAACTTCTCCTCTCATATTAAGCTTCGGCGTTGCCGATCCCGCCGGCGCCACCGGTGTCCAGGCCGACCTGGCCGCGTTTGCCGCGCTCTCGTGCACCGGCCTGGCCGCCACCACCGCGTTGCTGATCGGCGACACCGCCCGCATCGAGGACACCCAGGAAATCGATCCCGACTGGGTGGCCGACCAAGCCCGCGTGGTCCTCGAGGACATGACCATGGCCGCCTTCAAGGTCGGCGCGCTGACCAACGTGGAGCAAGTGGCGGCAATCGCCGAGATCCTGTCCGACTACCCCGATGCGCCGCTGATTCTCGATCCGTTCAGCTCGCGCCTGCCCGACCTGCCCGACGACGAAGCCGAGGAACTGCTTACCGCCGTGCGCCAGTTGCTGGTGCCGCAGGCCACGCTGCTGATGCTGTCGGTGGTGGAACTGGGCCGGCTGGCCGAAACCTGGCGCGACGCCGGCGATGGCCTCGACAACATGCTGCAGTCCGACGTCGAATACCTGATCGCGCTGGGCTGCGAATACGTGCTGGTCACCGGCACACAGGCCGGCGCCATGCAGGCCAAGGTGGGCAGCCGCGCAGTACCGAATACGCTGGCCAACACCCTGTACCACTCCGACGGCATGGTCAGCCACGACGCCTGGCAGCACCTGCCCGGCCCCTTCATCGGCGCCGGCGGCACGCTGTCGGCCGCGATCACCGCCTTCATGGCGCGCGGCGTGGACGCCCCGGAAGCGGTGAAAGCGGCGCAGGAGTACACTGTGGGCGCCCTGGCGCATGCACAGCGCTATGGCATGGGCAAGTTCGTGCCCAACCGCTTCTTCCACTTGCTGACGACGGCCGCCGACATGCAGTAAGCATGGCCGTTTTATTCACCGGACACCGAGATAACCACATGACCACGATTTCCAACAACGACACGCTGTTCGCCCGCGCCCAGAAGACCACGCCCGGCGGCGTCAACTCGCCGGTACGCGCCTTCCGCTCGGTGGGTGGCACGCCGCGCTTCATCACCCGCGCCGAAGGCCCGTATTTCTGGGACGCCGACGACAAGCGCTATATCGACTACATCGGCTCGTGGGGCCCCGCCATCGTCGGCCACGCCCACCCGCAAGTGGTCAAGGCGGTGCAGGAGGCGGCCACGCGCGGCCTGTCGTTCGGCGCACCGACCCAGGGCGAAGTGGAAATGGCCGAGGAAATCTGCCGCCTGGTGCCGTCGCTGGAACAGGTGCGCCTGGTCTCGTCGGGCACCGAGGCGACCATGAGCGCGCTGCGCCTGGCGCGCGGCGCCACCGGCCGCGACAAGATCGTCAAGTTCGAAGGCTGCTACCACGGCCACGCTGATTCTCTGCTGGTCAAGGCTGGCAGCGGCCTGCTCACCTTCGGCAACCCGACGTCGGCTGGCGTGCCCGAAGACTTCGTCAAGCACACGCTGGTGCTTGACTATAACAACGTGGCGCAGCTCGAAGAAGCCTTCGCCAACTTCGGCGACGAAATCGCCTGCGTGATCATCGAGCCGGTCGCCGGCAATATGAACCTGATCAAGGCCAACGCCGACTTCCTGCAGGCCACGCGCGACCTGTGCACCAGGCACGGTGCACTCCTGATCTTCGACGAAGTGATGTGCGGCTTCCGCGTGGCCCTGGGCGGCGCCCAGGAACTGTACGGCATCAAGCCCGATCTCACCGCGCTGGGCAAGGTGATCGGCGGCGGCCTGCCGGTGGCGGCGTTCGGCGGCAGCGCGCAACTGATGTCCAACATGGCGCCCCTGGGCGCGGTGTACCAGGCCGGCACCCTGTCGGGCAACCCGGTGGCGGTGGCGGCCGGCATGACCACCTTGAAGCTGATCCAGGAACCGGGCTTTTACGAGCGCCTGGGCGCCACGGCCGAGCGCCTGGCTGCCGGCCTGACGGCAGCGGCAAAAGATGCCGGCGTGGTGTTCTGCGCCGATGCGGTCGGTGGCATGTTCGGCCTGTACTTCAGCGCCACGCCGCCGAACAACTACGCCGAGATGATGGCCGGCGACCGCGAACGCTTCAACGTGTTCTTCCACGCGATGCTTGACGAAGGCGTGTACTTCGCGCCGGCGGCGTTCGAGGCGGGGTTCGTGTCGGCGCAGCATAGCGACGCCGTGATCGACGAGACCATTGCGGCGGCTGCGCGCGTGTTCAAGAAGCTCGCCGGGGCATAAAAAGCCGGGGATGGTCACGGCGACTGGATCACCCCCGTATTGAAGTCATACTCGAACAAATCCCCGTACCGTCCCCACTCGATGGCCACGCGCAGCGCGCGTTCAGCTTCCTCTTCGCTGAGCGTGAACCGCAGCAGCTTGAGGAACAGGTCTTCCGGCAAATCCCCCGACCGGTCCTGCGCCAGCCCGTGGCAGATGTACGCGATCAGCGGCACGTGTTCGAGCAACTGCTTGCCGAACACCGCCTGGCGCGCGCCGCTGTCCTCGGTCGCCATGATGGCGGCATAGCGCGCACCGAGCTCCGTCAGCAGGATGTCGCCATCGAGCAGGTGGGCAAAACCCAGCAGCAGCAAGGCATTGGTCACTTCCAGCAGCTCGGCGTCGGTAAGATCGGTTTCCTCGGCCAGTTGCGGCAGGTCGGCGCGGCCAGCAAACGGTTCTTCGGCCAGCAGTTCCAGTATCCCTTCCATGTGGGCGATGTCGGCCTGCGGCAGGCGGTCGCCCAGTTGCAGCTTCACCTCCTTCTCGCTGATCGGGCCACGGCGGCCGGCGCCGGCTGTCATCAGCTCATAGACCTTGTCGATCAGGTGCCGCACTTCGGCCCCTTCCGCCTTGCGCGGCTGCGCCAGCGCAATCGGCAGTTCGGCGCGCACCCGGCCCGGATCGCTGGCGAAAATCAGCACGCGGTCGGCCATCATCACCGCTTCCTCGATATTGTGCGACACCACCAGGATGGCCTTGGTGGGGATGCGGCCCGACTGCCACAGTTCCAGAATTTCCTCGCGCAAGCGTTCGCCGGTGAGAACGTCGAGCGCGGAAAACGCTTCGTCCATCAGCAGCACTTCCGGTTCCATCACCAGCGCCCGGGCAATGCCCACGCGCTGGCGCATGCCGCCCGACAGTTCGCGCGGCAGCGCACCCTCGAAACCGGACAGGCCGATCAGGTCGATCACGTCCGAGGCCCGGCGCGCCCGCTCGGCGGCCGGCATGCCCTGCGCCTCGAGGCCCAGTTCCACGTTCTTTTGCACCGTGAGCCACGGGAACAGCGCAAACGACTGGAACACCATGCGGATGCCGCGCGCGGTGCCGTACAAGGGCATGCCGCGATACAGTACCTGGCCGGCGTCAGCCTGGATCAGCCCCGCCATCAGGCGCAGCATGGTCGATTTGCCGGAGCCGGACTGGCCCAGCAGCGCGACAATTTCCCCTTCGTGCAGGGTGAAATCGACGCCTTCGAGCACTGCGCGCGCAGCGCCGTCGGCCGCGCGAAAATGCTTGGCGACGCCTTTGAGTTCAACAATCGGTGTGTTCATGGTGCGCTCCTAGAAATGCAGCCGGCTCTCGGCCATGATGTACAGGCGGCGCCAGACGAAGTGGTTAAAGCCCATCACGAAGATGCA
This sequence comes from Duganella sp. Leaf61, assembly GCF_001421905.1. Lineage (NCBI taxonomy): Bacteria > Pseudomonadati > Pseudomonadota > Betaproteobacteria > Burkholderiales > Oxalobacteraceae > Duganella > Duganella sp. Leaf61. The sequence goes on from NZ_LMLM01000001.1 coordinate 501,905, forward strand.
CATCACGCCGATACCCAGCGCAATGCGCGGAAAATCACCGGTGGCGGTCATCTCGGCGATGTAGCTGCCCAGGCCATGGGCCTTGACGGTGGTCGAACCCCAGCTCACGTATTCGGCCACGATGCTGGCGTTCCACGAGCCGCCGGACGCCGTGATCGCGCCGGTGACAAAGCTGGGAAAAATCGCCGGCAGCAGGTAGCGCCGCCACTTGAGCCAGCCCGTCAATCCGAAATTCTGCGCCGCGTGGCGCAACTCGGTCGGAATGGTCGATGCACCGGCGATCACGTTGAACAGCAAATACCACTGGGTGCCGAGGATCATCAGTGGCGACAACCAGATATCCGGGTTCAGCTGGTAGCGCATGATCACGATCACCGCCACCGGGAACACCAGGTTGGCGGGGAAGGCGGCCAGGAACTGCGCCACCGCCTGGGTGCGCGACGCCCAGCGCGGGTTCATGCCGATCCACACGCCCACCGGCACCCAGATCAGCGCGGCCAGCGCCAGCAGGCCGATCACGCGCAGCATGGTGTAGCAGCCCAGCAGCAGCACGTGCCCCACTTCGCGCCAGCCTACTTCGGTGCTGATAAAGTGACCGAGTGTCCACAAGGCGTAGAACACCACGGCGACGATCACCGCGTCCCACACGCGCTGCGGCACCAGCGACGGATGGTCGCGGCGGGCGCGGATCGAGGTGCCGTCGTGACCGAGGCGGAACAGCGCGATGGAGCGCGACAGCAGCCGGCCACACCACGCCACGAATTCCTGCGTACGGTCGGTGCGGCGCAGCCAGGTGAGCAGCCACGAGTTTTGCGCGGTGTCGCCGCCGGTTTCCTCGAAGCGGAACTTGTCGGCCCACGCCAGCAGGGGACGGAAAAACAGCTGGTCGTACAGCAGCACGGCGATCAGCATGGCAAAGATGGCCCAGCCGATGGCGCCCAGGTTGCTCTGCTCGATGGCCAGCGCGATGTACGAGCCGATGCCGGGCAGCTTGATGTCCTGGTTCGATACCGAAATCGCCTCCGACGCCACCACGAAAAACCAGCCGCCCGACATCGACATCATCATGTTCCACAGCAGGCCTGGCATGGCGAACGGCAGTTCCAGGCGCCAGAAGCGCTGCCAGCCAGACAGCTGGAACACCTGCGCTGCCTCCGACAGTTCGGCCGGCACGTTGCGGAAGCCCTGGTAGGCCGAGAACGCCATATTCCACGCCTGCGACGTGAAGATGGCAAAAATCGCCGCGCACTCCACGCCCAGCAGGTTGCCGGGAAACAGCGCGATGAAGGCGGTCACCGTGATCGACAAAAAGCCGAGGATCGGGATCGACTGCAGGATGTCGAGCAGCGGCACCAGCACTTTTTCGGCGAGCCGGTACTTGGTGGTGAGCGCGGCAAACACGCAGGCGAACACCACCGACGCACCGAGCGCGATAAACATGCGCAAGGTGGTGCGCAGCAGGTAGTAAGGCAGGTTGGTCGGGTCGAGCGAGAGCGGCAGCGCCTGGCCCAGTTGATAGGGCCGCGCCATCTGCTGGCCGCCATAGGCCAGCAGCACGAACACGGCCAGCACGATGGGCAGCAGCGCCCAGTCCCAGCGGTTGCCGCCGGCTTCCACTACCTGCCGGGGAAAAAATTGCCGTTTCTTGTACATGGTCGTGGCTCGCGGACACTGAGATTGGCCGCCATTCTAAGCGCATCTTGCCCCAGATTTTATTACCGTTATGAAAGTTCTTTCAGTTCCTCTGTGCGCTACATCACATAATTGACGAATATGATGATCCATCTCAAATTCAGCTCATACATAGCCTCATTACCGGACATTTCATTGCTATAGAAAAACAATGGCGTCATTTTCGTCAATTTCGATTGTTTCCAATAGGAAATTGAGGTACACTGGTTTCATTGACTCCACCATTCGAGAGAAGCCTGATGCCCCACAGTAAAGACTCCGTCCTGACCACCCGCGCGACCGCAGAGTTGCTGGGCGTGGCCGTCAGCACGGCGCAACTGTGGATCGAAAATGGCGCAATTCCGTCGTGGAAGACGCCCGGGGGGCACCGCCGCGTGCGCCTTTCCGCCGTCAAGCGCCTGATGCAGGAGCGCGGCCTGGTGGCGCCGACCGCATCGGCACCAGCGCCGGCGGTGGCCAGCAGCACCGAATTCCTGCCGTCGGCCACGGCCGCCTACCCGGTGCCGCACGACGAGGCGCAGCGACTGCTGGCGCTCGACGCCGCGCGCATCGTCGATACGCCGCCCGAGTCGGTATTCGACCGCCTGACCTGGCTGGCCAGCCAGGCGACCGAGTCGCCGATGGCATTGATCAGCTTGTTGACGGCGGAGCGCCAGTGGTTCAAGTCGCGCCTCGGCGTCGATGCGCCGGAGACGTCGCGCGACTGGGCGTTTTGCAGCCACGCGATTTTGCAGGACGGCTTGTTCGTGGTGGAAGACGCGGCGCGCGACCCGCGTTTCCAGGATAACCCGCTGGTGACCGGCGCGCCGCACATCCGTTTTTATGCGGCCTTCCCGCTGCTCGATGCGGACAGGATGCCACTCGGTACTTTATGCGTGCTCGACAGCGAACCGCGCCGCCTGCGTGACCGCGAAGTGCGGTCGCTGCGCGAGCTGGCCGCCCTTGCATCGGAAGAAGTCCAGCGCCGCGTGCGGCGCTAGCAACACCGTCAGACCGCATTCCACGGCGCACCGTCCCCGCCCCCACAGCCGGCGCGCCGCAGTATCCGCAGTACCTTGTCGTTCCGTCTGTCCCGGCACCGCCCAATTCTTGCGACTGCCACAAAAAAACAACACCAGTAACCAGTCGCCGCTTGCGGTGGTCTCCGTTACCCGTGCCTGCCTGTCGCTGCACTTGTGGAAACGTCCAACGTTTCCAGGAAGATTAATATGAACGCGTTCAAAAAACTCAAAATCGGTACCCAGTTGTCACTGGGCTTTGGCATGGTCACGGCCCTGCTGCTGTTGCTGGCGGCAGTCTCCATATTCGGCGTCGCCGCGATCAACGACGCCTTCAAGCGCCAGGACAAGATCAGCACCGAGCGCCTCGACCCGCTGGTGGACGCGCGCGAAGCACTGGCGCAAACCGGCCTGGCCGCGCGCAATGCCTTCATCTTTACCGACAAGGCGCAAGCAGCCAGGGAGCTGGCCATCCTCGACGAGCAGAAAGCCCTTTACCTCAAGGCCCTCGAAAAGCTGACCCCGGCCTATGCCGGCAACGCCCAGTTCGAAAAAGTACGCACCGGTCTGCTGACCATGGCGCAGGAACTGAACAAGCCGCGCAAGTTCCGCGACGCCGACGAGATGGAGGCCTATGGCCAGTTCCTGGTCAACGAGTGCAGCCCGCTGCGGCGCCAGATCGTGGCCGACATGGCCGTGCTGCTGACGGCCGCCGAGAAGGAAGCGGCAGAAGCGAGCGCCTTGTCGGAACAGCGCGCCGAGAGCGCCCGCTTCTGGACCATCGCGCTGGCCGTGGCCGCCTTTATCCTCAGCATCGTGGTCACCCGCGTGATCAAGCACGTGCTGATCCGCCAGCTCGGCGGCGAGCCGGCCTACGCCACCGAGATCGCCGGCAAGATCGCCCATGGCGACCTGGCAGTGACGGTCAACGTCAGGCCCGGCGACCAGGACAGCCTGCTGTATGAAATCAAGAGCATGCGCGACAGCCTGGCGTCCATCGTCGGCAAGGTGCGCGAAGGCACCCACGCCATCGACGCTGCCTCGAGCGAAATTGCCGCCGGCAACGAAGACATGTCGAACCGTACCGCGCACCAGGCCACGTCGCTGGAAAAAGTGGCCACCGCCATGGAAGAGCTGACCTCGACCGTGCGCCAGAACGCCAGCAATGCCCAGCAAGCCAACACCCTGGCGCAGACTGCTTCATCAGTGTCGGAACAGGGCGGCGTGGTGATGCAGCAGGTGACCGACACGATGGAATCGATCAACGAGTCGTCGAAGAAAATCGTCGACATCATTTCCGTCATCGACGGCATCGCTTTCCAGACCAATATCCTGGCGCTGAACGCGGCGGTGGAAGCGGCCCGGGCCGGCGAGCAGGGGCGCGGCTTTGCCGTCGTGGCAACCGAGGTGCGCAACCTGGCCCAGCGGTCGGCTTCGGCCGCCAAAGAGATCAAGGCCCTGATCGACGATTCCGTCACCAAGGTGGGCAGCGGCACCGAGCTGGTGTCCAAGGCCGGCATCACCATGCAGGAGGTGGTTACCAGCGTCAAGCGCGTGACGGAAATCATGAGCGAGATCAGCGTGGCCAGCGCCGAGCAGAGCATCGGTATCGAGCAGGTGAACGGCGCCATCGGCGAGATGGACGGCATGACCCAGCAAAATTCGGCGCTGGTGGAAGAAGCCTCGGCGGCCGCCCATGCACTCGATCAGCAGGCGTCGGCGTTGACCGAGGTGGTGGGGGTGTTCAAGCTGGACAGCGACACCGCCACGGTGCGCTCTCTAACGCAACGCCCCAGCGCACCGCAGCGCAGCGCCAAGCCGCGCCTGGCGCGCGGCTAGGTTCCGGTTACTTCAGCCAGCCCCGCCGGCGGAAGTACCAGAACGGCGCGATCGCGCTGGTGACCATCAGCGCAAGCGCGAACGGGTAGCCGGCCTGCCATTCCAGTTCCGGCAGCCACTTGAAGTTCATGCCGTAGATCGAGGCGATCAGGGTCGGTGGCAGGAACGCCACGCTGGCCACCGAGAAGATCTTGATGATCTTGTTCTGGTTGATGTTGATGAAGCCGACCGTGGCGTCCATCAGGAAGTTGATCTTGTCGAACAGGAACGACGTGTGGCCGTCCAGCGATTCGATGTCGCGCAAAATCTGGCGTGCTTCCTCGAACTGGTCGGCGTTGAGCAGGCGTCCGCGCATCAGGAAACTGACGGCGCGGCGCGTATCCATCATGTTGCGGCGGATGCGGCCGTTCAAGTCTTCCTCGCGCGCGATCGAGTTCAGCGCGGCAGCCGCATCGTCATCGGTGAAGTGCTTTTGCAGCACGCGGCCGCTCACTTCTTCCAGGCTCAGATAAATGCCTTCGAGCGCATCGGCCGAATATTCGGCGTCGGTCGCGTACAGGTCCAGCAGCACGTCCATGTAATCGCCGATCGAGCCGGGCCGCGAACGGGCGCGCATGCGCACCAGGCGGAACACCGGCAAATCGTCAGTATGGACCGAGAACAGCATCTTGCGCGCCAGGATGAATGCGACCGTGATCACGCGCGACGGACCGTCGTCTTCTTCCAGCAGGAAGTCGGTGCGCAGGTGCAGGTCGCCGTTTTCCGCCTCGTAGTAACGGGCCGATGCTTCGATATCCTTGACTTCGTCTTCGCCCGGCAGGGTCACGCCATAAATGGTCTTGACCCACAGCCGCTCGTCATCCGTCGGGTCGGTCAGGTCGACCCACACCGGCTCGGCGTTGACCAGGTCTTCGCGCGTGTCGATCGGTACCTGGTTGAGCCGGCCATTCTGGAGAACGAAAACATTAATCATGGGTGCGGAGCCTTCTGGAAACAGCGCAAGTGTACTCGGAAAGGCCTTGGCGTAGCCAGCTTGCCCTATGGTTTTTCGGCCATTTTACCAGCAGGGTGTTACGGCAACTCTGCCGAATTCATCCTGGCCAGGATGGTGGCCGTGCGGCGGTTCAAATAATTGGTATCGCGGTGCGCGTCGTAGTAGCGCGGGTTGGGCAGCATCACCGCCAGCCGGGCCGCCTGGCCGGCGCTGAGGTTGGCTGCACTGGTGCGGTAATAGTGGCGCGAGGCCGCTTCCGCGCCAAAGGTGCCGGTACCGAACTCCACCACGTTCAAATAAATTTCAAAGATGCGGCGCTTGTCCATCAGGGTTTCCAGCATGTACGTGATCACCAGTTCCTGGCCCTTGCGCACGTAGCTGCGCGAGCCGGACAGGAACAAATTCTTGGCCAGCTGCTGGGTGATGGTGGAGCCGCCCGCCACCACCTTGCGCTTCTTGTTGTTTTTCTCGTAGGCTTTTTGCAAGGCCTCCCAATCGACACCCTCGTGCTCGGAAAAATTGGCGTCTTCCGAGGCGATAATGGCGCGCTTGAGGTTGTTCGAGATGCGGTTGTACGGCACCCAGGTCTGGCGGATTTCGGCCTTCGGATTTTTATCCTGCAACGCCGATTCCTGCTCGCGCATGAAGCTGGTCATGCTCGGGTTGTGATCGACCCACCACCAGATTTGCAGGAAGAAATACAACTGCACCACCAGTACCAGCACCACCGGCACGATGAACACCCACTTGACCCAGCCGAACCGGCCGCGTGCCGCAGCAGGCCTCGGCGATTTTTTGGCCGCCTTCATAGCTGCGCACGCAGCGACTGCAACACCGGCGCGGTGTCGGGATGGACGCCGCGCCACACGGCAAACGCCTCGGCCGCCTGCTCCACCAGCATGCCCAGGCCGTCGCGCACGGCCGCGCCATGGCTGGCGGCAAATTGCAGGAACACGGTGGGCTCCTTGCCATACATCATGTCCAGCGCCAGTGCGCCCGGGGCAAACACGGTGGCGGGCACCGGTGGCAATTCCGCAGTGAGGCTCGCTGCCGTGGCGTTGATCACCAGGTCGAATGCGCCGTCGATCTCCAGATAGCCACAGGCCGATACCACGCCGTCTCCGCCCAGTGCGGCAAACTGGTCGGCCAGCGCCTGGGCCGTGGCCACGGTGCGGTTGGCGATGACCAGCTGCGCCGGACGGTGTTCGAGGATCGGCAACACTACGCCGCGCGCGGCGCCACCGGCGCCCAGCAGCAGCACCCGGCGGCCACCGATCTGCATGCCGGCGTTACCGACGATATCGGCCACCAGGCCGGCGCCGTCGGTGTTGTCGCCGATGATGCCGTCTTCGGTAAAGTGCAAGGTGTTGACAGCGCCGGCGGCCTGGGCGCGGATGGTCAGGGCATTCGCCACTTTGACGGCTTCGAGCTTGAACGGCACGGTAACGTTGGCGCCCTTGCCGCCTTCGGCGATAAAGGCGTGCACGGCGGCGGCAAAGCCGTCCACCGGCGCCAGCCGTTTTTCGTACTGCACGGCGTGGCCGGTCTGGGCCGCGTAGGCGGCGTGGATGTCGGGGGATTTGCTATGGGCAATCGGGTTGCCGAACACGCAGTAGCGGTCCGCTGGTGCCGGAGTGGCTGTCATTATTATTTTGCTCCACCGAGCATGTCGGCTTCCAGTTTATCGTCGCGGGTGAATCTGAAGGTGGTCACGATGACCCACAGGTCGTCGCGGTCGCTCGAGCGCATATTGGCCGGGAACTTGCCGAACGGCGCGGCGCGCCGGACGATATCGATTGCCGCCTGGTCCAGCGCCGGGTTCTTCGAGCTGGTAGTCACTTCAATGCCACCCTCCTTGGTGTAGATGGTGCCATCCTGAAATACCGGGATCGACAGCACCAGCTGGCCGTACAGCTTGCGGCCGTTTTTCTGCGGGAAGTTCAGCGTGCCCACGTCCTCGATGCGCTTTTGCAGGGTCTTGTAATACATGGCGTAGCCCACGCCGCGGGTGCTGGGACTGAGGAAGGTCTTGCGCGGGCGCTTGTTCTGGTCTTCGATGGTTTCGCTGATCTCGGCGGCGCGGCGGGCAATCGCCTTGCTCGATTCGAGCAGGTCGGAGCCGCTGGCCAGCGGATCGGGCTTGGTGTCTTCGGTCACCTTCGGTACCGCGAACGGGTCCTTGCGCCTGACCTGGTTGAGCAGGTTGCGCTGCTGCTCTTCCAGCGCGGCGATGCGGCGCTGGGTGGCGACGATGCTGTCGCCGGTTTCCATCTTGCGCATGTCGGGCAGCGGCGACTTGGAGCGGCCCTTGTCCACCGTGCCGCCGCCGTCGAGGTTGGCCTGCGCCAGCGCCTCGGCCTTGAGCGGAGCGTTCTTGTGCTTGGCGTTGACCAGGATGACTTCCAGGCCCGGATCGGTGGGTTTGACCGGGTTGGGCGGCGGCGCAACAAAGCGCACGGCCAGCAACGCGGCATGCGCCAGCAGCGAGATGCCGATGGCGGTGTAGAGGAAGCGATTTTGTTGGAATGACTTCACGCGATGCCGGGGTGGATTAGTTTGGGCAATTTTACGTTAAACAATCGACGATGAGCTAACCGCAAATCCGTCATTCCGCATCGGCGGACCGCCGCGCAGCGGGGAACCCATGGAACCTGTGGACAGTGACAGCGGTTGCTTATACCGGCGGCCCATGGATCCCCGCGTGTGCGAGGATGACGAAGCAGAAGGCGATGGTGCTTACGGCGTTGCTGGCTGTACGGTGTTGGCATCGGAGCTGTCCGTGGTTTCCGCTTCCGCTTCCACCGCCGCCTCGGGCGCATCGACCGCCTCTTCCGGCACATCGAGCTCCTCGTCGTCGAAGTCTGCTTCGGCGCCGGTCGGTGCGGTCGCGGCCGGCACCTCCAGCAGGCGCGCTTCGATCGTCAGTTCCACCTCGTCCCAGCGCAGGATGTCGAGCTTGACCTCGGCGCCGCGCGCCACCGACGGCATGCCCGGCAGGCGGATGATGAGCGGCAGATCGACCAGGCGCAGCACCTCGTCCTTGAGCACCACGGCCTGCACCTGGCGCGCATTTTCCTGGCCCAGCCAGCGCAGGCACCAGTAGCGTTCCATGTTCGACTGGTGGTCGCCATAAGCGGCGTACGCGGCGTCGAACTGCGAGACGATGGCGAACAGCGCCGAATCCTTGTGCTTGAACTTGGCCACCAGCGGCGCGGTCACGCCCTTTTCGGCGCAGGCCAGGATTTGCCACTGGTTGACCAGGTCGGTATAGCGGCGCAGCGGCGACGTGCTCCATGCGTACTGGTCCACGCCCAGGCCCTGGTGCGGCGCCGCGTGGGTGAGCATGCGTACCTGCATCTTGGCGGCCCAGCCGCCCACGCCCTGTCCCTGGCTGCGGTAGATGCCGGGCACGCCGCAGTCGTGCATCAGCTTGCCCCAGGTGCTGTTGGCAAAAATCATCAGTTCGGCGACGATCTTGTCGAGCGGTGCGCCGCGCTTGCGGCGGCTGACCGTCACCACGTCGTCTTCCACGTAGAAGTTGAAATCCACCCGGTTGTTCTGTTCGGGTTTCAAACCGAAGCCTTCACGCTTGACCATGCGCGCCGCTTCCAGCACTTGCGCCCACTGCCAGATCAGGCCCAGCGCTTCCTTGTGCGGGTAGTCGCCGGCGCCGCTGGCCAGGGTTTCTTCGTTGACCAGGTCGTCGAGGTCGTTGTGGCGCAGGTTGTTGGCGATCGGCACCATCTCGGCGCGGGTATCGGTGGCCAGCACCGACCAGTCGGCCGGATTCAGCGTGGCGTACAGCGACAGTGCCGGGCAGGTTTTACCTTCGGCCAGCGTGAACGCTTCGACCACGCTGTCAGGCAGCATGGTGATCTTGTCGCCCGGCATATACACGGTGGACATGCGCGCACGCGCCATCTTGTCCACGGCGTCGTCCGGCTTGATGGCCAGGCCCGGCGCAGCAATGTGGATACCGATGCGGATAGTGCCATCGTCCAGGCGGGTGACCGAGAACGCATCGTCGATCTCGGTGGTGGTGACGTCATCGATCGAGAACGCCTGCACGTCGGCCACCGGCAAACTGGTCGGCGGCACCGGGACGGCCACGTCCGGGAAACCGGCGCCGCGCGGGAAGTTCTCGAAAAGGAACTTGGCCATGTGGAAGTCCTTGGGCGACGCCAGGCCGCCCACGTCCAGCATCAGGCGCTGCGGATTCGTGTGCAGTTCGTTGCAGGCCGCTTCCAGCGCCTTGTATTCGATACCGTTCTTTTCCGGCTTGAACAGCAGTTGCAGCACGATAGGCTGCATCGCTTCGGGCAGCTTGCCGGCTTTCAGCTCTTCCACGTACTGGGCCTGGATAATCGCTTGCTGTTTCTTTTTCTCGATGCCGGCCTGGGCCGCGCGCAGCGACTGTTCCGGCGCTGCCTTGTAGCGGCCACGGCCTTTTTTATAGAAATAGATCGGCGCCGAATGCAGGGAGAGGATCAGGCCGGCCGCTTCGGCCGGCAACGGCGCGTGGCCGAAGTATTCGGCGCCCAGCTCGGCAAAGCCGAATTCTTCTTCACCGGCCACTTCCCACAGGAAGTCGAGGTCGATATCGGCGGACACGGCCTTGGCCTGGTCCATCAACTCGGTGGGCGACGGCTTTTCGTATTGCAGCAGCACGTCCTTGATCTTGACCTTGGTACGCTTGCCGCTGGCCATTTCCACCTGGTAGGCCTCGCCTGCTTGCGACATGATGGCGCCGACCTTGAAATCGCCGGATTCTTCGAAAAATAGATTCATTGCTCTTCTGTTCTTTATATATTGACTTGTTTCAGTTCCATCACAGAAGGCAAAAACACTTCCGTAACCAGCAGGGTACCGCGCCGGCGCCGATATAGACAGCGCCGTGCATATAATATGTTCGGCCGGGCCGACTCTCCTCCAAGCGCCGCCCGGGCACGCTGCGCCAGGGGATGACCTTCGCGCAATCTTGCAAATTCGAGCACACTGCGCCGCACCAGCGGATCGCCGAACAGCGTGGTGCCCAGCGACCGTTCGCCCAGCACACCAAACAGCGGCCAGTCGCTGGCGGTCGCCGACAATGGCACCACCGTGTGCGCAAATACTGCCGCCGTATTATCACACCGCAGCAGTACTTCCCTCTCCCATACCTGGCCAGGCCGCTGCAGGCCGATGGCTGCCGCCTCGTCCGCCAGGCAGCGGGCGGTGCGCTGGTGCAGGCACTGCACGCGGAAGGCGTGGCTGTGCGCTTTCAACCTGGCCGTGAGCGAACCGGCAGTGGTGAGCCAGTCGCGCAACACCGGCGGCGCGCTCAACAACAATGCTTGCGGCTGCCATACAGCCTGGCGCAACGACGCGCCACGCCGGCCTTGCGCAACGCTCAAGCTGCCGCCTCGACGCCGCAAAAAGCCAGTACCGCATCGCGATAGGCGGGGAATTCGGAAATGCCGTGGTCGCTGCCAGCGATCACGTGCTGGCGCGCGCCCGCATAATGCTTGACCATATCGCGATAGTCCAGCACTTCGTCGCCGGTGGCGGCGATCAGGAAATAGCGTTCGGGACGCGTGATCGGGTCCACCGCCAGCGCCCGTAATTCGTCGATGTATTCGCGCTTGAATTCAAACGGTTCGTCGGAGTGATACTGCGTGGTCACGCCCACGTGCTTGTCGAGATCCTGCAACGGCACGATGGCCGGATTGAGCAGCACCGCACGGCAGCCAAGGCGCTCGGCCAGCCAGGTGGCGTAGTAGCCGCCCAGCGACGAGCCGATAATGGCCAGCTCGTCAGCCGGCACGTCCTCGACCAGCGACAGCGCCAGTTCCATCGCCAGCCTGGGCGACGCCGGCAGTTGCGGATTCATCAGTTGGTCGGACAAACCAAGTTCGGCCATGCGGCCAGCGATCACCCGTGCCTTCATCGACTGCGGCGAGGACCGGAAACCGTGCAAATACAAAATCATGCGAGCGCTTTCAACAGCTTGGCGTGAACGCCGCCGAAGCCGCCATTGCTCATCACGATGACGTGGTCGCCCGGTTGCGCCGCTTGTGCCACGGCCGCCACCAGGGCATCGAGGTCTTCGAAGGCGCTGGCCTTGTCGCCCAGGGGCGCGAGCGCGTCGCCCAGGCTCCAGCCCAGCGCCTCGTGGCTGCCGAAGCCGAACACCAGGTCGGCATCGACCAGGCTGCCCGGCAGCGCATCTTTCATGGCGCCGAGCTTCATGGTGTTTGAGCGCGGCTCCAGCACGGCCAGGATACGGTTGTCGACGCCCAGCTTCTGGCGCAGGCCGCCCACGGTGGTGGCAATCGCGGTCGGATGATGGGCGAAGTCGTCGTAGACGGTGATGTCGCGCACCACGCCGCGCACTTCCATGCGGCGCTTGACGTTCTCGAACGTGGCCAGCGATTGCGCGGCCTGCGCCACCGGCACGCCGACATGGCGGGCGGCGGCAATCGCGGCCAGCGCGTTGGCGCGGTTGTGCTTGCCGGTCAGTTGCCAGGCCACGTGGCCGGCCGTCTCTCCCTTGAAGATGACGTCGAAGCTGCCGTCGTCGTGTTCGACCAGCGACCAGTCGGCGCCCTCGGTGCGGCCAAAGTTTTCGTGCTCGCTCCAGCAGCCGCGTTTCAGTACGCGCGTGAGCGACGCTTCGTCGGCATTATGGATCACGCGGCCAATGCCGGGCACGGTGCGCACCAGGTGGTGGAACTGGGTTTCGATGGCGCCCAGATCGGGGAAGATGTCGGCGTGATCGTACTCGAGGTTGTTGAGGATGGCGGTCTTGGCGTGGTAATGGACGAACTTGCTGCGCTTGTCGAAGAACGCGGTGTCGTACTCGTCGGCCTCGATCACGAAGAAGATCGAGTCCCCTTTGTCACTCTTGCCCTGGATGCGCGCCGACACGCCGAAGTTGCGCGGCACGCCGCCGATCAGGAAGCCCGGCGCATAGCCGGCGTCCTCAAGGATCCAGGTCAGCATGGCGCTGGTGGTGGTTTTGCCGTGCGTGCCGGCCACGGCCAGCACCCAGCGGTCTGTTAATATATGTTCGCCCATCCACTGCGGGCCGGAGACATAGGGCAGGCCGCGATTGAGGATTTCTTCCATCAGTGGATTGCCGCGCGACACCACGTTACCCACCACGTACAGGTCGGGGTTGAGCGCGGTCTGCTCGGGGCCGAAGCCCTGTATCAATTCGATACCCTGGGCTTCCAGCTGCGTGCTCATGGGGGGATAGACATTGGCGTCGCAGCCGGTCACGCGGTGGCCCGCTTCTTTTGCCAGGACCGCCAGGCCGCCCATGAAAGTGCCGCAGATGCCGAGTATATGTATGTGCATAGTAAGTAAGACTGTGGAGACGTACGTAGAGACGCGCGATCGAATACACGATTTTACCTGAGCCGACGCCTATTTCCCGGATCAGGGTATTATCTCGTCCATGACGCCCAACGTGATCGATGAAGTCCAGCTGCTGCGTGCGGAAATTGCCGCTGCCGCCGCGCGCCTGATTGCCGAGGACGGCGCCGACTACGGCATCGCCAAGCGCAAGGCCGCCAGACAAATCCTGGGCGACCAGCCGCCGCCCGCCAATGTCCTGCCCGACAACGCCCAGATCGAAGCCGAGGTGCGCGTATACCAGTCGCTGTTCCACGCGGACACGCAACCGGCGCGCCTGTTCCGCCTGCGCACGCTGGCGGTGGACATCATGGACAAGCTGGCGCAGTTCAACCCGTTCCTGACTGGCGCCGTGCTGGGCGGCACCGCCGGCCCGCACGACGACATCCACCTGCAACTATTTGCCGACAGCGCCAAGGAGGTCGAAATCTTCCTGCTCAACCGCAACGTGCAGATCGACATTTCCGAGTCGCCCCACTTCAAGGGTCCGCGCTACGATCCGGTCGAGACCGTGAGCTTCCTGTGGCAGCAGGAAGGCGTGCACGCCGAGCTGTACGAACTCGACGATTTGCGCGGCGCGGTCAAGGCCAGGGGCGACAAGGTGCAGCGGGCCGATATCGCTGCCGTGCGCGCACTACTAGTTAACAGTACAAGCAGTACTCACTCTTCCGAATCGAACCATGAATAAAAAACATCTTGCCGTCTATGCCGGCGTTGCCGTGCTGTTTGCCGCTGCCGGCGCTTACACCGGCATGAAGAAACAGGATGCGGCGCCGATCACGGCTACCGCCCCGGCCGGTGTGACCGGTCCGGTACAAACGCTGCTGGCGCAAACCATGCCCGACGCGGCCGGCAAGGCCACAGCGCTGGCGCAGTTCCAGGGCAAGGCCATGCTGGTCAATTTCTGGGCCACGTGGTGTGCGCCGTGCGTGCAGGAAATGCCGGAGCTGTCCGAACTCTCTTCCGGAGAAGCCGGCAAGAAGCTGCAAGTTCTCGGGATCGGTATCGATTCGCCAACCAACATCGCCGAATTTAGCGCCAAGTATAAAATCACCTACCCGGTGCTGGTGGCCGGCATGAGCGGCACCGACCTGTCGCGCCAGTTCGGCAATGTTAACGGCGGCCTGCCGTTCACGGTGCTGATCGGCGCCGATGGCCAGGTCAAGAAGACTTACCTGGGCAAGCTGAAGTTTGACGAGCTGCACAAGGATTTGGCAACGCTGTAATCTGGCAGACAGTGGCTACACGCATTTTTTTCTCTTGCCAATGCACGCAGTTGGCGGCAAAATGCGAAACTTTCGCGGAAAACAGTCTCGAACATGGCAAAAAACCTCCTCCTCCTGAACGGCCCCAACCTGAATTTATTGGGCACCCGGGAGCCGGAGATTTACGGCGCCGCCACCCTGGCCGATGTTGAACAAGCAGCCCAGGCGCAAGCGCAAGCCGCTGGCGCCACCTTGTCTTGTTTTCAGAGCAATCACGAAGGGGCGTTGATCGACCGCATCCATGCTGCCCGCACCGAGGGCGTGGACGCCATCGTCATCAACCCGGGTGGACTCACGCATACCAGCGTGGCCCTGCGCGACGCCCTGGCGGGCGTGGCCATTCCGTTTGTAGAAGTGCATATTTCGAATATTTACCAGCGCGAGTCGTTTCGCCACCATTCATTCCTGAGCGCGATCGCGATCGGCACGATCTGCGGACTCGGTATCGAAGGATATCGGTTTGCCATCGACTTCGTTCTTAAAAGGCGATAATCTACGCGATCTGCGCGCAATTTAACGCGGCTGCGCCCAAAAGGCGTTGCCGTCATCACTTAAAAACAAGATATTCCTGGGGGTTACATGGATCTACGCAAACTGAAGACCTTGATTGATTTGGTCGCAGAATCCGACATCGCAGAGCTCGAAGTGACCGAAGGCGAGAGCAAAGTCCGCATCGTCAAATCGTCGGCCATGCCGCAAAACCAGATGGTGATGATGCAGCCGCAAGGCATTCCTCAGTACCATGCAGCACCGGCGCCGGCCGCCGCCCCGGCTGTCGCAGCCGCGCCTGCCGTAGCCGCCGAGCCAACCGGCCACATCGTCAAATCGCCGATGGTCGGCACCTTCTACCGTTCGTCGGCGCCGGGTTCGGCAGCTTTCGTCGAAGTGGGTTCCACCGTCAAGGAAGGCGAAACCCTCTGCATCATCGAAGCGATGAAGCTGCTCAACGAAATCGATGCCGACAAGTCCGGCACGATCACCCAGATCCTGGTCGAGAATGGCCAGCCGGTCGAATTCGGCCAACCGCTGTTTGTGATAGGCTAAGACGAGTTTCAGCGCCCGCCCCGCCGCACAGTCGGTGACGGGCGCGCCGTCTTCCGCATCCCCTCCCTACTTGATGTTACCGGTCTCTGCCGGTGATCACAGAAATACGCGAACCTACCATGTTTGAAAAAATCCTCATTGCCAATCGTGGCGAAATTGCCCTCCGTATCCAGCGCGCTTGCCGCGAACTGGGCATCAAGACGGTCGTGGTCCACTCGGAAGCGGACAAGGACGCCAAGTACGTCAAGTTGGCCGACGAGTCGGTATGTATCGGCCCGGCCGCCTCGACGCTCAGCTACCTGAACATGCCAGCCATCATCAGCGCGGCCGAAGTGACCGACGCCGAAGCGATCCACCCGGGCTACGGCTTCCTGTCGGAAAACGCCGACTTCGCCGAGCGCGTGGAAAAATCGGGCTTCGTGTTCATCGGCCCGCGTTCGGAATCGATCCGCATCATGGGCGACAAGGTGTCGGCCAAGCAAACCATGATCAAGGCCGGCGTGCCCTGCGTGCCCGGCTCGGAAGGCGCGCTGCCCGACGACCCGAAAGCGATCGTGCAGATCGCCCGCAAGGTCGGCTACCCGGTCATCATCAAGGCGGCCGGTGGCGGTGGCGGTCGCGGCATGCGCGTGGTGCATACCGAAGCGGCGCTGATCAATGCCGTGGCCATGACCAAGACCGAAGCCGGTACCGCCTTTGGCAATCCGGAAGTGTACATGGAAAAGTACCTGGAAAATCCGCGCCACGTGGAAATCCAGATCCTTGCCGACGAACACAAAAACGCCGTCTGGCTGGGCGAACGCGACTGCTCGATGCAGCGCCGCCACCAGAAGGTGATCGAAGAAGCACCGGCGCCGGGCATCCCGCGCAAGCTGATCGAAAAGATCGGCGACCGCTGCGCCGAAGCCTGCCGCAAGATCGGCTACCGTGGCGCCGGCACCTTCGAGTTCCTGTATGAAAACGGCGAGTTCTACTTCATCGAGATGAACACCCGCGTGCAGGTCGAACACCCGGTTACCGAAATGATCACCGGCATCGACATCGTGCAGGAGCAGATCCGCATCGCCTGCGGCGAGAAGCTGCGCTTCCGCCAGCGCGACGTCATGCTCTCGGGCCACGCCATCGAGTGCCGTATCAATGCCGAGGACGCGTTCAAGTTCACGCCGTCGCCGGGCCGCATTACGTCGTGGCACGTGCCGGGAGGTCCCGGCATCCGCGTCGATTCGCACGCGTACGCTGGCTACTACGTGCCGCCGCATTACGATTCGATGATCGGCAAGGTCATTTCGTACGGCGCCACCCGCGAGCAGGCCATCCGCCGCATGCAGATCGCGCTGTCCGAAATGGTCGTTGAGGGTATTTCCACCAACATCCCGCTGCACCGCGAGCTGATGATCGACGCCCGTTTCATCGAAGGCGGCACCAATATTCACTACCTCGAGCACAAGCTGGCCGACATGCCGGAACTCAATAAACTGAGCCTGAACCCGAAAGCACCACAATGAGCTGGACCGAAATCGTCATCGAAATCGCGCGCGAACACGCCGAAGCCCTGTCCGAAGCACTGATGGACGTGGGCGCGCTGTCGGTCTCCGTCGAGGACGCCGATGAAGGCACCGATGCCGAGCGTCCGCTGTTCGGCGAGCCGGGCATGGAGCCGACCGAAGCGGCCTGGGACCACAGCCGCGTGGTGGCCCTGACCGACGAAGCCGACGACCAGGCGGTGATCGTGGCTGCTGCCGCCGGCCAAGCCGGCCTGGCCAAGCTGCCCAAGTTCACCACCCGCAAGGTGGAAGAGCAGGACTGGGTGCGCCTGACGCAATCGCAGTTCGCGCCGATTCACATCGGCAAGAACATCTGGGTCGTGCCGAGCTGGCACGAAGCGCCGGATCCTGACGCGCTGATCCTGGAACTCGATCCGGGCCTGGCGTTCGGTACCGGCAGCCATCCGACCACACGCTTGTGCATGGAATGGCTGGAAGCCCATCCGGCGCCCGGCAAGACCGTGCTCGACTACGGCTGCGGTTCCGGCATCCTGGCCATGGTGGCCAAGAAGGTCGGCGCTGGCGAAGTCGTGGGTGTGGACATCGATCCGCAAGCGATCGAATCGGCCGCCGACAATGCCCAGCGCAACCATTGCGAGATCGAATACTTCCTGCCCGATACCTTTGCCCAGTCAGCGCATGCCGAGCAGAAGTTCGACATCGTGGTGGCGAATATCCTGTCGAGCCCATTGAAATTGATGGCGCCGATGTTGTCGGGCCGCGTCGCGCCCGGTGGCGCACTGATCCTGTCGGGCGTGCTGGCGCGCCAGGCCGAGGAAGTGGCTGCCGCTTACGCACCGTTCATCAAGCTCGGCGTATGGGCCGAACAGGATGGCTGGGTCGCCCTGCACGGTCGCCTCGGCAGTGACGTGGTTCCCGCCGCGCGCTAATCACACCCATGGCGCTTGCCACCAAATGCCCCCACTGCAACACGATATTTCGGGTCGCTCATGACCAGCTGAAATTACGTGGGGGCATAGTGCGCTGTGGCTCCTGCAACCAGGTGTTTGATGGTAATGCGGCGTTGCTGGAGCCGCTGGCGCCGCCTGCCGCTACTCCTACCGCCATTGTGCCGGCCGCCGAACCAAGCGAGTTCGATCTCGATTTCGACGGCCTCGACGACGCTATCCCGCCGCCGCTGCCGATGATGGAAGAAGTTAATCTGCCGGACTCGGTGGCGGCGCTCAGCCTGGATTTCGATGATGAGGCCGGGACTTCGGCGGCCGAACCTGCGCCGCAGCCATTGTCCGCACAGTGGCGTGTCCGGCCGCCGGCGCCGCCAGCGGCGCCGGTATCGCTCACCAAGCCTGAGCCCGAGCCGCTGCCGGAGCCTGCTGTACTGGCTGACCCCGAGCCAGCCCCCCTCCCCGAACCAACCGCGCAAGACCTGATCAGCGGCGACACGCTGTCCGAGGAAGAGTTGCAAGCGGCGATCGAGGTGGAGCTGGCCGCGCTGGACGCGCGCATGGCGGCCGCGCAACCGGCGCCGGCGGTGCAAGCCATCCGGGAAGTCAAACCGGCACGCAGCGACGAGCGCCGTGAACCCACGCTCGACTTTTCCCCGCGTCCTGACGAACTCGACGAAGAAGACGAGCAAGCGCTGCTGCAACTGTCCCATGGCGGTCTTGCCGCCCAGGCGCAAGACGATATTCCGCCCAGCCATACGCTGCTGCGCACCGTCTCCGCCCCGCCCGCAGACCGCTATTACGAGCCGGAATTCCACAGCACTGAAACACTGGTGGCCGAGTCCGCGGTGGACCACCACACGCTGGAACCTGAGGCAAAGACCCCGGCAGAGGCAATTGCAGAGCCTGCAGACGACGAACCCGGCTTCGTCAAGCGCGAACGCCACCGCGAGCGCTATGGCCGCGCCACCACCATCGCCCTGTGCCTGGGCATCGTACTGATGCTCGGCGCACTGGTGGCGCAGGGACTGACCACCTTCCGCAACCCGCTGGCAGCGGCCATGCCGTCGCTCAAGCCGGCGCTGGTGGCCGCCTGCAAACCGCTCGGCTGCAAGGTCGAACTGCCGTCGCAGATCGACGAGCTGGCCATCGAACAGGGCGAGCTGCAAACCCTGAGCGACAACACGTTTTCGTTCTCCACGTCGCTCAAGAACAGCAGCGGCAGCGCCCAGGCCTGGCCGCACATCGAACTGGTGCTGGACGATGCCAACGACAAGACCATGTTGCGCCGCGTCCTCGCGCCGCGCGATTATCTCGATCCCGAAGTCGAGATCGCCCAAGGGTTTCCCGCACGCAGCGAACAACCTGTCAAACTCTACTTTGAATTGAAACAGCCCAGGGCATCGGGCTATCACATCGCAGTCTTTTATCCATAAAGAACCATCATGACCCAGACCTCCTTGATTTGCGGCTCGCTCGCGATCGACACCATCCTGCAGTTCCCGGGCCGCTTCGACAGCATCCTGCTGGCCGACCAGCTCCATAAAGTGAACGTGTCGTTCCTGGCGCCAACCATGCGCACCGAATTCGGCGGCTGCTCCGGCAACATCGCCTACAACCTCAAGATGCTGGGCGGCGATCCGCGCATCGTCGGCGTGATGGGCCAGGACAACGCGGCCTATATTGCCCGCCTGGCCAAGCTCGGCATCCCGTCGGACAACATCCTGATCAAGGAAGATGCCTACAACGCCCAGTGCTTCGTCACGGCCGACCAGGACGGCAACCAGATCAACGCCTTCCACCCGGGCGCCATGTCCTATGCGCACGAGAACGATATCGCCAGGGCCGGCCCTGCCGCGCTAGCCATCATCTCGCCGGACGGCCACCTGGGCATGCAAAAGCACGCGGCCGACCTGGTCAAGCTGGAAATCCCGTTTATCTTCGATCCGGGGCAGCAACTGCCGATGTTCAACGGCGAAGAACTGACCACCTTCATCGACCAGGCCACCTACGTCACCACCAACGATTACGAAATCGAGCTGCTGACGGAGCGCACCGGCTTGAGCGTGACCGACATCGCCAGCCGCGTGGAAGCGCTGATCATCACCCGTGGCGAGCAGGGTTCGGAAATTTACACCCGTGGCGAGCGCATCGACATCCCGGCCGTGCCTGCCACCGAAGTGCTGGACCCGACCGGCTGCGGCGACGCCTACCGCGCCGGCCTGCTGTTCGGCATCACCAACGGCTGGAAATGGGAAACCACGGGCCGCCTGGCCAGCCTGCTGGGCGCGATCAAGATCGCTAGCAAGGGTGCGCAAAACCACCGCCTGACGGCAGCCGAGATCGCCGACAAGTTCGAAGCCGCGTTCGGTTACCGCTACTAATCCTGCAGCCGTAAAAAAGCCCGCGCCGGTGAATAACCGGCGCGGGCTTTTTTGCGTGCTGTCGGGTCAGCGGCCGTTGAAGGCCAGTCCCAACAGCAACTGCGCGATCTGGAGCAATATCAGCGCCACCAGCACCGACAAATCGAGATTACCGATCAGCGGCACCACCTTGCGGATCGGACGCAGCAGCGGCTCGTTGAGCGCCCGGATGAACGGCGCCAGCGGCGCATGCGGGTTGATCCAGCTAAAGATGACCTCGATCACCAGCAGCGCCATGAAGCCATACAGTATCCACGACAGGAAGCGCTCGAACGCCACCAGCAAGACCAGTTGCACACTCCAGCCCGCGAGGAAGAACACGCAGGTGGCCAGCAGCACGATCAGGAAGGCGCCGATCAGGCTGGCCCAGTCGTAGCCGCCCATGCCCGGCACCACGCGCCGCAGCGGGCGCACCAGCCAGTCCGACAACTGGAACGTGAATTGCGCCACCTGGGCCGGTGGCCGCACGCGGATCGCCTGCATCCAGAAACGCAGCAGTAATGCCGAACCGAGCAGAACCGCAATGGCATCGACAATCAACTTCAGTATTGTTACAAGCACGGAGTCCCTCCAATAAAAAAGCCGCTGTGTGATTGTCTCACACAGCGGCCCGATTGCCTCAGCAGAAGCCTTCGATTACGAAGGACGGGTGCTGGTTGGGAACGGCCATGCGGCAGCTGGTGCCAGCACGGTTTTGGCGGCAGGTGCAGGCGTAGCGGCCGGAGCGGCTGCTGGCTTGACAGCAGCTTCCTTCGGCGCGGCAGGCTTTTTAGGCGCTGCTGCTTTTTTCACTGCTGGTGCAGCGGCGGCTGGTGCCGCTGCTACTGCTGCCGGCGCTGCTGCTACCGGTGCGGCTGCTGGCGCTGGAGCGGCAGCGACAGGCGCCGGGGCGGCTGCCGGTTTGGCGGCGGCTTTCTTGGCGGCTGGTTTTGCTGCTACAGGTTTTGCGGCTGCTGGTTTGGCAGCAGCAGGTTTCGCTGCAGCTGGCTTGGCGGCAGCTTTTGCGGCAGGCTTGGCAGCTGGTTTCGCTGCAGCCTCAACCGGCTTTTTTGCTGCTGGCTTAGCCGCGGCCTTTGCAGCCGGTTTGGCTGCTGCTTTTACTGCTGGTTTGGCGGCGACAGCTTTTTTGGCTGCTGGTTTGGCGGCGGCTGGTTTTGCAGCTGCTTTAGGTGCGGCTTTGGCGGCTGGTTTCGCTGCTGCTTTAGGAGCGGCCTTGGCTGCGGCTTTAGGTGCTGCTTTAGGTGCTGCTTTGGCTGCTGCTTTAGGAGCTGCTTTGGCTGCTGGCTTGGCGGCTGCCTTCGGTGCTGCTTTCGCTGCTGGCTTGGCGGCGGCTTTAGGAGCTGCTTTGGCTGCGGCTTTAGGTGCTGCTTTGGCTGCGGCTTTAGGAGCTGCTTTGGCTGCGGCTTTAGGAGCTGCCTTGGCTGCTGCTTTAGGAGCGGCTTTCGCGGCTGGCTTGGCGGTGGCCTTTTTCGCTACCGGCTTGGCGGCGGCCTTAGTTGCAGCTTTAGGAGCGGCTTTTGCTGCTGGCTTGGCGGCTGCTTTAGGAGCGGCTTTCGCTGCCGGTTTAGCGGCGACAGCTTTTTTCGCTACTGGCTTGGCGGCTGCCTTGGTTGCTGCCTTAGGTGCGGCTTTCGCTGCCGGCTTGGCTGCTGCCTTAGGTGCTGCCTTAGGTGCTGCTTTAGGAGCTGCTTTTGCGGCTGGCTTGGCGGCTGCCTTCGGTGCAGCTTTCACTGCCGGTTTGGCGGCGACAGCTTTTTTCGCTACTGGTTTAGCGGCGGCTTTGGCTGCCGGTTTGGCGGCTGCGGCTTTGGCGGCGACAGGCTTTTTGGCTGCGGTGGTGGTGGTGGTCGCGGC
Source organism: Duganella sp. Leaf61 (assembly GCF_001421905.1). Lineage (NCBI taxonomy): Bacteria > Pseudomonadati > Pseudomonadota > Betaproteobacteria > Burkholderiales > Oxalobacteraceae > Duganella > Duganella sp. Leaf61. The sequence continues at coordinate 523,858 of NZ_LMLM01000001.1, forward strand.
GGCTTTAGTAGCCGGCTTTTTTGCTGCTGGTTTTTTTGCGGCGGTTGCCATAACTAGTTCTCCTTCATCGGGGATGGGAAAATTCACATACAAGATTTAAAACCCGTCCGACCCCGGATTGGGCCAGGCGAATTATTCATCGGCGCAAACGATGTCGGTTGCGCTAATGAATTCGGCACTAGCTGAACTGCTGCATCCCCTCACGAGTGCAGCGCTTCAGCCATCAAGCTGGTCGCCGTCCGTGGCCGGCGCGGCGGACAGCATAAAATCTTGTTGCGACGTGTGCGGTAGGTCGGGCGTATCCTCAGCTCCATGACCTTCGTCGCAGCCACCATCGCTTTCGATTCAAACAAAAAACCGCCCGGCCTGAACCCGGTCAGGCAAGACGGCTGTTCGAAAACGGTGTGGTCTTGTGCATAGGTGTGAATCAATGTCCCGGTATTTCATCTCGCGGTCAGTGTTTACATACACGCTTTTTCATGTTCGTAAAGTACACGAAAACCTTATCGGTGCGCAACCAGCACAGCAGCGAATCGCGGGCTTTTTTACTTCATATGCTCGGCATTTCACATACGCGCTGCGCCGCGCTTCCAGCGCGCCGCGCCGTCGCACCGCGTCGCGTGCGCTCGACCGGTCCGGGAAGCGCGCCTGCCGCGCCGCGCAAAACTTGATCGCTTTAAAGCGCACCAGTCTCCGCCTGGGTGTCTGCGATTCCGACTCGCACTGCACGCGCCGCGCGCCACCCTATTCCTGATCCGGAAGCGCTTGCGCATCGCTTGCGCGCCATCGCCACATACCGTTTTCAAATTCGTCGCGATTATGAGACACAGTCCGGCGAATGGCAAGCACAAAGCAGCGGTGCACCGCATGGGCACTGCGTTTGAGAGGCACGCGCAGCGCGCTCGCAGCGTGTAAATCGGCGTTAAGCACATCGGCGTCCGCGACGAAAACCCTTGCGGGCATTGGCGCGCTTCGATGCGACGCAATCGCCGCATCGATCATCGGGACGACCTGCGCGCTGATGCTATGGATGCTCGGCATATGCACCGGGTACTGCTATCGGACGCGTGAAGTGTCGTCGCATTTAAGGAGTAGTATCTTATCCATTAGGTGCTCGTCTTCCGCATAGGAGGCAATATGTTTGACTTTACGCTGGCGACCACGCCGGAGATTTGCGTCGAGTTGGGACGACGTTTGCGCGCGCGCCGGCTGGTGCAGGGATGGTCGCAAATCGAACTGGCGCAGCGCGCAGGCATCTCGGCAGGCACCATCAAGAACCTCGAAAAGCACGGCAGGGCGACACTCGAATCCTTCATCCATGTCGTCGCCGCGCTCGGCCTGTCCGACGAGTTGCGTGACATTTTCCTGATCCGGATGGTGTCTATCGCCGCCATGGAAAAGGCCGAACGCGCCAACCGCCAACGCGCACCGCGCAAGGCATCGAGATGAAGCGGCTCGCCGTCATGTACAAGGGATGGGGCGAGGACTGGCACCTCGGTACGCTGGCCGACAACGGTCTGGGTATCCTGTTCGAATACTCGCCGGCCGCACTCCATCGCGGCATCGAACTCTCGCCGCGCCACCTGCCGCTGCGGCCGGGTGCCTTCCACGGTTTCCCGCCACACCAGCACCACTTGCCCGGCCTGATCGCCGACTCTCTGCCTGACGGTTGGGGGATGCTGCTGATGGACCGTCTGTTCCGCAAGCAGGGACGCGCGCTCAATAACATCTCGCCGCTCGACCGCCTGGCCTTTATCGGCGACCGGGGCATGGGCGCGCTCGGTTATGTGCCGCCCGACCCGATGGAACTGTCGCCTGACGATCTCTCGCTACTCGACATGGCGAAAGCAATGCAGACGGTCCTGCAGGGCAGGGATAACGTCCTGCTCAAACAGCTGAGCATGCTGGGCGGCTCACCGCATGGATCGCGCCCGAAGGTGCTGCTGCGCCTCGATCCCGCCAGCGGCGCCGCCACCACCCGCGACGATCCGGGTTGGGGACAGCCGTGGATGGTGAAGTTCCCGGCGCAGGGTGAACACAAGGAGGTGTGCGCAATCGAGCATGTGTATGCCGAACTGGCGCGGGCCTGTGGCTTGCCGATGCCGGCCACCCGTCACTTCGACCTGGACCGACGCCTGGCAGCGTTCGGGGTCCAGCGCTTCGACCGGTACGCCGGGATGCGGGTGCCGGTGCATACGCTCGCTGGCCTGCTGCACGCCGACTTCCGGCTGCCGTCACTCGACTACAGCACCTTCCTGCGCGCTACCCGGCTCGTCACCCGCGACGAACGCCAGGTCGAGGCGGCGTTCGAACGTTGCGTGTTCAACGTGCTGTTTAATAACCGCGACGATCACGCCAAAAATTTCTCCTATCGAATGGAGCGAGATGGCAGCTTCCAGCTATCGCCATGCTACGACATCGGCTTCCACCCCGGGCCTGGCGGCGGACACCAGATGGCAGTCATGGGCGAAGGCGCAGCGCCCGCGCTGGACGACCTGCTGCGCCTGGCCACGGATGCCGCCCTGCCCGAACGACGGGCGCGCGATATCATCGCCGCGATGGTGACGCGGGCCGGCCTGTTCGCACAGCTGGCCCGCAATGCGCCCATCCGGGCCGCGACAGTGAAAGCCATCACCCGCGCCATCCTGGCCAACCGTGACCGGCTTCACTAAGAAAAAAGGGAGTGCAAATTTCTTTGCCCTCCCCTCAGCCAGCCATCAAATCCGGACTAACCATCAATCCCAGTTCAGCGCGCCGCCGGTCTGGTATTCGATCACGCGCGTCTCGAAGAAATTGCGTTCTTTTTTCAGGTCGATCATCTCGCTCATCCACGGGAACGGATTTTCTTCCTGGTCGAACAGCGTCTCGAGGCCGATCTGGGTGGCGCGGCGGTTGGCGATGAAGCGCAGGTAGCCTTTGAACATGGTCGCGTTCAGCCCGAGCACGCCGCGTGGCATGGTGTCTTCGGCGTACGCGTATTCGAGGTCCACGGCCTGCAGGAACAGCTGCTTGATCTCTTCCTTGAAGGCCGGAGTCCACAGCAGCGGATTTTCCATCTTGATGGTGTTGATCAGGTCGATGCCGAAATTGCAGTGCATCGATTCGTCGCGCAGGATGTACTGGTACTGCTCGGCGGCGCCCATCATCTTGTTCTGGCGGCCCAGCGCCAGGATCTGGGTGAAGCCGACGTAGAAGAACAGGCCTTCCATCAGGCACGCGAACACGATCAGGGACTTGAGCAGTTTCTGGTCGTTTTCCACGGTGCCGGTGGTGAAGGCCGGGTCGGTCAGGGTGTCGATGAACGGGATCAGGAATTCATCCTTGTCGCGGATCGATTTGACTTCGTTGTAGGCGTTGAAGATTTCGGCTTCGTCCAGGCCCAGCGACTCCACGATGTACTGGTAGGCGTGGGTGTGGATCGCTTCCTCGAACGCCTGGCGCAGCAGGTACTGGCGGCACTCTGGCGCGGTGATGTGGCGGTAGGTGCCCAGCACGATGTTGTTGGCGGCCAGCGAGTCGGCGGTGACAAAGAAGCCGAGGTTGCGCTTGACCAGGCGACGCTCGTCGTCGGTCAGGCCGTTCGGGTTCTTCCACAGCTCGATATCGCGCTGCATGTTCACTTCCTGCGGCATCCAGTGGTTGGCGCAGCCTGCCAGGTATTTGTCCCACGCCCACTTGTACTTGAACGGTACCAGCTGGTTGACGTCGGTTTTGCCGTTGATGATGCGCTTGTCGTCGGCGTTGACGCGGCGCGCCACTTGCTCGGCGGTGGTGCCCTCGCCTTCCAGCGCGGCAGGGTTGATGGCGGCGGGTGCAGCCGGTGCGGTGTCTTCGTCCCAGGAGAGCGACATAATGGATTCCTTCTATATATATGTGGTCCCGGCAGCCCGGGACGGCAAAGCCGTCGTCCCCGCAAGGGAGGACGACGGCGCTCAAGCTAAAGGTGCCGGGCGGTGTTCAAAACGCGCCCACTGCACCGTGGCGGATTATTGGCAGGCTTCGCATTCCTCGAAACCGTCGTCACCAGGACGCAGGTAGCAGGCTTCGCCGTCTTCCTCGGCGGATGCGGCAACTGCTGCGGCAGCTACCGGGGCAGCAGCAGCTACCGGAGCGACTGGTGCCGCAGCCTTGGCGCTGGCCGACATGCCGCCATCGACTGCCACGGCGTTCAGGGCGCCGGTCTTGGAGGTCGATTTCTCGGTATGGGTGGCCGAGGTGGTGCGCAGGTAGTACGTGGTTTTCAGGCCGCGCAGCCATGCCAGTTTGTAGGTCTCGTCCAGCTTTTTACCCGACGCGCCAGCCATGTAGATGTTCAGCGACTGCGCCTGGTCGATCCATTTCTGGCGACGCGATGCCGCTTCCACCAGCCAGCTCGGCGAGACTTCAAACGCGGTAGCGTAAATGTCGCGCAGGTCGTCCGGGATGCGGTCGATCTTGGTCAGCGAGCCGTCGAAGTATTTCAGGTCGGCGATCATGACTTCGTCCCACAGGTCGCGCGCCTTCAGGTCGCGCACCAGGTAGCCGTTGATCTCGGTGAACTCGCCCGACAGGTTCGATTTCACGTACAGGTTCTGGAACGTCGGCTCGATGCAGGCCGACACGCCGATGATGTTCGAGATGGTGGCGGTCGGAGCGATCGCCACGCAGTTCGAGTTGCGCATGCCGAACTTGGCGATGCGTTCGCGCACCGGGGTCCAGTCCATGGCCGACGACAGGTCCTGCTCGAGGTAGCCGCCGCGCTCTTCAGCCAGCAGATTGATCGAGTCTTGCGGCAGGATGCCACGGTCCCACAGCGAACCTTTGTACGACGCATAGTGGCCACGCTCTTCGGCCAGTTCGGTCGAGGCCAGGTAGGCGTAGTAGCACACCGCTTCCATCGAGGTATCGGCGAAGTTCACGCACTCTTGCGAGGCGAAAGGCACGCGCATCATGTGCAGGCAGTCCTGGAAGCCCATCACACCCATGCCCACCGGACGGTGACGCATATTGGCGTTGCGTGCTTTTTCGACGGCGTAGTAGTTGATATCGATGACGTTGTCGAGCATGCGCATCGCGGTACGCACGGTTTTCTGCAGCTTGACGTGATCGAGCTTGCCTTCTTTCATGTGCGCCGGCAGGTTGACCGAACCGAGGTTGCAGACGGCGATTTCGTCAGGACCGGTGTTCAGGGTGATCTCGGTGCACAGGTTGGAGCTGTGGACCATGCCCACGTGCGATTGCGGCGAACGGATGTTGCATGGGTCTTTGAACGTGATCCATGGGTGGCCGGTTTCGAACAGCATCGACAGCATCTTGCGCCACAGGTCGAGCGCGGCGATTTTCTTGAATACGCGGATCTCGCCGGCAGCAGCACGGGCTTCGTACGCGACGTACGCTTTTTCGAAGGCCTTGCCGACCAGGTCGTGCAGGTCAGGCGTGTCCGACGGCGAGAACAGGGTCCAGTCGCCTTTTTCCATCACGCGCTTCATGAACAGGTCGGGAATCCAGTTGGCCGTGTTCATGTCGTGGGTGCGGCGGCGGTCGTCGCCGGTGTTTTTACGCAGGTCCAGGAACTCTTCGATGTCCATGTGCCAGGTTTCCAGGTAGGCGCAGACTGCGCCCTTGCGCTTGCCGCCCTGGTTGACCGCCACGGCGGTGTCGTTGACCACTTTGAGGAACGGCACCACGCCTTGCGACTTGCCGTTGGTGCCCTTGATGTGGGCGCCCAGGGCCCGCACTGGCGTCCAGTCGTTACCGAGGCCGCCGGCGAACTTGGCCAGCAATGCGTTTTCCTTGATGGCGTCGTAGATGCCTTCGAGGTCATCCGATACGGTGGTCAGGTAGCACGACGACAGCTGCGAGCGCAGCGTGCCCGAGTTGAACAGCGTGGGCGTGGACGACATGAAGTCGAACGACGACAGCAGCTGGTAGAACTCGATGGCGCGCGCTTCGCGGTCCTGTTCGTTGAGCGACAGGCCCATGGCCACGCGCATGTAGAACGCCTGCGGCATTTCGATGCGCACGTCGCGCACGTGCAGGAAGTAGCGGTCGTACAGGGTTTGCAGGCCGATGTAGCCGAACTGCAGGTCGCGGTCGGCGACCAGCGCCTTGGCCAGGCGCTCGAGGTCGAACTCGGCCAGCTTGGCGTCGAGCAGTTCGTTCTTGATGCCGTTGGCGATGTATTGCGGGAAGTACGTGATGTACTCGGCAGCGGCCGCGCCTTGCGCGACTTCCTTGCCGAAGACTTCCTTGCGGATGGTGTGCAGCAGGATGCGGGCCGTCACTTGCGAGTAGGCCGGGTCTTTTTCCATCAGCGCGCGCGCCGCCAGGATGGCGGACTTGTGCAGCTCTTCGACCGGCACGCCGTCGTACAGGTTTTTCAGGGTTTCAGCCAGGATGGCGTCGGCATCGACGTGCTTTTCCAGGCCGATGCAGGCGGCGTTGATCAGGCTGGTGACGCGGCTCATTTCCAGCGGCTTGCGCTCGCCGTTTTCCACCACGTGGATTTGCGGCGCGGCGATGGCGGCGGCACCACCTTGGGCTTCCTTGGCCAGGCGGCGCTCTTCCATGTGCTTGGCGCGGTACAGCACGTAGGCGCGGGCCACGTCATGCTCGCCCGAGCGCATCAGCGCCAGTTCCACCTGGTCTTGCACGTCTTCGATGTGGAAGGTGCCGCCCGAAGGCTGGCGGCGCACCAGGGCCGACACGACGCTGGCGGTGAGCTGCTCTACCAATTCGCGAATGCGGGCCGAAGCGGCGCCCTGGCCACCGTTCACGGCCAGGAAGGCCTTGGTCACGGCGATCGCGATTTTCGACGGTTCAAACGCGACGACCGCGCCGTTACGGCGGATGATGCGGTAGTCACCGAGGTCGCTGGCGGCCGTGGACGGGCTGCTGGCGGCGCTCGCAGCGGCTGCTGGGACCAGCGCTGGATTGAAGGTGTTGTCTTGAGTAGATTGCATTGAAGCTCCCCGGTAACAGCGTGCAGCCGTGCTGCGCGATGTATGTTTGTAAATAAAATGGCAAAAATAAAGCATGCAGCCGGGCGAACCAGGCTGGCTTATTGTTGCGGAATATAGAGCTGAAATGGATGTTGCCCTGGCCCTGTGCCTTACAACAGGTTAAGAACCAGTGCCTTGAGAACTACTACATCTAGTGTTTAAACGAATTCCATGCACTGATTGTAGTAGGCGCAAAGTACCCGTGCAAGGGTATTTTTTAGCGGTAAAGGCAATTTTTCAATTGACTTTACAGGAGGCCTTTCACTACGCGCAGTCCGGGGTTAGCAAGTACTAACGACGGACTGCTCTCGGCATATTTTTTCCAGTCAAAAAACGCGCCGGGGTCGGTTTTGCGGCCCGGCGCGACGTGTTCGTGTCCTTGTATATCGGTGACCGGATACCGCGCCAGCAACGCCCCGGTCAGGTCCGCCAGCGCCGCATATTGCGCCGCCTCGAACGGGGTGTGGTCATTGCCTTCGAGCTCGATACCGATCGAAAAATCATTACATTTTACCCGCCCGCCGAACATCGAGACGCCGGCATGCCAGGCGCGCGCGCCGGCCGGGGCGTACTGCACCACGCGGCCGTCGCGCCGGATAAAGAAGTGGCTCGACACCCGCAGATCGCGCAGGTCTGCCAGCGAAGGGTCAACATTATAATCGAGGCGGCCGGTGAACAGGTCCGACACCTGCGGACCGCCACAGCGCCCGCCCGGCAAACCGATGTTGTGGATGACCAGCAGGGTGATGTCTTCGGGATCGGGCCGCGCGTCGATGAACGGGCTGTCATAGCGCGCCGCCGCCGGCCACCAGCCGTCGGCATCGACGGCAACTACAGGTTTCATGCTTCAGGTTCCTGGATATTCAGTTTCTGCATTTGATAGCGCAACTGGCGAAAGCTGATGCCCAGCAGCTGCGCGGCCTGGGTACGGTTGAATTGCGTCTGCGCCAGTGCCCGCAATATGATATCGCGCTCGATGGCGATCAGGTAGTCGGGCAGGTTGGCCGGCAAGTCGGCCGGCGCGGACGACGATATGGCAGACGACGCGGCAGACGACGCGGCCACCGCCACCCCATCGCCACCCTGGCTCACCTGCCCGGCCTTGAGCGCCAGGTCAGCCACCTCGATCACGCCGTCGTTGGCAAACGCCAGCGCGCGCTCGAGGATGTTTTCCAGTTCGCGCACATTGCCGGGAAAGCGGTAGCCGGCCAGCGCTTCGAGCACGCCCGGCCCCAGCGCCGCCTTGTGGCCGCCGCCACCGAGGCGTTCGAGGATGGCGTCGGCCAGCGCCGGCAGGTCGCCCTGGCGTTCGCGCAGCGGCGGCACTGCCAGTTCGATCACGTTCAGGCGATAGAACAGGTCCTGGCGAAAGGCGCCCTGCTCCACGCAGCGCGCCAGGTTCTTGTGGGTGGCGCTGATCAGGCGTACATCGACCGGCTCCTCCGACGTGGCGCCGATCTTGCGCACGCGCCGCTCCTGGATCGCGCGCAGCAGCTTGACCTGCATCGCCAGCGGCAGGTCTGCCACCTCGTCGAGCAGCAGGGTGCCGCCGTTGGCGGCCTGGAAAAAGCCGTCGCGGTCGTCGGCTGCGCCGGTGAAGGCGCCCTTGCGGTAGCCGAAAAACTCGGCTTCCATCAGCGCCTCCGGGATCGCACCGCAGTTGACCGCAATGAAAGGCTGGCCGGCACGCGGGCTGCGGGCGTGGATTTCGCGCGCCGCCAGTTCCTTGCCGCTGCCCGATTCGCCGTGGATGGCGATCGGCGCCATCGACCGCGCCAGCCGGCCGATCTGCGCGCGCAGCGCCGCCATCACGGCCGATCCGCCCTTGAGCCGGCCGTCCACCGCCTCGGCATCGGCCGGGCCATTACTATGGACACCGGGCGCGGCCTCGTGCACCCGCAGCGCCGAGCGCACCAGCAGGCGCAGTTGGTCGAGGGCGACCGGTTTGGCGATGTAGTCGAACGCGCCGGCCTTGAGCGCGACCACCGCGTTGTCGGCACTGCCGAAAGCGGTGACCACCGCGATCGGCGTGTTCTTGTATGTGGTGGCCACGTCGCGCACCAGTTCCAGCCCCAGGCCGTCGGGCAGGCGCATGTCGGTCAGTACCAGTTGATAGGGGTGGCGGGCCAGCAGCGCGCGGGCCTCGGCCACGGTGGCGGCGCTGTCGACATCGAGCCCCATTTTTACCAGGGTCAGCTCCAGCAGTTCGCGCAGGTCGGCTTCATCATCGACGACGAGCACGCGGGGGGACCTCACGCTCATGGACAGCCTTTCGATTACTTTTGCGGTGGTGCGAAAGTGATGACAAAGCGGCCGCCGGACCGGCGATCGACGCGATGACTGTCGTGGCTGTTTTCGATACCCTCGTCGATACCAACACTATCGAAGCGGTATTCATAATCGAGCCGCGCTTCATTATTCAAACACATTTCACGCGCCAGATACAGCCCCAGCCCGGTTCCTTTGCTCGATGTGGTGTAAAACGGTTCAAACAGATGCGCGCGCACCTCACCGCTGATGCCAGGACCGTCATCCTGCACGTGCAATTCCAGCCAGTTCGGCTGCCGCACCAGGTCCAGCCGCACCGACGCCGGCGCGCCGCTGGCGTAGCGCAGGGCATTGCCAACCAGGTTGGCGATCACCTCGCGCAGGTGCAACGGATCGAAATGCACGGTGGTCCCGGGGGCAACCGACACGGCAATCTGGTCTTCGGCCAGGCTGTGGGTTTCGATGAACTCGTCGCGCATCTCTTCCAGGAAACTGCCCAGCGCCAGCGGCTCGTACTGGACGTGGGATTTACGCGACAGTTGCAGGATGTCCTCGACGATGCGGTTGACCCGTTTGACGTTGTCCCCGACGATGCGCAGCAGGCGGCGCTGGCCGGGATCGGCGATGTCTTCCTCGAGCAGCGCGGTGGCGTGGCCGATGGCCGACAGCGGATTGCGCACTTCGTGCGCAATGCTGGCGGTGAGCCGGCCCATCGAGGCCAGCTTGAGCTGCTGCGCGCGTTCCTCGATCTCGCTCACCTCCTGCAAAAAAATCACGCTGCGCGCCAGGTTGGGACCACCGGCGATGACGTCGCCGAGATCGACGGCGGCAAACCGCGCCTTGAGGCGGATGCTGAAATACGGCTTCAGGGTGATGAAGGCGGTATCGAGCGCGGGATCCGCGCGCCACTCGGCGTAGGCCAGCGCCAGCGGCGCGTGGTCATCCGATGCCGACAGGTCCTGTCCGGTCAGACCGAGCATCTGCTGCGCGGCCGGGTTGCCGGCCCAGATGCGGCCATCGGCATCGACCACCAGCACGCCGTCGGCCACGTTGGCCATCACCAGCCGGTTGACCGCCTGCTGCACGCCGATCTCCACGCCGCGCCGGATCGCCAGTTCTTCCTGGCCGATCAGCCGCGCCGCCATGCGGTTCACCCCCAGCACGGCGGCAAAATACGCGGCGCCGTACAGGCCAGATTGCAAGAGCACGTGTTCGCCCTCCATCTCCAGCACCTGGATCACGCCCACGCCCAGCATGAACAGCGCGACCAGCGCGGTGCAGAACAGCGCCAGCACCAGCGGCGCCAGGATGGCCGTGCCGGCGAGCGGAAACAGGTACAAGATGGCCAGGCCGCTGCGCAAGCCGCCGCCGTCCACATATAACAGGGAGATGATGACCAGGTCGCAGGCGATTTGCGTAAGCACCTGCGCCAGGAAGCGGCGCTGCAAGTACACCGCCGTCAAGGCAAAGCCGATCGCCAGCACCAGGTAGGCCAGGCAGATCCACAAATACAGGTAGTGGCCGGAAGACCGCAGGCCGCGACCGTCAAAGCTCAGGTAAACCAGCAGCACCACCGCGATGACGATGCGGGTGGCGTTGAGGGTTTGCAGCGAGCGCCAGAACGTCGCGCGCGTGGGATGGGAGTTGCCTGGCAAAGCCGGAGTGGCTTGCAGGCGCTCCATGGCGTCAGTTCGGTGGCAGGGCGGCGTGCGCCTTGCTGCAATAAATGGCGCCGTCGAAGCGCACCGCCTCGCCGGCCGGGAAGAATACGCCGCAGTGCGCGCATTCGAGCATGGTTTCAGCCTCGATGGCGGGCTTTTGCGCGCCGCGCGGCGCGTAGCCGGCCGGACCGCCCGGCGCCTGCTGCCGTTGCTGCGCGTCGCGCATTTGTTGTTCGGCGCGCTTTTGCGCGCTGCGAATCTTGCTGCGGATCGCGAAGACGATCAGGCAAATCAAACCCACCCAAAACAAAATGCGGCTCATGCCCATCCTTTATGCAGTACCACTTCAAACACGAAACGGCTGCCGACATACGCCAGCAGCAAGGTGGCGAACCCCGCCAGGGTAAAACTCAGCGCCGTCTTGCCGCGCCAGCCGCGCAAGCGGCGCCCGGCCAGCAGCGCCGCGAACAGCAGCCACGACAACATGGTAAACGCCGATTTATGGTCCCACTTGAGCGCCTGCCCGAACAGTTGTTCGGAAAACACGATGCCGGACAACACGGTCAGCGTGAGCAAGGTAAACCCGATGCCGATCATGCGGAACAGCAGCTTTTCCATGGTGAGCAGCGCCGGCAACTGGTCGAGCGCGCCCGACAAAAAACTCTTGCGGTCGGTAGCCGCGTGCAGACGCGCTTCCTGCAAGGCCATCAGCACGGCGTGGAAAGCGGCAATGGTAAGGGTGCTATAGGCCAGCGTGGCGACCGCGATGTGCCAGCCGAACAGCGGGGTCTTGTCGCCCAGCGCGATCAGGGCGCCGGGATAGATCGCCTGCAGCGCGACGGTGAACGCAGCGGCCGGCATGACCAGGCGGCGCAGACCGTCGAGGCCGAAGTTGCGGTTCTCAAACCAGTACGCAGCCACCGACACCCACAGCGCCGACGACAGCATGGCTGCAAAACCGAGCCGCAGCGAGCCGTCGGCAGCGACGTCGGTCCACAGCCCGGCGCCATGCACCAGCCAGGCCACGACGGTCACCGCCGACACCAGCGTGCCGCGGCGCGACGGCAACGCGGCGCAAAGTAGATACAGCACGATGGCTGCGATGAACAAATAGGTCTGCATGCACCCAGTTTACACTATCGCTCAATCGGCGGCAGCCCCTCAATCGACCGCCGCCATGCGCAGTTCGTCGTGGTGGTGGCGTTGTTGCTCCTCCATCACCAGTTGTCCCAGTTCGCGCTTGAGGGCGTTGAACGATGCATCGGCCGGATCGCGCAGGCGCGGCAGGTCCACCAGCAGGTCGCGCTTGATGGTGCCGGGGCGGTACGTCATCACCACGATGCGGTCGGCCAGGTAGATCGCCTCCTCGATGCTGTGGGTGACAAAGATGATGGTCTTGTTCAGCGCCGCCCACAGCCGTAGCAGCTCGTCCTGCAAATTGCGGCGGGTGAGCGCGTCGAGCGCGCCGAACGGCTCGTCCATCAGCATGATCGGCGAATCGAGCGCCAGCACGCGGGCGATCGCCACGCGCTGGCGCATGCCGCCCGACAGGTCTTTCGGGTAGCGGTGGCGAAAATCGGCCAGCGACAGCATCGCCAGCAGTTGCTCGACCCGGGCGCCGGTCGCCGCTTCGCCTTTGCCCTGGATGCGCAGGCCGAAGCCGATATTGTCGGCCACCGTCATCCACGGGAACAGCGCGTACTCCTGGAATACCATGCCGCGCTCGGGGCCGGGGCCGGTCACCAGCCGGCCGCCGGCGGTAATGGTGCCGGCGGTGGGCGGCGCAAAGCCGGCCACCGCGTTGAGCAACGTCGATTTGCCGCAGCCCGAAGGCCCCAGCAGACAGACGAACTGCCCTTGCGGAATGGCGAGATCGATGCCCTGCAACGCCACCATGTCGCGCCCGGCCGTATGAAACACCTTGCCGACGCCGTCGATCAGAATATGCGGGTTCATTGCTGCTCCAGGCCGCGGTGCCAGCGCAGCAGATGGTTGTTCAACCGGTTCATCGCCACGTCGATCGCCAGGCCCAGCAGGCCGATGGTGACCATGCCGGCGATGATCTTGTCCGACCAGAAGTACTCGCGCGCCTCGAGGATGCGGAAACCGAGGCCGTTGTTTACGGCGATCATCTCGGAGACGATCACCACGATGAAGGCAGTGCCGATGCCGATCCGCACGCCGGACAATATATATGGCACGGCGGCAGGCAGGATCACCCGCACGAACAGGGTGGCGCCGGTGGCGCCCAGGTTGCGCGCGGCGCGCAGGTAGATGCCATCGACCTGGCGCACGCCGGCGATGGTGTTCATCAGCACCGGGAAGAATGCCCCCAGCGCGATCAGGAACACGGCCGGCGGATTACCGAGCCCGAACCACAGGATCGACAGCGGAATGTAGGCGATCGGGGGAATCGGCCGCAGCAGCTGCACCATCGGGTTGAACCAGCGGTAGGCGCGGGCATCGGCGCCCATGGCCAGGCCCAGCGGCAGCGCCAGGCCGGCGCCAATGGCAAACCCCACCGCCACGCGGTACAGGCTGCCGAGCGAGTCGACGATCAACTCGCCCGAGCAGGCCCAGGCCAGCCAGCTGCTGTCGGCGGCATGGTACGGTTGCAGCGGCAGCAGGTACTCGATCCATTTGCCCACCACCGCCAGCGGCGATGGCAGCACCTGCGGATTGACCCAGCCCAGCGCGGTGGCGGCCTGCCACAGCACGATCACCAGCGCCGGCACAATGGCGCCGACCAGGCCGGCGCCCGCGCGCTGCCAGGAGAAGGACGCGGCGGCCATCTATTTCACACCCAGGGTTTTCTTGGCCGCCACCAGCAGGTCGGTGCGCACCCAGTCGTGGGCGGTCGGCAAGTTGCGCAAGCGGCCCACGCCGGTCTTGAGCATGGTGTCGGCAGTGACCTGGATGTGTTCGGGCGTGATGTCATAGCTGAACGGCGAATTGCCGATGGCATCGACAAAATCGGCACTGCTCAACTGGCCCTTGAACAGGACTTCGCGCACGTATTTTTCGGCGGTGGCCGGCTGCTCGATGAAGGTCTTGGTGGCCTGCACGAAGCAGCGCATGAATTTCTCAGCGAGCGGGCGCTGTTGCGTATAAAACTTTTCGGTCATCACCATGGTGCGTACCGGTTCGCCGATCGGGGTGTCGTAGGGTTTCAGGATTTCGCTGCCAAAGCCCTGGCTCAGCGCCTGCGACGACTGCGGCTCGGACTGCATCATGGCGTCGATATTGCGGCCCAGCAGTGCATGGTTGAGGTCGGCATAGGCAAGGAACACCAGCCGCACGTCCTTGCCCGGCTGGTCGGACGCGGTCATGCCGTGCTTGTGCAATTCGGCCAGCAGCAGCACGTCCTGGATGGCGCCGCGCGTAACACCCACGCGCTTGCCCTTGAGATCGCGCACGCTCTTGATCTGCAGGTCGCTGCGGCCCACCAGCCGCGCCCCGCCCCGGGCAAAGCCGGCCACGACAAAAATCGGCGCGCCGCCGGCACGGCCGAGAATGGCCGCCTCCGACGCGGTGGTGCCCACGTCGAGTTCGCCGGCGATGATGGCCTGCATCACGTCCAGGCCCTTGGCGAATATGTGTTCTTCGACCTTGAAGCCGCACTGCGGCGCGATTTCCTTGATATACGAGACGGCGCCGAAGTGGGCGAGCTTGAGATTGCCGAGCCGGACCACCTGCTGCGCGCCCGCGCTGTGACAGACGGATACCAGGGCCAGCAGGCAGCCCAGTGCTTTGAGGTTCATCCGATTCTCCTGATAATTGTCCAGCGGTAAGATATACCGTGAGGCAATTATTCAGGCTTTGTGGCGGATCAACGCATGGGACCGTTCAGCGGGCGGCGCGGATGCGCGCGATGCGCTCGCCGGTGGCCGGGTGGCTCGACAGGTAGGTAGACATCCTGTCGCCGCTAGCCTCGCCCAGTTTGACGAACGCCTGTGCCATGTGCTCGGGGTCGATGCCGTTACGGCGCAGCATGGCCACCGCGTAATCGTCGGCCTCGGACTCGGCGTCGCGCGAGTATTTCATGTCCAGCGCCACCGTGGGCAGCGCCGTCAGCATGGCCGAGATGTCGCCGAAAATCACCCAGGTGGCCGCCGCCACGGCCGAACTTTGCACCAGCCGGCGCGTCAGGTGGCGCCGGTGCAGGTGGCCCAGTTCGTGCGCCAGCACGCCCATCACGGCCTGGTCGTCCTTGAGCACGTTCACCAGCTCGTCGGTCATGACGATGTCGCCCGATGGCAGGGCCAGCGCGTTGGGGCCAATGCGGCTGCTGCGAAACACCAGCTTCCAGGTCGGCGCGTCCGGCTCGGGCGCGACCAGCGCTGCAAACTGCCGGCGCAACTGCTCCTGGCGCGCGGCCGGCAGCTTGCTCGGTCCCAGCGCGCGCTTGTCGAGAATCTCCAGCACGCCCTGCCCCATCTGGCGCTCCACCTTGACCGGCAAGGCGTTTGCCACCCAGACCGCGGCAGCGGGCAGCACGTACACATACGACGCCACCACCACGCCCACCGTGACGCCCAGCGCCACCAGCACGCCGCGCCAGCTCTGCTGCGCGCGCACCACGCCGGTGTCGCGGTGGCCGGTGGTGGCCAGCAGCTGCGCAAAAGCGGCGCGGTCGTCCACCTCGAGCCACGCGCCATCGTCGAAACTGACCTTGCGCGCTGCATGGCGCGCCCGTTCGGACACGCGCAGGCTGGCCAGCGGCGCGCTGCGTTCGACGTCGCCGGCCAGGTGCGCCATGCCGTCGGTCACGGTCAGGGTCACGCGGTGCAGGCGCGAGGTCTTGCCGTCGAAATAGCGGCCGGTGACCGCCGGGGTGTCCATGCCGGTCACAGCGAGAAGTCGAAGTCCATGAAGTCGGACACGCCCTCGCCGGCGGCATTGACATCGGCGCTGGCAGTGGCGACGAATTCGTCGAGGCTCCCCTCGGGTATCATCATCAGCGATTCGATCCGGTAGCGCATCATGCGCACCTGGGCGAACGGCAGGAACAGGCCGAGCGTGCAAATCACGCCCAGGATATTGGTGACGATGATGAACAGCATGCGGCCGGTGCGTATCTCGGAGCGGAACTCATGCCGGTCCAGGCTGGCGTTGTTCCACACCAGGTTCTGTACCAGCGCGATCAGCAGCGGCGCCATCGAGAGGATCAGGATGTAAGACAGCGCGACGCCGATAAACATGCTTGGGCTGATGCCCTCGGCGGCCATCTCGGCCGGGGTGCGGCCGGCGAAGTGGCTCGCGGCCTGGAACGCAAACAGAATGCCGAACACGACCATACCCACGATGCCCAACAGCAGGAACGCGCCGAACAACTTGTAAAAACTGCCCACGCTGGCACGCGTGGCAAACCGCGCCTGGCCGAAGCGGCTTTCGTTGAACTGCCAGGCCTTCAGGCGCTGGTAGATATAGGGCGTGGCCAGGCCGAACGTGACGATATTGAGCAAGGGGCGCAGCAGGCAGTTGATGTAGGCGTCGCGCAGTTGGCCGTCGAAGCGGAAACGGATGCCGCGCCAGGCCGAGTTATGCAGCTGGAACTGCAGGCTGCGCCAGATGAACCACGGTATCACGGCGGCCATTACCACGAACATCACGACCGCCAGCAGCGGCGAAACTTTGCCGGCAAAGGCGTAAGCCCCCACCACCACGGCGGCCACGATGCGGCCCTTGAGAATCGCGATCGGATTGCCGTGGTACTCGAAGCTGCTGCCGGCCAGCTCGGTGCTGGAGTAGAAATACTGGTTGCGGCGTACCTTGGCCCAGGCCGAATAGATGCCGAGGGTGACAATGCTGAGCAACAGGTTGACGATCCAGATGCGGAAATATTCGCTGCCGCTGGCGTGGAACTTCAGGTACTGCGGCGGCGTTGCTGCTGCCGGTGCAGGCGCAAACAGATCCGCCGGTTTATTGAAGTCAACCATGTTGTCACTCACCTTATTATCAAAAATAGAACGATGCGCCATTGCCAATATCTTGTCAATGGGAAATTTGGAGCTCAGCCTGCCAGCGCCACGACCGGGGCGAGCCCGGACGCCTTGCGGGTCGGCATATGGCCATCACCAGGCCAGTCATCACGGCGCAAGATGTCGCGCACATAGGTTTGCACGTCGAGGTTACCGTGGGGGATCACCTGGTTGCCGGTGACATTGGGCAGCACGTGCGAAATGCCCGGCACGTCGGCCAGCGCTTCGAGGTCGCCCAGGCTGATGCTGCGCCCGGGAATGCGCGAACTCTCGCCACGCGACGCCATATACAGGAGGTTGGAGCCGAAGGCGCCCAGTTGCGCCATCACCTGCTGGCGCGTGCCGAGGCCGATGGCCAGCATCACGATCACCGACGCCACGCCGATGACGATGCGAGCAAGGTCATTCCGGTGCGGAAGCGGTTGATCCACAACACCACTTGCGCGGTCATCTGCGGCATCAGTTCGCCCTCGGCGTTATCGACTTCGAACAGCACTGTATACAGGATCACCGTGCTGGTGGACGGCACCAGCACGGTGCCGGCAGCCACGCCCCCGGCCACCGCCGGCGCGGGCAGCACCTGCCGCACCTTGCCGCGCCAGCGGCGGGCGTCGCCGCCCAGGGTGGTGAAGTACACCGGCATGTCGGGTTGCACGCGGCGCACATCGGCCTCTGACACCTCGGTCCCCACCGTCATCGCCGACAGGTCGGCAATGCGCAGTGCTTTGATGCAATCCTTGCATGGTTGGCTGACGGTTGTTCGCCGCGCATCCTGAGGTAAAATGACGGCCATTGTCCGTCCGGACCCTGCCCTATCACCGCTTCCACAGGTTCATCATGCTAGATAATCTTACCCAACGCCTTGCCAAGGTGGTTAAAACCATGCGCGGCGAGGCGCGTCTGACCGAGGCCAACACCGCCGAGATGCTGCGCGAAGTGCGCATGGCGCTGCTGGAGGCCGACGTTGCGCTGCCAGCGGTGCGCGAGTTCATTGCCCGCGTCAAGGAAAAAGCCATGGGCGAGGAAGTCATTTCCTCGCTGTCGCCAGGCCAGGCGCTGGTCGGCGTGGTGCAGCGCGAGCTGGCCAGCCTGATGGGCGCCGACCTAGGCCCCGAAGCGACCCAGCTGAGCTTTGCCCAGCAGCCGCCCGCCATCATCCTGATGGCCGGTCTGCAAGGTGTGGGTAAGACCACCACCGTCGGCAAACTGGCTAAGTACCTGAAGGAAGAGAAGAAAAAGAAAGTGCTGACCGTGTCGGCCGACGTGTATCGTCCCGCCGCGATCGCCCAGCTGCAATCGGTCACCGCGCAAGTGGGCGCCGACTTTTTCCCGTCCACCGCGCAGGACAAGCCGGTCGATATCGCGCTGGCCGCGCTGGACTGGGCCAGGAAGCACTACCACGACGTGCTGATCATCGACACCGCCGGCCGTCTCGGTATCGATGAAGAAATGATGAAAGAGATCGCCGCCGTGCACAGCGCGGTCAAGCCGATCGAAACCCTGTTCGTGGTCGACGCCATGCTGGGCCAGGATGCGATCAACACCGCCAAGGCCTTCAACGACGCCCTGCCGCTGACCGGTATCGTGCTGACCAAGCTCGATGGCGATTCGCGCGGTGGTGCGGCGCTGTCGGTCCGCCATATCACCGGCAAGCCGATCAAGTTTGCCGGCGTGTCGGAAAAGCTCGACGGCCTCGAAGCGTTCGACCCGGCCCGCATGGCCAGCCGCGTGCTGGGCATGGGCGACATCATGGCGCTGGTGGAAGAAGCGCGCAAAGGCGTGGACAGCAAGGCTGCTGCCGACCTGGCCAACAAGATGAAGAGCGGCGCCAAGTTCGACATGAACGACTTCAAGGCGCAGCTGGGCCAGATGAAAAAGATGGGCGGCATGGCCAGCCTGGTCGATAAACTGCCGGCACAGTTCCAGCAGGCCGCCGGCAACGCCAACATGGGGCAAGCCGACAAGCAGGTGCGGCGCATGGTCGGCATCATCGATTCGATGACGCCGCAGGAACGCGCCAAGCCGGAACTGATCAAGGCCACCCGCAAGCGCCGCATCGCGGCCGGCGCCGGCGTGCAGGTGCAGGAAGTCAACCGCATGCTCAACCAGTTCGAGCAGATGCAAACCATGATGAAAAAGCTGTCCGGGGGCGGCATGGCGAAGATGATGCGCTCGATGAAAGGCATGATGCCGGGCATGCGCTAAGCGTGCGGCAAATCCGCTGAAAACCGCGCCAATACAGGGAAAAACCCCAGTGCACGCCCCTCCGGGGTGCACTGGCGCGCATAGCCACACAATTACGTGGTGTTTCCAAGCCAAAACGCGAAAAACACTTGCATAAGGCCTAAATCCCCACCAATATTAGCCGGTGCGATCAATTGCGCAATTTTCCATGTGTTCGTTAAGGAGGCTCGAATATGGCAACAGCCAAAAAAACCCCAGCAGCACCCGCTAAGAAGGCCCCGGCCGCAGCCGCAGCCGACAAACCGGCCCCTGCCAAAAAAGCAGCCGCACCAAAAGCAGCCGCCGCAAAAGCAGACAAGCCAGCAGCTAAATCAGCCGACAAGCCAGCAGCGAAAAAAGCCGCCGCCCCTGCCGCACCGCGCAAACCGAACGCCGCCTTCATGAAGGCGCTGACCCCGTCGGCATCGCTGGCAGCCGTGGTAGGCGAAGCACCGCTGCCGCGTACCGAAGTGACCAAAAAAGTCTGGGATTACATCAAAAAGCTGGACCTGCAAGATCCGGCCAACCGCCGCATGATCAATGCCGACGACAAGCTCAAAGCTGTGTTCGGTGGCAAAGCCCAAGTTTCGATGTTTGAAATGACCAAGCTCATTTCCGACCACCTGAAATAATCCTCAGCGCTGCGGCCCCGCAGCCGCGCCGGGATGCCCCCACCGCTCACGCGCTGGGGGCATTTCTTTTTGAAGGTCGCAAACGGGGATAGTTTGCTATTTCCAGTTGTTCCAGGCCTTGAGTACCGCGTTCGGATAGTCGGGCTTGCCCCGGCTGCCGTTGTAGCGGCCCAGCGCCAGGTAAAGGTTGCCACCTTCCATGTCGATGTACATGCGCAGGATCGCGCAGCCGTAGCGCAGGTTGGTTTGCATGTGGAACAGGGCGCTGCGGTTGCGGTCGCCGATCACATTGGTCCAGAACGGCATCACCTGCATGTAGCCGCGCGCGCCGGCAATCGATACCGCGTACTTGCGGTAGGCCGACTCCACCTGGATCAGCCCCAGCACCAGCCCCGGATCGAGCCCGGCGCGGCGCGATTCGTACCAGGCGGTGGCGAGGAATTCGTTGCGGGTCTGGTCGTCGGGCAGCTTGCGCTGCAGGCGCGCCGACATGGTGGCCAGCCACATTTCGTAGCGCTGGCGGTCGGCGTCGTTACGGAAGGTGGGTCGCGGCGGCGTGGGGTCCTTGATGGCGTTGGCCAGCGCCACGCGCACGGAGTCGGCGAGTGCCTCCTCCTTCTGGTTGCCGGCGGTGGAGGTGTCGGACAATGCCAGCATCGCCGCCAGCACCGCCGTGCACCACCAGCCGCGGCGCCGTCGTTCCGGCGCAGGCCGGAATCCAATTCCTGCCTGCACCGACGCAGCAACTGGATTCCCGCCTGCACGGCGGTCCGCCGAAGCGGAACGACGACTCATGATCACTGGCCGAGTTTGCCTTGAACGAAACTCAGGATGTCCGCTACCGGCACGGCAGTTGCCTCGGCATCGCGGCGGCCTTGATACTCGAGGTTACCCTCTTTCAAACCACGGTCACCGATCACCACGCGGTGCGGCACGCCGATCAGTTCCCAGTCGGCAAACATCTGGCCCGGACGCAGACCACGGTCATCGACAATGACGTCGATGCCGGCAGCGACCGCATCGGCATACAGCTGCTCGGTCGCTTGCTTGACCGCCTCGCTGCGGTCCATGCCCATCGGGCACAGCACCAGTTCGAACGGCGCCAGCGACGTCGGCCAGATGATGCCTTTGTCGTCGAAGTTCTGTTCGATCGCCGCACCCAGGATGCGGGTGATGCCGATGCCGTAGCAACCCATCTGCAGTGGCGCCGGCTTGCCGTTTTCGTCGAGGAACGTGGCCTTCATGGCGGCCGAGTACGCGGTACCCAGTTGGAACACGTGACCGACTTCGATGCCGCGCTCGATGGTCAGCACGCCCTGGCCGTCCGGCGAGGCATCGCCTTCGACCACGTTGCGCAGGTCGGCCACGATCGCAGGTTCGGCCACATCGCGGCCCCAGTTGGCGCCCGTGTAGTGGTAGCCGGCGTCGTTGGCGCCGCAAATAAAATCGGCCATGTTGGCAACGGTGCGGTCGGCCACCACGGTGACTGGCGCCTTGGTGCCGATCGGGCCCAGGTAGCCGGGTACGCAGCCATAGACTTCGGCGATTTCTTCTTCGGTCGAGAAGCGGTGACCGGCAAGGCCGGCCACCTTGGTGACCTTGATCTCGTTGAGCTCATGGTCGCCGCGCAGCAACAACATGAAATACTGTTTAGCTGCTTTGCCGTCTTTTTCCGTTTCCACGGTCAGCGCCAGGGTTTTCACGGTGTGCGCCAGCGGCAGGCCCAGTTGGGCGGCAACCAGTTCGCACTTGGTGGCGTCTGGCGTGGCGACCTTGGTCAGCGCCTGGGCGGCAGCTGCGCGCTCGGCGGTGGCTGGCAGCGCTTCGGCCGCTTCCATGTTGGCAGCGTAGTCGGAGGTGGCGCAGTAGACCAGCGCGTCTTCGCCGGTGTGGGCGATGACGTGGAATTCGTGCGAGCCGGTACCGCCGATGGCGCCGTTATCGGCCGCTACCGCACGGAACTTCAAACCGAAACGGTTGAAAATACGTACATAGGCGTCATACATGATCTTGTACGACGCCTGCATGCCGGCCACGTCGCGGTCGAACGAGTACGCATCCTTCATGGTGAACTCGCGGCCGCGCATCAGGCCGAAGCGTGGACGGCGTTCGTCGCGGAACTTGGTCTGGATGTGGTAAAAATTCAACGGCAACTGGCGGTAGGATTTGATTTCCGAGCGCACGACGTCGGTGATCACTTCCTCGGCCGTGGGCTGGAACGCGAATTCGCGGCCGTGGCGGTCCTTGATGCGCAGCAGTTCGGCGCCCATCTTGTCCCAGCGGCCCGTCTCCTGCCACAGCTCGGCCGGCTGAATCAGCGGCATCAGCAGTTCGACAGCGGCGGAACGGTTCATCTCTTCGCGCACGATGGCTTCGACCTTGCGGATCACGCGCAGGCCGATCGGCATGTACGTGTAGATGCCCGAACCGAGGCGCTTGATCATGCCTGCACGCATCATTAACTGGTGGGAGACGATCTCTGCATCGGCTGGTGCTTCTTTAAGCGTGGAAATAAAAAAACGTGAGGCGCGCATACGGTGAATTCTTTTTAAAAAGAGAGAGTTATAATCAACCTAATTTTAAAGGATTAGCTGGCTGATGCGTCCATACTTTATACAAATGCGTTCAATACATGGCCCTTCGACCGATTTCGTACCGCGGAATTCCCGCCGAAGCGTCTTTTTGTGGGCAAAAATATAAGCAGGGAGCTCAGTCGCAGAAAGTTTGAGGTGCAATATGCTGGATCGTGAAGGGTTTCGGCCCAACGTCGGCATCATCCTGCTCAACGCCCAGAACGAGGTGTGGTGGGGCAAGCGGGTGCGCGAGCATTCATGGCAGTTTCCACAAGGTGGTATCAAGTACGGAGAAACGCCTGAGCAGGCGATGTATCGGGAGCTGGAGGAAGAAATCGGTTTGCGGGCCGAGCACGTCAAAATCGTCGGTCGCACCCGCGACTGGTTGCGTTACGAGGTGCCCGACCATTTTATCAAGCGGGAAATCCGCGGCCATTACCGTGGCCAGAAACAGATCTGGTTCCTGTTGCGCATGTGTGCGCGCGACAACGACGTCAATCTGCGCCTGACCGACCACCCCGAGTTCGACGCCTGGCGGTGGCACGAGTACTGGGTGCCGCTCGACGTTGTCATCGAGTTCAAGCGCGATGTGTACCAGCGCGCGCTGCAGGAACTGTCACGGTTCCTCACCTGGCCGCCCAACGGCCACGAGCGCCGCCACGGCTCGCGCTACCTGCGTCAGCCCCGCGCGGGTGCAGGTGCCGGCGCCGAAGTGGAGCGCCGCGCCCAGGTGGCCGCGCAGGTTGCCGAACCGTCGGCCATCAGCGCACCGCCTGCGATCATCAAGACCGGCAGCTAAGGTCTGGCAAGGTCCCCTCCCCGGCATGCAGATGCCGGGCGGGGTACAATGTCGCCATCATGTTCAATCCCTCTTCCGACGATGTGCGCCGCTTCTTTTGCGAGGTTTTTCGCAAGCAGCGCGCCAATCAAATCCTGACCCCGCTCGAAGCGATGGCAGCCGACTGGGTGCGCCACCACCCCGAACACCACGACGTGCTGGCCGACGTCGAGTCCGCACTGGGCCGCAACTATTCGGTCGAAGGCGCGCAGGCCAATCCGTTCCTGCATTTGTCGATGCACCTGTCGATCGACGAGCAGATCTCGATCGACCAGCCGCCCGGCATCCGCGACGCCGCCACCGCTCTCACCCTCAAGCTCGACGACGCCCACGCGGCGCAGCACGAAATCATGGAATGCCTGGGCGAAATGATCTGGACCGCCCAGCGCAACGGCACACCGCCCGACGGGCTGGCGTACGTCGAGGCGATCCGCCGGCGTATCCGATAAGCGTCCGCCAGGCATCCGCTAATCGCATAAATCGTTTCCCCAATGCAAAAGGCCACGCATCGCGTGGCCTTTTTACTGTAGCGCCTGGCTTAGTTGGCGGCTGCCACCGGCACCACGGCCGGACCTGGCTGCGCGTTGCCGGTTTCATCGAGCGTGAACGCTTTCAGGCCCAGCACCGAGCTGCTGTACTGGCGAATCTTGTTAGCCAGTACCGGATCGTTGTTCAGCTTTTGACCATACGATGGCACCATGGCCTTCATCTTGGCATCCCATTCCGGCGTGGCCAGCTTGGCCTTGAACGCGGTTTGCAAGACCTTGATCATGATCGGTGGTGCGGTCGATGCACCTGGCGAAGCACCGAGCAGGGCCACGATGCTGCCATCGGCCGAACCGACGACTTCGGTACCGAACTGCAGTACGCCGCCTTTTTCAGGCAGGTCCTTGACGATCTGCACGCGCTGGCCGGCGTTTTGCAGGGTCCAGTCTTCCATTTTCGCTTCCGGCAGGTATTCGCGCAGCGTGGCCAGGCGGTCTTCCGGCGAATTCATGACCTGTTCGATCAAGTACTTGGTCAGCGGAATGTTATCCCAGCCGGCTTGCAGCATCGGACGCACGTTGCCAGTGCCGATCGAGGCTGGCAGGTCCACCCACGAACCGTTTTTCAGGAACTTGGTCGAGAACGTTGCGAACGGTCCGAACAGCAGTGCTTTCTTGCCGTCGATGATGCGGGTGTCCAGATGCGGTACCGACATCGGTGGCGAACCAACCGACGCCTTGCCGTACACCTTGGCAGCATGCTTTTCCACCAGTTCCGGATTGGTGGTCACCAGCCATTGGCCGCCGACCGGTACGCCGCCGTAGCCCTTGGCTTCCGGGATGCCCGATTTTTCCAGCAGCGGCAGCGAACCGCCGCCGGCGCCCACGAACACGAACTTGGCGCGCACGGTTTTCACGGCGTTGGTATCGAGGTTCTTGACGGTGACGTTCCAGTTGCCGTCGGTGCCGCGCTTGATGTCTTCCACTTGCGTACGCAGGTTGACGGTGGCGCCGTGCGAGTCGGTCAGGTGCTTGACCAGCGCGCGGGTCAGCGTGCCATAGTTGACGTCGGTACCGATGTCCATACGGGTGGCGGCGATCTTTTGCGACGGATCACGGCCGGTCATCACCAGCGGCGCCCATTCGGCAATCTTGGCCGGGTCTTCCGAGTACAACATGCCCTTGAACAGATTTTCCTTTTGCAGTGCAGCATAGCGCTTGCGCAGGAAATTGATGTTGTCATCGCCCCAGACAAAGGCCATGTGCGGCACATTGTTGATGAAGGTGTTCGGGGCGCCGAGGTAGCCGTTCTTGACCTGGTAGGCCCAGAACTGCTTCGACACTTCGAACTGTTCGTTGATATCGACTGCTTTCTTGGTCTCGATGTGGCCGTCAGCCGCTTCCGGAGTGTAGTTCAGTTCGGCGAATGCCGAGTGGCCGGTGCCGGCGTTGTTCATCGCGTCCGAGCTCTCGGCAGCCACTTTGTCCATGCGCTCGTAGAAAGCCATGGTCAGGGTGGGGTCGAGTTCCTTGAGCATGGTGCCCAGGGTGGCGCTCATGGTGCCGGCGCCGATCAACAGGACGTCGACCGGTTTGTCGTCGGTCGGTGCCGGCGACTTGCTGCATGCGGCCAGGATCAGGCACGACATCAGGATAAGAATTGACTTACGCATACGTAACTCCGTTGTGGTGATCGTGATGGACAGTGCGGCCGGCCATCGCCAGGGACGATGAAAAGGTATCGTAGGTGGCTGTCTGCCGCTGAGGCGGATGAGGGGGTGACGGCTGCCGGCGCAAGCACGCACAAGAACGCGCGCGTGTCCATAATTAAAATCAAGGATATCGATTTTAGCAGTGTCCACCCGGGGCGAAAATGGGGATAACACTTACGCAAAAGGTGTGAAACTACGTAGTTACTAACCGCAGCAAGATGCAAAAAAGCCACGACAACCAGCGGTTGGCGTGGCTCTCAGGAGCGTCAATCGGTCAGCGGTGGACGGCCATCGTGCCTGGCAAACTATGCAGGTAAGCAGCCAGATCCTTGATGTCCTTGTTGCTCAGCGGCTTGACCTGGCCCGTCATGATGGCGTTGTTGCGGCCATAGGCGCCATCGCCGCGCTTGTAGGCGACCAGTGCATGTTCGAGGTAGTCGCGGTGCTGGCCGGCCAGTTTCGGGTAGCTGGGATCGAGCGGCGTGTTGTAGTCCTTGCCGTGGCAAGTGAAGCAGTTGTACTTGTCGGCCAGCGCCTTGCCGTTGGCCACGTTACCGGCGGCCTGGGCCGTCATGGAGATGGTGCCGCAAACGAGCGCCACAACTAAAGCTTTGAGATGATTCATTTTGCGCTCCCGGCCCTGGTTTGCTGCGCATAGAATGCGGCGACGTCGGCAATGTCCTGGTCAGACAGGCTGGCGGCAATGCCGCGCATGCTCGGATGCTTGCGGTCACCTTTTTTGTACGCTTGCAACGCCGCCTCGATGTACTTGGCGCCCTGCCCGCCGATCATCGGCACTTGGTAAACTTCCGGGAAGGTGGCCTTGTAGCCGGGGATGCCATGACAACCGATGCACATTTCGATCTTCGCTTTGGCGGCCTGGGCATTGCCCACGATTTCCGCCGCCGTGCCCACTTGGGTGAAGCTGACTAAGACAAGTAGTGCTGTGATTTTTTTCATGGTCTTTGCTAGGTGGGTAATCGACGCAGCTGCTGCGCGTATTCAGAACCTACTGCCGAAAGCGAAACTTGACTTTTGCACTACCAGTGCAGGGATTCTAACCTAACAAATTTGACAAAGCTACTCAGTATCGTCGCTGGAAACAACACCGGCGGCGCCGTCTTTTGCAGTGCAGCGTAAAGCGCGCCAGTCCCTTTCTCCACTATACTTGGCCCCATCGTCCACACCCCGAGACCCACGCATGCAAGCTACTGCCCGCTTTGAAGGTTCCGACCAGTACGTCGCCACCGCCGACCTGAAACTGGCGGTCAACGCCGCCCTCACCTTGCAGCGTCCGCTGCTGATCAAAGGTGAGCCCGGCACCGGCAAAACCATGCTGGCCGAAGAAGTGGCCGCCGCGCTCGACATGCCACTGATGCAGTGGCACATCAAGTCCACCACCAAGGCGCAGCAGGGCCTGTACGAATACGACGCCGTCTCGCGCCTGCGCGACTCGCAACTCGGCGACGAGCGCGTGCGCGACATCCAGAACTACATCGTCAAGGGCGTGCTGTGGCAGGCCTTCACGGCGCCGGAACCGGTGGTGCTGCTGATCGACGAGATCGACAAGGCCGACATCGAATTCCCCAACGACCTGCTGCGCGAACTCGACCGCATGGAGTTCTACGTGTACGAAACGCGCGAGATGGTGCGCGCGGTGCACCGGCCGCTGGTGATCATCACGTCCAACAACGAAAAGGAACTGCCCGACGCCTTCCTGCGCCGCTGCTTCTTCCACTACATCCAGTTCCCCGACCGCGACACCATGGCGCGCATCGTCGAAGTGCACTACCCGCATTTGAAAAAAGAGCTGCTGGCGCAGGCCCTGCAAACCTTTTACGCGGTGCGCGACGTGCCGGGCCTGAAGAAAAAGCCATCGACGTCCGAATTCCTCGACTGGCTCAAACTCCTGATGGCCGAGGACATCTCCCCCGAAGAACTGCACGGCACCGACCACAAGGCCAGCGTGCCGCCGCTGCATGGCGCCCTGCTCAAAAACGAGCAGGACGTGCACCTGTTCCAGCGCCTGGTGCAAATGGCTAGGACCAACCGCTGATGAAAGAAATCGCTCCCGTCACCCTGGAACTGCACGGCGTGCGCCTCGAACCACTGGCGCCGCACCACGCCGAAGGCCTGCGCGCAGCAGCCACCGACGGCGAACTGTGGACGCTGCGCGTGACCTCCGTACCCGAACCGCACGACGTTGACGGCTACATTTTCAAAGCGTACGAGATGCGCGGCAGCCGGCTGGCGTTTGCCGTGGTGGACGCAACCAGCGGTGCGGTCATCGGCACCACCAGCTACCACGACATCGTGCCCGCCATCGGCCGTCTCGAAATCGGCTACACCTGGTACGCCAAAAGCCGGCAGCGCACGCATGTCAATGCCACCTGCAAGCTGCTGCTCCTGACGCACGCGTTCGAGACGCTGGGCGCGGCGCTGGTCGGCCTGCGCACCGATAACTTCAACCACGCGTCGCAGGCGGCCATCGAGCGCCTGGGCGCCAAGAAGGACGGCGTGCTGCGCCACCACGCCGTGCGCCGCGACGGCACCGTGCGCGACACCGTCATGTACAGCATCGCCGCCGGCGAATGGCCCGAGACCAAGGCCCAGCTGCTGTACCGGCTCGCGCGCCACGGCCGGAGCTAACATGCTGATCGATTTCTTCTTCACTTTGAAGGACGCCAGAATCCCGGTGTCGATCAAGGAGTTTCTGACGCTGCTCGAAGCGCTGCAAAAGAATGTCATCGACACCTCGCTCGACGACTTTTACTACCTGGCGCGCCTGACGCTGGTGAAGGACGAAGCCCACTACGACAAGTTCGACCGCGCCTTCGGCCTCTACTTCAAGGGCATCGCCGCCAGCTTTGACGAGAAAAGCCCGATTCCGCTCGACTGGCTGCTGCAGCGGATGAAGCGCGAGCTGACCGACGAGCAAAGGGCGCAGCTGGAAAAATTCGGCTACGACAAGCTGATGGACCGGCTGGCCGAACTGCTGAAAGAACAGAAGGAGCGCCACGAAGGCGGCAGCAAGTGGATCGGCACCGGCGGCACGTCGCCGTTCGGCCACGGCGGCACCAACCCGGAAGGCATCCGCATCGGCGGCAAGGGCGGCAACCGCACGGCGGTCAAGGTGTGGGAAGAGCGCGCGTTCAAGGACTACGACGGCGAGCGCGAAATCGGCACCCGCAACATCAAGGTGGCGCTGCGCCGGCTGCGCAAGTTTGCCCGCGAAGGCGCACACGAGGAACTGGCGCTCGACGCCACCATCCACGCCACGGCCAGCAATGCCGGCTTCCTCGATCTGAAAATGCAGCCCGAGCGCAAGAACAACATCAAGGTGCTGATGCTGTTCGACGTGGGCGGTTCGATGGACGATCATATCGAGCGCACCGAGGAACTGTTCGCAGCGTCGCGCACCGAATTCAAGAACATGGAGTTCTATTACTTCCACAACTGTGTATATGACTTCGTGTGGAAGAACAACCGCCGCCGCCAGTCCGAGCGCTTTGATACCTGGGACATCCTGCGCAAGTACCCGCCCGACACCAAGCTGATTTTCGTCGGCGACGCCACCATGAGCCCCTACGAGGTGCTGCACCCGGGCGGCTCGGTCGAGTACAACAACAAGGAAGCCGGCAGCGAGTGGCTCACGCGCTTTACCAACGCGTTTCCGAAGTTCGCGTGGTTGAATCCCGAGCCGGAAGGGTTATGGCAGTACCGGCAGTCGATCGCCATCATCCGCCAGTTGATGAGCAACCGCATGTACCCGATTACCATCGATGGGCTGGAGCGGGCGATGCGGGCGTTGAGCAAGTAGCGGGGAAATTAACTACGCCGGCAGCTGCAAGCGATAGCCGACAGCCGTCTCGGTCAGCAAAAACTTCGGCTGCGTCGGATCTGCTTCGAGCTTGTGGCGCAGGTGGCCCATGTAGATACGCAGGTAGTGGCCGTTCTCCGACTGCGACGGCCCCCACACGGCGCGCAACAGCTGCGGGTTGGTCATTACCCGGCCCGCGTTGGCCACCAGCACCGCCAGCAGGCGGTACTCGGTGGGCGTCAGGTGCACGTTTTCTCCGCCGCGCGTCACGCGGCGGTTTTGCAAATCCACGGCCACGTCGCCGAACGCGATCAGGCCGTCCTGGCTGGCCGCCGGCTGGCGCTGGCGGCGCAAGGTCGCGCGCACCCGGGCCAGCAACTCGCCGACGCCGAAAGGTTTCGTCAAATAATCGTCGGCGCCGGCGTCGAGCGCGCGGATCTTGTCCGCTTCGTTGACCCGGGCGGAGAGCACGATCACCGGCACCGTGGACCATTTGCGCAAGTCCAGCACAAAGTCGATGCCGTCGCCGTCAGGCAGACCCAGGTCGAGCACGATCAGGTCCGGCTTGCGGGTGCCGGCGTCGATCAGCCCACGCTGCAGCGTGGCCGATTCGAACACCTGCCAGCCCTCCTCTTCCAGCGCAGCGCGCACGAAGCGGCGGATTTGCGGTTCGTCTTCCACCAGCAAGGCGGTGGGGGTGGTGATGTGTTCCGTCATGCGGTCTCCGGTTCAGGCTCCAGCTCCGGCATGGCCGGCGGTGTGCCCAATGGCAGGGTAAAGGTGAAGGCGGCGCCGCCCAATGGTGACGCGTGCGCGGCGGCGCTGATGCGGCCACCGTGCGCCTCCACGATGGCGCGGCAAATCGCCAGCCCCAGGCCAACACCCGGCTTGGCCGATTCGCGCTCGCCCCGCGTGAATTTTTCAAAGATCGCTTCCTCGCGGCCCGGCGGCAAGCCGGGGCCGTCGTCGGCCACGGTGATATTGATCCACTGGCCGTGCAGCGCGGCGCCGATGGCAATGGTCGATCCGGGCGGCGTGTACTTGGCGGCGTTTTCCACCAGGTTGGCCAGCACCCGCTCGATCAGCACGGCATCGTAGCGCAGCAGCGGCAAGTCCTTGGGCAGCTCGGTGCGCACGTGGTGGCCGGTCAATTGCGAACCGCTGGCGCGCAAGGCGCTGCCCACCACTTCTTCGAGCGGCTGCCACTGCAAATTGAATTTCACTTCGCCGCTCTGGATGCGCGCCATGTCGAGCAGATTGGCCACCATGGCGCTCATGCGCAGCGCCTCGTCGTGCAGCGCCACGGCCACCTCGCGCTGGGGGTCGGGCAGCGGCGGTTTGGCGCCGGCCAGCGCTTCGGACAGGCCGACGAGCGACGTCAGCGGCGTGCGCACATCGTGCGACAGCGCGGCCAGCAGCGAATTACGCAGCCGTTCCGACTCCATGTTGACCAGCGCATTCTGCGCCACCTCGATGTAGTGCACGCGCTCGAGTGCAATCGCGGCCAGCGCGGCAAAGGTGTCGAGCTGCTGGCGTTGTTCGGGAATCAGGAGCCAGCGCTGGCGCAGCGGCACAATCGCCAGCACGCCCCGGGTGCGCATCGGCGCCACCAGCGGCAGGTAAAACAGCGTGCTGGCCGGCAACGTGTCGGTGCCCAGGCCGGCGCTTTCGGCGTTGTCGAAGGCCCACTGGGCGATGCCGATATCGAGCGTCATGCCGGCCGGCGGCGGCAGCAGGCGGCCGTCGGCGTCGGGCAGCAGCAAGGTGGCGCGGGCGCGGAAGGCGTTTTCGATGAACAGGCGCGTGGTATCGAAGATCTGTTCCGTTTGCAGGGCGCCCGACAGTTCGCGGGCAAACTCGTACAGCGCGCGCGAACGCTTTTCGCGCTGCGCCGCCACCCGCGCCTGAAAGCGCAGGCCCGACGTCAAATGGCCGGTAATCAGACCCACGGCCAGCATCACCACGAAGGTGATCACGTACTGGAAGTCCGACACGGCAAAGTCGAAGCGCGGAGAAACAAAGAAAAAGTCGAAGCAGGCCACGCTCACGCACGTGGCCACCACCGACGGCCCGCGCCCGAACCGCACGGCCGTGAGCAACACGCCGAGCAGGAACAGCATGGCGATATTGGCCAGGTCCAGCCAGGCCAGCAGCGGCATGGCGGCCAGTGCGATGGCGAAGCTGGCTGCGACAGCGACGGCATAGCCGGTAGCGCGCTGCGGGCGCCACGGCAGACGCGTTGCACCGGGCACGCCTACGTCGCCGCGCTCGCCATAGCCGTCCTCGCGGGCGCCAGGGTCGGCGTCGGCCGTGGCATCGGCACCCCACGCGCTGCCGGTGCTGGCGGTACGTGCACCGGCCGGTGTGTCGATGCTGGCAGCGCCGATTTCGACCAGGTCGAGGTCCGGCGCATAGCGGGCCAGCCGCTTGATGTGCGGGGTTTGCCACGGCAGCGACGACCGCGAACGGCCCAGTACGAACTTGGACAGGTTGTGGCTGCGTGCATATTCCACCGCCGCCAGCGCCACATCGCGGCCCGGCACCACGGCAGTGGTGGCGCCCAGGTCCTCAGCCAGCTTCAGTGTGCGCAGGATCTGCTCGCGTCGCGCGGCCGGCAGCTTTTGCAGCGCCGGCGTCTCCACGTAAATCGCGTGCCAGTCGGTACCGAGCTGGCCGGCCAGGCGCGCCGTGCTGCGCACCGTGTGTTCGGCGCCGGGGCTCGGTCCCACGCACGCCAGCAGCGCGGCGCCGGTTTTCCAGATGTCGGCAATCGACTGCTCCACCCGGTAGGCGCGGACGTCGTCCTCGATGCGGTCGGCGGTGCGGCGCAGCGCCAGCTCGCGCAGCGCGATCAGGTTCCCCTTGCGGAAGAAGTTTTTCGACGCCCGCTCGGCCTGCGGCGCCTGGTACACCTTGCCGGCCTTCAGGCGCGCCAGCAGTTCGTCGGCCGGCAGATCGACCAGCACCACCTCGTCGGCCTGGTCGAACACGGTGTCGGGCACGGTCTCGCCCACGCGGATGCCGGTGATGCCGCCCACCACGTCGTTGAGGCTTTCCAGGTGCTGGACGTTGACGGTGGTCAGCACGTCGATGCCGGCGTCGCGCAGCTCCTCGACATCCTGCCAGCGCTTGGGATGGCGCGAACCGGGCGCGTTGGAGTGCGCCAGTTCGTCCACCAGGATCAGCGGCGGATGGCGCGCCAGCGCGGCATCGAGGTCGAATTCGGCGAGCGTGCGGCCACGATGTTCGACCGCGCGCGGCGGCAGCACGTCGAGGCCGGCCAGCATGGCGGCGGTCTCGCTGCGGCCATGGGTTTCCACCACGCCGACCAGCACCGCATGTCCGTCGGCTTGCAGCTTGCGGGCGGCAGCCAGCATGGCGTAGGTCTTGCCCACACCGGCCGACGCGCCTAAATAAATGCGCAGCTTGCCGCGCGCGGCGCGCCGCTCCCCCGCCTGGACTTGCGCCAGCAAGGCGTCGGGATCGGGGCGCGAACTATCGTGAGGGATGGACATGCGGCGATTCTACCTTGGATTGATCAACGGCCGGTCTGGTCGAGCGCCAGGTTGAGCGCCAGTACATTGACGCGCGGCTCGCCGAAAAAGCCGAAGTATTGCGGCCGCGTGTGCTGCTCGATCAGCGCCAGCACCTGGTTGGTGTTGAACTGGCGGGCGGCGGCCACGCGCGCAGCCTGGTAGCGGGCGGCGGCCGGGCTGATCTCGGGATCGAGGCCGCTGGCCGATGCGGTGACCAGGTCCACGGGAATCGGCTGGGTGTTGCCGGGATCGGCCGCCTTGAGGGCCTCGATACGGCCTTTGACGGCATCGATCAGCGCCGCGTTGGTGGGACCAAGGTTGGTGCCGGAAGAACCGGCGCCGTTGTTGGGCATCGGACCGGTACCCGACGGACGGCCCCAGAAGTACTTCGGTGAGCTGAAGGACTGGCCGATCAGCGACGAGCCGACGGTTTTGCCGTCAACCTCGACCAGGCTGCCCGCAGCCTGGGATGGGAACACGGTGGCGGCGACGCCGGAGACGGCGAGCGGGTACAGCACGCCGCAAAGAATGGTGAGGGCGCCGAAGATCACAAAGGCGGGACGTAAATGGGATGTCATGACAGCTCCAGAAAATGGTTAAACCAGGTGCAAGGCAGCGAGCACCATGTCGATCAGCTTGATGCCCACGAACGGCAAAACGATCCCGCCCAGCCCATACAGCAGCAGGTTGCGGCGCAGCAGCGCCACCGCGCCGATGGCCCTGTATTTCACGCCCTTGAGCGCCAGCGGGATCAGCACCACGATGATCAAGGCATTGAAAATCACCGCCGACATGATCGCCGACGACGGGCTGGCCAGCTGCATCACATCGAGCGCCTTCAGTTGCGGATACGTGCCCACGAACGCCGCCGGGATGATGGCGAAGTACTTGGCGATGTCGTTCGAGATCGAGAACGTGGTCAGCGCGCCGCGCGTCATCAGCATCTGCTTGCCGATTTCGACGATTTCAAGCAGCTTGGTCGGATTCGAATCGAGATCGACCATGTTGCCAGCCTCCTTGGCAGCCTGCGTGCCCGAGTTCATCGCCACCGCCACGTCGGCCTGCGCCAGCGCCGGGGCGTCGTTGGTGCCGTCGCCGGTCATCGCCACCAGGCGGCCTTCGGCCTGGTATTTGCGGATCAGCTTTAATTTGTCTTCCGGCGTGGCTTCGGCCAGGAAGTCGTCCACGCCCGCTTCGGCGGCAATCGCGGCGGCGGTCAGCTGGTTGTCCCCGGTGATCATCACGGTCTTGATGCCCATGCGGCGCAGTTCGCCGAAGCGCTCCTTGATGCCGCCCTTGACGATGTCCTTCAATTCCACCACGCCCATCACGCGGCCACCGTCGGTGACCACCAGCGGCGTGCTGCCCCGGCGCGAGATATCGTCCACGGCGCGGCCCACTTCGGCCGGGTAGGCATTGGGCTGGCCGAGCGACTCGACGTAGCGGCGCACGCTGTCGGCCGCGCCCTTGCGCACGGCCCTCGCATCAGCGCCGATCCCGATATCGACACCGCTCATGCGGGTTTGCGCGGTGAACGGCACGAACACGGCATTCAACGACGCCATCTCGCGTTCGCGGATGTTGAACTTCTGCTTGGCCAGCACCACGATGCTGCGCCCTTCCGGGGTTTCGTCGGCCAGCGACGCCAGTTGCGCCACATCGGCCAGCTGCTGCTCGGTCACGCCGGGCGCCGGCACGAAGCTCGATGCCTGGCGGTTGCCGAGCGTGATGGTGCCGGTTTTATCGAGCATCAGCACATCGACGTCGCCCGCCGCTTCCACCGCGCGGCCCGACGTGGCGATCACGTTGGCCTGCATCATGCGGCTCATGCCGGCCACGCCGATGGCCGACAGCAGGCCGCCGATGGTCGTCGGAATCAGGCACACCAGCAGCGCGATCAGCACCGTGATGGTGACCGGCGTGCCCGATTGGGCCGCCTGCACCGAGAACAGCGAGAACGGCAACAGGGTAATCGTCACGATCAGGAACACGATGGTCAGCGCCACCAGCAGGATCGTCAGCGCGATCTCGTTCGGGGTTTTCTGGCGCTTGGCGCCTTCCACCATCGAGATCATGCGGTCGAGGAACGTCTCGCCCGGATTGACGGTAACCTTGACCACCAGCCAGTCCGACAGCACGCGGGTGCCGCCGGTGACCGACGAAAAGTCGCCGCCCGACTCGCGGATCACGGGCGCCGATTCGCCGGTGATCGCGCTTTCGTCGACCGAGGCCACGCCTTCGATCACTTCGCCGTCGATCGGAATCACGTCACCGGCTTCCACCAGGATGTAATTGCCCTTGCGCAGGTCGGTGGCCGGCTGCGGCAGCCAGGTGGTGCCGTACTTGGGCGAGGCCAGCTTCTTGGCGCTCACGGTTTGCTTGAGGTTGCGCAGCGACGCGGCTTGCGCCTTGCTGCGGCCTTCGGCCACCGCCTCGGCAAAGTTCGCGAACAGCACGGTGAACCACAGCCAGACAGAGATCGCCAGGATGAAACCGGCCGGCGCCTCGCCCTGGCCGAACAGCGCCTGCAGGTACAGCAAGGTGGTGATGATGCTGCCGACATACACCACGAACATTACCGGGCTGCGCACCTGCGTCGCGGGGCTGAGTTTTTTGAACGCGTCGGCAATCGCCGGCAGCAGCAGTTCGCTGTCGAACAGGCGCAGTTTTTTAGGCGCTGGATTGGTAAACAGCGTCATTTCTTTTTGAGTTGTTGACATGATGAGATCCTGCGAATTAATGAGCAAACATCTGCAAGTGTTCAACCACGGGACCGAGCGCCAGCGCCGGCACGTAATTGAGCACGCCGACCAGCACCACCACGCCGATCAACAGGCCGATGAACATCGGACCGTGGGTGGGCATGGTGCCGGCGTTGGCGCCGAGGCGCTGCTTGCCGGCCAGCGAACCGGCCACCGCCAGGATCGGCACGATCACGGCAAAGCGGCCGAACCACATGGCCACCGCCAGCAAGGTGTTGTAGAACGGCGTGTTGGCGGACAGGCCGGCAAAGGCGCTGCCGTTGTTGTTGGCGGCAGAGCTGAGGGCATACAGGATTTCGGAGAAGCCGTGGGCGCCGGGATTGAGGATGCCGGCGCGGCCGGCATCGGTCATCACCGCCAGCGCGGTACCGGCCAGCACCAGCGTCGGCGTGACCAGGATGGCGATCGACGTCATCTTCATCTCGTAGGCCTGGATTTTCTTGCCCAGGTATTCCGGCGTGCGGCCGATCATCAGGCCGGCGATGAACACGGCCAGGATGGCGAAGATCAGCATGCCGTACAGGCCCGAACCGACGCCGCCGAAAATCACTTCGCCGAACTGCATCAACACCATCGGGATCATGCCGCCGAGCGGCGTGAACGAATCGTGCATGGCATTGACGGCGCCGCACGAGGCAGCGGTGGTCACCGCGGCAAACAGCGTGGAGGCGCTGATGCCGAAGCGCGTCTCCTTGCCTTCCATATTGCCGCCCGATTGCAGGCTGCTGGCCGACTGGTCGATGTTCATCGCCTGCAGTGCCGGGTGGACCTGCTGTTCGGCACCCATCACCACCAGCGTGGCAGCGACGAACAGCACGGTCATGGCGCCGAGCACCGCCCAGCCCTGGCGACGGTCGCCGACCATGCGGCCGAAAGCGAAGCACAGGCCGGCCGGAATCAGGAAGATCGCCAGCATCTGCGCGAAGTTGGTCAGTGCGGTCGGGTTTTCATACGGGTGCGCCGAGTTGGCGTTGAAGAAACCGCCGCCATTGGTGCCCAGCATCTTGATCGCTTCCTGCGACGCCACCGGGCCCATGGCCAGGGTTTGCGTGCTGGTGGTCAGGGTTTCGGTCACCGGTTCGCCCTTGGCATCCTTGAGCGGCTGGTTGTCGGCGTCCACTTTTGGCTGGGTGTACGTGACCGGTTCGATCAACTGCACTTCCTTATATGCGGAGAAGTTCTGGATCACGCCCTGGCCGGCCAGGAAGACCGCCAGGATCATGGATAGCGGCAGCAGCACGTACAGGGTCGAACGGGTGACGTCGGCCCAGAAGTTACCGATCGATTTGGTCGAGCGCGACGAGAAGCCGCGTATCAGCGCGTAGCACACGGCGATGCCGGTGGCGGCCGAGAAGAAGTTCTGGCCGGTGAGCACCAGCATCTGGGTCAGGTAGCTCATGGTCTGCTCGCCACTGTATCCCTGCCAGTTGGTATTGGCGACGAAGCTGACTGCGGTATTGAAGGCCGAATCCGGGCTGACATTGGCCAGGCCCTGGGGATTGAGCGGCAGGAAGGCTTGCAGGCGTTGCAGGCCGTAGACTGCGACGGCGCCGAGGGCATTGAATGTCAACAGCGCGACGGCATAGGCTTTCCAGCCCTGGCCCTGCGGCTGGCCTTCTTTATCGGCGATGCCGGCGGCGCGGTACAGCAGGCGCTCCGCACCACCGAGCCAGCCCATGCCGGGCACCCGTGAACCGTCGCCTACGTGCGCCAGCAGCACGCCCAGCGGCCAGGCCAGCGCCAGCAGCACGGCCAGGAAGGCGACCAGCAGCAATATCGATTGGGTGGTCATCACAGTTCCTCCGCTTTGAGCAGCGCCAGCACCAGGTACACCAGCAGCCCGGCGGACGCGATGCCGCCGATCAGATAAAAGATGCTCATGGCTGGCCTCCCAGCTTGTCGCAGCCGGCGGCCATCGCCCAGATCGCGGCGGTGAAGGCCACGATCACACCCATAAATATAAAATCCATCACACCCTCGAAGGTCTTGTTTTGATGGATGAAAGGTTAGCGGCAGGGGTCTAAAGATTTTGTAAAGACTTCGGCGGCCGGTGTAAACAAACCGTAAAAATCGCCGTCTTTTACGATTTGTTTACGAGTGCGTAGTGACTTTTTAGACCATTTTTACGGGCGCCGGCATAGGCTGAAACTGTCTTCCACTACCTGTAAAAATCATGAATACCTGGAACTGGCCAGCGGCGCTCGATGCAATACCGTACTATGTACCGGCGTATCATCGCCACGAGGAGGTAACCGCATGATCGTCGCACTCACCGGTAACACCGAACACGATGGCAACCACGCCGTCTCCGACCTGGCCGAGGAACTGGCGCTGCTGCGGGTAGCCGCCGGCAACCGCGTGCTGCTGGTCTGCCCCGAACCCTGCGCCTACGATCCCCAGCTCTACGACGACCTGGTAATCGATGCCTCGCGCAATGAAGAGCGCGATGAGGCTTCGCTGGCCGGCGCCGCCGTCATCGTCGCGCTGCTGCGCCGCGCCGACCTTCAACACCCTGACCACCAGGACCACGCACCGCTGCTGGCCCGCCTGCGCGCCGCCAGCGCGGCCAACCCCGGCGCCCGGGTACTGGTCACCGTGGCCCACGGCAGCGAACCGCTCACGCCGCACCAGACCGGGTGCCTGCTGGTATTCGTGGCCCAGCTGCCCGGCGCGCGCCTGGCCGACACTTTAGTGCTCGACCACGACACCTACCATACACACCACAGCGCCTTCGAGGCGGATGCGTACAAGACCGCCAACGTGCTGTGCGCGCCCGAGGTGCGTCACCTGTATCGCCAGGTATTCAGCAGCAGATAAGCAATAGATAAAAAAGCGGGCCGGGCGGGTGCTACCCGGCCGGCCCGACGAAGGAAAATCCGCTGATCAGAAAGTCTTGCTGATGGTGACCAGCAGCGCAGTCTTGCCGGTGAACTTGCCGTTGACCGGCGACGCGTAAGCGGTCTTGCTGGCGTTCGTCCCCACCACGGCCAGCGCACCGGTGACGATGCCGAAGTCTTTGGTCGCGCCCACTTTCCAGTCAGTGTAGTCGGCCGCTTCGTTGTTCTTCACCTTCTGGTGGCCGGCGTGCAGGTTGATGATAAAACCTTCGCCTGCCTCGATATTGGCGCCCACGTCGATATAGCCGCTGTTCTTGCTGTCCACGAAGCCGAACAGGTTGGTCACCGCGTGCGAATACTTGACGTAGACAGGACCGACACCGAGCTGGCCATACACCTCGGTGGTGTCGGCGTTGGCAAAGCCAGCCACGTGTTTCAGGCCGTTCGACGGATACACATAGGTCAGCACACCGACGTCGTAGGAAACGGCATCGCTCATTTGCCCGCGCTTGCCGGCGTAGATATCGAGTTCCAGGTCGCCGTCGCCGCCGGCATCCTTGGTCCACTTGATCGACGACGCCCAGGCGCCGATATACAGGCCGGTGGGGTTGTTGACGTAATCGGCGCCGCCCTGCACCGCCGGCTGCAGGCGCGTTTGCGAGATGCCGCGATAGCGGTAGTCGGACACCACGGCGGCGTTGAAGCTGACCTCGTTATCGGGCTTGGCGGCTTCCTGGGCCTGCACCGCACCGGCGGCAAGGGCGGCGCTCAATGCGGCGGCCAGTATCAATTTGTTCATGTTGCGCTTTCTATTAGTAGTGGGATGTCTGAGTAAATCGCCCGAACTCCGCGCCGGGCAGCGACTGCATCACCGCGTCCATCACCGGCGCGACCATGGCGGCACCCACGCACAGCCACACCTGCATGCGGGTGCCGTGCTCGCAGATTTCGATGCGGATGAATTCGAGCGAATCGCCGCAGATGCGCGTAACCATGCGGCGCAATTGGGTGACCGATGCTGTATCGACCTTGAGCGTCATCACGCAAGGGAAGTGATTCATGGCAGCTCCGATAAGGGTTAAGCGATGGAGCCAGCTTATCGGGCAGCCCGTAAAAACGGTCTAAAAAGACGGGGGCCTCTTGTAAACATCGTGTATAAATTGCCGCTGTTTGCTCCGGTTGAGGATAGAATACGCAAACACGCGCAATTAGCTGTACATATACCCAGTACATGAGCCCAGTAAATAAGCCCAACACATAAACCCAGTATCGACATTATCAGCTTGATCACGTATGGCCACTAAAAAACCAGTTTCCGACTATAGCGAATCATCCATCCGGGTCCTCAAGGGCCTGGAACCTGTCAAGCAGCGCCCGGGCATGTACACCCGCACCGAGAACCCGCTGCACATCATCCAGGAAGTCATCGACAACGCCTCGGACGAAGCACTGGGCGGCCACTGCAAGAACATCATCGTCACCCAGAACGCCGATGGCAGCATCACGGTGGAGGACGACGGCCGCGGTATTCCGGTCGGATTGCACCCAGAAGAAGGCGTGCCGACGGTGGAAATCGTGTTTACGCGACTGCACGCGGGCGGTAAATTCGACAAGGGTTCGGGCGGCGCGTACGCGTTCTCGGGCGGTTTGCACGGCGTGGGCGTCTCCGTCACAAACGCGCTGTCCAAGCGCCTGGAAATCACGGTCTGGCGCAAGGAACCCAATGGCACCGGCCTGCACCACCTGGTGTTCGAACATGGCGACGTGGTCGAGCCGCTGACGTCCGTGGTCGCGCCGCGCGACGGCAAGAAGTCCGGCACCCGCGTCACCGCCTGGCCCGATGCCAAGTACTTCGACTCGCCGGCCATCTCGCAAACCGAGCTGCAACGCCTGCTGCGCTCCAAGGCCGTGCTGCTGCCCGGTGTGACCGTTACGCTCACCAATGCCAAGACCGGCGAATCGCAGACCTGGCAGTACAACGACGGCCTGCGCGGCTATCTGACCGAAGCGCTGGCCCAGGCCACCGAT
This sequence comes from Duganella sp. Leaf61, assembly GCF_001421905.1. Taxonomy (NCBI): domain Bacteria; kingdom Pseudomonadati; phylum Pseudomonadota; class Betaproteobacteria; order Burkholderiales; family Oxalobacteraceae; genus Duganella; species Duganella sp. Leaf61. The sequence goes on from NZ_LMLM01000001.1 coordinate 564,194, forward strand.
GGCGAAACCCTGATTCCGCTGTTCGAAGGCGCGCAGTTCGCCGGCCCCGACGCCGAAGGCTTTGCCGAAGGCGAAGGCGCGGCATGGGTGGTGGCGTGGACCGAACAAGGCGCGGTAGTGCGTGAATCGTATGTCAACCTGATCCCCACCCCCAATGGCGGCACCCACGAATCGGGCCTGCGCGACGGCCTGTATGGCGCCGTCAAGAATTTCGTCGAGATGCACTCGCTGCTGCCGAAAGGCGTCAAGCTGCTGCCCGAAGACGTGTTTGCGCGCGTGTCGTTCGTGTTGTCGGCCAAGGTGCTGGACCCGCAATTCCAGGGCCAGATCAAGGAGCGCCTCAATTCGCGCGATGCGGTGCGCCTGGTCTCCACGTATTCGAAACCTGCGCTCGAACTGTGGCTCAATCACCACGTCGATTACGGCAAAAAGCTAGCCGAGCTGGTGATCAAGCAGGCGCAGTCACGTCTGCGCTCGCTGCAGAAAGTGGAAAAGAAAAAGTCGTCTGGCGTGGCGGTTTTGCCGGGCAAGCTGACCGACTGCGAATCGACCGATGTCACCCGCACCGAATTGTTCCTGGTCGAGGGTGACTCGGCAGGCGGTTCGGCCAAGATGGGCCGCGACAAGGAATTCCAGGCCATCCTGCCGCTGCGCGGCAAGGTACTCAATTCGTGGGAAACCGACCGTGACCGCCTGTTCGCCAACAACGAGATCCACGATATCTCGGTGGCGATCGGCGTCGATCCGCACAACGCCACCGACACCCCGGACCTCTCCGGTCTGCGCTACGGCAAAATCTGCATTCTTTCGGACGCGGACGTCGATGGCTCGCACATCCAGGTACTGCTGCTCACGCTGTTCTTCAAGCACTTCCCGGGCCTGATCGCCAACGGCAATATCTGCATCGCCCGCCCGCCTTTGTACCGCGTCGATGCGCCGGCGCGCGGCAAGAAGCCGATCCAGAAGCTGTATGCGCTCGACGCCGGCGAACTGGTGGCGATCGAGGACAAGCTGCGCAAGGACGGCTTGAAAGAAGGCGCCTGGTCGATCTCGCGCTTCAAAGGCCTGGGCGAGATGAACGCCGAGCAGCTGTGGGAAACCACGATGAACCCGGACACGCGCCGCCTGTTGCCAGTCGCCCTGGGCGAGTACGAGCACGGCGCCTCGGCCGCACGTTTCAATATGCTGATGGGTAAAGGCGAAGCCGCCGCCCGCCGCGCCTGGATCGAAGAACACGGCAACGAAGCCGAAGCAGACATCTAATACGAACCACTATGACTCAAGCAAATCTCTTTGACGAATCGCTGCCGGACCCGGACGGCGCCCTGCCGCCCGGCGGCCCCACCGACGGCGGCGAAACGCTGACCCTGTCCACGTTTGCCGAACGCGCCTACCTCGATTACGCCATCTCGGTGGTCAAGGGCCGCGCCCTGCCCGACGTGTGCGACGGCCAGAAGCCTGTGCAGCGCCGCATCCTGTACGCGATGAACGAAATGGGCCTGAACTCCACCGCCAAGCCGCGCAAATCGGCCACCGTGGTCGGCGACGTGCTTGGTAAATTGCACCCGCACGGCGACCAGTCGGTGTACGACGCCATGGTGCGCATGGCCCAGGATTTTTCGCTGCGCTATCCGCTGGTCGATGGCCAGGGTAACTTCGGCTCGCGCGACGGCGACGGCGCCGCTGCCATGCGCTACACCGAAGCGCGCCTGACGCCGATCGCCAAGGTGCTGATGGACGAGATCAATCTCGGCACCGTCGATTTCCAGGCCAACTACGACGGCTCCACCGAGGAACCGAGCCTGCTGCCGGCACGCCTGCCCATGGTGCTGCTCAACGGCGCCTCCGGTATCGCTGTCGGCCTGGCTACCGAGATCCCGTCGCACAACCTGACCGAAGTGGCGCAGGCGGCGGTGGCGATGATCCGTAATCCGAAAATTTCGCACGCCGAACTGATGGCGCTGATTCCGGGGCCCGACTTCCCCGGCGGTGGCCAGATCATCACCACGGCCACGCAGATCAGCGATATGTATTCCACCGGTCGTGGCAGCATGAAGGTGCGCGCGCGCTGGAAGATCGAAGAACTGGCGCGCGGCCAGTGGCAGGCAGTTGTCAACGAACTGCCGCCCGGTACCTCGTCGCAAAAGGTGCTCGAGGAAATCGAGGAACTGACCAATCCCAAGGTCAAGCTGGGCAAGAAGGCGCTGTCGCCGGAACAACTGGCGTTGAAATCGCTGATCTTGAATTCGCTCGACACCATCCGCGACGAATCGGGCCGCGCCGCGCCGGTGCGCCTGGTGTTCGAGCCGAAATCGAAGAACCAGGACCAGACCGAATTCATGCTGATGCTGCTGGCGCACACGTCGCTCGAGTCGTCGGCGTCGATCAACCTGGTGATGATCGGCGGCGATGGCCGGCCGCGCCAGAAAGGGTTGACCGAAATTTTGCAGGAGTGGATCGAGTTCCGCTTCGGTACCGTCACCCGCAGAACGCAATTCAAGCTGGGCAAGGTCGATGCGCGCATCCATATCCTGGAAGGCCGCGAGACGATTCTGCTCAATATCGATGAAGTGATCCACATCATCCGCAACTCGGACGAGCCGAAGTCCGCGTTGATGGAGCGCTTCCGCCTGTCCGAAATCCAGGCCGAAGACATCCTGGAAATCCGCCTGCGCCAACTGGCGCGCCTGGAAGCGATCAAGATCCAGCAGGAACTGGCCGAACTGCGCAAGGAAAAAGGCACGCTGCAAGACCTGCTCGACAACCCGTCGTCGATGAAGCGCCTGATCATCAAGGAAATCGAGAACGATTCCAAGACCTATGGCGATGCCCGCCGTACCGTGATCGAAGAAGCGCAAAAAGCGGTCGTGGAACAGAAAGTGGTGGACGAACCGGTCACCGTGATCATCTCGGAAAAAGGCTGGATCCGCGCCCGCACCGGCGTGGGCCACGACGCCGGTCAATTCACCTTCAAGGCCGGCGATGCGCTGTACGGCGCTTTCGAATGCCGCACGGTGGACAACCTGCTCGCCTTCGGCAGCAACGGCAAGGTGTACTCGGTGCCGGTGGCGGCCTTGCCGAACGCGCGTGGCGACGGCGTGCCGGTCACCACCCTGATCGACCTGGCCACCGGCGCGCGCATCCTGCACTACTTCGCAGGCAGCGGCGCCACGCAACTGATGCTGACCACCAGCGCCGGTTTCGGTTTCCTCGCCAAGGCGGCCGACATGGTCAGCCGCATCCGTGGCGGCAAATCGTTTATCACCTTGGACGAAGGCGACGTGCCGCTGCCGCCATCGGTGGTCGGTCCGGAAGCTTCCGCCGTGGCAGCGCTGTCGGCCAATGCCCGCGTGCTGGTGTTCGGACTGGACGAGATGAAGGTGCTGACCAACGGCGGTCGCGGCGTGATCGTGATGGAGCTCGAGGACAAGGAAACGCTGGTCTCGGCCAAGCCGATCAGCCAGAAAGGCGTGATCGTCAGCGGTATCGGCCGTGGCGCCAAGCCGCAGGATGTGCGACTGTCGGCGTCCGGGCTGGCAGAGCACATCGGCAAGCGCGCCCGCAAGGGCAAGGCACTGGCCACCCGCATCAAGCCGAGCGGACTGACGCCGATCGTGTAACGACAACGCGCAGCAACAAGCCGTCATCCCGCAGCAGCGGCATGACGGCTTTTTTTATATCAGCGAATCAAGAGGATGCTGCCAGCAGCCAGTCGCGGCCCCGGCCGTCGAGCGCGACTGCGATCACGTCTTCGGGCAGGGTGTACACGGTCGCCCAGGTTGCCCGGCCATCGGCGCTATTGGACGGAAAGCTGGCCGTTTCGATCGGCCAGTGATACTTGCGCTTCAAGGTCCGCACGATGGCGGCCAGAGTGACCCGGCCGCGCAGCGGTTCGGCGCCGGTCTGGTCGGCGTTGGAGAGTAAAACAGCCAGCACCGCACCGCGCGCGGTGCGGGGGCCGGGAAATACGGGAGAGAGTTTGCGGATCATACAGGTATTCTAAATAAAAAACGGGCACACCCTCACAGGTGCGCCCGTTCTTCTAACCGCGCAGCTGATTAGTGCTTGGCAGCGGCTTCTTTGACGTCGGCAGCGGCTTTGGCGCGCACTGCGTCGGTCTTGTTGGCGGCCAGCGCTTTGTCTTCGGTGGCGTCAACGGTTTTCTTGATGGCTTTGGCGTCCGCTTTCACGGTTTTCTTTTCAGCCTTCTCGACTGCCTTGGCGACGTCTTTCTGGCCTTCGGCAGCAACTTTGGCTTTGTCTTCAGGATCGGCTTTGGCCACTTTTTCGTTGGCTTTGGCAGCTTCGGTGTTTACCTTGGCTTGCTGTTCAGCGTGGACCTGGTCGGCCTTGTTGACAGCCTTGTTGGCTTTTTTGTCGGCCTTGGCTTCAACCTTGGCTTCTTTTTGCTGGGCCTTGGCGATGTCTTTGTTGGCTTCGGTCTGGGCGCGGGTTACTTCCGGCGTTTGGGCGAAGGCAGCGGTAGCGAACAGGCCGGCGATCAGGGTAGCGACGATTTTGCTCATGATAGTTCCTCTCAATTATGTTTGGATACGTTCTTATTTAGGTGGGCAAGACCATCAAAGGCCCCGCCTGCTAAACGCTTTCCGCTTTTTGGTAGAAGCGCTAGGTCACGTAACCAGAATATCCAAAACCCCGAAAGTTGACTGTTCGGTACCGTACCAAACCCTTTATTTGATTGCAGGACGGGAATAAAGGTCGATGATGGTGGTCACCGCATCGGCGCACACCGAACAGAACTTGTCGCTGCGATCGAACATCAAACATTGCATCTCGGGCCGGTAATAACCGGTGGCTTCGTAGTTGGCGCCTTCGAATGCGCCCACCGTGTGCCGGTGCGGATCGCGCGAGAACAGTGCGTTGCTCTGCTCCAGGTCGCGATGAAACAGTGCGCTCATTTCCGACTCGGGACGGTTGGCCGCCCGCAGCGCGGCGCGTTCCTTCTGATACGCGCGCGACGCGGTTTCGTACGCTTCCTTCGGCCATGGGGTGGGTAGCGGGGTGCCGTCCTTGACGAATTTTTTCCATTTCAGTTTGGCCGGGTCGCGCAGCGCCGTGGCGTTGGGTTCCCACGGTTCGCGGCGGGCGCCACCGGTGGCGTAGGCCACGGGCGACGTGTAGTACTCGTCGGCCAGGCCGGCAAAATGGTGGCCGAATTCGTGCACGAACAAATAATTGGCCCAGTCGTTGTTGGCCGCCGCCGTGCTGAACTGGCCGAAGATGCCGCCGCCGCCATAGGTGTCGTTGTTGACCAGGATTTCGATGAACTCGTACGACGCGTTCTGCGCCAGCTCGCGCAGCGCGCGGTTATCCAGCGTGAGCACGTAGCGCTCGCTGCCGAAGATGTCGTAGCGCGTGCCCAGCGGCGACGCATGGTGCACGCCGGTCGATGGCCGCGACACGCCCGATTCAGCCGTGGGCAGCGCCAGCGCCCACACATTGAAGTCATTGGCGCGCTCCTTGAACGGCGAGACACTGAACAAGTGGTCGGCCAGCTTGCGCGCGGTCGCTTCGAATTTTTTCATCTCGCCGGCGGTGTAGCCGTCGCCGAGGATCAACAGGTCCACCTTGTCCTTCGGCGCGCCGTTGACGCGGATGCCGATCGGCTTCACCGGGGCGGCGGCCTGCTTGCGCACCACGTCCATGGCGTTGGTATCGACGCGCGTGGACCACACCACCGAGAACGCGCCGCGCTCGTCGCGCTTCAGGATGCGCACACGCACCGGCTTGTCGGGCTTGGGGAAGCGTACCGATTCCTGGAAGCCGCGATTGGTATGGGCAGCTTCTTCGGTGCTGGCCCATTCGGCAAACACCGTGGAAAAACCGCGCGAATACAGCAGCTCACCCGATTCGGCATCGACCACTTCCACCAGGTTGTTGCCGCGATTGGTGTCGTCGATGGTGCTGCGCATGTCGCCGGGCCACGGCAGCGGCTCGATCACCACGCGATCGACCGCGTATTGTTCGTTGAGGGCGTTGCCGCTGTGGATATAGTCGAGACGGACGGTGGCCGGTTGTGCCGATGATGCCGCAGCGTTGGCGGTGGTAGCGGTGTTGGTAGCGGCGGTGGCGCTGGCGGTTGCTGTGGTGGCGGTCGCAGCGATCACAGCATTGGCGGCGGTGGCGGTGGCAGCGGTGAAACCGGCAGCGGCAATGCAGGCAGCGGCAAGCGCGCCGATCAGGTTGTTACGGGACATGCGGGCCTCGCGAAGGTCGAAACGTCCATTCTAGTGCCTGCATCCCGCGCGGCCAATACCTGAATCAGTTGCGCCGCGCCGGCACGGGCCCGGGGTCGAGCTGGCGGATATCGAGCCGCATATTCAGGATCGAATAGCTGTGCGTCTCGGGTTTTACATAGCCCACGCTGTCGGGCGTCTTGCGGAAGGTGAACTGGAACCCGGGCGCGAGTGCGCCCTCGCCGCCCATCTCGCGGCCGCTGGTGGCGATCCCGATGGCCTCGTTCTCGTGGTTGTTGATCAGGTTTTCCATCAGCTCGACCACCGCGTTGCGGCCGAGGATGTCGCTTGAATACACGGGCTGGCGCAGCAGTTCGCGGCCATCGGCCAGGCGGCCGCCGGCCTTGTCGGGCGCCGGCGTGAACGTGTGCGTGGCCAGGTCGTAGCGGTCGCCCCGGTCCAGGTAACTGAGCACCGCGTTGGAGACGTTGAAGCCGGCGCGGGCGCTGTCGGTAGTGGCGCGCGTGAGGTCGATCAGCAGCGCACCCTTGACGCCGATGATTTCCACCTGCCGCCGCCGGTCCACCACCATGGCCGTGTTCTCGTCGATGCCGAGGCCGAACTTGTAGCCCTTCTTGAGCATGGCCGGTATCATCCGGGCGAACCGGCCGCGCACCAGCAGGTGCTGGTCGACGAAGACGTCGTCGCCGATGAAACCCAGGCCGGGGGCAATGTCGCGACCGTCCGCTACGCCCTGGTGCAAGGTGGCCAGCACCGAGTTGGGCGCGTAAAACATGGTGCTGCTCATGATGGCGGCGCCGGCGCTGTCGCCGGCCACCACGCCGCCGCGCCGGTACACGTCCCATACGGCGTCGAGCACGGCGGTGCGGCTGCCGTCGGCGCGCACCAGCGCCTCGGTGATGCGCGACTGGTCGCCGCCGACGAAGAACACGCCGCCGGCGCCGCGCACCGCGCCGGCCAGTTCCGCATCCTCGGCCACCTTGCGAAAATCGGTATCGGCCAGGCGCACCGACAGCGGCACCACGAAGGCAGCCGCGCCATAGCTGTTGAGGCGTTCGGAGATCCACTGGCCGGCGCGTTCGGGATTGGCGCTGGCCGACGGCAGCACGGCAATGCGCGCGCCCGGCCCGCCGGCAAGGTTGACGATGCGTTGCCAGATCTCGGCATTGTCGGCTTTCAGGCCGCCGCCGACGATCACCAGCGATCCTTGCGGCGCGGCCGGGGTGGCAACTGAGGGCGCAGCGGCGGCAGCGTGCGCCAGCGGCATGGCCGCCAGCAGCGCGGCCTGGAACAGGGATCGCAATCGCAAGGAGAACATGCGCATGTGGGCTCCAAAAGAAAATGGGATGGCCGAGTGCCATCCCATTCAAGTGTAGCTCAACTGTGATTTACCTGTAGCGGTAGAGCGGCTGCTGCAGCTGGATCGGCCGGATATCCATGCGCAGTTTCAGTACCGAATACGCTTCCACCTCGGTCGAGCTGTACCCGACGCTGTTGATGGTTTTGCTGAAGCGGAATTCAAAGCCCATGTCCGGATACGAATCGCGCGGATTGCCGAAGGCGATGCCGATGGCGTCCTGCTGGGCGTTATCGATCAGGTTGACCATCAGGTCCAGCACCGCGTTATTGCCGAGAATATCGTTGGTATAGACCACGCCCCGGGTATCGGGCTGGTTGGGGTCGAGCTTGTTGTCGGCCTTGTCGGGCGACGGCGTGAAATCGCGCGTGACCAGGTTGAACTTGTCGCCCCGGTCGAGGTAGCTGATGGTGGCGTTGCTGATATTAAAACCCTTGATGGCGCGGTCGGTGATCGCCGCCGACAGGTCGAGCAGCAGCGCACCGCTGTAGCCGATGATCTCCACGTCGCGCTTGGCGTTGACCACCATCGCCGTGTTTTCGTCGATACCAAGGCCGATCTGGTACCCTTTTTTCAGCATCACCGGGATCATGCGGGCAAAGCGCCCGCGCACCAGCAAGTGCTGGTCGATGAAGACGTCATCGCCAACAAAGCCGAGGCCGGGGGCGATTTCGTTGCCGTCGGTTACGCCCTGCTTGAGCATGTCGAGCGTGGACTTGGCGTCATAAAACATGGTGGTGCTCATGATGGCCGCGCCGGCCGACGAACCGGCCACCACACCACCGTCGCGGTAGACGTCCCACACGGCTTCGAGCGCAGCGGTACGGGTGCCGTCCTGGCGCACCAGCGCCTTGGTGATGCGGGCCTGGTCGCCGCCGGTAAAATAAATGCCGGTGGCCGAATGGATCAGGGCGACGACCTCGGGGTCTTCGGCCGCCTTGCGGTAGTCGCTATTGGGCAGCGTGACGCCGAGCGGAATGAAAAATGCCTGGGCGCCATATTGGTTGAGCTTGTTGACCGTGTTCTGGGCGGCGTTTTCAGGATTGATCGAGGCCGAGCCGAACACGCCGATGCGCGCGCCCTTGCCACCAGCCAGGAGCACGATCCGTTGCCAGACTTCCGCATTATCGGCACGCAAGCCGCCACCGATAATCACCAGGTTGCCCGCCGGCGGTGCCAGGACCGGCTTGGGCGGGGGGACCGCCTTGGCCGGTTTGACCGCCTTGCCGGTGGGTTGGGCCTTGGCTGCGGCGCCTTGCGCCGCGTGTACGCCGAAGCTGGCAAACACCAGCAGCCAGAGCACGAACAGGCGCTGGCACGTAAAACCTGAAAAATTCATGTTGCCCTTCCAAAGTGAAACCGGCGCCGGGGCTTGCGCGCGGCGCCGTTGCATTGCAGATGATACCAATCAATTACTTAAGGCTATATTACATTGTTGAGGGGCAGTAGAAACCATGAATTTAATCGTGCTCACTTGAAAGCGTAGTTAGCGGATGCAAAGAAGCGGCGGCCACGCGGGTCGGTGTAGGTTGGATCGTAGCCCGACAGGAAGTAATACGCCTGGTTGGAGAACGGTGGCGAGCGGTCGAACATGTTCTGTATGCCGGCGCGCAACTTGAAGTTCTTGTTGATCTGCCAGGCGCTGGTCAGGTCCCACAGCGAGTACGAGGTGACCTTGTTGGGGGCCACCACCGAGCCGTCATCGGTATTGATGGCCGAGTTCTGGTCGTGGTAGCCGCTCGAGAACGTGTTCGACAGCGTGGCCGACAGCGGGCCATTGTCCCAGTCCACCGAAATGGTATGGCGCCAGCGCTGCACCACGCCGTCGGTGACGAAGCGACCGAGGTTGCTCACGAACGGATCGCCCTTGGCGTTCTGGATCTTGGAATCGAGCACATAGGTGCCGGACAGGCGGCCGCCGAAACGACCGGCAAAGGTCTTGACGCCACTGTAGTCGAGTACCAGGTCCAGGCCCGAGGCGATCTGGGCGCCACGGTTTTCCTTGCGCAGTTCGATGTAATCGATCTCGTTGTCCTCGTCGCGGATCACCAGGTTGCCGTACTTGGCCGGGTTGTTGAGAATGATGTCGTCGCCGATTTCGCTGATCAGGTCGGTACGCTTGATGCGCCAGTAGTCGAGCGTCATCGATGCGTTGCGCGACGGCTGGATCACCATGCCGATCGAGGCCTGCTTGCTCTTTTCAGGTTTCAGGTTGGCGTTGGAGTAGCGGCGCGTATCCCAGTTGAACGCGCATTCGGCGTAATCGTTGTTGACCGTGGCGCAATACACCGGATCGGGCAAGGTGGCGGTGGCGCTGTACACGGTTGGACGATACAGTTCGTTCATCGACGGCGCGCGGAAGCCACGGCCGGCCGACGCGCGGAACAACATGGTCTTGGTCGGCGTATAAGTCAGGCCCACCTTGGGGCTGGCTGCGCCGCCCACTACCTGGTAGTGGTCGTAACGGGCGGACACTTGCGCTTCCCACTGCTTGCTAAATGGCAGCAACAGCTCGCCGAAGATGGCCTTGACCTTGCGGCTGTTGGCCGTTGCCCCGCCGCCTTCCGGCGCGAAGTCGTCGTTGATGTTGTCGCTCATCAACAGTTCGGACGGCGTAAACGTGTTGCGTTCGCGGCGCCATTCGCCGCCGATGGCCAGGCCGGCGTCGCCGCCGGCCAGGGTGCCCACCGAGTGCGAAACCTTGAAGTCGATCGAATCCATGGTGCCCTTGGCGCGGCGCACTTCGTCGTTGACCTGGATGCTGTCGAGCAGGGCCACGCCGGCCGCGCTGGAGGGGCCGAACGGGTTGATCAGGCCGTCGATAATGCCCTGGCGCACTTCGTTGTACAGCACGTAACCGTGGGTATCGCGGTCCTTGATGGTGTTGACGCTGTGGTTGAGACCCACGTCGTAGTCCCAGCCGTTGGCACTGCCGGTCAGGCCCACCACGTAGCGCTGGCTTTCGCTGGTCAGTTCGCTGGTACGGCGGCCGGCCTCGTTCAGGCGCACGCGCAGTTCCACTTCGCCGGGCACGTCGTCGTCGGCGCTCGCTTCGGGCGAAAGCATGTTGTAGCCGGCCAGCGCCGGGATCACGCTGTAGTCCACGTAAGCACGCACGCGTGCCGACGACCCCACGTACGAGGTGCGCGAGCGGCTCAGCGCCACCTCGGCGTACAGCTGGGTGCTCGGGGTGATCTGGAACACGCCGCGCGTGAGCGAGTTGAGCTTGTTCGATTTCGGGAACAGCTCGGTGTCGCCCATGTAATCATAGGTGCACGCCTCGGAGCCGCCGGTACCCCCCGGCAGGTACAGATTGGCCGGTGGCGAGCAGTTGGGCACCGACGGGTTGATGGTGGTCTTGGTGATGGGCTGGCCATTGATGGTGAAGCCCTGCTCGTTCAGATAGTCGCGCTGGGCGCCGGTCAGGCGAATATTGGCCGGCGACGTAAAGCCCGACAGCAGGTGCGGCAGGCGCTCGGGCACGCGCAGGTCGCCGATGAACTTGCGCTGCGACGTCGATAGCGCGCTGGTGGCCTGGATGTCGGCCACGGTGAAGATATTGAAACCGTTTTTATCGAGGTCGCCAAAGCCGGCCGTGATGGTGGCGGTGCGCTTGCCGGCGCCGCCTTCCTGGGTCTTGTTGCCGTAGGTGCTCAACTCGATGCCCTTGAAGTCCTTGCGGGTGATGAAGTTGATCACGCCGCCGATGGCGTCGGTGCCGTACAGGGCCGAGGCGCCGTCGAGCAGCACTTCCACGCGCTGGATGGCCGACGCCGGAATATTGTTAAGATCGACGCCGGTGTCGTCACCAGGCGAGGCGAAATTGGCCATGCGGCGGCCGTTGAGCAGCACCAGCGTGGACGAGGTACCGATGCCGCGCAGGTTGGCGCTGTTGAAGCCGCGCTGGTCGCCGCCGACGTTGATGCTGGCGCCGTCGGTGAGGCCGCCCACGTTGGACGACAGCCGGGCCAGGATTTCGGACGCGGTGGTGACGCCTACTTTTTCAATGTCGGCGCGGCTGATCACCTGCACCGGCAGCGCGGTTTCCGATTCGATACGCTTGATGGCCGAGCCCGTGATTTCCACGCGCGGCACCGGCTTGACGACCGCCGTGTCGGCCTCGGCGGCGGTGACCGGGGTGCCTGGTGCTTCCTGTGCCAGCGCCTGCTGACCTGCCAGTCCCATCAATCCGACCATTCCCAATCCCAGGGTGCGGCGCACCGCGTGAGCCATCGTCGAAATTCGCATGCCGTGCAGGTCAGCCATAATTTTCTCTTCTTAGGTGGTAATGTGATAAACAAATACATCTGTTAAAACTGACTGTACGCACAAGTAGCCAAAAACTCAAGAATGTGCCGCCCGATACACGCACTATGATTTACTTTGTGAAAATAGTGCTACATACTCAAGCGATTTCAGGCGCTTCGCGCCGTTTTTGCCTTTCTTCAGCCCACTTTTATCACCTGCCGCCCGCCACCATGCAAGCACAAAAACACCCTCTTTCCGGCCTGCACAGCGCCAATACCTTCGAACTGACCAGTTTTCATTTCGGTACGCCCGGCGCCGGCAAAAAAGTCTATATCCAGGCCTCGCTGCACGCGGACGAAGTACCCGGCATGCTGGTGGCGCAATTTTTGCGCAAGCAGTTGACCGCGCTGGAACAGGCGGGCCGCATTACCGGCGAGATCATCCTGGTACCGGCCGCCAACCCGATCGGCCTGGCGCAGGCGATCCAGGGCGCCGCCTTCGGCCGCTTCGATCTGACCACCGGCATCAACTTCAACCGCAATTACAAGCACGTGTTCGACGATGTGAAGGTATCGCTCGATGGCCAGCTGGGCCAGGACGCCCAGCAGAACGTGCGCCTGATCCGCGAGCACGCGCGCGCCTCGATCGCCACCTGGCAACCGAAGACCGACGCCGAAACCCTGAAAAAAGTGCTGATGACGCTGGCGGTGGACGCCGACATCGTGCTCGACCTGCACTGCGATAACGAAGCCGTGATGCACCTGTACGCAGGCACGCCGCTGGCCGACGCGGTGGCGCCACTGTCCGCCCTGCTGGGTGCGCACGCGCTGCTGCTGGCACTGGAAGCGGGCGGCGAACCGTTCGACGAAGCGTGCAGCCGCCTGTGGTGGGACCTCGACAACCACTTCAAGGGCAGCGTGCCGATCCCGCCCGCCTGCGTGGCGGTGACGGTGGAACTGCGCGGCGAGGCCGAAGTGAGCTACGACCTGGCCGAACGCGACGCCAACGCCCTGCTGCGCTACCTTGCCCTCAATGGCGTGCTGACCGACGACGATGCGGCGGCCGATCTGCCGGCCCCGCTGTGCGCGGCCACGCCGCTGGAAGGCGTGGAACCGCTGTACGCGCCGCACCACGGCGTGCTGGTCTATACGCGCGACCTGGGCGCCCAGCTGCAGCCGGGCGACGCCATCGCCGACCTGATCGACCCGGTGAGCGGCATCACCACCGTGCTGCGCGCCAGCGTGGCAGGCGTGTTCTTCGCCCGCAGCGCCCACCGCCACGTGCTGCGCGGCATGAACGTGGGCAAGGTGGCCGGCGCCACCGCCTTCCGTGCCGGCGACCTGCTGAGCCAATAAGCCCACCTCTACCGACAATAAAAAATGGCCATCAAAAAATTCAAGCTGCCGCACACGTTTGTCCTGCTGTTCATCATCCTGGCGCTGATCGCCGCCGCCACCTGGCTGGTCCCGGGCGGCAAGTACGACACCCACCTGGTCAACGGCAAGCAGTTGATCGTGCCCGACAGCTTCCACTACGTGCCGAGCGCGCCGCAAGGCGTGGTCGCCCTGCTCAAGGCGCCGATCAAGGGTTTTGTGGAGGCGGCGCAGATCATCGCTTTTGTCCTGATCGTCGGCGGCGCTTTTGCAGTCTTGCACAAGACCGAGGCGGTCGATTCGATGATCAAGGCGCTGGCCGCCGCACACAAGAATTCGCGCTTCATCCAGAAGGCGCTGATCCCCGTGTTTGTCACACTGTTCTCGATCGGCGGCGCCACCTTCGGCATGAACGAGGAGGCCATACCGTTTATCCTGATTTTCGTGCCGCTCGCGCTCGCCTTGGGCTATGACACGATTACCGGCGTGTCGATCCCGTTCCTCGGTTCGCAGGTCGGCTTTTCCGCGGCGTTTTTGAATCCGTTCAACGTCGGCATCGCCCAGGGCATTGCCGGCGTGCCGGTGTTTTCAGGCTGGGGCTACCGCCTGATCGCCTGGACGATTGCCACGGCCATTACCGTGGCGTTCCTGATGTGGTACGCGGCACGCGTGAAAAAGAATCCGCAACTGAGCCCCACCTACGCGCTCGACCTGGAAAAGCGCAAGGAACAGCCCGAGGGCCTGGGCGAGTTTACCGGCATGACCGCGCGCCATAAACTGGTGCTGTGGATGTTTGCCGGTTCGCTGGCGATCATGGTGGTGGGCGTGGTCCACTACGGCTGGTACATCGACGAGATTGCCGCCCTGTTCCTGACCATGGGCGTGGTGATCGGCCTGGTGGGCCGGCTCGACTCGGGCCAGATCGTCGATGGCTTCATCCAGGGCGCGCGCGACCTGGTGGGCACGGCGCTGGTGATCGCACTGGCGCGCGGCACCATGATCCTGGCGCGCGACGCCCAGATCATCGACACCATGCTGCACGCATTGACGCCGCTGGTGCAGTCGTCGTCGCCGATCTTCACCGCCTGGAAAATGTTCGGCATCCAGACCGTGATCAATTTCTTCATCCACTCCGGCACCGGCCAGGCCGCGCTGACCATGCCGATCATGGCGCCGCTGGCCGACCTGGTAGGCGTCACCCGCCAGACCGCCATCCTGGCCTTCCAATTCGGCGAACTGACCACGCCGATGATCCCGACGTCCGGCATCACGGTGGGCGTACTGGCGCTGGCGCGGGTGCCGTGGATCACCTGGGCCAAGTGGATGATTCCGCTGCAACTGATCTATGCGGTGATGGCGCTGGCGCTGCTGGTGCCGCCGGTGCTGATGCATTGGCAGTGACGAGCAAACCTATGCGGCACGGTTAATTTTAAGGCCACAACAACAACGTTGACCGATTTTTGTACGGCTGGCGGTTTATAATCCGTCAGTTCTGACTTACGTGCCCACTACTCTTCCTTATCATGACTGATCAATTCTCCAAAAAAAGCGAAGCCTGGTCGGCCCGCTTTAACGAACCTGTTTCCGACCTGGTCAAGCGCTACACCGCTTCGGTCTTCTTCGACAACCGCCTGGCCAAGGCCGATATCCAGGGCTCGCTCGCCCATGCCGAGATGCTGGCCACCCAGGGCATCATCAGCGCCGCAGACCGCGCCGAGATCGAGCGCGGAATGGCGCAGATCCTGTCCGAGATCGAAGCCGGCAAGTTCGAATGGCTGCTGGACCTCGAAGACGTACACCTGAATATCGAAAAACGCCTGACCGAGCTGGTGGGCGACGCCGGCAAGCGCCTGCACACGGGCCGTTCGCGTAACGACCAGGTCGCCACCGACATCCGTCTGTACGTGCGCTCGGCCATCGACGACGTGGTCGGTCTGCTGAACGCCCTGCGCGGCGCGCTGACCGATCTGGCCGAGAAAAACGCCGACACCATCATGCCGGGCTTTACCCACATGCAGGTGGCGCAGCCGATCACGTTCGGCCACCACATGCTGGCGTACGTGGAAATGTTCGGCCGCGATGTCGAGCGCATGCAGGATTGCCGCAAGCGCGTCAATCGCCTGCCGCTGGGCGCCGCCGCGCTGGCCGGCACCACGTTCCCGATCGACCGCCTGCGCGTGGCCGCCACGCTGGGCTTCGACGATGTGTGCCACAACTCGCTCGACGCCGTGTCCGACCGCGATTTCGCGATCGAGTTCACCGCTGCCGCGGCGCTGGTCATGATGCACGTGTCGCGCATGTCGGAAGAGCTGATTATCTGGATGAGCCCGCGCGTCGGCTTCATCGACATTGCCGACCGCTTCTGCACCGGCTCGTCGATCATGCCGCAAAAGAAAAACCCCGACGTTCCGGAACTGGCGCGTGGCAAAACCGGCCGCGTCTATGGTCACCTGACCGGCCTGCTCACCCTGATGAAAGGCCAGCCACTGGCCTACAACAAGGACAACCAGGAAGACAAGGAACCGCTGTTCGACACCGTCGATACGCTGGTCGATACGCTGCGCATCTTTGCCGACATGGCCGGCGGCATCACCGTCAAGCCCGACAATATGCGCGCCGCCGCGCTGCAAGGCTATGCCACCGCCACCGACCTGGCCGACTACCTGGTCAAGAAGGGCCTGCCGTTCCGCGATGCCCACGAAGCCGTGGCCCACGCCGTGCGCGCCTGCGACGATTTAAAAGTCGACCTGTCGGAAATGTCGCTCGAGCAGCTGCGCGCCTACTCGCCGCTGATCGGCGACGACGTGTTTGCCGTGCTCACGCTCGAAGGTTCCGTCGCCGCGCGCGACCACGTGGGCGGCACCGCGCCGAACCAGGTACGCAAGGCGATCGCCCGCGTGCGCTCGCAATTGTCGTAAACTTTCAATGCATCTTGAACCGGGCCAGCGTGGAAAACGCCGGCCCGGTCTGGTCTTGTTCGAGCAGCACCGTCAACTCGGTATTGGTGCAGATCATGTTCACCAGGTTGATGCGGTCCCAGGCCAGCTGCTTGAGGATGGCCTGGTAAGTGCCCGGTTCGCGCCCTGCGCCGGGAGCCAGGTGCAGCGTCACCGCATTGAGGTCGTCGAGCCGCGCCAGCAATTGCTCGCCGTCGAAGGCCTGCTCCACCAGCGGCGCCAGCGTGCGGCTGCAAATCACCATCACTTCATTGACCCCGCGCGTGACCGTCACGAACGCGCCCGGCAGCGGCTCGGTCGCAGCCAGCAGCTTGCGATGGCATTCGTGGATGCGGTCGCTGTGGCGAAACGTGTACTCGGTCAGCTCGGTGCGCGTGGTGAGCTCGCCAGTTTTTTGCACCAGCACGATGTTGCCGCCCGGCGGCTCGGGCAGGCGCTCGGCCAGGCGCCGCAAGGCCGTCACCACGGCGGCCTGACCCACCGGCTTCCATAAATCGTTTTCGAGCTGCGGCTGCAACTGCCGCGCCAGCTCCGACAGGTTGATCAGCCCCCGCTTCAGCCCTTCCGTCAGAAAGGCCGATTCCCGCACGATACGTTCAACTTTAGTGGCAATCGACAACATGAACTATCTCCACACTGTGTAGATGGCCGGCGGACCATTATCGTCTCGTTCGGCTTCTGGCAGTGTAATTCGGACGAGTAACAATCTAAACGATTTTCACTGATTAATTTTGCAGAGTGTTGCATCGCGGCCCACTCAAAATTGCAGAGTTCGCCTTTAGGTACAGGCGCTACGCCATGGCTTATTTGAGCCATTTTTTCTTTGACGACCCATTTTCGATGTTTTTTGACTTGCCAATGGCAAGCGGAATAGTGTCGCCGTTCCGGTCGGCATCACGTCGCCGTGCAACCATTGGGAGAAGAGATGAACCTACGTAAGACCCTGCTAGCCGCCGCCATCGCCGCCATGCCGCTGATGGTCACGACGCCTGTTTCAGCTGCCGAGCCAGCTGTCGCCGTCACGCCACAGGACAAAACGTTGCTGGCCAAACTGGCCGAACGCGACGCCCGGCTCGGCCTCGGCGCCGACAGCAATTTCCGCATCGCCAACCAGCACCCAGGCGCCGATGGCCAGAAAATCACCCGCGTGCAACACACCTACAAGGGCTTGCGCGTGTTCGGCTCGGAGGAAGTCGTGGTGACCGATGGCGGCGGCAACATCGTCAGCCTGTCGGTGGCCGACAAGCGCGCGGGCCTGGACGCCAGCGTGGCCCAGGCCAGCAGCCCCGACCGTGCGGTCGCCCTGGCCGGCCCGCAAGCCACGCCGCTCGACAACATCAAGCCCGCCTTCAATGCCGACGCCGCGATTGCCCGCGTGGCCAAACAAGTCGCGCCTACCGGCGAACACCGCTGGCCACCGACGGCCGAGCTGCTGATCTACCCGGTGATGGCCACCGTGCGTATGGCCGAGGCCGCCGACAAGGCCGAAGACGAACTCAACGCACTCGACCTGCAAGACATGGTGCAACGCTACGCGCTGGCCTATTACGTGCAAACGCGCATGATCGTCGATCGCAAGCCGGTGTACCACGACACCATCATCGACGCCAAAACCGGCGAAGTGATCGCCCAGTGGCAGGCGCTGCAAACCGTGATTGGCACCGGCAACAGCCAGTACAACGGCGCCGTACCGATCAGCACCAGCCAGAACGGCAGCGGCTTCCAGATGCTCGACGCCACGCGCGGCACCGGCGGCAAATTCGGCGGCATGGCAATCACCAACGCCAACCACAGTTCGCAGCAAAACCCCAGCCCCGGCAACGTCTATACCAACAGCACCAACACCTGGGGCGACGGCAAGCAGTATATTCCCGGCGGCAGCACCACCAACGCCAACGGCCAGACCGCCGCCGTCAACGCGCTCTGGGGCCTGATGAACACCTACGACACCAACAAGAATGTGCTCGGCTGGAAGTCGCTCGACGGCAACAATACCGCCACCTATATCGCGGTGCACGTCGATAATGCCTACGACAACGCCTTTTACGATTCGGGCTGCAAATGCATGTTCATCGGCGACGGCGGCCAGTATTTTTATAACCTCGGTTCGATCGACGTGATCGGCCATGAAATGTCGCACGGCATTACCGATGCCACGTCCAACCTGGTGTATGCGGGCGAATCTGGCGGCCTCAACGAATCGCACTCGGACATCGGCGGCGACATGGTGGAAGCGTATGCGCGCGCTGGCGGCACCGGCACCGCGATTCCCGCCAGCGGCAACGACTGGATGACCGGCAAGGAAATCGCCCGCGACGGCCAGCCGCTGCGCTGGCTGTACAAGCCCAGCAAGGATGGCCGCAGCCCGGACGCCTGGAGCAGCAACCTGAAAAACATCGACGTCCATTACTCCAGCGGACCCAACAACCGCATGTTCTACTTCCTGTCGCAAGGCTCCAAGGCCGACTCCGGCAGCGACTACTACAGCCAGTACCTGAACAAAAGCCCGGCCGCGATGACCGGCATCGGCAACGACAAGGCTTACCGGATCTGGTTCAAGGCGCTCACAACGAAATTTACCTCCGGCACCAACTACGCCGACGCCCGCGCCAAGGTGTTGCTGGCGGCGCAGGAACTGTACGGCGCCACGTCCAAGGAAGCGATTGCCGTGCAGCGTGCCTACGCGGCCATCAACGTCGGTGCTGACGTGGACGAGGGCGGCAACAGCGGTGGTGTCAGCATCACGACGCAACCGGCCAGCGTGGCAGTGACGGTGGGCGCCACTGCGTCGTTCAGCGTGGCCGCGAGCGGCGGCACGCCGCCATACACCTACACCTGGTACCGCAATGGTGCGCTGATCGCGGGCGCCACCGGCGCCACCTACTCGCTCACGGCCACCCAGGCCGACAACGGCGCCGTATTCAAGGCGCAGGTGCGCGACGCGTCGTCGCCGGCCAAGACCGCCACGTCGGGCGAAGCCACGCTGACGGTGGTCACCGCTGGCAGCGGCGGCGAGCGGATCACCAACGGCGGCTTCGAATCGGGCACCACCGGCTGGACCGGCAACACCGACGCCATCGGCAGCTTCAGCGGCCAACAGCCGTACGAGGGCCAGCGCTACGCCTGGCTGGGCGGCAACGGCAAACGCAACACCGAGACGCTGACCCAGAGTGTGACGATCCCGTCGTCGGCCGCCAGCGCCAAGCTGAGTTTTGCGCTGCACATTGATACCGATGAAATCGGCCGGGCCAGGTATGACCGGCTGGTGGTGGCAGTCAAGAGCAGCTCGGGCGCGGTGCTCGGTACGCTGGCCACGTACTCGAACGCCGATGCCGCCGACGGCTACCAGGTGCGCACCTTCGACCTCTCTGCGTACAAGGGGCAGACGGTGACCCTGTCGTTCGTCTCGACCGAGGATAGCTGGAAGCAGACGTCGTTCGTGATCGATAAGGTCAGTTTGATTGCCCAGTGATCAAGTACCGGCGGGATGGTGGTTGCGCCCTCCCGCCTTTGATCTGCCACAGTACCGCCTCCCCTCCTCCGTTCTAGCGTGGACTGTCCGCTCAGGCGGCCTCAGCGCCATCATCCGGTGCGCGCTGGAATCGGAATCAGGATTCAGGAGGACAAGATGAATCTGCACATTTCCCTGCTATCGGTCTCCACCCTGGCAGCCGCCGTCATGGCCGCCACCACAACCATGGCCCAGCCGCTGTCGCCAAAAATGATGCGCGGACCGGTGGCGCCGCCCTCGTCGCAGGAAAGCGCCAGCCTGCTGGCGCGCCTGGCCGCGTTCGACCAGGCCCGTGAAACGACGCGCACGCTGACCGCGCCCCGGTACAGCTTCCGCCTGGCCGCCCACCACCCCGGCGCGGAAGGCCAGAAGATCTCGCGCGTGCAGCACACCTACGAGGGCCTGCGCGTGTTCGGCTCCGAAGCAGTGGTGGTGACCGATTCCACTGGCGCCATCGTCAGCGCCTCGGTCACCGACCGCCGTCCCGGGGCGCACAGCCTGGCCGCCGGCACTGCGGCAGCATCGGCGCCGGCGCCCGCCGACCTGAAACCGAAACTCTCGCCGCAGCAGGCGATCACCGTGGCGATCCGCTCGGTGCGCGACGGCATGCCAAAAATCGAGCATCGCTGGCAACCGGTCGCCGAACTGCTGCTCTACCCCGTGGTGACCAGCACGCGCACGGCGGCCGCCGCCAACAAGCAGGAGGCCCAGCTCAATGCGCTCGATGTGCAGGAAGTGGTGCAGCGCTACGCGCTCGCTTACTACGTCAAAACACGCATGGTCAGGGACAGGCAGCCGGTCTATCACGACACCATCGTCGATGCCAGGACCGGAGAGATTATCGCCCAGTGGCAGGCGCTGCAAACGGCCGGCGACGCCGGTGGTGGCACCGGCACCGGAACCGGGACCGGGACCGGCAACAGCCAGTACAACGGCGTGGTGGCGCTGTCCACGTCGCCCAGCGGCAGCCAGTTCCGCATGCTCGACGCCACGCGCGGCAAGGGCGGGCGCTTCGGCGGCATGGCGATTACCAACGCCGACCACAGCTCGATGTACAACCCCGATCCCGGCGACGTCTATGTCAACGCCACCAACACCTGGGGCGACGGCAAGCAGTACAACGGCGGCAGCACCAGCGACGCCAACGGCCAGACCGCCGCCGTCAACGCCTTCTGGGGCCTGATGAACACCTACGACACCAACCGCAACGTCCTTGGCTGGCAGTCACTGGACGGCAACAACACCGCCACCCACATCGCCGTCCACGTCGATCGCGACTACGACAACGCCTTCTACGACGACCGCTGCAAGTGCATGTTCATCGGCGACGGCGGTTCGTATTTTTATAATCTTGGATCGATCGACGTGATCGGCCACGAGATGTCGCACGGCGTCACCGCCGCCACGGCGGACCTGGTGTACTCGGGCGAATCGGGTGGCCTCAATGAATCGCACTCGGACATCGGCGGCGAGATGGTGGAAGCGTACGCGCGCGCCGGCGGCACCGGCGCCGTGATACCGGCCAAGGGCAACGACTGGATGGTGGGCCAGGAGATCAGCCGCGACAAGAAGCCGCTGCGCTACATGGTCAAGCCCAGCCTGGACGGGCGCAGCGCGGACGCCTGGAGCACGTCGCTCAAGCAGCTCGACGTGCACTATTCGAGCGGGCCGAATAACCGCATGTTCTACTTCCTGGCGCAGGGCTCGAACGCTGATCCGGCCAGCGACGCCCACAGCAAGTACCTGGTGAAGTCGCCGCAGGCGATGACCGGCATCGGCAACGACAAGGCGTACCGCATCTGGTTCCGGGCCCTGAGCACCAAGTTCACCTCGAGCACCAACTACGCGGTGGCACGCGCCAAGGTGCTCGAGGCGGCGCAGGAACTGTACGGCGCCGGCTCGAAGGAAGCCGTGGCCGTGCAGCGCGCCTACGCCGCCATCAACGTCGGCGAGGACATCGACGAGGCCAAGTAAAGCCGGACGATCAACGCACCGTGACAAACACCGGATTCGAATAGAACCACAGGCTGCGGTAGTTGCGGTCGTTGATGTCGTTGAAGCGCTGGGTGGCGTCGGCGGTGCTGGTGCGCTGGTCGGCCAGCGGTTCGCCGCCCTGCGTGAGGCCCGCCACATCGGTGCCCAGGTTGGTGCCGCGCAGGCGGAAGTACTGGCTCTTCGTGGCGGTGGTTTCGTAGGTGATGGTGTTGTAGCCATCGGCGTCCGTCTTCCAGTCGGCACTGGTAAAGCGCTTGACCACGCGGGTGCTGGCGTTGGTGGCCACCGCGTAGGCGGCGGTGCCTTGCGCAGCCTTGGCGCCCACGTCGCCGACGATCAGGTCCACGTGGTCCACCACCGGCTTGACGCTGGCTGAAGCGCCGCTGTCCACCGGCTTTTCATAGTTGTTCTTCGTCGGGCTCTTGAAGCGGATGGTGACCACCACGTTTTCACCATTGGCCACTTTCAGCTCGCCGCCCATTTCCTTGCGATCACTGGTACTGGCCAGGTTGAAGTCGAGCGCGTTCACCAGGTCGCCGTACACCGAGAACATTTTCCCCGAACGCAGGCCTTGCAGCAGGTCTTTTGCGGTCGGCGCGCCGGTGGCGCTGTTGAACACGTAGTTCTTGGCATACTCGCCCGGGAAGTAGCCGCTGCTGTTGTTGCCGACGATTTTGAAGTGGGTGTCGGAATCGGTCAGGTTCCAGACGCGACGGCCCTCGCCCAGCAGCGCATCCCACACGCCACCGAGTTTGGCCACCACGTAGTCGGCGCCGCCATAGGCGCGCAGCGGCGCATTCTCTGGCGTGTAGGCGGCGGTGTAGCCGCCACGGTCCGGCTCCATCTGGTTGCCGACCATGCCTTCGATGGCAAACATGATGTCGGGCGCGGTGTCGTTGAAACGGCGGAAGTCTTCCACCGTGTAGCTGCCCTTGTTGCGCGATGGGTGGTTGATCACCGCGTAGCTGGTGTTGGGGTAATTGTCCTTGAGCCAGGAGATCGCCTTCAAGGCATCGTCGGCGGTCTTGTTGTAGCGGGTGTCGCCGTATTTGGCCTTCCACGCCGTGACGTCGGCCGCGTCGAACATGGCGGGGTCGCGGGTGGTAAACAGGTATTCGAATTCGCGCACGCCTTTGGTGCTCACGGCCAGCGGAGCGCCGGCCGACTTGTCGGCGCCCTCGAAAATGCCGATGCCGATGTGGTCGTGGGTAGGCATGTCCCACTCGAAGCCCGAGAAAATCAGCTTGTCGGCATAGGTGCCGGCCGATTGCAGTGCGGCCAGGCGCGGCTGCTCGTAGCGCTCCACGCCGGTGGCCATCGGGATCGGCGCGGCCAGCAGCGCGCCCTTGTCGTCGCGGGTGGAGACGCGCAGGTGGTTGGTCACTGCCATCCAGTCCAGGCCATAGCTGGTGAAGGCCTTGCCGAGGATTTTGTCGAGGGTCTGGCTCACGTCGGCGTCGGCCGACTGCGTGGTGTGGGTGTGCAGGTCGCCGGCGATCCAGCGGCCCTGGGCGATCGGCGGCACGTTGTTCTGGATGGTGTCATCGTCGCCGCCGCCGCACGCAGCAAAGGTGATGGCAATGGCGATCGCGGTCGGGATGAGCATATAACGGGGAGACAAGCGGGGGCGGTGCAACATAATATCATCCTGAAAGTAGGTTCATGGTGCCGGCACGATAACAGCGCCCTGTTACGGCTTGATGACAGCTGCTATCATCGCGGACCATTATCCAATTTGTGCAGGGACAGCTATGACCATAGGCGGCAAGACCATCGACGAGGCGCTGGCCTCTTTATCGGACATGACGGCGGGCGCAGTCCCGATCGCCAAAGACGAGCACCTGGAACGCGTGGCGCGCGCCCAGGCCTTCATGCGCGCACAGGGCGTGGCGGCGATCTACATCAACGCCGGCGCCAATCTCACCTACTTCACCGGCACCAAGTGGCACGCCAGCGAACGCATGGTGGGCGCCATCCTGCCCGCCAGCGGCGCCATCGAATACATCGCTCCAGCCTTCGAGGAAAGCACGCTGAAGGACTTCATGCTGGTGGACGGCCCGGTCAACTGCTGGGAAGAGCACGAAAGCCCGTACCAGCTGTTCATCGACACGCTGGCGCGCATGGGGATTGCGCCCGATACTGTCGCCTCGCCGCGCATCGGCATCTGCGAGAGCGCCGCCTTCTTCATCTACGACGGCATCCGTCCGCTGGCTGCGGGCTATGCACTGGAAAACGCCAGCCTGGTAACGGCCCACTGCCGCACCCGCAAGTCCGCCAACGAGATCGCGCTGATGCAGCGCGCCAAGGACATGACGATGGCCGTGCACGTGGCGGCCGCCTCGATCCTGCACGAGGGGATCACCACCACCGAGGTGGAACAGTTCATCGACCGCGCGCACCGCAAGGTGGGCGCTTCCGGCTCATACTTCGTGATCGTGCTGTTCGGCGAGGCCACCGCGTACCCGCACGGCGTGAGCTATGTGCAGACCTTGAAGCCCGGCGACACGGTGCTGATCGACACCGGCTGCAAACTGCACAACTACATCTCCGACATCACCCGCACTTATGTGTACGGCGAGATCAGCGAACGTCAGCGGTCGGTGTGGAACAGCGAGAAGAAGGCGCAACTGGCGGCGTTTGCGGCCGCGCAGCTGGGCGTGCCGTGCGAAGCGGTGGACCAGGCGGCCCGCCGTGCGCTGGAAGAAGATGGTTTCGGTCCCGGCTACAAGCTGCCAGGCCTGCCGCACCGCACCGGCCACGGCATCGGCCTCGATATCCACGAGTGGCCGTACCTGGTCGGCGGCAACAAGACGCTGCTGGACGTGGGCATGTGTTTTTCGAACGAACCGATGATCTGCATCCCCGGCGAATTCGGCGTGCGCCACGAGGACCATTTCTACATGACGGAACATGGCCCGAAGTGGTTTACCGAACCGGCGTACAGCATCGACGATCCGTTCGGCCTGAAGGTTTAAGCCTTTAAGTCTTTTACTGCGCGGTAGAAGCGCAGCGGCACGGTGGCGGTAAAGGTGCTGCCCACCGTGCGGCCCACCACGATCGGGCTATAGATATGGCGCATCGGCGACGCGCTGCGGTGGGTGAACACCTGGCCCTGCGCCGACTCGCCGGTAGGCACATAGCCGAACATGGCGATTCGCGCCAAAAAGGCCGTGCTGTCGGCTACCAGCACGGTACCGCGCACGGGCAGGTGTTCGATGGCGGCCGCACCGATATAGCCGGCCACGCCCAGCATGGCAATGCGCAGTATCCCCACGAAATCGAACCCGCGCGGCAGCAGCCCCACCGCCAGCAGGCAAGCGATGGCTACGCCAAAAGTCACCCAGGTACGCGGGTTCTCCATCGGATTGAGGACGAATTGAGTCTTGGTGAAAAGTGCCATGGCGCCGCCTGCTGAGAGAAAGCGCTATTGTGCAGGGTGGGCGGGGAAAAGGAAAGCGCCGCCCGCAACGCCGGGCGGCGTTGTTTTATGACCGCTTCATCACCAGGGTCAGGATGTCATAACTGGCCACCAGCTCGTCATGCTGGTTGGTGACCTGCACGTCCCAGGCCACCACGCCCTGCCCCACGCCCTTGTCGTCAGTGCGGTTGCGGTCCACCTTGCGTTTGCAGGTAAGGCGGGCGCGAATGGTGTCGCCGATGGCGACCGGCGCCACGAAGCGCAGGTTGTCCAGGCCGTAGTTGGCCAGCACGGGGCCGGGCGCCGGTGAGACGAACAGGCCGGCGGCGGCCGACAGCACGAAGTAGCCGTGGGCGATGCGCTTGCCAAACTGGGTGTCCCTGGCGGCGATGTCGTCGAAGTGCATGTAAAAATAGTCGCCCGAGACGCCGCCGAAGTTGACGATGTCCGCTTCGCTGACGGTGCGCCGGTGCGTGAGCAGCGAGTCGCCGATGTGCAGTTCCTCGAAGTGCTTGCGGAACGGGTGTACTTCGCTCTCCTGCACCCGGGCACCGCGCACGTATTCTCCGGTGACCGCCGCCAGCATGGTGGGCGAACCCTGCACCGCCGCCCGTTGCAGGAAATGGCGCACCGCGCGGATGCCGCCCAGTTCTTCGCCGCCGCCGGCGCGACCAGGCCCGCCGTGCTTCAACTGCGGCAGCGGCGAGCCGTGGCCGGTGGAGTCCACCGCCGCTTCGCGCTCGAGAATCAGCACGCGGCCATGCGAGGCGGCGGCCATCGGCACGGCGTAGGCGGCGATCGCCGGCTCCTTCGTCACCAGCGTCGATACCAGCGAACCCTTGCCGCGCGCGGCCAGCGCCAGCGCCTGGTCGATGCCGTGGTAGCTGATGATGGTGCTCACCGGCCCGAACGCCTCCACGTCGTGCACGGCGTCGTTGGTCATGCCGTCGCGGCACAGCAGCAAGGTGGGCGCAAAAAACGCGCCATCGGCCACGCCGTCGCCGACCGGTTTAAAGCCATCGCGCGCGCCGAACAGCACCTCGTTACCGTGCGCGAGCAGCGCCAGGCGCTCGCCCACGTCGCGCTGCTGGTCTTTCGAGGCCAGCGCGCCCATGCGCACGCCTTCCACGGCAGGATCGCCCACGCTGACCTTGGCCAGGCGCTCGCGCAAGCGCGCGCCCACCGCATCGACCAACGCCTCGGGCACGATAATGCGACGGATGGCCGTGCACTTCTGCCCCGCCTTGCCGGTCATCTCGCGCGCCACTTCCTTGACGAACAGGTCGAACTCGGGGTCGTCAGGCGTGATGTCGGGCGCCAGGATGGCGCAGTTGAGGGAATCCGCTTCGGCGGTAAACGGCACCGAGTGGGCAACCAGGTTGCGATTCACGCGCAACCTGGCGGCCGTATCGGCCGAGCCGGTGAAGGTGACGGCGTCGAATCCTTCCAGGCGGTCGAGCAGGTCGCCGGTGCTGCCGATCACCAGTTGCAGTGCCCCCTCAGGCAGCAAGCCCGATTCGTGCATCATGCGTACCACGGCTTCGGTCAGGTAGCTCGTGGCGGTGGCCGGCTTGCCGATGCATGGCATGGCGGCCAGGAAGCTCGGCGCGAATTTTTCCAGCAAACCCCAGATCGGGAAATTGAAGGCATTGATATGCACCGCCACGCCGCCGCGCGGCACCAGGATGTGGGTGCCGGCAAAGCCGCCGTTTTTACCGAGTGCCATGGCCGGCCCCTCGTGCAGCACGTTCGACGACGGCAGCTCGCGCCCGCCCATACTGGCGTACGCGAACAGGGTGCCGGTGCCGCCTTCGATATCGACCCAGCTGTCGGCGCGGGTGGCGCCGGTAAGGTGCGAGATCGCGTACAGCTCTTCCTTGCGCTCCAGCAGATACAGCGCCAGGGCTTTGAGGATGGCGGCGCGCTGCTGGAAGTCCAGTTTCATCAAGCTCGGCACGCCAGTCTTGCGCGCGTAATGGACCGCTTCACCGAAGTCGATGGCATCGGCATGGGTGTGGTAAATCAGGCCGCCAGTCAGGGCGTTGTGCAGCGGCGTGGCCGCCTCGCGGCCGATCCAGCGGCCGCCGATCAGGCTTTGCAGTGTTGGTATCATGGTCAGTTCTCCTTGTTTATGGTCCCCTTATGCCGAGGCGTTCTTGTGCAGGTGGAGCGGCAAAGCGCTATCCCACTGGACGCGCGGGCGGTCAGGCTCGATGTCGGTGAGTGCGTCCACCTCGCGCATGGTATTCATCGAGCGCACCGCCAGTTCGTGATAGTGGCCGGTACCAGTAGTTTTCCAGGCGACTTCGTCGTCGCGCAGCGGCCGCACCACCTTGGCCGGCGTGCCGACCACCAGGCTGCGTTCCGGTACTTCCATGCCGGCGCGGACAAAGCTCATGGCCGCGACGATGGACTCGGCGCCGATCACGGCGTTATCCATCACCACGCTGTTCATGCCGACCAGCGCATTGTGGCCGATGCGGCAGCCGTGCAGCACGGCGCCGTGGCCGATGTGGCCATCGACGCCCACCACCGTATCGGCGCCGGGAAAGCCGTGCATCACGCAGGTGTCCTGCAGGTTGGCGCCTTCCTCCAAAATCAGGCGGCCGAAGTCGCCGCGCAGTGCGGCCAGCGGCCCGATGTAGCAGCGCGGGCCGACAATGACGTCGCCGATCAGCACCGCGCTCGGATGGACGTAGGCGGTGGGGTGCACCACTGGTGTGACGCCGTTGATTTCATAGACCTTGACCATGACTATGCCACCCGCTCGATGACAACCGCGATGCCCTGCCCCACGCCGATGCACATGGTGCACAGCGCATAGCGGCCACCGGTGCGCTCCAGTTGCGTAAGGGCGGCCAATACCAGCCGCGCGCCCGAGGCGCCCAGCGGATGGCCGATGGCGATCGCGCCGCCGTTGGGGTTGACGTGGGGCGCATCGTCGGCCAGGCCCAGGTCGCGCGTGACGGCCAGACCCTGGGCGGCAAACGCCTCGTTCAATTCGATCACGTCCATCTGGTCGATGGTCAGGCCCACCAGCGCCAGCACCTTGCGCGACGCCGGTGACGGGCCGAAGCCCATGATGCGCGGCGCCAGGCCGGCGGTAGCCATGCCCAAGACGCGGGCGCGCTTGCGCAGGCCGTATTGCTCGGCGGCGGTGTGCGAGGCGAGCAGGATGGCGCAGGCGCCGTCGTTGACGCCCGAGGCATTTCCGGCGGTAACGGTACCGTCCGCGCGCACCACGCCTTTGAGTTTTGCCAGCGTCTCGATGGTGGTGTCCGGGCGCGGGTGCTCGTCGGTGTCGAAGATTTGGGGGGCGCCCTTCTTTTGCGGCAGCGTCACCGGCACGATCTCGTCGCGGAACACGCCAGCCGCGTGGGCGGCGGCCCAGCGCTGCTGGCTGCGCAGCGCGAACGCGTCCTGGTCGGCGCGGCTGATGTGGAACTGCGCGGCCACGTTTTCCGCCGTCTCGGGCATGCTGTCGATGCCGTACTGCTCCTTCATGCGCGGATTGACGAAGCGCCAGCCCAGCGTGGTGTCCTCGATCTTGGCGCTGCGCGAGAACGCGCTGTCGGCCTTGCCCATCACGAACGGCGCGCGCGTCATGCTCTCCACGCCGCCGGCGATGACCAGGTGTGCCTCACCCGCGCGAATGGCGCGCGCTGCGCTGCCCACGGCGTCCAGGCTGGAGCCGCACAGGCGGTTGATGGTGCTGGCCGGGACCTCGACCGGCAGGCCGGCCAGCAGCGCTGCCATGCGGCCAACATTGCGATTGTCCTCGCCGGCCTGGTTGGCGCAGCCGTAATACACGTCATCGACCCTGGCCCAGTCCACCCTGGAATTGCGGGCGATGAGGGCGGCAATGGGCAGCGCGGCCAGGTCGTCGGTGCGCAAGTTGGCCAGGGCGCCGCCGTAGCGGCCGAACGGGGTGCGGATGGCGTCGCAGATGTATGCGGAATTCTCGGTCATTGCATGTCCTTTATGACTTGGGGCGCTGGTCGATCACGCGGCGGGCCTTGCCGGTGAGCGTGCGTTCGATGCCGTTGGGGGCCACCAGCCTTACCCGGGTGGAGACGCCCACGTTGGTCTTGATGCGGATTTCCAGCTCATTTGCCAACTGCTGGGCCAGTGCTTCGTTGTCGCCGGTGAGCATGTTGCCCGCCTCCGGACGCAGCTCGGCCAGCACCTCCAGTTGGTCGAGGTGGCCGTCGCGCTTGATGATCAGCTGGTACTGGGGCGCCAGCAACGGCATCTTGAGGATCAGTTCCTCGATCTGCGACGGGAACACGTTTACGCCCCGGATAATCAGCATGTCGTCCGAGCGGCCGGTGATCTTGCCGATGCGGCGCATCGCGCGTGAAGTAGGTGGCAGCAGCCGCGTGAGGTCGCGCGTGCGATAGCGGATGATCGGCAGCGCCTCCTTGGTCAGCGAGGTGAATACCAGCTCGCCTTCATCGCCGTCTGGCAGCACTTCGCCGGTGTCGGGGTCGATGATCTCCGGGTAAAAATGGTCTTCCCAGATCACCGGGCCGTCCTTGCTCTCGATGCATTCGCTGGCCACGCCGGGGCCCATCACTTCGGACAAGCCGTAGATGTCCACCGCGTCGATGCCGGCGCGCTGCTCGATTTCGCGGCGCATGGCGTCGGTCCACGGCTCGGCGCCGAAGATGCCGACTTTGAGCGAACTGGCGGCGGGGTCGAGCCCTTGCCGCTGGTATTCCTCGATGATGTTGAGCATGTACGACGGCGTCACCATGATGATGGACGGCTTGAAGTCTTCGATCAGCTGCACCTGGCGCTCGGTCTGGCCGCCGGACATCGGCACCACCGTGCAGCCAAGCCGCTCGGCGCCGTAGTGCGCACCGAGGCCGCCGGTGAACAGTCCGTAGCCGTAAGAGATATGCACCATGTCGCCGCGCCGCCCGCCCGCCGCGCGGATCGAGCGCGCCACCACGCTGGCCCAGGTGTCGATATCATTCTGGGTGTAGCCCACCACGGTAGGCTTGCCGGTGGTGCCGCTCGAAGCATGCACCCGCACGACCTGCTCGCGCGGCACGGCAAACATGCCGAACGGGTAGTTTTCGCGCAGCTCCTTCTTGCCGGTGAACGGGAATTTTGCAAGGTCGGCCAGCGATTTCAAATCGGCAGGATGGACGCCGGCCGCGTCGAACGCCTTGCGGTAGTGCGGCACGTTGTCGTACGCGTGCTGCAGCGTCCACTGCATGCGTTGCAGTTGCAGCGCTTGCAGTTCGTCGCGGCTGGCGCGTTCGATCGGCTCCAGGTCCGACGGTTCGGGTGTGCGTTGTACCATGTCTGCTCCTGTTTTTTATTCGGTTGCCAGTACGTGGCCGCCCACGCGCAGCGATTTGCCGCGAAACAGGGCAACCGTGCGCCCTTCCTGGTTGACTACCGTGACGTCATAGACGCCACTTTTGCCGGCCAGCGCCTGTTCGCGCGCAGTGGCAGTAAGCACGTCGCCCTGCCGCCCCGGCGCCAGGTAATCGATGGTGCACGCTGCGCCCACCGTGTTGAGGTTGTAGCTGTTGCAGGCAAAAGCGAACGCGCTGTCGGCCAGGGTAAAAATAAAGCCGCCGTGGCAGCTGCCGTGGCCATTGAGCATGTCGGCACGGATCGTCATCGACATGGTGGCGCAGCCGGCGCCAACACCATCGAGCATGATGCCCAGCCCCTGCGAGGCGGGATCGCGCGCATACATGGCGGCAGCGACTTTTTCGGCCAGGGCCTGCGGAGTGAGGTCGGTCAGTGTCTCATGCATGGATGGTCGCTCCTGCCGCGTGTTTGCGCCGCAGCAGCGGCGACACACGATATCGGTCTTCGCCATAGCTGGCGGCCAGGTTGTTCAATACGGCGACCACGTGGCCCACGCCGATGGCATCGGCCCAGGCCAGCGGCCCGCGTGGATAATTGACGCCCTTCTGCATGGCGACATCGGCGCCATCGGCACTGCACACGCCCTGGTTGACGGCATCGGCCGCCTCGTTGGCCAGCATGGCGACGGTGCGCATGACGGCCATGCCCGGTACGTCGTCGAGCCGGGTAACGGTGAAGCCGGCCGCTTGCAGCAGGCCCACCACCGCCTGGTACGCCTGCGGTGCGCACTGGTCGGCGCAGGCGATGGCGATGCGGGTGGCGCTGGCATAGTCGAACGCCAGGTCCACGAGAACCGTGTCCGGATGCTGGTTGTCGGCGGCGCGCTGCGTGGCGCTGCGGCCATCGGTCAGATAGACGGCGGCGCCGTTGCAGTGGAAGGCTGGCGCATCGTCCACGGTCTTTTCCACCTTGCGGTGGGCCACCTCGATACCGGCGGTGCGCAGGCGCTGCGCCAGCGCGTCGGTCACAGCCCCGCCGTGCGGATGCGTGGCGGCGGCCAGGGCACCGGCATCCCGGGTGTAGCTCACAAAAGCGGGCACCGGTTGCGGCGCTTCCTGCTGTGCCGGCTCGTTGACGGCGCCATCGCCGTAGCGGTAGCAGCCACGCCCCGCCTTGCGGCCCAGGAAGCCGGCGTTGACCAGTTCCTGCTGCAAGACCGACGGCGTGAAGCGCGGATCGTTGAAGTACGCCTCGAACACCGACTGCGTGACAGCGAAATTGACGTCGTGACCGATCAGGTCCATCAGCTCGAAAGGCCCCATGCGGAAGCCACCGGCCTCGCGCAGCACGGCATCGATGGTAGCCACGTCGGCAGCACCTTCGGCCAGCAGGCGCCAGCCTTCGGCATAGTACGGGCGCGCCACCCGGTTGACGATGAAGCCGGGCGTGGAGCGCGCGTGGACCGGGTGCTTGCCCCAGGCGGCGGCGGTATCGTGCACGGTCTGCGCGACAAAGCTGTCGGTCGCCAGGCCACTGATCACTTCCACCAGCGCCATCAGCGGCACCGGATTGAAGAAGTGCATGCCCACCAGCCGGGCAGGGGCGTGCAGTTGGGCGCCGATGGCGGTGACCGAGATCGACGAGGTGTTGGTGGCCAGGATGCAGCCGTCGTCCAGCAGGCTTTCCAGCTGGGCGAACAGGGTGCGCTTGGCGTCGAGGTTCTCGACGATGGCTTCCACCACCAGGCCCGGTTTGGCGGCGGCGATGTCGTCGAGCGTGAGCGCCGGTTGCAACCGGGCCAGCGACGCGGCAGCGTCCACGGGGCTCATGCGCTGCCTGGCCACCAGCTTATTCAGGGCCAGCGCGATATCGGACATGGCCTTGGCCACCGGTTCGGGACGGCTGTCGTACAGCTTGACGGTGTAGCCGGCGATCGCCGCCACCTGGGCAATGCCGGCGCCCATGGCGCCGCTGCCGATGACGGCCACCACCCGGTCTTGAGACAGTGCGGTCATGTCATTTCCCCGTAAATTGCGGTGCGCGCTTTTCCATGAAGGCTGCCACGCCCTCGCGGTAATCGCTGGTGCGTCCCAGTTCGCTCATCATGGCGCATTCGAGCGTGAGCTGCTGCTGCAAGGTGTTGTGGGCACTGGCGTGGATGGCCTGCTTGGTGAATGCCAGTCCCTGGGTGGGCGCGCTGACAAAATGGCGCGCCAGCTTGTCGGTCTCGGCGGCCAGGTCGGCATCGGGCACGGCTTTCCAGATCAGGCCCCACTGCTCGGCTTTTTCGGCGGTGAGCTTTTCGCCCAGCATGGCCAGGCCCATGGCGCGCGCCGTGCCGACCAGGCGCGGCAAAAAGTACGTGCCGCCGGTGTCGGGGATCAGGCCCAGTTTGCAGAACACTTCCACGAACGAGGCGGAACTGGCAGCGAGCACGATATCGCAGGCCAGCGCCAGGTTGGCGCCGGCGCCGGCAGCCACGCCGTTGACGGCGCAGATCACCGGCATGGGCAAGGCGCGCAGCGCCAGCACCAGCGGCGCATAGTTCTTCTCGACCGAGTCGCCCAGGTCCACCTGCCGCGTGCCCGGCGCATTCGATACGGCGCGGTCGGACAGGTCCTGGCCGGCACAGAAACCGCGCCCGGCGCCGGTGAGCACCAGCACCCGCACGCTCCTGTCGGCGCCGACCTTGCGCAATGCGTCGCGCACTTCCTCGTGCATGGCCTGGGTGAAGCTGTTGAGCTTATCGGGGCGGTTCAGGGTAAGCGTGGCAACGCCGGCGTCGATCCCGAACAGGATGTTTTGATAATTTTTGGCGTTCATGGTGTCTCCTGGTTATTCGGCCTGGTCGAAGTCGAGCACCACCTTGCCGGTGATGGGGAAGCTCTGGCAGCTGAGCACAAAGCCGCGCGCCACCTCGTAGTCTTCCAGCGCGTAGTTGATGTCCATGTCCACCTGGCCTTCAACCAGTTTGCAGCGGCACGTGGAACAGACGCCGCCCTTGCACGAGTAGCGCATGTCGATGCCGGCGCGCAGGCCGGCGTCGAGCAGCGACTCCTGGTCCTGCGCCATGGTGAAGCTGGTGGCGCTGCCGTCCATGATCACCGTGACTTCCGTGTGCTGGTGTGCGCTGTCCGGTGTGGCCGCGTGAGTGCGGGCTTTTCTCGGGCCGTTGGCGCCCGTGGCAGCAAACAGTTCGACCTTGATCGCGTCCTTCGGCATGCCTGCTGCCTGCAATGCAGCGGACACGCCCAGCATCATGTCTTGCGGCCCGCAGATAAAGGCGACATCGATATCGTCCACGCGGGCCCAGTAGCGCAGGAATTCGGTGCACTTGTCCTGCGTGATGCGGCCGTTGAACAGGTCGATGTCCTGCTGTTCGCGGCTCATCACATAGGCGATGCGCAGGCGGTCCAGGTAGACATCCTTGAGATCGGCCAGTTCTTCGCGGAAGATCACCGACGAGCTGGCGCGGTTGCCATAGAAGAGCGTAAAGCGGCTGTGCGGCTCGAATGCCAGCGTGGTCTTGATGATCGACAGGATGGGCGTGATGCCGCTGCCGGCGGCAAAGGCCAGGTAGTGCTTGCGGCTGGCGGCGTCGAGCGGCACGTTGAAGTGGCCGGAAGGCGGCATCACGTCGAGCACGGCGCCCGGCTGCAAATGGTCAACGGCCCAGGCGGAGAATACGCCGCCGGGCGTGCGCTTGATGGCTACGCGCAGCGCGTCGTCCTGCACGGCCGAGCAGATCGAGTACGACCGGCGCACGTCTTCACCGTCGATCTGCGCGCGCAGGGTCAGGTGCTGGCCCTGCTGGTAGGCGTAGCTGGCGCGCAGCTCCGGGGGCACGGCAAAGGTGACAGCGATGGTGTCGCGCGTTTCGTGGCGCACCTGGGACACGGTCAGTGGATGGAATTGGCTCATGGTGGTTGACCTAGTGACACTTGAAGTAATCGAACGGTTCGCGGCAGTCCAGGCATTTATAGAGCGCCTTGCAGGGCGTGGAGCCAAACTGGCTGGTGACTTCGGTGTGGGTGGAGCCGCAGTGGGGACAGGCTATCGCCGGTTTGGGGACAGCGTGCATCCCCCGGCGCGAGACTGCTGACGCGGCGGATACAGACGTAACAACGGCTGCGGCGCCCGCGCGCAGGCGGCTGATGTCGATCACCTGCGCCTGTTCGGCCGGGGGCGCAATGCCGTAAGCGCGCAGCTTTTGCTTGCCGCTGTCCGTCATCCAGTCGGTGGTCCAGGCAGGCGTGAGCTGGGTGTGCAGCACCACTTGCTGCACACCTTTTACACGCAGCGCTTCAGTGATGGCGTTGGCGATTACCTGCATGGCGGGACAACCACTGTAGGTGGGCGTGATCGTGATGTGGCAGGCGCCATCGTCGGCCACGCGCACGCCGCGCACGATGCCCAGGTCGGTGATACTGATAACAGGGATTTCTGGGTCGGGGATTTCGGCGAGCCAGCCGTTCACCTGCTCCTCGTCGAAGCCTTCATCCTCAGATCCGTCATCCTCGCGCATGCGGCGGTCCGCCGGCGCGGGATCCATAGCCCGCTTGATGGGACGCTCAGTAAGGATCCCAGAGTTCGCGAGGATGACGGCTTCAGGTACGCTCATATCGCCTCCTCACCACTGCGCATTCGGATACGCGCGCTGCAAAAACTGCATCTCGGCCAGGATATAGCCCAGGTGCTCGGTGTGGCGCCCCTGCTTGCCGCCGCTCTGCATCCAGGCGTCCTTGGGTGGCATTGCCAGCGTGGCTTCGGCGAAAATCTCCGCCACGTGCGCCAGCCCTTGCGTGCGCAACTCGTCCGCCGGTGGGGCGATGCCGGCATCGACCATGGCGTGATCGACCGCGTCATACGTGAATGCTTCGCCGCTGTACATCCACAGCGCGTCGGCGGCGGCCTGGGTTTTGGCGTGGCTGATGGCGGTGCCGTCACCCATGCGTACTACCAAGTCGCCGCTGCGGCGCAGGTGGTACGTGACTTCCTTCAGCGATTTTTCGGCGATGGCGGCAATGCGCGCGTCATTGCTGTGCGCGAGGCCGGCAATCAGGAAGTAATGCCAGGTGTCGAAATAAAACTGCCGCATCATGGTGTCGGCGTAGTTGCCGTTCGGTTGCTCGAGCAGCAGGCAGTTCTTGAAATCGTGGGCGTCGCGGTGGTAGGCCAGGCGGTCTTCGTCGCGCCCCGCGCCTTCCAGTTCGGCCGCGTACTCGTACCACAGGCGGGTTTGGCCCAGCAGGTCGAGCGCCACGTTGGACAGCGCCATGTCTTCTTCCAGCGCCGGGCCCTTGCCGCACAGGCGGCACAGCTGCTGGCTCAGGATCAGGGCGTTATCGCCCAGGCGCAGCAGGTAGTTTACTTTCGGGTCCATCGCCGCTCCTTACAAATTCTTCACTTCTTCCGGCATCGGGAAGAAGGTGGGATGGCGATAGACCTTGCTGTTGGCCGGCTCGAACAGGGCGCCCTTGTCGGACGGGCTGCTGGCGACGATGTCGGCCGCGCGCACCACCCAGATGCTCACGCCCTCGTTGCGGCGGGTATAGACGTCGCGCGCGTTGTTGACCGCCATTTCGGCGTCCGGCGCGTGCAGGCTACCCACGTGCTTGTGCGCCAGGCCATGCTGGCTGCGGATGAACACTTCCCACAACGGCCATTCTTTGCTCGATTGCGGGTTCGTTTGCGTTGTCATGCGACCTCCTTCACTGCTGCGTGTTTGTCGGCGTGCGCCACCAGCGCCTCGCGGAACCAGGCGCCCTCCTCCCAGGCATCGACGCGCATGCGCAAGCGCTCGCGGTTGCACGGGCCATTGCCCTTGAGGACATTCTGGAATTCGGTCCAGTCGATGGCGCCGAATTCGTAGTGGCCCGTCTCGGCATTGAAGCGCAGGTCGGGGTCGGGCACGGTCAGGCCCAGGAACTCGGCCTGCGGCACGGTCTGATCGACCATGCGCTGGCGCAGTTCGTCGTTGGAGAACAGCTTGATGCGCCACTGCGCCGACTGCGCGCTGTTGACCGATTCGGCGTCGGACGGGCCGAACATCATCAGCGACGGCCACCACCAGCGATTGAGCGCATCCTGCGCCATGGCCTTTTGCTCGGGCGTGCCGCGCGCCAGCGACAGCATGATGTCGTAGCCCTGGCGCGCATGGAACGACTCCTCCTTGCACACGCGGACCATGGCGCGCGCATACGGTCCGTACGAGCAGCGGCACAGCGGGATCTGGTTGATGATGGCCGAACCATCGACCAGCCAGCCGATGGCGCCCATGTCGGCCCACGACAAGGTGGGGTAATTGAAGATGCTCGAATACTTGGCTTTGCCGCTGTGCAAGGCAGCGAGCAGTTCGTCGCGGGTAACGCCCAGCGTCTCGGCGGCGCTGTACAGGTACAGGCCGTGGCCGGCTTCGTCCTGGATCTTGGCCAGCAAAATCGACTTGCGCTTGAGCGTGGGGGCGCGCGTGACCCAGTTGCCTTCCGGTAGCTGACCGACGATTTCCGAGTGGGCGTGCTGGGAAATCTGGCGGATCAGGGTTTTGCGGTAAGCGTCGGGCATCCAGTCCTTGGCCTCGATGCGCACGCCGGCGTCGATGCGGGCCTGGAAGGCGCGTTCGTCGTCGGCCATGTCGGCGATGGTGCGGACCGTGCTCAGGCCGGTCTCTACTTGTTGGGCGTACATATCGTCTCCTCCTCTGTACTGGCTTGAAATCATAATACGATACACAAATCTTTTTCGCTACAGTTTTTTTGAGTCATATCAAAATTCCGCATTTGATACCCTTAAAATGCGTTTCACCCGGTAAACTGCTGTTTTCAGACATTGTTGGCCGATATGCACTGCTCCGACTGGATCACCGACTTCCTTGCCCACGACCCGCCGCGCTCGAAATCGCTGGTGGTGACCATCTTCGGCGACGCCATCGTGCCGCACGGCGGCATGGTGTGGCTCGGCAGCCTGATCGAGTTGCTGGCGCCGTTCGGCGTCAATGACAGGCTGCTGCGCACGGCCGTGTTCCGGCTGGCGCAGGAGGGCTGGCTTGGCGCCCGGCGCGACGGCCGCCGCAGCGCCTACGCAATCACGCCCGACGCCATGGCGCGTTTTTCCCACGCCTACCGCCGCATCTACGCCGAACCGCACGCGCACT
This sequence comes from Duganella sp. Leaf61, assembly GCF_001421905.1. NCBI lineage: Bacteria > Pseudomonadati > Pseudomonadota > Betaproteobacteria > Burkholderiales > Oxalobacteraceae > Duganella > Duganella sp. Leaf61. The sequence goes on from NZ_LMLM01000001.1 coordinate 601,755, forward strand.
GGGACGGCAGCTGGACCCTGGTCATCAGCGGCGAAGGCGCGCTGACGCCGGCCGAACGCACGGCCGTGCGCAAGGAACTGTTGTGGGAGGGCTACAGCGTGATCGCGCCCGGCATCCTCGGCCATCCGGCTGCCGAGCCGGCCGCGCTGGCGGAAGTGCTGGCGCGCCTGGGCGTGACCGGCAAGCTGTTCGTGGTGCGCGCGGCCACCGTGCCGGGCGTGGGTGCGCGGTCGCTGGGCGACCTGGTAGCGACCGGCTGGGACGTGCGCGAAGTGGCGGCCGGCTACGAACAATTTCTGGCGCGCTTTGCGCCGCTCGCAGAAGGGCTCGACGGCGGCGTGGCCGACGAACTGACGCCGGAGCAGGCCTTCGTGATCCGCACCCTGCTGATCCACGCCTACCGCCGCGTGCAACTGCACGACCCGCAACTGCCGGCAGAACTGCTGCCCGCACCCTGGCCCGGCACCCAGGCCTACGCGCTGGCGCGCCAGCTATACCTGGCCGTGCACGGTGCCGCCGAGCAGCACATCGACAGCGTGCTGCGCCGCGAAGACCCGGAGGCGCCGGCTGCGGAAGCGGCGTTTTATGCGCGGTTCGGGGGCTTGCGTCAGGGGTGAGCGGCTATGCGCCATACCGAGACGAGTGTCGCCAAGGGCTGCCACCCTGTATGATGTCGCCACTGCGCCACAAGCGCTCGACACTGAATTCAACGGGACTATCCACCATGCCTATCAAAATCAGCCAGCAGTTCGACGCCGGCGCCATCGACGTCATTTCCGCCGACAACCCGGCCGCGATCGACCTGAACATCCGCAAGGACTCGCACGCCGACATTACCCAGTGGTTCTACTTCCGCGTGCAGGGCGGCGCATCGACCCCGCTGGCGCTGCGTTTCCTCAACGCCGGCAAGACCGCCTACCCAGATGGCTGGAAAGACTACCAGGCCGTGGCCAGCTACGACCGCGACAACTGGTTCCGCGTGCCGACCTCGTTCGATGGCGAAGTGATGACGATTAACCACACGCCCGAATATGACAGCGTCTATTACGCCTATTTCGAGCCGTATTCGTGGGAACGTCACCTGGCGCTGCTGGACAACGCGCAACTGTCGCCATTGGTCAAACAGATCGACCTGGGCAGCACCATCGACGGCCGCGACCTGAACATGCTGGTCATCGGCGATCCGGAAGCCGAGCAAAAAGTGTGGGTGATCGCACGCCAGCACCCGGGCGAGACGATGGCTGAATGGTTTGTGGAAGGCATGGTCGAAGCGCTGCTCGATCCGGCCAACCCGTTCGGCCGCAATTGCCTGAAGGAAGCCGTGTTCTACGTGGTGCCGAACATGAATCCGGACGGCTCGGTACGCGGCAACCTGCGCACCAACGCCGCTGGCGCCAACCTCAACCGCGAGTGGCTGAATCCGACCATGGAGCGCAGCCCGGAAGTATTCCTGGTAAAAAGCAAGATGCTGGAAACCGGTTGCGACCTGTTCCTCGACATCCACGGCGACGAAGGCTTGCCGTATGTATTCGTGGCGGGCAGCGAGTCGCTGCCGACCTGGACCCCGGACCAGGCCGAAGGCCAGCAATACTTCATCGACAACTTCCTGATAGCCAGCCCGGACTTCCAGGACGAGTACGGCTACGGCGAAACCCCGTACACCGACGAAACGCTCACCATGGGTTCGCCCCATATCACGCACCAGTTCGGCTGCCTGTCGCTGACGGTGGAACTGCCGTTCAAGGACAACGCCAACGATCCGGACGCCGACACCGGCTGGAACGGCGCCCGCAGCGCCGAGCTGGGCAAAGCTGTGTTGCAACCGGTACTGCAAACGCTGGTCGCGCAGCAGTAACGCTTTGCTTGTCCTGGTGCTGCGCCAGGACAAGGCGGACGCCGTCCGCAAAAATACACTGGCCTCCAGCAGGCGCCACCCGGCGCCTTTCCCGGAGGTTCAGCATGAACATTCTGTTATCTGCGCGCCGCAGGACTGCCGCCTTGTTCCGCCTCACCGGTTTTACACACGTCCACCACGTCCGCCGCGTCACGAAACACATCACCCGCATCGATCACACCAGCCGCTGCCATCCTGTTGGCCGCCTCGTGTCTGCTGCGGCGCCGGGCTGCCTGGTGTTGTTGGCCGCCTGTAGCACGCCGTACAGCCCGCCACAGATCCTCGACGCCGATACCCGCTTCCCCGGCCTGGCGGATCTGCCTGCGCAGGCCGAGATTCGCGCTGCCGCTGATGCGGGGCGCCCCGCCAGCGCCGACGCGGACTTCTTCGCCACCACTGCATCGGGGCCCCGCTTCGGCGCTCAAGCACAGACCCGTGCTCTCGCCGAAACGGGCTCCCGCACCACCGATGTCCTGCTGGTCCACGGCATCTGCACCCACGACGCCCGCTGGGCGCAGCAGGTGGTGGCGCAGCTGACGCAGGCGATCGACAGCACCACCATGTCCACCGCACGCGCCGCCGTCCCTGACGCCGGCGGCATCGAGATCGTGCCCACCACGGTCGAGACGCCTGCCGGCCGCCTGCGCTTCAACGCCCTGATCTGGTCGCCGCTGACCACGCCGCTCAAGCGCCAGCTGTGCTACGACCAGACCGGCAAGTCGGCCATCTGCACCGGCGCGCCACCGTATCCGCATCAACGTGCGCTGCTGAACGCCCGCCTGAAAGACACCCTGATCGACGATTGCCTGCCCGACGCGCTGATCTACCAGGGCGTGGCGCGCGATGCGATCCAGCTGCGCATGCGCGACGCCATCCTGCACGTGCTGGCCGGCGACGAAGCGGCCGACAATGTGCCGCTGGTGGTGATCGCACATAGCATGGGCAGCAAGATCATGTTCGACACGCTGCTGCGCATGACGCTGGAAGCCCCTGCATCGCGCGCCGCCGCCACGGCCCGGCGCACCATGGAGCGGATGCGGATACTGGTGATGGCGGCGAACCAGATCCCGCTGCTGTCGCTGGCCGATCAGGCGCTGGATGGTGCCGCTGCCGGCAGTATTGCAGTACCTGTCCCGGGTGCGGCACCGGCGGCGGCGCCCGACAGTCTGCAACTGCTATTGCAACAACGCGGCAGCGGCGACCGGCGCCGAGTTCCAGCGCCGCTGACGCTGGTGGCATTCAGCGATCCCAGCGATGTGCTGTCATACACGCTGCCAACGGAGCGCTACGCCAGCGAGAGCGTCAAGGTGTTCAACATCCTGGTATCGAACGCGCGGACCTGGCTCGGTTTGCTGGAGCGGCCCGACCGCGCCCACCTCGATTACCTGAAAAATCCGGACGTCGGCCGGCTGGTGGCCTGCGGTGTGCCCGCCAGCGCCTTGTGCAAGCAATAAATGATCGTGCCCCCCCTGGCTAACCCGCCAGCGATACGCGTGCAGTACGCATGCAGCACGAGATGGGGCCGGCCCTGGCCGTGCAGGTTCAGGCGCCGCCCACCACCATCTTCTCGATCAGGATCGAGCCAGTCTGCTTGGTGCCACGCATCATGGTGTCGGCGCCAACCGCGACGATTTGCGCCAGCATGTCTTTCATGTTGCCGGCGATCGTGATCTCCTCGACCGGGTACTGGATCACGCCGTTCTCCACCCAGAAGCCCGACGCGCCGCGCGAATAATCGCCGGTGACATAGTTGGTGCCCTGCCCCATCAATTCGGTGACCAAGAGGCCGGTACCGAGCTTGCGCAGCATGGCGGTAAAGTCATCGCCGGGCGCCGTCAGCGACGACGACAGCGTGAGGTTGTGCGAGCCGCCCGCGTTGCCGGTGGTTTGCATACCCAGCTTGCGCGCCGAATACGTGGACAGGAAATAGCCCTGCACCACGCCATTCCTGACCACGTCGCGCGCACGGGTTTTCACGCCTTCGTCGTCGAACGGGGCCGAGCCCACGGCGCCGAGCACGTGCGGGTCTTCATGGATTTGCACGTGAGACGGCAGCACCTGCTGACCGAGGGAATCGACAAAAAACGTCGATTTTCGATACAGCGCCCCGCCCGACGTGGCCTGCACATAGGCGCCCAGCAGGCCGATGGCCAGCGGCGCCTCGAACAGCACCGGGCAGGTGCGCGTGGTGAGGCTGCGGGCATTGAGTTTGGCCAGTGCGCGCTCGGCGGCGTACCGGCCGATCGCCTCGGGCGAGGCCATGCGCGACGCATCGCGCACCGACACGTACCAGTCGTCGCGCTGCATGCCGGCGCCGCGTCCGGCAATCGCCGCCATCGATACCGTGTGGCGCGAATACGGATACCCGCCGATGAAGCCGCGCGAGTTGGCCGAGACGAAATGCGACTGCTGCACGTGCACGCCCGCGCCTTCGCTGTTGGTCACGCGTGCATCGACGTCGAATGCGGCCGCTTCGGCGCGCTTGGCCAGTTCCACGGCGCCGGCTGTGTCGATTGCCCACGGATAAAACAGTTGCAGGTCGGGCGGCGCCATTTCCAGCAGTTCCGCCTCGGGCAGGCCGCCGCAATCGTCATCGGCGGTGAAGCGGGCGATGTTGTAGGCCGCTTCCACCGTGGCTTTCAGGGCGGCGGTGGAAAAATCGGACGTGCTGGCATTGCCCCGCCGCTGGCCGATGTGGACCGTCACACCCATGCCCTTGTCGCGGTTTTGCTCGATGGTTTCGATCTTGTTCTTGCGTACCGATACCGACAAGCCGCTGCCCTCGCTGAAATCGACCTCGCAATCGGTGCCGCCCTGCGCTTTTGCGTAGCCCAGCACGTCGCGTGCGAGCTGTTGCAACTGGTCTTGGGTGTGGCTGAAATGGGGATCGGACATGGGCGGTTTTCGTCGGTGAGGTAACAAACCGGGTATCATAGCAGTCGTTCACAGTTTACAGGGACGGCTGCGCGCCGGACCGAAAGTTAATAATATGGTAAATCCAAACCGCGGCGCCGTCGGCTTCAGCTCGACCGAATTCGAACAGGAATACGAGCGCCCTTCCAAATCCGAGATGAAACGCCAGGTCGATGCCCTGCAAAAGCTGGGCGAAGCGCTGGTGGCCGAGCCGCGCGACCGCGTCAAGCGCGTGCCGATGCCCGAGGACGTGCGCGACGCCATCCTCGAGTGCCAGACCATCACCAACCACGAAGGCCGCCGCCGCCAGATGCAATTCGTCGGTAAAAAGATGCGCACCCTGGACGAAGCGGAAATCGCCGCCATCCAGCAAACCATCGACGGCTGGAAAGGCGCCTCGAAATCCGATACCGCCGCCATGCACGCGCTGGAACGCCGCCGCGACAAGCTGCTGGCCGACGACAAGGCGCTCACCGTGCTGCTGTCCGAAAACCCGGAACTCGATGTGCAGCACCTGCGCACGCTGATCCGCAATGCCCGCAAGGAGCAGGCCGAGAACAAGCCGCCGAAGGCCTACCGCGAAATCTTCCAGATCCTCAAGCAGGTCGAGGCCAAGAAGAAGAAAGACGCCGCCGCCGAAGCTGACGACGCCGACAGCGAAGAAGATGACGAGTAACGTCGAACCTGTACTGGTGATCGGCCTGGTGTCGGTCTCGGACCGCGCCAGCGGCGGCGTGTACCAGGACCAGGGCATTCCCGCCCTGCATGACTGGCTCGCCCGCACCATCACCACGCCTTATCGCGTCGAAACGCGCCTGATCGCCGACGAGCGCGCGCAGATCGAAGCCACGCTGGTCGAACTGGTCGATACCGCGCGCTGCCACCTGGTACTGACCACCGGCGGCACCGGCCCGGCGCGGCGCGATGTCACGCCCGAAGCGACCATCGCCGTGGGCACCAAGGAAATGCCGGGCTTCGGCGAGCAGATGCGCCAGATCAGCCTGCATTTCGTGCCAACCGCCATCCTCTCGCGCCAGACCGCCGTCATCCGCGAAACGCCAGACCACGCCGCCCTGGTCATGAACCTGCCGGGCCAGCCCAAGGCGATTGCCGAAACGCTGGGCGGCCTGAAAGACGCCGACGGTAACACCGTCGCTGGCGGCATCTTTGCTGCCGTGCCGTACTGCATCGACCTGATCGGCGGACCGTACATGGAAACCGATCCCGCCGTGTGCAAGGCGTTCCGGCCGAAATCGGCGCTGCGCCCTGCTGCTCCGGCCGCGTGACGCACACCGCCCCCGCGCGGCGGCGCCGTCTGCTGGCGGGCGCGGCGCTGCTGGCGCCGTTGCTGCCCCTGATACCTGTTTTGCCTGCCACTGCAAACGCTAAACCGAGGAAACCTATGAGCCTGCTGCAAACCATCGAAAAAGAAACCGGCGCCAATCCCGCCGTCGCCATCATCTGGATGCACGGCCTGGGCGCCGATGCCAACGACTTCGTGCCAATGCTCCAGGAACTGGACCTGCGCGGCCTGCCGCCGATCCGCTTCATCTTCCCCAATGCGGACACCATGCCGGTCACCGTCAACGGCGGCTACGTGATGCGCTCGTGGTACGACATCGTCGCCACCGACCTCGGTCGCCAGGAAGACGAAGCAGGCCTGCGCGCCTCGCAAGTCAAAGTGGAAGCGCTGATCGCGCGCGAAAAAGCACGCGGCATCGCCGCCGACAAGATCATCCTGGCCGGCTTCTCGCAGGGCAGCGCGATGACCATGCAAACCGGCCTGCGCCAGAAGGAAAAACTGGCCGGCCTGATGTGCCTGTCAGGCTACCTGCCAATCGCCGCCAAGGCCACGACGGAATTCACCCAGGAGAGCCTGGCGACGCCGGTGTTCATGGCCCACGGCCGCATGGACCCGGTGGTCCCGCTCGCCCGCGCCACCGCCTCGCGCGACCTGCTGCAACAGTGGGGCTACAACGTGGAGTGGCATGACTACCCGATGCAGCACTCGCTGTGCCAGGAAGAGGTCAATGACATCAGCGCCTGGTTAAAGCGCGTGCTGGCCTAGCGCGCCCGATTCCAGCGATGTTCGACCGTAATGCAGCTCGAACGCCACTTCGCCGTGGTCGAGCACGAGGCGCTGAAGCCGGGGCCGGCGGCGGTGAGTGTGGCCTGCAGGTTGTGAAAGCATTGCGGGAGTGAGGTGGGCGAGGCGCCGAAGTTGACAGTCAAATCACTATTTTCTCGTTCTGTCGCAGTCACCTCGAATCACTCCGGCAACAACGGCGCCTCCGTCTGCGGCACCGCCGTCTGCGCCGCGTTCATCACCATCGCCAGAAACGTGTAGTAGCCGTTGATGCCCATCAGGTCCACCACGCCGTGTTCGCCGAAGGCGGCCAGTGCGGCGGCGTAGGTGGGGTCGTCCACGCGCTGTTGCTGGTGCAGTTGCAGGCAGAATTCAACCACCAGCGCCTCATCGGGCAGCAGTCCCTGCGGCCTGCGCCGCTCGGCGATGGCCGCGATGGTGTCGTCGGCGATGCCGTATTCGCGCGCGATCGGGGCGTGGATCGCCCACTCCACTTGCTGGCTCCACTGGCGTGCCGTGACCAGGATGGCCAGCTCCGTCAGGCGGGTGCCGATGGCGCTGCGGTAGCGCAGGTATTCGCCCATGCGCTGGGCGGCGGACATCAGTTCGGGACTGCGGATCAACGGCACGAACGGCCCGTAGAGCGCACCGCGCGGGCCGTCGATCACCGCCTGCGCCGCGACTTGCTGGCTGGCGCTCATCTGCGCGAACGTTATCGGTCCCAGGCGATCGGTCATGTCCTTGCTCCTAGTAAAGTTTTTTGGCCATGGTGCGGCATGGATCAACAGAAGACAAGCTGAACGCGGCTATTGTCTGTTGGCAATCATAACAATCCACTTGCCAGAAAGGTTGTCCATGAACCGCCCCTACCCAGCCAGTCACCCGACTCACCTGATCCACCGTAACCTGCGCCACACGCCGCCCGTCGTCGGCGCGGCATCCGGCATGATCGTATACGACCGCGAAGGCAACCGCTATCTCGACGCCAGCGGCGGCGCCGCCGTGTCGTCGCTGGGGCATGCGCACCCGGAGGTGCTGGCGGCCATGCACGCCCAGATCGACCGCAATGCCTACGCCCACACGGCCTTTTTCACCTGCGAGGCGGCCGAGGAACTGGCCACGCGGCTGGCCAGTGACGCGCCGGGCGACCTCGATCACGTGTACCTGGTGTCGGGCGGGTCGGAGGCGATGGAGACTGCGCTGAAACTGGCGCGCCAGTATTTCGTGGAAGGCGGCGAGGAGCAGCGCAGCGTGTTCATCGCCCGCCGCCAGAGCTACCACGGCAACACGCTGGGCGCGCTGGCCATCGGCGGCAACGCATGGCGCCGCAAGCCTTTTGCACCCCTGCTGATCGACGTGCCGCACGTGGCGCCGTGCTTCGAGTACCACGACCGTGCGCCGGACCAGACCACCGAGGAATACACGGCCGCACTGCTGCGCGAGCTGGAAGACACCATCATCGCCACGGGCCCGCAGCGCGTCATCGGCTTTTGCGCCGAAACCGTGGTGGGCGCCACCGCCGGCGCCGTGCCGCCCACGCCCGGCTATTTTCGCGGCGTGCGCAGCCTGTGCGACAAGTACGGCATCCTGTGGATTGCCGACGAGGTGATGTGCGGCATGGGCCGCACCGGCACCCTGTACGCGTTCGAGCAGGAAGGCGTGCTGCCCGACCTCGTGGTGCTGGGTAAGGGGCTGGGTGCCGGCTACCAGCCGATCGGCGCGGTACTGGCGCGCACGCCCATCATCGACCGGCTGAGCGACGGCAGCGGCGTATTCATGCATGGCCATACCTACATGGGCCACCCGGTGGCCGCCGCCGCCGCGCTGGCGGTGCAGCAGGTGATCCGGCGCGACAACCTGCTGGGCGCGGTGACCGGCCGTGGCGCCATGCTGCGCACGCTGCTGCGCGAGGCGCTGGGCCGCCATCCCCACGTGGGCGATATCCGTGGCCGGGGCCTGCTGATCGGGGTGGAACTGGTGCGCGACCGCGCCACCAAACAGCCGTTCGATCCCGCGCTAAAACTGCACGCGGCGATCAAACAGCACGCCATGGCGTGCGGGCTGATGGTGTACCCGATGGGCGGCACCATCGACGGCGTGCGCGGCGACCACGTGCTGCTGGCGCCGCCGTTCATCGCCAGCGATGCCGACCTGGCCGAGATCACCGACAGGCTGGCACAAGCCGTGGCGCGTGCCATTACCACTGTGCAATAAACAACATGGTTGGGGAAGATTATTTCTATTGAAAAACATTATTAAAAAAATATTTATTATTTAAATATAATTAATATTTCCTCAACTGCCCCTGCTCTATTCATGAAAAAAAGTATCGCCGCCCTGCTGCTCACCGCAGCGTTTGCCACTGTACCGCTGCAAGCGCAAAACCTCGACAATCTGACGCCCGAGCAGCAAAAGCAGTTGCTCACGCTGCTGCTGAAACAGCAGATGGGCGGCGCCGCGCAGCCGGCACAGGCACCGGCGACATCGCCAATACCGGCTACATTTTGCTCGAACGCACGCCGGAGTCGAACGGCACCCAGCCGGGCAACTCGCTGGGTGCGCTGTTCAGTTCGGTGAAGAGCCTCGGCAATACGCTCGGCCTGGGCAAGAAGGAAGATTACGCGCTGCTCCAGATCGAGAGCAACCGCCTGGTACCCGTCAGCGTGTCGCTGGAGGACAAGCAGGTGCAGGTGATGAGCATGTGCAAGCAAAAAAATATATTGATCGCGAAGTGCCAGCAGATGGACACCTTCGACAGCGCATACGAACCGGACGGCTCGCGCCATCTCAGCCACTACTTCTGGCGCATCAACTGGTTCAATGTGCCGGGCCGTCCGATCCTGGTGTCGCAGGAAGGTGGCCTGTCGAAAATTTCGGCAACTGACCTCAACAGCGGCAAAAAAGTGATCCTGTTCGAACGCACGCTGGGCATCGCCAACTTTAATACCGTCCAGCACGCCAACGGCAAAATCAGCGTCCACCGCCCAACTGGGCTTTTCCGGCGAAACCCGCGACGACGTGCTGGCCCTGCTCGACAGCCTGCGGGATGTGGCAGCCAAGACTGCCGCCAACTAGATCAAGCTTTACGCGGCTTCCAGTCGATCACTTCCTGCTGCTGCTCGCCGAGACCGGGAATGCCCAGGCGGACCTGGTCGCCTTTTTTCAGGAAACGCGGCTTCGGCAGGCCCATGCCCACGCCCGGCGGCGTGCCGGTAGCGATCACGTCGCCCGGTTCCAGGGTCATGAATGTCGACAGGTAGCTGACGATCTGCGCCACCGTGAAAATCATGGTGGACGTGTTCCCGGTCTGCATGCGCTTGCCGTTTACTTCCAGGTACAGGTCGAGGTCCTGCACGTCGCCGATGTTTTCCGGCGTGACCAGCCACGGGCCGACCGGGCCGAAGCTGTCGCAACCTTTGCCCTTGTCCCATTGCGGACCGCGCTCGAGCTGGTACGAACGCTCGGAGACGTCATTGACGACCGTGTAGCCGGCCACGTACTTGAGCGCATCTTCTTCGGTCACGTACTGCGCGCGCGAGCCGATGATGATGCCCAGTTCCACTTCCCAGTCGGTTTTCTTCGAGCCCTTGGGCAGCATGATCGGATCGTCCGGGCCGGTAAGCGCGGTGATGGCCTTCATGAACACGATCGGTTCCTTGGGCAACGGCATGCCGGCTTCGGCCGCGTGGTCCGAGTAATTGAGGCCGATGCACACGAACTTGCCCACGTGCTTGACCGGCACGCCGAAACGGGGGTTGCCGCGCACCAGCGGCAGCGTGGCCGGGTCGATCTTTTCCAGCTTGCGCAGGGCCTTGGGAGCCAGTTGCGCGGCGTCGATATCGTCGATCACCGCGGACAGCGAGCGCAGCTTGCCCTCGTCGTCGATCAGGCCAGGTTGTTCTTTGCCGGGACGGCCGTAGCGCACAAGTCTCATGGTTTGCTTTCAAATGGTACAGGACCTGGCATTCTACCTCTGGCTCAGCCGTAGCGCTCCTGGCGCAACCATTTGTTGGCGATGATCTTGGTGCCCTTGACCACCGGTGCGCCGCCGTGCAGGGTCTGGCGGTCGGGCTGGTGGTTGCTGTCGGTATTGAGGAACCACAGCGCGCTGCCCTTCTTCGGATACACCTCGAGGCCCAGCCCGGGGAAGATGGTGCCGCCGCCCTGTTCCACGTTGGTCAGGTACAGGATGAAGGTGGCCAGGCGCTGGCCGCCGCGCGCCAGGTGGCTGCGGTGGCCGGTGGTGTCCGGGTCGAGCCAGTCGTAGTGGGGCCGGTATTCCTGCGTGCTCGCGTATTTTTGCAGCTGGAACGGCTCGCCGCATTCGGCCGGCCAGTGCGCCAGCGCCGCCAGGCGCCGCTCGATGCGCTCGGCGATTTCGGCCTCGCCACGCTCGATGAACGCCATGTCGCTGGTGCGGCCCTCGTGCACCACGCTCGAACCGTCGTCGGCGCCGGTGACGGTGGAGCGCGTATAACGGGTGCCGCAATGCGCCACGATGGCGTCGCATTCTTCGCTGGCGAGTACATTGCCGAGCAAGATCACCTGCGGATTTTTAAGCACGAACAGCACCTCCACTTCACGCTGATCGACCACGATCCGGTTGCGCGTGGTGTCGATGAACGGCATCACCTGGGCTGGCGTAAAAATGCTGGCGCCGGCGTCGCTGCCCGTTCCGCGCTGGCGCACGGCCTCGTCGAGGGCGGCGCGCGCCACGTCCATGGTGTACTGGCCCGAACGCGCCATGCTGTTGGCCATGTCGAGCGCACTGCAGCCGCGCGCCAGGTTATCGGTGATCCAGTCCTGCCATGACGACGGCAGGGAAGCGAGCACGGAAGATGGGGCGGAGGCGTCGGTCATGGTCTTATCTGGTGCTGGTGGCCGGGTGATGGTCCATTCTACCGGAACGCGCCGGACGCCTCCAGCGCCGCCAACCGTACCACGCCAGCCCCGGCACCTGCAGCGCGACCAGCAACGCAAACCCTGCCTGGTAGGCCTGCGCCGGATACTGGCCGTGGCCATTGGGCCGCCAGCAATCGAGCACCAGCCCGAAGCCGGCCTGCACCGCGAACGCCCCCAAGAAAATCAGGAGGTTCAGGCAGGTGGCGGCGCGCCCGGTCAACCGGCCCGGCAAGCCTTGCGCCACCATCGTGTACTCGATGCCGGTGACCGTGCCCACCAGCGTAAACAGCACCGCCAGCAAGGCGTAGCCGGGCCGCCAGCCGCACACCAGACCCGCCTGCACCAGGATGAACAGCGCGACGCCGGCCGCCGCCACCCGCACCGGCCGCACGCCCCGGCGCCCGGCCCACTCGGTGATCATGCCCACCGCGATGGCGCCCGCGATCACCGCGGCCATGCCCACGTACAGCAGCCAGCTGACCTGGTCCTCGGAGTAATGGGCCACATCGCCGAGCCAGCGGCCGATCCACAGGCCCTGGATGCCGAAGAACACCATGTGCGGCACCAGCACCAGTTGCGCCGCCTCGCGAAACGACGGATGGCGGCAAATCTCGGTCATGGCCGCGCGCAGCGGCTGGCGCTGCACGGTGGCCGCTTGCGGCGGCGCCAGCAGCCGGATCAGCGCCGCCGTAAACATCAGCGCCGACGCCAGGCCGATGAACAGGCTGCGCCAGTCGCTATGTTCGAGCACGATGCGCACCGGCAGCGTGGCCGACGCCGCACCCAGGCCGCCGACGGCGATCAGGTAGCCCTGCACCGACGGCAACCGCGCCGGCTCAACCCAGGTGGACAGCGCTTTCACCGCCGCCATGAAGCAGCCGCCCACGCCCAGCCCTATTACCGCGCGCGCCACCAGCAGCTGGGCGAAATCGCGTCCCCCCGCGAACGCCAGCGCGCCCAGCGCGGCGATCACCAGCATCGGCAACTGCACCCGCGCCGGTCCCCAGCGGTCGAGCGCCACGCCCACTGGCAACTGGGCCAGCGCAAAGGCAAAGAAGAACGCGCTGGTGAGCAGGCCCAGCTGGCCGGGCGTGAGCGCCAGCGCGGCGGTCAGGTCCGGCGCCAGCGTGGCATTGATCATGCGCATCAGGGTGGACAGGTAGTGGCCCAGCGCGAACGGCAGGAACACCACCAGGAACACCATGCGCCGCGACAGGGTCGGCGCGGTGGCGGCCGGCGCCGGTGAGCCGTGGTCGGCGTGGCCGGCATGGCTGGTGCGCTTGGCCTGGCTGGCGTGGCCGGCGTGGTCGCTCTGGCGCATGCGGCTACGCGGCGCTGGGTGCGCTGGCCGTGCTGCCGGTGGCGCTGGCGGCACCAGCGGTGCCGGTGCTGACGGCGGCGCCGATGGTGCTGATGGTGCTGGTATTACTTGAAGCGCTCGAGGCGCCTGAAGTGCTCACGCTGCCGGCCGCGCGGCTGCTGGCCGGCACCAGCTGGATCACCTTGCGGTCGCCCGATACATGCCCATGCTCGCTGCGGCTGCCGCCGTCTTCCTCGAAGAAGAATTTGTCGTGGCCAAAGGCCGGTTTCAAATCATCGAGCCAGGTCGCATGCGGGTCGAATTTGGCGTAGAACGGCCGCCGTACCCAGTCCGGGTTACGGGCTTGCAGGAATTGCAGCGCAAAGACTTTTTCGCCGCCGAGGGTGACCACGCCGTCGATCACCACCTTGCCCGGGAAGGCGCTCATCGACGGTCCGCGCACGGTGCGCGCCAGGCCCGACACCATCTGGTACGCGGCCTGGAAGATCTCGTGCGCGCGCACCAGGGGCAGCTGAAAATAGTCGTGCGGTCCGGTGTCGCGCTCGACGAACATGTAATAGGGGATCGCGCCCAGGCGTACGCCGGTCTGCCACAGCTCGGCCCAGCTTTTCGGGTCTTCGTTGATGTGGCGGATCAGGGGGCCCTGCATGCGCAAGGTGGCGCCGGTGTTCACGATGCGTTTCACCGCCTGCCGGGCGACTTCCTGGCGCAGTTCCACCGCGTGGTTGTAGTGGCCCATGATGGCCATGTTTTTGCCACTTGCTACCACCCGCTCGAACAGGCGCAGCAGGTCGTCGGCATCGCGGTCGGTGACGAAACGCTGCGGCCAATACGCCACCGACTTGGTGCCAATGCGGATGTTCTGGATGTGCGCCAGCTCGGGCGCGAGCAGCGGTTCGATGAACGCTTCGAGCGAGCGGGTGTTCATCACCAGCGGGTCGCCGCCGGTGATCAGGACATCGGTGACCTGCGGCTGGGTTTTCAGGTAGGCCGCCAGTTCGGTCGATTCGCGGGCGTCGAATTTGAGGTCGTCCATGCCGACGAACTGCGGCCAGCGGAAGCAGAAGGTGCAATAGGCGTGGCAGGTCTGGCCGGCGCTGGGGAAGAACAGCACGGTCTCCTTGTACTTGTGCTGCAAGCCGCGCAGCGGCACGCCGTCCAGGTGCGGCACGTTGTGCGTCATCTGCCCGGCCGGATGCGGGTTCATCTGCAAGCGCAGCTTGCGCACCAGCGCGGCCAGCGCATCCGGGTTGGCGTTGCCCAGCACCAGCTCGCGCAGTTGGGCGTAATCCCGGGGCGCCAGCATGTCGCGGTGCGGGAACACCAGCCGGTAAATCGGATCGTCGGGGATGTTGTTCCAGTCGATCAGTTGATCAAGCACGTATTCGTTGGTGCGAAACGGCAGCACGTGCGACACCACTTGCACGGCTTCCTGCAGGTCGGGCGTGAGCCATTCCCATTGACGGGCGTGGCTGATGGTCTGTCGGGTATAGGGTTTGAACTTGGCAGGGGTGGCGGTGGTCATGGCGGATTCCTGTGGCAGTGATCAATCGGAGACTGGATGCTAGGACTCTCGCGCCGCGCCGAAATTGCCAGATATCAAGTGATTCATGGAAAAATTTGAGGCTTTGTGGCAAGTTGCGGCTTGGCCACAGATGGAATTTCCTTACGGCTATTACTTGAGGCACCGCAATTTGGCCGCACAGGCGCGCCGGTAGAGTTCAAAGCTCCCTCCCCTTTGCAAGGACATCCGTCATGAAACTGCAACCCGTACTGGCCACCTTTACCGCTGCCGCCATGCTGTCGCTTTATTCCCTGCCGGTGCGCGCCGCCGACCCCACCGAAAAAGACGCCATCGCCATGGCCGAACGCGGCGCCGCCTTCATCAAGGCCCACGGCAAGGACGAAATGATCCGCAAGGTGGCCGCGCGCGACCCGAGCTTCATCCAAGGTTCGCTGTACGTGGACATCCGCGACCTGAAAACCGGCATCGTGCTGGCGCACCCGGTCAACCCGTCCATCGTCGGCAAAGACCTGACCGACGTACCGGACGCCAGCGGCAAAAAATACCGCCGCGAGATCATCGACCTGGCCGCCAGCAAGGGCAGCGGCTGGGTCGATTACCAGTACAAGAATCCCACCTCCGGCAAGCTCGAACCGAAGACCACCTACATCCTGCGCGTGGGCGACGTCGTGCTCGAAGCCGGCATCTACAAGAAGTAACGCCACATTTACCGGAGAGCGCCATGCTGAACAAACTACGGATCGGCCCCAAACTGCTGCTCGCACCCGGCCTGGTGCTGGTACTGCTGATCGTCACGGCAGGCGCCGCGTCGATCGGCATGGTGCGCCAGAACGCCTCGCTGGAAAACCTGGTGCAGGTGCGCGCCGCGCGGCTGAAAACCACGGCCGACGTGGCCGGCGAGGCGCGCTACGCCCATGCCCATATCTACCAGTTGCTGGCGTGGGTCAACGGCAGCTTCGCCCAGAGCCGCCTCGACGAACTGGGCCTGCAGATCAAGACCCGCCACGCCGGCATCGAAGACCAGTTGCGGCGCCTTGCTTCCGCCGCGACCCAGGGCGACGAGCGGCGCTACGTCGAGCAGTCGTTGAAGGCGCTGGCCGAGTACCGCAAGGCGGTGCTGGAAACCATGGACATGGCGCAGATGGACCAGAGCATCGCCACCAACGCCATGGCCCGCGCCGAGAAGCAGTTCCTGGTGCTCAACGACCAGTTGGCGCAGTTGTCGAACCTGGAGAAAAAGCTGAGCGAGCAGGCCCACGCGCGCGCCAGCGCCGACTTCCGCACGCTGACCACCGCCATGGCGGTGCTGGTGCTGCTGTCGATCGCACTTTCCCTGGGTGTGACGATGGCGGTGCGGCGCGCCATGCTGCGCGATATCCGCGGCATCGGCGCGGTGGTGATCGCACTGGCCGAAGGCCGCCTGGGCGCAAGCAGTACCAACAGCGGCCGCGACGAAATCGCCGACACCGCGCGCCTGCTCGACCAGAGCATGGGCAACCTGACTAAAACCATTTCCACCATCCTCGGCGCAGTGCGCTCGATCGACACGGCCGCCCACGAAATCGCCAGCGGCAACCAGGACCTGTCCACCCGCACCGAGATGCAGGCCAGTTCGCTGGAACAAACCGCCAGCGCCATGGACAGCCTGACGCAAGCGGTGCGGCAGACCGCCACCAACGCCAGGGAAGCGTGCCAGCTGGCGGCGGGCGCCAGCGACATGGCGCAGCGCGGCGGCGCCGCCGTGCAGCAGGCGGTACAGACCATGGCCACCATCCGCGCCAGTTCGCGCCAGATCGTCGACATCATCAGCGTGATCGACGGCATCTCGTTCCAGACCAATATCCTGGCGCTGAACGCGGCGGTGGAAGCGGCGCGCGCCGGCGAACAGGGACGCGGCTTCGCGGTGGTGGCGTCGGAAGTGCGTACGCTGGCGCAGCGCTCGGCGGCGGCCGCCAAGGAGATCAACGCGCTGATCTCGGCGTCGGTGGCCACCATCGACAGCGGCAGCGCCTCGGTGCACCAGGCCGGCGAACGGATGGTCGATATCGTCGCGTCGGTGCAGCAGGTGAACGACATCATCGCCCGCATCAGCGCGGCCAGCGCGGAGCAGGCGCAGGGCATCGCGGAAGTGAACCAGGCGGTGGGCCAGATGGACGACGTCACCCAGCAGAACGCCGCACTGGTGGAGCAGGCGGCAGCTGCGGCGGAAAGCCTGCAGGAGCAGGCCGTGCACCTGTCGCACGCGGTGTCGGTGTTCCAGGTGGGCGGTGCTACCGCCAGCGAGGTGGCGGTGGCCGAAGCAATGGAACAGGCGCCGCCGTCACTGGCGGAACGGCTTGCTCAGAAAGCGCGAGCCCGCCAGGCCAAAGCGCCACGGCAGCTCCATGGCTTTCGAAATGCCGATGCGCGGGCCGGTTAATACAGTCGGCACGTCCACCGCCTGATCGCTTGCCAGCAGAGTGAACGGCGCGCCGTCGAGCGGCAGGTTGTTGTCGGCGCGCGTAATGCCCAGCGCCTGCGCCAGCCGGCCCGGACCCGAACACAGCAAGCGCGCATCCTCGAGCCCGCGCCGGGCGCGCATCTGGTCGAGTCCCGCCAGCGGTTCGATCGCGCGCAGCAGCACCCCGGCGCCGTGGCCGTTCTCGCGGCAAACAAAATTGAGGCACCAGTGCAGGCCGTGCGATCGGTACACGTAGCTGCGCCCGGGCGGCCCGAACATGGAGAAATTGCGCGGCGTTTCGCCGATATAGCAATGCGAGGCCGGTTCCTCGCGGTCGTAAGCTTCGGTCTCGACGATGCGCCCGCCCACGCCGTTCACCAGCACGGTGACGCCGATCAGCTGGCGCGCCACCACCTCCGAAGGCGCTTCGAAATCAATTCCGGCAATAATTTTGCTCATGGCTACATTGTAAGGGAAGCCACAAAAACGCTGACAAAACGTTATTAAACGTGCGCACGCGATACACCTGACGGGCAAAATATGGTCATAAAGCAATAAAAAAACCAGAAAATCACGCAGCGGGCCGGCGCTTGCGGCGATAATGACGGGTACGCATGTGCCGCTTTTGCGCCTCCCACCCATTCCAATGATCCCGTACCATGACCACAGTTGCAGCCCCAGCTTTGCCAGTAGAAAACGCGGTGGAAGACGCGCTGATGCGTTCCATCCGGATTCCGCCACGGCCGAGCCTGCTGGTGGACTTGCAGCGCGAGCTGGCCAAGGCCGATCCATCGCCGCGCAATATGGCCCGCATCATCGGCAACGACGTCGGCATGTCCGGCGCCCTGCTCAAGCTGGCCAACTCGCCGTTCTTCGGCGCCGCCCGCAAGGCCAAGTCGGTCGAGCAGGCCATCAACTTCCTCGGCGTCGATATGTGCGCGTCCACCCTCACCGGCTTGCTGGCGCGGCGCGCCATCGACGGCCAGGGCGCCGACCTGAGCGCGTTCTGGGAAATCTCGATGCGGCGCGCGCAAGCGCTGATGTTCACGTCGCGCAAGCTGCGCATCGCGCCGGCCGACATCGCCCATACTTTTGGCCTGTTCTGCGACATCGGCGTGCCGCTGCTGATGGACCGCTTTGCCGACTACGCCGCCACCTACGACGACGCCTGCGACGAACCGGTCCGCCGCTTCACCGAGATCGAAGATGAGCGCTACAGCACCAACCACGCGGCCATCGGCTGCCTGCTGGCGCGCAACTGGGGCCTGTCGCCCGACGTTTCGTGGGCCATCCTGCTGCACCACGACTACCGCGTGCTCGACGATCCCGCCACCGACGACGCCGTGCGTTCGCTGGTGGCGCTCACGCTGCTGGCCGAAAAAGGCATCGCGCGCTTCTTCGGCCGCACCCTGTCCCACGAATGGGAAAAAGGCGGCGAACTGGCGTGCCAGCACCTTGGCCTGACCGAAGACGAAGCGGCCGACCTGCTCGACGAGCTCAACGAAGCCTTCCACAACGAACGATAAAGATCCCCCATCCGCATGCCCAAGAATAAGCGTCCCGTCCCCCGCAAATCCGCCACCTCGCCTGAAGTCAAGGACGAGCAGAACACCACCGAACTGTGCGCGCTGGCGCTGGACCTGTCGGACGGCGAAGCCAATCCCGACATCGTCGCTGCCGCCACCCGCGCCGACCTGGCGCAAAAAGCCATCGAGTTCCAGCGCCTGCTGCGCCGCCTGCTCACGCAAGGCAAGGACGAGGTACTGTACGGCGCGGTGGAACTGGCGCGCGACGAATCGGTGGACGGCTATCGCTACCTGAAAAACGCCATCGAGGAAGGCGCGGCCAACCTGGTGCTGCGCCGCGAAGGTGCGGCCGATATCGAGATCGACGCGTTTGCGATTCCCGTGTTCGTGCACAGCCAGGGCGGCCTCGATCCCGCTTTTGATTTCCAGGACAGCGCCGCCTACGACGCAGTGCTCGACAGCCTGACCGCCGCCGGCCTGGAAAGCCCGAAAGCGAAAGTCGTACTGGTCAGTCACGCCTACGACCTCGAAGAAATCGAACGCATCAGCTACGGCCAGTTGCACGCCATGCTGCGCGAAGCGGCCAACTCGCTGACCGAGAAAAAACTCACGGCGGCTCCCGCCCTGGAGCGCAGCATGTCGCACGGCTGGACGCCCACCGCCTTTGGACCGGACGACAGCGCGGTGGAAGTACGCTTCCTGGTCGGCTTCGCGTTGAAACGCGCCGACGATCCGTTCTACCAGGTGCCGAAAAGCGAAAAAGCGGCCGATGCCTATTTCGCCAAGCGCGCCGACGCCTACCAGCAATGGACCGCCGACTTCGCTCCGATGGTGGCGCGCTGCCTGGGCTGTGGCCGTGGCGCTGACGGCGCCCTCACGCTCAATTTCCTGTACCAGGATTTGTTCTTCGGCGCGCGCGAGCAGGCGCTGGCCGAATACGCCACCCTGCAAATCCTCGCCACCATGAATGGCGCCATGGCCGGCCACGCGCCGGAGCAGCTGTCCGCCATCATCGCCCCCACCGACATCGACGACGAGATGCTGCTGCGCGTGCAGCTTGCTGCTGGCGCCACCGTGCTGGCCACGGCCGACAAGCCGCTCGACCTGACCGCCGACCTGGAAGTGGAAGTGGACGACCTGCGCGATGCGCTGGCCAGCATCGGCCTGACCGACATCTCGGTGGCGCTGCGGTTCGATGCCGACGGCAATGCCGTGGACGTGCGGCCGCTGGGCTGAGCACGCTTTTTTTATCTTTGACTTCGGGCCAATAGCGGCGGATACTTTTCCTTCAAGCGGAACATAGAGTCCGCTGCCTTGCGGTGCCGGCATGGTGCGCCGCAGCGGCGTACGCCGAAGGAGACGATCATGAAGGCATCGACACCACTGCGGCTGGGGCTGTTCGCGTCCCTGCTGCTGACTTGCAGCCTGTTATCGGGTTGCGCCAGCCTCGGCGCCACGCGCTCGCCACCGCCCGGCCTGTTCCAGGACCAGGCGTTCCACCAGCCGGACAAGCCGATCGACACGGCCAATATCTTCGCCCTCGACGACGCCATGCGGCGCTACCTGCACGACGAAATCGACAGCGCCAAAAAGACCACGGACAAGCGCCAGGCCCTGTTCAACGCGCTGTACCGGCGCGACCAGCTCAAGCTCGAGTACGATTCCGTCATCACCCGCACCGCAGCAGAAACCTTCGCGGCGCGCTCGGGCAACTGCCTGTCGCTGGCCATCATGACCGCCGCGCTGGCGCGCGAACTGAATTTTGCGGTGCAATTCCAGCAGATCGACGTGGGTGAAGTGTGGAGCCGCAGCGGCAATCTGTATTTTTCCAGCAACCATGTGAACCTGGTGCTCGACCGCAAACGCATCGATGCCGGTAGCGCCAGTGCCAGTTATACGCTGCAATCGAACCAGCCGCTGGTAGTCGATTTCATTCCGACTCCAGACACCGCGCGCAGCCGCGCTATACCGCTGGCCGAACGCACGGTGGTGGCCATGTACCTCAACAACCGGGCGGCCGAACTGCTGTCCGCCGGACACGTGGACGACGCCTACTGGGCCGCGCGTCAGGCCATCGCCGCCGCCCCGGATTTTCTCAATGCCTACAACACCCTCGGCGTGATCTACCAGCACCACGGCGACCTGGCGGCAGCCGAGCTGGCCCTGCGCCACGCGCTGGGCGAGGCGCCCGACAACACCATTTATTTATCCAACCTGGCGCAGACGCTGGAGAACGCGCACCGTCCGCAGGAAGCGGCACTGCTGCGCGCGCGGCTGCGCCTGCTAGAACCGTATCCGCCGTTCTACTTCTACAACCAGGGCCAGGAAGCGATGGCGCGCGGCGACTACAGCCGCGCCCGCACCCTGTTCCAGCGCGAACTGGACCGTGTGCCCGACTACCACGAGCTGCACTATTTACTGGCGGTCGCCAGTTACCAGTTGCACGACGTACGCGCCGCCGAACGCCACCTGCAAGCAGCGATCGACAACAGCACCTCGCGCGATACCCACGACCTGTATGCAGCCAAGCGCAACCGGCTGCGGGCGGCGGCTGCCAACCCGAACTGAGGCGCTTGCGCTTACTTTTCTTTTACTCCTGCGTTTCCAGGCGCATCTCTCCCGGCGGCAGCATCAATGACGGTGCCGGTTGCCCGGCCTGCACCAGTACGGCATCGACCGCCAGCGCATCGGCGCCGTGCGCCTTGTCGTACGCCAGGACCAGGCGCCGGCCGGTGGCCGGCAGCAGCGTGGCAGGCACCGGCGATGCGGTGCGGCCGGCCAGGCCGATCAACCAGGCGGGACGGCCGTGCTGGTGGCCGTAGTCGGGGAAGATCACCTGCATATCGACGAAACGGGACTGGTTGAGCAGCACCGCGCGCTTGTCGCGCGCGGCGGCGACGATCGCGCGGATGGCGTCTTCGGCGTGCACGTCAGTCAATGCCGCCACCTCCACCGCGCTGCCGGCAACCGGTACTCCCGCCGCCTTCCTGCCTTCGTCCAGCGCAGCCATGGCGCCCTCGGCGTCGCCAGCGAAACTGAGCACGTTGCCGTACGTTTGCAAGGTGCCAAACAAGCGCCCCTTGTTTTCCGGCTGCAAGCGGGCGTTTGTCACCGCCTGTTCGCTCTGCCGCAATTGTTCCATCAAAGATTGCATCGGCGGCACCGGCTGCGCATACGCCGCGCCCGTCAGCAACAATCCCACGACACATGACGCCGTTTTCATCGGATGCTCCATCGGCTAAAGTTGCCGTGAGTGTAGCGACATGGCCTGCTCGAGGTGATCAGCCGCCTGACTATTTTGTGTACGTTAAAATAAGATATGGAACGCAACCAACTACTCGACGATATCTTCTGGCACACACTGACCGGTGCGCATGCCTGCCATGCCAGCGGCGACGGCGGCGCGCGCCGCTACACCTCCGGCTTCTCGCCCATCCTGGCCTTTGCCGACAGCAATGCGCCGGACTTTGCCGCGCTGCTGCCACACTGCGCGCCGGGCGAACATTTTTACTGCGAAAACTGGACCGGCGCCGCCCCGCCGGGCTGGCGCATCGAGGCGGAAACCACCATGTATCGCATGGCCTGGGCCGGAGGCATGCCGCCATCGGATCCGGCGCCCGATGCGGTGCGCTTGCAACCGCACCATGCGCCGCAAGCACTGGAGTTGGCCAACCTGTGCAAGCCCGGTCCGTTCGGCATCCGCACCATCGAGCTGGGCGACTACTTCGGCTATTTCGACGGCGACCGCCTGATGGCCATGGCCGGCGAACGCCTGCGCGCACCCGGCCTGTGCGAAATCAGCGGCGTGTGCACGCACCCCGACGACCAGGGCCGCGGCCTGGCCCGCCAACTGATCGGCAAACTGGTCCACCGCCACCAGGCACGCGGCGACACCTCGTTCCTGCACGTGATGCGCAAAAACGAAGCGGCGCACCAGTTATATTTGCGGATGGGGTTTGTGGATTACCTGGAGACGGTGGTGCGGGTGGTGGCGCGGGAGGAATGATTAGCTCACGCTAATTACGAATCTGCCAGTAACCCGGCCGTCGTCGTTGATGGGCAACTGCGATCACCCTGACTTCATCCGCAGTCAATTGGTTAATCAGATTATAAGGAAACCTGCGCAGAGCGTAACGGCGCCGCTTGCCTCGAAACACTGACCCCAATTGAGGCGAAGTAAGGATTAGTGTCACAGCCCTCTCGAACTCGGCCAGGAATGCTTGCGCTAATCCGACAGTCGCTTGGGATCTGTAGAAATCAGCCGCTTCCTGCAACTCTAAAAGTGCTGCAGGAGCAATCGTCAGTTTCACTTTAAACTCGCCCGAACCTGCGCCAATGCTTCATCCATGGGAATAGCCCTGACGGTTCCATTTTCAATTTCGGCGATACGACGCTCGACCTCAACCGCCAGTGCTTCGTCAGCCGCTGCATCGTGCTCAAGACTGGCGATCAGCACTTGCACGATCGCTTCGCGTTCATCCGACGTAAGCTTCATTGCCTCTGTAGTGATCAATTCGACTGGTGTTTGCATGTCATCCTCCTTGAAGCCTTATCCTACTCCTTGGAAGCGCTGCTCAGTTCGGTCCGAAAACAATCGCTGCAACTAAATTCTGATTTCGGCATCAAATCTCAGGCAAACCAAGCAACTCTCTCAACGGTATCCACTGCGCCAGCTTCTCCCCATACGCCAGGGTGTACGCCGGGCTGCTCGACGGCAGCGCCGCGATGCGGTAGCGCGTGGCATGTTCGCCCAGCACTTTCAGGCCCAGCTTGTGGGCGGTGCCGCCGTTGAAGGCGATGGCCGTGATGTGGGGGTGGTTGGCCAGCAGGGCCGGCAGGTCGTTGTCGTCGCGGTGGCGGATGGCGCTATCTAAGCTGCCGGTGCGGTGGGCTTGCGCTACCACATCCCACAAGCCGACGCCTTGGCGCAGCAGGGTTTGCAGGCGTTCTTCATAGGGCAGCGGCACCAGGCCGATGCCGATCACGGCCGACATCAGCATCCAGAAGCGGTTTTGCGGGTGGGCGTAGTATTGCGCCTGGGCCAGCGATTTTTCGCCGGGCAGGCTGCCCAGCACCAGCAGCCGCGTGTTGGCATTCACGACCGGGGCAAAGCACTGTTTTCGTTCCATTGCGCCATCCTTGACTGAAGATGGCGACAATTGTAGCGGTCAACGGAACAACGAGTGGCCGAACAGGGTTTGGACTGCGCTCTGGATCGGTTCTTCGGACAGCATCAGCACCAGGGAGGTGCTCACGGCAACGTAGAGAATCACGGAAACAACTTTAATTTGCAGCGCGGTGTTCATGACCGCCTCCGGTTCAAGTGGGTAGATACAAATTCATCATAGTTCATTTTTGATAATTTTCTCTTGTCTTTACATAATTTAATGAGAGAAGCCAACACGGCTGTTGCACCGTTTTAAAAAATGGCGGCTAGGCAAGTTACCGGCCGGACAGCTATACTTGTTCGATGTCAACGCCCCTGCTCTTCGTCACCGCCTGCCTGATCTGGGGCTCCACTTTCTTCGCCATCACGCTGCAATTGGGCGACGTTGCGCCTGCTGTCTCGGTGGCCTACCGCTTCGGTCTGGCCGGTGCAGTGCTGTTCGCCTGGTGCGCGATACGCGGCGACAAGCTGTGGCTGCCGTGGCGCGCCCAGCGCTGGCTGCTGGCGCAGGGACTGGCCACGTTTGCGCTCAGCTATATCTGCACTTACACGTCCGAGCAATACCTGGTCTCCGGCCTGGTAGCGGTGCTGTTTGCCTTGATGGTGTTCTGGAATCCGCTGTTCAACCGCTACGCCTTCGGTACCCCGGTCAGCCGCCGCACCTTTGCGGCCGGTGGCGTGGCCATCCTCGGCGTGATCCTGCTGTTTTCGCACTCGATTGCAGGCGCCTGGCGCGACCTGTCCGCCGGCGGCAATGGCCACTTCCTGCTGGGCCTGGTCCTGGCGCTGCTGGCCACCATCGCCAGCACGGTCGGCAACCTGCTGGTGATCAAGGTGCGCGAACAGTCGCCGAATGTGCTGCTCGGTATGGCGTGGGCCATGACCTGGGGCAGCCTGCTGGTGGCGGCGTGGGTGCTGGTGAGCGGCCAGCGGTTCACCGTGTCCGGCGCGCCGCAGTACTGGGCAGGCTTGCTGTACCTGTCGCTGTTCGGCTCGGTAATCGCGTTTGCCGCTTACTTCACGCTGATCCACCGCATCGGCTCGGACAAGGCCGTGTACATCGGCGTGGTCACGCCGGTGATCTCGGTGCTGCTGTCGATCCAGCTGGAACATTACCGTCCCGGCGCGATCGAATGGGCAGGCATGGTATTGTGTCTGTCCAGCGTCGCCTGGGCGTTGCAACCACCTTCTGTTACCGTCAAAACTACATGAGTACATCAGAACTGATCATCCGCCCGGCCGAACCGGCCGACATCCCTGCCATCTTCGGCATGATTTTTGAGCTGGCCGTGTTTGAAAAGCTCGAACACATGGTCGTCGCCGACGAAGCCATGCTGCACGAAGCGCTGTTTTGTGACAAGCCCACCTGCGAGGCCATCGTCGGCGAAACCGACGGCGAAGTCGTCACCTTCGCGCTGTTCTTCCATAATTTCTCCACCTTCCTGTGCAAGAAAGGCCTGTACCTGGAAGACCTGTACGTCAAGCAGACCATGCGCGGCCGCGGCTACGGCAAGCAGATGCTGGTCGCGCTGGCGCAAATCGCCACCGAGCGCGACTGCGGCCGCTTCGAGTGGTCGGTGCTGGACTGGAACGCCAGCGCCATCTCGTTCTACGAAGGCATGGGCGCGACCATCATGCCCGACTGGCGCATTTGCCGCGTCACCGGCGACGCGCTGACCCACCTCTCCGCTCAGCGCTAAAAAAAAATTCCCGCGACACGGGAAGTTATCGCGGGACTGAACCCGGTGTCAGGGGGAAGGGAGATGTTTCGACGGCTTCACTATAGCCGCGCCCTGCCCGCATCAGGCTCGCCATTACAAACCCTTACGCGCCGTAAAACCTGCTTACACGGCTTTACATAAACCGGCAGCCTTGCACCGCCGGCTTTACAGCCGTGGCGCAGGCGCGCGGCTGGCGATGCGTTCGAGCAGTTCGAACACGGCTTGCGTGAGCAGCGCCAGCACCGCTGCCGGAATCGCGCCGGCCAGCAGCATCTGGTTGTCGTTGAGCGCCAGGCCGATGGTGATGCGCTCGCCGAAACCGCCGGCGCCGATAAACGCGGCAATCGTGGCCGTGCCCACGCTCATCACCGCTGCCGTCTTCACGCCGGCCAAAATCACCGGCAGCGCCAGCGGCAGCTCGATCAGCCACAGCCGCTGGCCTGGACGCAAACCCAGCGCCAGCGCCGCCATGCGCAAGCCGGGCGACACTTGCAGCAAACCGGTGCACGTGTTGCGCACGATGGGCAGCAGCGCGTACACCACCAGCGCGATCAGCGCCGGCACCGTACCGATCATGCCCAGCAAGGGAATGAGCAAGGCCAGCAGCGCCAGCGACGGCACCGTCTGCAGCACGCCGGTCACGCCCAGCACCACTTGCCGCAAGCGCGGATACACCGCCGCCAGCACCCCGAGCGGCACGCCGGCGAGGCAAGCCAGGCCCACGGCTACCAGCACCAGCGTGAGGTGCTGGCGCGTGAGGCGGCCCAGGTTGTCGTCGAAGATCTTGCCGGCCAGGCCGGTGCGCCAAGACGACGGCAGCCGGGCATCTGCGGCGGTCGATGCGCCAGTGGTCGGTGCCGACGTCGTCGATGCTGCTGTGGTCAAAGCGGCAGTAGAGGGTGCGGCTGTATTGCTTGCCCCCTTGGCAGTGGCGCCAGTCAGGCCGCCAGCCGCCAGCCACGCGCGCGCCACCTCGGTAAAATTCTTGCCGTCGATTTCGGCGGAGGCATTCATGGCGATCATGGCGTCGGCGCTGATCCGTCCTTCCAGTTTCTCGATGGCTTTCCATGCAGCGGGAAAGCGCTTGGCGGCGTCCAGCCGGTACAGCAGCATGGCGTCGTAACGGGGGAAGTAACCGAGGTTATCGTCGAGCACGCGCAGGCCGTACTGGCGGATCTTGGCGTCGGTGGAATAGATGTCGATGACGTCGGTCTGGCCCTGGCGCAATGCTTCGTAGGCCAGGCCGTGGTCGAGCCCCTGCGGGCGCTGCGGCAGGCCGTAGCGCTGGGCGAGGCCCGGCCAGCCGTCGGCGCGGCCGATGAATTCGTGCGACAGACCGAAGCGCAGCGCCGGCTGCCGGGCCAGGTCGGCGACGGTCTTCACGCTGGCCGCGTCGCCGCGCATCGCCAGCGAATAGGTATTGTTAAAACCCAGCGGCACGGCCACACCGAGGCCCATGGTCGCGAGCTCTTTGCGGATCTGCTCGAGCGACGTCGCCTGCGGGTGCCTGAGAATTTCCAGGTCGATGGTGCCCAGGTATTCGGCATAGACGTCGATACGGCCGGCCTGCAGGGCAGCGAGCACGATGGCGGTGTTGCCGAGGCCTTGCAGGTGCGTGACTTTCGCGTGCGGCGCAGCCACTTGCGTGAGCACCTCGCCCAGGATGTACGACTCGGTAAAGCGCTTGGAGCCGACATGCAGGGTATCGTCAGCAGCATGCGTTGTGCGGGCCAGGGCACACAGCATGAAAATCAGGGTCAGCCAGGCTGGCAGGCGTGCGCGCACAAAGTCTCCAGATGTATGGTCAATCCGGCCAGCTTACCATTGCGCACGCGAACCCGGCTCAAAGCCCCCGTGGCGAACGCCACACGCCGGCATTGACCACGCCCTGGCACGGATTGAAGCCGATCGCATACGCCAGCTCGCCCGGACGGTCGATGCGCCACAGCGCGAAATCGGCGCGCTTGCCCACGGCCAGCGTGCCCACCTGGTCGTGCAGACCCAGCGCGCGGGCCGCGTGCACGGTGCAGCCGGCCAGCGCTTCCTGCGGCGTCAGGCGCCACAAGGTACATGCCATGTTCATCGCCAGCAGCACGGAGGTCATGGGCGAGGTGCCGGGATTGCAGTCGGTCGATACCGCCATCGGCACACCGAGCGCGCGCAAGGCGCTGACTGGCGGCGCGTTGGTGTCGCGTAAAAAATAATAGGCGCCGGGGAGCAGTACGGCCACGGTGCCGGCGGCGGCCATGGCGGCGACGCCTTCGGAGCTCAGATGTTCGAGATGGTCGGCGGACAGGCCGTCGTAGCGCGCCACCAGTTCGGCGCCGCGCTGGTCCGATAACTGTTCGGCGTGCAGCTTGACCGGCAGTCCGCGTGCATGCGCCGCCTGGAATACGCGCTCGGTCTGCTCGTGCGAAAAGCCGATGCGCTCGCAGAAGGCATCGACCGCATCGACCAGCCCCTCGCCGGCCAGCGGAGCGATCATCGCGCACACGGCGTCGATATAGTCGTCGGCGCGGCCCGCGTATTCGGGCGGCAGCGCGTGCGCGCCTAAAAACGTGGTGGCCACCTGCACCGGCAGCTCGCGGCCGATGCGGCGGGCGACGCGCAGCATCTTCGCCTCGTTCTCCAGGTCGAGGCCATAGCCGGACTTGATTTCGATGGTGGTCACGCCTTCGGCCAGCAGGCTGTGCACGCGCGGCAGGCTTTGCGCCAGCAGTTCGTCTTCGCTGGCGGCGCGCGTGGCGCGTACGGTGGACATGATGCCGCCGCCCGCACGGGCGATGTCTTCATAGGTGGCGCCGTTGAGGCGCGCTTCGAATTCGCCGCTGCGGCTGCCGGCGTGGACGATGTGGGTGTGACAGTCGATCAGGCCGGGCGTGAGCCAGCAGCCGCCGCCGTCGTGCACGACGGCGGCCTGGCCGTCGGGCAGCGCTGCCAGTGGCCCCAACCAGGCGATGCGGCCGTCCCTGACCGCAATTGCGGCGTCGAGGATTTCGCCATAACCGTCATCGTTGGCCATGGTGGCCAGGTGCACATTGGTAAATAACACATCCCACGCCATGGGCAGCCCTTAGTTGGCGATCAGATCGACTACGAACACCGTGGCCTGGGCCGATTCCAGCGTCCAGGCCTGTTCGCCGTCGAGCACCAGCAGGTCGTAGCGCACCAGCGCCAGCCGCTCGCGCGCACTGCCCACCGACAGGCTCTCGCCGTCGGCCAGGAAGACCAGCGTGGTACCGCTGCGGCGCGGCAGCGGCACGCTGCCGCACACCACGAACGGTTCGATCCGGTGACGGTAGCGGCCACGCCGGGTCAGAACGTTGAAGTCGAGCGTGGCCTGGCCATGGACGGTGGCGTGGACCGGGTCTTCTCCGGCAAATTCCACCAGCGGCTCGCTGGGACTGAGCACGACGCGTTCATCGCCGAAGTCGAGCAGCACGCCGTCGCCGGCGACCAGCACCAGCGTGCGGTCCACGCCAGGAAACTGCGAGAACGGGCCATCTTCGGCGATGCTGGCAAGGCTCACGCGCCAGTCGAAATCGTCGAGCCCCGCGCCGGGCGGCGACATCGCCAGTTCGGTGGTGACGCCGCCGCCGTTCTTCCATGGCGTGGGGCGCAGGCTTGCGTACTGGATTAACCGGTTCATCGGAACTCCCTCAGTTCTGCCATCGTGTGCTTGAAGCGCGCAGCAATCGCCTGCTGCGCCACGTGTTGCGCGTTGCGTACCACCCACCGGCCGCCGACCATGACGTCGCGCACCAGGTTGTCGTTGCCACTAAAAATCAGGCTGCCCAGCACCTCGTGCAGCGCCAGGCCGCACAGGTTGGGATGGGCATCGTCGAGCACCAGCACGTCGGCGCGGCGGCCCGGCGCCAGCGCGCCCACCGGCCGCCCCGCCGCCTGCGCCCCGCCCTGCAAGGCGCCTTGCCACAGAAACTCGCCCACCTGGCGCTGTTCTTTCGACACCGCGATATTGCGGCGCTGGTGGTGCAGCCGTTGGCCGTATTCGAGCCAGCGCAATTCCTCCACCGGGCTTTGCGACACATGGCTGTCGCTGCCGATGCCGAACCGTCCGCCCGCCGCCAGAAAATCCTCCAGCGGAAACAGGCCATCGCCCAGGTTGGCCTCGGTGGTGGGACACAGGCCCGCCACCGCACCGCTGACAGCGATGCTGCACACTTCAGTGTTACTCAGGTGCGTTGCATGGACCAGACACCAGCGGCTATCGACCGCCACCTGGTCGAACAATAATTGCACCGGACGCCGGCCGGTATGGGCCAGCGCTTGCTGCACCTCCGCCTGCTGCTCGGCAATATGCACATGCACCGGCCGCTCGGACGGCAAGCTCGCCAGCACCGCGTTGATCTGCGCGATGGACGCCGCGCGCAGCGAATGCGGCGCCACGCCCACCTCGGTCTGGCCATCGCGCATGGGCGACAAGGCGTCGATCACGCGCAGCACATCGTCGGCATCGGTGCGAAAGCGCTGCTGCTCCGGCGTCAAGGGACTGTCGTTAAATCCCGAATAACTATACAACACCGGCAGCATGGTGACGCCGATTCCCGCCAACCGTGCGGCAGCAATCACGCGCTCGGCGGTTTCGGCCGGCCGGTCGTACCAGGCGCCATCGGGCTGGCGTTGCACATAGTGGAATTCGCATACCGAGGTGTAGCCGTGGCGCAGGCATTCGGAAAACAGCTGGGTGGCAATCGCCTCGAGTTGGTCGGGCGTGATGTTGCGTGCGAAGCGGTACATCAGGTCGCGCCAGGTCCAGAAGCTGTCATGGCTGTCACCGGCGAACTCGGTGCGGCCACCGAGCGCGCGCTGGAAGCTGTGCGAATGCAGGTTGACCATGCCGGGTAGCGCGTATTCCACGCATTCGATGCCTGCTGCCGGTGCGCTGCCGGGCGTGACGGCAACCAGGTCGCCGGCCTGGTTCCATTCCAGCAGCACGTCAGCGCGCCAGCCATCGGGGAGCAAGGCGTGGCGGGCGAACAGCTGGTTCATGACTGCACCCAGTCGGCCGCCGCCTGCGTCATCGCGCGCAGCAGGCCCTGCACCTGCGCTGCCAGGTCGGGACGGTAGCCATAGGGCGCCTCCTCGTCCATGTACACCGACTGGCACATTTCAAGCTGGATTGCCTGGACGCCGGCGTCGGGCCGGCCGTAAAAGCGCGTGATATGGCCGCCCTTGAAGCGGCCGTTGACCGCCACGCTGTAGCGATCCTGAGCCAGTGCGCGCGACACCACGGCATGCGCCAGTCCCGGCGCGCAGGTGGCGCCGTCGGCGGTGCCGAAGTTCAGGTCGGGCAGCTTGCCCTCGAAAAAGCGCGGCACCCTGGACGCGATCGAATGCGCGTCCCACAGCGCCACCCGGCCGTGGATGGCCAGCAGGCGGTCGAGTTCCGCGCGCAGCCGCGCGTGATATGGCTGCCAGTAGTGTTGCAGGCGCCGCTCCACTTCGGCCTGGTCCGGCACGCGGCCATCGACGTACAGCGGCTCGCGGTGAAACGTATCGACCGGGCACAGGCCGGTGGTGTCCTGGCCCGGGTACAGGTTGGTGTTCTCGGGCGGGCGATTGAGGTCGATCGCGTAGCGCGACCAGCGCGCCGAAATGGTCGATGCGCCCATCTCCTGCAAAAAACCGTACAGGCGCGCCAGGTGCCAGTCGGTGTCCTGGCGGTCGGTGGCAGCTGCCGTCATGGTAGCCGCGATTTCGTCGGGGATGTCGGTGCCCACGTGGGGCATGGACACCAGCAACGGGATGGTGCCGGCCTGGAACTGGTAGTCCATAGTGCCTCCGCAGGTTAAGGGTGCAAGGAAGTGAACAACTCGCGGCACGAGGCGCTCAGTTCACCGCGCATGACCATGCCCTTGGCGGCCTCGATATCGGGCGCGAAGAAGCGGTCGACATCAAAAAACGGCACCGACTGGCGCAGTTGCGCGTGCACGTGTTCCAGGTGCGGCGCGGTGGTGAGCGGGCGGTGGAAGTCGATGCCCTGCGCCGCCGCCATCAGCTCGATGCCGATGATGACCGCCGTGTTCTGCGCCATGTCGTCCAGGCGCCGGGCCGCATACGTGGCCATGCTGACGTGGTCTTCCTGGTTGGCGGACGTCGGGATGGTATCCACGCTGCCCGGGTGCGCCAGCGATTTATTCTCCGACGCCAGCGCGGCAGCCGTGACGTGGGCGATCATGAAGCCGGAGTTTACGCCCGGCTCGGGCACCAGGAACGGCGGCAGGCCCGATAAGGTCGCGTCGATCAACAGGGCGATGCGACGCTCGGCGATGCTGCCGATTTCGGCAATCGCCAGCGCCAGCGTGTCGGCCGCAAAGGCCACCGGCTCGGCGTGGAAATTGCCGCCCGAGACCACCACCGACAGTTCGCCGTCCTTGAACAGCAGCGGATTGTCGGTGACGGCGTTCGCTTCGATCAGCAGCGTGCGCGCGGCGTTGTTGATGATGTCCCAGCAGGCGCCCATCACCTGCGGCTGACAGCGCAGGCAGTAGGGGTCCTGTACCCGCTCGTCGCCCACCAGGTGCGAGGCGCGGATCGCACTATCGGCCACCAGTTGGCGGTAGATGGCGGCGGCGGCGATCTGGCCCGGCTGGCCGCGCACTTCATGCACGCGGGCGTCGAACGGCGCATCGCTGCCCTTGGCCGCGTCAAGCGACAGTGCGCCCGAGACAAAACCCGCCTCCAGCAAACGCTCGGCCATGAACAGGCCGTGCAGCGCCAGCGCGGTCGAGACCTGGGTGCCGTTGATCAGCGCCAGGCCCTCTTTCGCAGCCAGCACCACCGGCGCGATGCCGGCGGCCTGCAAGGCCTCGGTGGCGTCCATCAGCACCCCGTTCATGCGTACCTGGCCCACGCCCAGCATGGCCAAGGTCATGTGCGACAGCGGCGCCAGGTCGCCGGAAGCGCCCACGGAACCCTTGGCGGGAATGGCGGGCATGATGCCGGCGTTGTACAGCGCGACCAGGGTGTCGATGATGAGCGGGCGCACGCCCGAGTAGCCGCGCGCCAGGCTGCCGATCTTCATCAGCATGATCAGGCGGCACACGGCGTCGGACACCAGCTCGCCGGTACCCACCGAGTGCGACAGGATCAGGTTGCGCTGCAGTTGTTCGAGCTTGTCGTCGGGGATGCGGGTTTTGGCCAGGAGGCCGAAGCCGGTGTTGATGCCGTAAGCGGCATCGCCCTTGGCGACGATGGCGCGCACGGCAGCAGCCGACGCTTCGATCACTGGATACGCTTCCGGCGCCAAAGCCATTGGGGCGGCTTCGTTCCAGACAGCGCGCAATTCGGAGAGCGTCAGCGCGCCCGGTTTCAAGGTGAGGGTCATGGTCATTTGATCATTGGAAGGTTGAGGCCATTGCGCCGGGCGCAGGCGATGGCGGTGTCGTAGCCGGCGTCGGCGTGGCGCATCACGCCCGAGCCGCTGTCGTTGACCAGCACCCGCGCCAGCCGTTTGGCGGCAGCATCGGTGCCGTCGGCCACGATCACCACGCCCGAGTGCTGCGAGTAGCCCATGCCCACGCCGCCGCCGTGGTGCAGCGACACCCAGGTGGCGCCACCGGCAGTATTGAGCAAGGCGTTCAGCAGCGGCCAGTCGGAGACGGCGTCGGTGCCGTCTTTCATGCTTTCCGTCTCGCGATTCGGGCTGGCGACCGAGCCGGTATCGAGGTGGTCGCGGCCGATCACGATCGGCGCTTTCAGCTCGCCGTTTTTCACCATCTCGTTAAAGGCCAGGCCGGCCAGGTGGCGCTCGCCGAGACCGAGCCAGCAGATGCGCGCCGGCAGACCCTGGAAGGCGATGCGCTCGCGCGCCATGTCGAGCCAGCGGTGCACCTGCGCGTGGTGCGGGAACAGTTCCTTGATCTTGGCGTCGGTTTTATAGATGTCTTCGGGGTCGCCGGACAGCGCCACCCAGCGGAACGGTCCGCGCCCCTCGCAGAACTGCGGCCGAATGTACGCGGGCACGAAGCCGGGGAAGTCGAAGGCGTTGGCCACGCCGTGGTCGAACGCCACCTGGCGGATGTTGTTGCCGTAATCGACCACCTTGCAGCCGAGCGCCTGGAAGTCCAGCATGGCCTGCACGTGTACCGCGCACGAGCCGGCAGCGGCAGCTTGCAATTCCGCGTGGCGGGCCGGATCGGCTTGCGCCGCCTTCCACTGTTCCACGGTCCAGCCCTGCGGCAGGTAGCCGTTGATCAGGTCATGGGCGGAGGTCTGGTCGGTCACCAGGTCGGGCGCCAGGCCACCCGCGCGGGCGCGGCGCACCAGTTCGGGCAGCACGTCGGCGGCGTTGCCGAGCAGACCGATGGAAATGGCGTCGCCATTGGCCAGGTGGGCTGCGATCATGGCCAGCGCCTCGTCGATGCTGGCGGCCTGTTTATCCAGGTAGCGGGTGCGCAGGCGGAAATCGATGCTGCTTTGCTGGCACTCGATGGTGAGCGAGACGGCGCCGGCCATGGTGGCGGCCAGCGGCTGGGCGCCGCCCATGCCGCCAAGGCCTGCGGTCAGCACCCAGCGCCCCTTCAAATCGCCGCCGAAGTGCTGGCGCCCTGCTTCGGCAAAGGTTTCGTACGTGCCCTGCACGATGCCCTGGGTGCCGATGTAGATCCACGAGCCGGCCGTCATCTGGCCGTACATGAACAGGCCTTGGCGGTCGAGTTCATTGAAGTGCTCCCAGTTGGCCCACTTGGGCACCAGGTTGGAGTTCGCAATCAGCACCCGTGGCGCGTCTTCGTGGGTCTGGAACACGCCGACCGGCTTGCCGGACTGGATCAACAGGGTCTGGTTGTCTTCCAGTTCGCGCAGCGAGGCCAGGATCTGGTCGTAGCAGGCCCAGTCGCGGGCGGCGCGGCCGATGCCGCCGTAGACCACCAGGTGCTGCGGATTTTCCGCCACTTCCTTGTCGAGATTGTTCTGCAACATGCGGTATGCGGCCTCGGCGCCCCAGTTCTTGCAGGTACGCTCGGGGCCGCGCGGGGCGCGGACATCGCGGGTGGGGTCGAAACGCGGATCTTGGCTCATGGTCGCTCCTGCTCATGGGGATAAGGTGCCCCTAGCATAGGTTGTCTATACAACCAAGTCAACCGCCTTGACGGTATTTTTAGCCGCTATTTTTTATAGACCCGTTTGCCGCCCATCCAGGTTTGCAGCACCACCGTCTTGCCCAGCTGCTCGGGCGGCGCCGTGAAGATATCGCGGTCGATCACAATGAAATCGGCCCACTTGCCCGGCTCCAGCGAGCCGATCACATTTTCCTGGCGGGCCGCATAGGCCGCATCGAGCGTGAAGCACCTTAGCGCCTCGGTCAGGGTCATGGCCTGGTTCTTGTACCAGCCGCCCGTCGGCGCGCCGGCCGCGTTCTGCCGCGTGACCGCCGCGTGCAGGCCTTCGAACGGGTCGGGCGGCTCCACCGGGAAGTCCGAGCCGCAGGCGATGCGCGAGCCCTGGTCGAGGAAGGTGCGCCAGGCGTAGGCGCCCTTGATGCGTTCGTGTCCCACGCGCTGCTCGGCCATGTTCTGGTCCGACGTGGCGTGGGTGGGCTGCATCGACGGGATGACGTCCAGCGCCTTGAAGCGCGGGATGTCCTCGGGCGCGACCACCTGCGCATGCTCGATGCGGTGGCGCAGGCCGCCGGCCTGGTACTTGGGGATCAGCTGGGCGTAGGCGTCGAGGATCTGGTGGTTGCCGGCGTCGCCGATGGCGTGCACGTTGACCTGGTAACCGGCCTTCATCGCTTTTTCCATCTTGGCCTGCATGGCCGCGTTCTGCTGGAACAGCAGTCCTTTCGTCGATGGCATGTCCGAGTACGGGGCGATCAAGGCGGCGCCCCGGCTGCCCAGCGCGCCGTCCGAGAACAGCTTGACGGCGGCCAGCGCATAGGTGTCGTTGGCGTAGGTTTTCAGCGGTCCTTCCTTCGATAATTCGTCGAAGGCGGCGCCGGTGTCGCCGATCATCGCGTACACGCGGGCGGTAAGCTTGCCATGGTCGGCGTAGTCGCGGTAGATGCCATCCTCGGCCACCGAAATGCCGGCGTCGTGCACGCTGGTCAGGCCCGACTTGGCCAGCAGCGCCAGCGCGTTGTCGAGCATGGCGCGCGCCTGGCTTGGGGTGGGCAGCGGCACCACCTTGTCGGCCAGCGCCATGGCGCTGTCCACCAGCACCCCGGTGGGGTTGCCTTTGGCGTCGCGCTCGATCTTGCCGCCGGCGGGGTCCGGCGTGTCCCTGGTGATGCCGGCCATGGCCAGCGCAGTGCTGTTGAGCCAGGTGGCGTGCACGTCCACCCGGCGCAGCAGCACCGGGCGGTCGCCCACCACCGCGTCGAGGTCGGCGGCGGTGGGGAAACGGCCCAGCTTCCAGGCTTCCTGGTTCCAGCCATGTCCGATGATCCAGGCGTTTTTCGGGTGGGCGCGGGCAAAGTCCGCCACCGCGCGCAGGGCCGCCGGCAGCGAGGTAGGGGAAAACAGGTCCACACCCGAGGCGATCTCGCCCAGCCCGAACACGTGGCCGTGGGCGTCGATCAGCCCCGGCAGCAGGGTCTTGCCCTGGGCATCGACGTGCTTTGCGCCCGGCAGCGCGGCAGCCGTTTGCGCCTCGCTGCCGGCCACCACTACCTTGCCCTGGGCGTCGAACGCCAGCGACGTGAAGCGCTGCAAGGCGCCCGCCGCCGTCAGCGTGTAGCCGTTGGCGTGGTCGATAATGGTTTGGGCGTAGGCCGCCGGGGCCAGGGCGGTGAAGGCAAGCGCCAGGGCGGCGGCCAGCGGCAGGCGCCGCTTGAGGGTGGTGCGCATCGTTTTCTCCATTCGGTACCAGGCTGCCAGTGTAGCGAAGTTTGCAGATCGACAGGACGGGTACAATGGCGGTTTCGCCGAAATCACCACAACCCAGTGAACAGCCGCCAACTCTATCACCGCCTGCTCAACGAATTCCGCCCTTACCTGTGGATCGGGTTCTTCACCCTGTTCGCAGTGGGTCTGGCCGCCGCCACCGATGTGCTCCTGATCCGCCAGCTGCAAACCGTGATCGATGCACTGGCGCCGTCGCACGTGGTCGGCGCCGTGCGCCCGCCTGCCACCGGCATGCTGGCCGTGGCGCAGCAGTGGCTGACCGACATCCTGCCCAAGAATACTGCCGACGCGGCGATGTGGAGCATCCCCGCCGTGATTTTCGGCCTGGCCGTGATGCGCATGGTGTCGAGTTTCATCGGCGAATACGGCGCTGCCTGGCTCAGCAGCCGGGTGCAGGCCAACCTGCGCGAGGCCATGTTCGCGCGCATCATGCGCCTGCCCAATGGCTTTTTCGACCAGTCGTCCACCGGCACCACGCTCTCGCGCGTGGCGTTCGACGCCGCCCAGGTGGCGCAAGCCGGCCTCACGGTGGTCAACGTGGCGGTGCGCGATTCGGTGCTCACCATCGGCTACCTGATCACCATGTTCGTCTCGGACTGGCAACTGGCCCTGTTCTGCCTGATCCTGATGCCGCTGGTGGCTGCCGTGGTCACCTTTGCCGGGCGCCGCATGCGCAAATTGAGTAAAAGCGCCCAGGCCGCCATGGGCGAACTGACCAATGTGCTCGACGAGAGCATCAGCGGCCAGCGCGTGGTGAGAATTTTCGGCGGCCAGGAATACGAACAGACCCGCTTCGACCGCGTGGTCAAGCTCAATCGCCAGCTGGCCGTCAAGCACGCGGCCACGTCCGCCCTGAACTCCGGCGTGATCATGCTGCTGATCGGGATCACGCTGTCGTCGGTGATCTATTTTTCGCTGCTGCGCCACCAGGCCGGGGCGCTCACGGCCGGCGACTTCGTCTCGTTCATCGTGGCGCTGATGGCGATGCAGTCGCCGATCAAGAACCTCACCAAGATCAACGAGCCGCTGCAACGGGGCCTGGCCGCCGCCGATTCGGTGTACAGCCTGATCGACACCGAAACCGAAGCCGATACCGGCCAACACACCACCACCCGCGCCCACGGCCAGCTGTCGCTCAAGGACGTGAGTTTCCAGTACCTCGATGCCGACGGCAAACCGCTGGTGGCCGACGCCAGGCTGGCGCTCGATAAGGTATCGCTCGACATCCGCGCCGGCGAAACGGTGGCGCTGGTCGGCAGCTCGGGCAGCGGCAAGACCACGCTGGCCAGCTTGTTGCCGCGCTTTTACGATGTGAGCGGCGGATCCATCACGCTCGACGGCGTCGATCTGCGCGAGTATGCGCTCGCTTCACTGCGCCGGCAGATCGCGCTGGTGAGCCAGGACGTGGTGCTGTTCAACGATACGCTGGCCGCCAATATCGCCTATGGCGATCCGGCGCCGTCGCAGGAGCGCATCGAAGCGGCCGCGCGCGCGGCGCACGCGCACGAGTTCATCGTGCGCCAGCCGCAGGGCTATCAATCACCGGTGGGAGAAAACGGCTTGCGCCTGTCAGGCGGCCAGCGCCAGCGCCTGGCGATCGCCCGCGCCATCTACAAGGATGCGCCGATCCTGATCCTGGACGAGGCCACCAGCGCGCTCGACACCGAATCGGAACGCCTGGTGCAGCAGGCGCTGGAACGCCTGATGCAGGGCCGCACCACGGTGGTCATCGCCCACCGCCTGTCCACCATCGAGAACGCCGACCGCATCGTGGTGCTTGACGGCGGCAAGATCCGCGAAGTGGGCAGTCACGACCAGTTGCTGGCCAACGACGACATGTATGCGCGCCTGTACCACACGCAAAAAATCACTCAGGTCGCGTCGTAAAGCGTGATGCCCGGCGCATGGCGCGCTACTCCTGCCGTTCGCGGTCGAGCAGCGCTGCCTTGCGGTCGACGCCCCAGCGGTAGCCGGAAATCGAACCGTCGTTGCGCACCACCCGGTGGCACGGGATCGCCACGGCCAATGCATTGGCCGCGCACGCCCCGGCCACGGCGCGCGCGCCCTTGGGCAGGCCCACCAGTTCGGCCAGCTCGGCGTAGCTGACGGTGCGCCCGGCGGGAATCGCGCGCAGCGCCTGCCACACGCGCTGCTGGAATGTCGTGCCGCGCACGTCGAGCGGCAGGTCCAGGCCCAGTGCCGGGCGCTCCACCATGCCAACCACGCGCGAGACCACCTGCTCGTAGTCGGCCTCGGCGCCGAGCAGCTCCGCCTTCGGAAAGCGGTCCTGCAGGTCCCGTACCAGGAAATCGGGATCGTCGTCGATCAGGATCGCGCAAATGCCGTGGTCTGTGCTGGCCACCAGGATCGCGCCCAGCGAGCAGGCGGCAATCGCAAAGCGGATCTGCGCGCCCTGCCCGCCCGCGCGAAACGCCGACGGCGTCATGCCCAACACCGCTGGCGCCTGCGCATAAAACCGGCCACTGGAATTGAAACCGGCCGCGTAGAGCGTGTCGGTGACGGAAACCTGCTGCGCCAGTCCCTGTTGCACCCGTCGTGCGCGGCCAGCGTTGGCGTACGCCTTGGGCGTGATGCCGGTGGCCGCCTTGAAGATGCGGTGAAAATGAAAACGGCTGACGCCGACCGCCGCCGCCAGCGCGTCGAGGTCGGGCGCGTCGTCGCCGGCCTGGGCGGCGGCGTCGATCAGGGCGCAGGCACGCGCGGCGATGGCGGCCTGGCGCGCGGCCAGCGGCGGCTGGTCGGGCTTGCAGCGCAGGCAGGGGCGAAAGCCGGCCTGCTCCGCCTCTGCGCGGCTGGCGTGGAACGCGACGTTGCGGCGCAGCGCCGGACGGGCTGCGCATGAGGGGCGGCAATACACGCCGGTGCTGCGCACCGAGTACCAGAACACGTCGTCGGCGCCGGCATCACGCGCCTGCACGGCGGCCCAGCGCGCGGTATCGTCGGCATACGCCAGGTTGGACAAAGCTGAGTTACCCATCTCGTACTCCATGAATGAATGGCAATGCGGCCATCGTAGCCACCGGCGCCGGTACGCACACTCCGGCGCTTGCTTTCGAATTGTATGTCGATGCTAGAATGCCGGTCAGCCGCCTGCCCGGGGGCGCCTACGGAGACGCGGTTTGGACCAGCAAGCAAACAATCAACCATCTGACCATACCCCGATTTTCCAGCGGATCAAGGATTATTTACTGGCGCAGATCGGCGCCGGCGTGTGGAAGGAAGGCGACGTGATTCCGTCCGAGCAGGCGCTGGTCAAACAGTTCGGCGTCTCGCGCATGACCGTCAACCGCGCCGTGCGCGAGCTGACCGCCGAACAGGTCCTCACCCGGCGCCAGGGTTCCGGCACTTACGTGGCCCAGCAAAAATACCAGTCCACGCTGCTGCAGATCAAGTCGATCGCCGAGGAAGTGCGCGCGCGCGGCCACGTCCACCGCAGCAGCCTGCAACACCTGGAACAGCTGAAGGCCAGCGATTTGATGGCCAAGCAGTTCGAGCTGCCGTCCGGCCACCCGCTGTTCCACTCGGTGATCATCCATTTCGAGAATGGCGTGCCAATCCAGGTGGAAGACCGCTGGGTCAATCCCGACTGCGCGCCCGACTACATGGAACAGGACTTCAGCGCCATCACCCCCAACGAATACCTGATGCAGGCCGCGCCGCTGCAAGGCGCCAGCTACAGCATCGAAGCGCTGCCGGCGCCGCGCGAAATCGCCGACATGCTGGCCATCGAGGTGCGCCAGGCCTGCCTGGTGCTACGCCGCCAGACCATGTCGGGCGGACGCATCGCCACCATCGCCACCATGTGGCACCCGGGACACCGCTACCAGTTCGCCGGCAGCTTTACCCAGTAGCCCACCTCTATCACTAGCAAACAACAAGTAACAGGTGCCAAAAAGCGCCGGGGGAATCTCACCCTTTGTCACGAAAAACCGCAAAAATCCGATCTTTTGCAATGGCCTTTTCACGTCCGCGCAACACATCTTGATCTGGATCATATGGTGGTAATTGCGGCCATTAAAGCTGATATAGTTGCCCGCAGACAGAATAATTCGTCCCCAGAAAGGCCTACCTTGTTCCGCACGCGCACCTGCATCGCTTCGCCATCGTGGCGCCAGATGGCGCGCCGGTGGGCCATATGCATGCTCATGGCGGCCGGCGCGCTCACCGCCACCGGCGCGGACGCGGCGGAAAAAGTGACGATCCAGCTCAAGTGGCAGCACCAGTTCCAGTTCGCCGGCTACTACGCGGCGCAGGACCAAGGCTACTACCGCGACGCCGGCCTCGAGGTGACGCTGCTCGAAGCGACCCCGGGCAACGACCCGGTGCAGGCCGTGGCCGAGGGCCGCGCCCAGTACGGCGTGGGCAACACCACGCTGTTGCTGGCGCGCGCGCTGGGCCAGCCGGTGGTGGTGCTGGCGTCGGTGTTCCAGCACTCCGGCGCGGCGCTGCTGGTGCGCCTGGGCTCCGATGGCAAGCCCCGTCCCTGGCCCGGCAGCCGCATCATGATGGCGCCCAACAACGAGGAACTGACCGCCTACCTGAAAAAGACCGGGGTCCGTTACGACAGCATGTACCAGCTGGCCCACACCTACAACTTCGACGACCTGATTGCTGGCCGGGTGGATGCGATGTCGTTCTACACCACCCAGGCGCCGTTCGCGCTCGAACGCAGCGGGGTGCCGTTCGAGGTGCGCTCGCCGCGCAGCGCCGGCCTCGATTTCTACGGCGACGTGCTGTACACCACCGAAAGCGAGCTGCGCGAACATCCGGCGCGCGCCGAGGCGCTGCGCCAGGCCACCCTGCGCGGCTGGCATTACGCCATGGCCCATCCGGCCGAAATGGCCGACCTGATACGCGCGCGTTATCCCGCGCGCCGCAGCCGCGAACAACTGGTGTACGAGGCCGCGCAAATGGTGCCGCTGCTGCAACAGGACTTGGTGGAACTGGGCTACAGCAATCCGGACCGCTGGCAAACCATTGCCCGGGCCTACCGGGAACAGGGCATGCTCCCGGCGGACTTCCGTCTCGACGGCTTTTTGTACCAGCCGCGCGGGGTGCACCCGCTGCTGCGCTACGGCTTGCCGATCCTCGGGGCCCTCCTCCTGCTTGCTGCGGCCATCGCCGTCTGGCGCCTGCGCCGCCAGGCACAGGCGCTGCGGCGGGCGCGCCTGGAGCTGGCGCGCTCCGAGAGCATGGCCAGCCTGGCGCTGGAAGGCTCGGGTGAAGGCGTGTGGGAGTGGCAGATGGACACCGGCCAACTGGTCCTGTCGGCGCGCTCGCGCGAACTGCTGGGACAGGATGAACATTACCCGTCCGCCATCGAACAATGGCGCGCCGACATCCATCCCGACGATATGGCGCGCGTGGACCGCAACGTGGCCGAATACCTGGCGGCCATAAGCGAGCACAACGCCCGGTTCATCGTCGAGCACCGCATGCGCTGCCGCGACGGCAGCTGGAAGTGGCTGCTGGCGCGCGGCATTGTCGTCGAACGCGCCGCCGACGGCCGCCCGCTGCGCGCCATGGGTACGTTTGCCGACATTACCGAGCGCGCCAACGACGAGGAGGCGCGCCTGTGCGCGGTGATCGACGCCACGCCCGGCGCCATGCTGATCGCCGACAAGGGCGGGCGGGTGCGTTACGCCAATCCGGTCTGCGCACGCAGCTTCGGCATCGAGGGCAGCCTGGCCGGGCACAGCATGGACCAGCTGGCGCCCGACAGCATGCGCAGCACCGGGCGCGCACGCGAGCTGTTCGCCCGCCC
Source organism: Duganella sp. Leaf61 (assembly GCF_001421905.1). NCBI lineage: Bacteria > Pseudomonadati > Pseudomonadota > Betaproteobacteria > Burkholderiales > Oxalobacteraceae > Duganella > Duganella sp. Leaf61. The sequence goes on from NZ_LMLM01000001.1 coordinate 643,900, forward strand.
CGGCCTGCCGGGCCGGGTAATGAACGCCCACCGCGCCGACGGCAGCACCTTCCCCGCCATGGTGCACCTGGCGCCGCTGGACCTGGGCGGCCAGCACCTGGTGGTCGTGACCCTGCGCGACATGACCCAGCGCCAGCGCGCCGAAGAAGCCATGCACGCCAGCTCCGAACGCTATCGCCTGATCGTGCAGACCGCCGCCGAAGGCATCTGGATGACCGACGCCGACGACCGCACCACTTTCGTCAATCCCACCATGGCGGCCATGCTGGGCGTGGACGTGGACCAGGTGATGGGCCACGGCATGACCGAGTTCATGGACGACGCCGGCCGCCTGCTGCTCAAGCAGCACCTGCAGCGCCACCTGGCGGGCGAAGCAGTCCAGGGCGACATCCGCCTGCGCCGCGCCGACGGCAGCGCGTTGTGGTGCCTGCTCTCGACCACTGTCATCAGCTCCGACGCCGGCCATTACGCGGGCACGCTGGCCATGCTCACCGATATCACCGCGCGCCGCTCCGCCGAGAATGCGCTGCGCCTGACCGGCCAGCGGCTCGCATCGATTTTCAACGCGGTCACCAACGGCCTGGTGATGGTCGATGGCGGCGGCGCCATCCTGGAGAGCAATGCCGCCGCCGCGCGCATGCTGGCGTACGCGATGGAACTGGAGCAGCGCGGCGAATGCGACGGCTTGTGGTGCGGCGTGCGCGAGGATGGCAGCACTTTCGATCGCGTCAGCCACCCGGTGCGCCTGGCCATCGTCACCGGCCTGCCAGTACGCGACGTTGTGATGGGCATCACTCAGCCCGACGGCGCCATGCGCTGGCTGTCGATCAACGCCGAACCGATTCTTGATCCCACCGGCGCCGTGCCGCTGGTGGTGGTGAGCCTGACCGACATCAGCGACCGCAAGCGCGGCGCCGACGAGCTGCGCGAATGGAACGAACACCTCGAGGAACGGGTGCTGATGCGCACCCGCGAGCTGGAACAGGCGCGCCACCAGGCCGAGGAAGCGAGCCAGTACAAGGGCCAGTTCCTGGCCCACATGAGCCATGAGATCCGCACCCCGATGAACGGCGTGATCGGCATGGCCTACCTGGCCCTCAAGACCGACCTCGATCCGCGCCAGCGCGACTACCTGGAAAAGATCCGCTTTGCCGGCGAACACCTGCTGGGCATCATCGACGACATCCTCGACATTTCGAAGATCGAGGCCGGCAAGCTCGATATCGAGCAGGTCGATTTCGCGCTCGACCACGTGATCCAGACCCTGACCACGGTGGTGGCGCCCAAAGCGGTCAGCCGCGAACTGGAACTGGTGTTCGAACTCGATCCGGCGTTGCCGCGCGTGCTGCGCGGCGATCCGCTGCGCCTGGGGCAAGTGCTGATCAACTACACCAACAACGCCATCAAGTTCAGCGAAAAGGGCCGCATCGAGGTGCGCGTGCGCCAGGTGGTGGCCGACGCCAGCAGTTGCCTGCTGCGCTTTGAAGTGAGCGACTGCGGCATCGGCCTCTCCGAGCCGGAAATCGACCGCCTGTTCCAGTCGTTCCAGCAGGCCGACACCTCCACCACGCGCGAGCATGGCGGCACCGGCCTCGGACTGGCCATCTGCAAACAGCTGGCGCAACTGATGGGCGGCGAGGTGGGCGTGCGCAGCGAACCGGGCGTGGGCAGCACGTTCTGGTTCACCGCGCGGCTGGGCATTTCCGACGCCAGCGTGCCGCAGGTGATCGAGCGGGTGCAGGATGCCGCCGCCGAACTGCTGGCCTCCACCCAGACCGCCGCCGTCATCACCACGCTCAAGGACGCCCGCATCCTGCTGGTGGAGGACAACACGTTCAACCAGCAGATCGCGCTGGAGATGCTGGAAGACGTGGGCTCGTCGGTGTGCCTGGCGGCCAACGGCCAGGAAGCGCTCGACCTGCTGCGCCAGACCGCATTCGATTGCGTGCTGATGGACGTGCAGATGCCGCTGATGGACGGCCTGGAGGCGACCCGCCGCATCCGCGCCGATCCGCGCCTGAACGGCCTGCGGGTGCTGGCCATGACCGCCACCGCCACCAGCGAGGACCGCGCCCGCTGCATCGCCGCCGGCATGGACGACTTCATCTCCAAGCCGATCCAGCCGGCGCTGATGTACCGCACCATCGCCAGCTGGCTGCCGGTGCAGCGCCTGGGCGTCGCGCCCGAGCGCGAGCGGCCCGCCGTACGCCCCGCCTTCAAGCCCACCCTGGCCGGCGACCCGGCCGTGATCGACCTGTCGATCCTGGCCAAGCTGCTCGGCTACCACCCGGAAAAGGTGCGCAAGTTCGCCTTCAAGTTCCTGCACAATGCCCAGGAGGGACTGTCGGCGATGGAAGTGGCAATAAAGCGCGGCGACCTGGCGCAGGTGCGCGAACTGGGCCACCGGCTCAAGTCGCCGGCGCGCACGGTGGGGGCGCTGGGCATGGGCGAAATGTTCGCCAGCCTGGAACTGCTGCCTGCAAGCGCCAGCGACGCCGTCAACCTGGCCACCGCCCGCGCCAGCCTGGCCAGGCTATGGCCGCTGCTGGAACAGATTACCGAGCAGATTATGAATAACACCACGTTTGCCGACGAAAATTGACGTCAAAACTCAATCTCCGCACATTTATAAAAAATGGGTTATGATTTGATCCATTCCCGCCTGCCGACCCTTGTTGCCTTCCCTATTCCAGACATTGAATTCGCGCACATAGTCGCCATGTATTCTCTGTAACTGGCTTAACGGCAACACTGGCATCATCCCCAGGCGTTATTGATCCCACACCTCGATTGAGGAAAATATGAGCGAAAATATCAAACACATCACCGATACTTCTTTTGATGCCGACGTGCTGAAATCCGACCGCCCAGTGCTGGTCGACTTCTGGGCCGAATGGTGCGGTCCTTGCAAGAGCATCGCCCCGATCCTGGAAGAAGTCGCCAAGGAATACGACGGCAAGATCACCATCGCCAAGATGGACGTCGATTCGAACCAGGCAGTGCCTGCCAAATTCGGTATCCGTGGTATTCCTACCCTGATCCTGTTCAAGAACGGCGTGCCAGCGGCACAAAAAGTCGGCGCCATGGCCAAAGGTCAGTTGACTAGTTTCATCGACAGCAATATCTAAGTAAGATAGTATTGCGGACAGACGGCTGATTCTGCGCCCGCAGAAACAGCCGCCTCAGATCCGGAAAACAGCGTACGGCCCGACCGCAACGCGTTTTATATAAATAAACAGACAACACCACGCAGTTCCCTCCCCTACCTTTACTTTCCCGTCACGGGACACTCAACACATATGCATCTATCTGAATTAAAGGCCTTACACGTCTCGGCGTTGCTGGAGATGGCCATCGGTCTTGATATCGACAACGCGGCCCGCCTGCGCAAGCAGGAGCTGATGTTCGCGATCCTGAAAAAGCGCGCCAAATCCGGCGAACAGATTTTCGGCGACGGCGCCCTCGAAGTGCTGCCGGACGGCTTCGGCTTCCTGCGCTCGCCCGACGCCAGCTACATGGCCTCGACCGACGACATCTATATCTCGCCATCGCAAATCCGCCGCTTCAACCTGCACACCGGCGATTCGATCGAAGGCGAAGTGCGCACCCCGAAAGACGGCGAACGTTATTTCGCGCTGGTCAAGGTAGACAAGGTCAACGGCGAATCGCCGGAAGCCTCGAAACACCGCATACTGTTTGAGAACCTGACGCCGCTGCACCCGAACGAGCCGCTGCGCCTCGAGCGCGACATCAACGGCACCGAGAACATCACCGGCCGTATCGTCGACCTGATCGCGCCGATCGGCAAGGGGCAGCGCGGCCTGCTGGTGGCGTCGCCGAAGTCCGGTAAATCCGTGATGCTGCAGCACATCGCCCACGCGATCACCTCGAACCACCCCGACGTTACCCTGATCGTGCTGCTGATCGACGAACGTCCGGAAGAAGTGACCGAGATGCAACGCTCGGTACGCGGCGAAGTGGTCGCCTCGACCTTCGACGAACCGGCCACCCGCCACGTGCAGGTTGCCGAGATGGTGCTGGAAAAAGCCAAGCGCCTGGTCGAAATGAAAAAAGACGTGGTGATCCTGCTCGACTCGATCACCCGCCTGGCCCGCGCCTACAACACCGTGATCCCGGCCTCGGGCAAGGTGCTGACCGGTGGTGTGGACGCCAACGCGCTGCAACGCCCGAAACGCTTCTTCGGCGCTGCCCGTAACATCGAAGAAGGCGGTTCGCTGACCATCATCGCCACCGCGCTGATCGAAACCGGCTCGCGCATGGACGACGTGATCTACGAAGAATTCAAGGGTACCGGCAACATGGAGGTGCACCTGGAGCGCCGCCTGGCCGAGAAACGCGTGTACCCGGCGATCAACCTGAACAAATCGGGCACCCGCCGCGAAGAACTCTTGATCAAGCCGGACCAGCTGCAAAAAATCTGGATCCTGCGCAAGCTGCTGTACTCGATGGACGAGATCGAAGCGATGGAGTTCATCCTCGACAAGATGCGCGCCACGAAGACCAATACCGAGTTCTTCGACATGATGCGCAGAGGCGGTTAATTACCTCCGCCCCGACAGGCAACCCGAGTGGTTGCCTGTGTCCGTATACCGCTGTATAATCGGCGGTTGCACTATTTTTAATCACTGGCAAGTGATCAGCAATCGGGTCGAGAAGCAGTACAGACCGACGAAGTGCTGTTTGGCTACCAAACTCACCGAGGCTTCAAAATGAAAGCAAATACCCATCCAGATTACCGCGAAGTTGTTTTCCACGACCTGTCGTGCGACTTCAAATTCGTTACCCGTTCGACCATCGCCACCCGCGAAACGATCAATCACGAAGGTAAAGACTACCCTCTGATCAAGATCGAGGTGTCGGCTGAATCGCACCCGTTCTACACCGGCAAACACAAAATCGTCGACACCGCTGGCCGCGTCGAGAAGTTCCGTCAGAAATTCGGTACCGTCGGTTCGAAAACCGCTGTCGCGGCAGGTTAATTCCCCCCGCTTCGATGAAAAAAGCAGCCTCTGGCTGCTTTTTTTATTTGTGGCTCCCTGCCGGGCGCCCGGTTTTCCTTCATACTCCCGTCTACCTCAATTTGCACTCTGATCGATGAAGCCAGTCCGTCTTCCCGCCGCCGCCACGCTGGCCCTGCCGCGCCTGGCCCTGTTTGCCCTGGGCCTGCTCTATATTCTGCCCGGACTGATTGGCCGCGAGCCGTGGAAGAACGACGACGCCGCCAGCTTCGGCATCATGTGGACCATGGCGCACGGCACCTGGCAAGACTGGCTGGTACCGAATATCGCCGGCCTGGCAATTCCCGACGACGGCCCGCTGGCATTCTGGATCGGTGCGCTCGGCATCAAGCTGTTCGGCTGGCTGCTGGGCGATGTGCTGGCCGCCAGGGTCGGCACGGTGGCCATCTTCCTGTTCGGCGTACTGTCGCTGTGGTACGCCACCTTCAACCTCGGCCGGCGCCAGGATGCGCAGCCGCTGCGCCTCGCCTTCGGCGGCCAGCCCGAACCTGACGATTTCGGCCGCACCCTGGCCGATGCCGCCGTCCTGATCTACCTCGGCTGCCTCGGTTTGCTGGTCCACAGCCACGAAACCACGGCCGACGCGCTGCGCGTCTCGCTCACCGCCTTCATGTTGTACCGTACCGTGCGCTACGTGGAAGCGCCGTCGCTACGCAACGCGGCGCTTAGCGGCCTGGCCATCGGCCTGCTCACGCTCACCCATGGCTGGGTAACGCCGGTGTGCTTCATGCTGGCCGTGTTCGCCTGTACGCGCCTGCTGGCCCAGCCCGTGGGCCGCGCGCTGCGCGACCTGGGCCTGGCGTTCCTGGTGGCTGCCGCCGTGACTGCAATCTGGATCTTGCCAGCGCACTTGCTGCAACCATATCACCAGCACCCGGTGCAGAACTGGAGCGCGCTGCACCTGGCGCAGTTCGGCTTGCCGACCGTGGTGGCCTATAAATTCTTCTTCCGCGTGGGCGTGTGGTTCTTCTGGCCGGCCTGGCCGTTTGCCGGCTGGGCCATCTGGGCCTGGCGCCGCCAGCGCCTGGCGCTGCACATCGTGGTGCCGCTGGCGTTCGTCACCATGGGCGCCATCATGGCGCTGTGCGCCACCGCGCCCGAACAGGGACAACTATTGATCCTGCTGCCGCCGCTGGCGGTCATGGCTGCCTTTGGCTTGCTCACCATGAAGCGCGGCGCCATCAACGCCATCGACTGGTTCTCGGTAATGGCGCTGACCTTGTGCGCAGCCGTGATCTGGATCTTCTGGTTCGCCAAGCTGACCGGCTGGCCGGCGCAGGCGGCCAAGAACGCCCTGAAACTGGTGCCGGGCTTTACGCCGGAAGTGGGCGCGGTCGCGTTCCCGGTGGCAGCGATTGCCACTGCCGGCTGGTTCGCGCTGGTGCACTGGCGCGTGGCGCGCCGGCCGACCGTGCTGTGGCGCGCCGTGGTGCTGTCGTCGGGCGGCTTGATCCTGATCTGGATTTTGCTGATGACGCTGTTCCTGCCCGATCTCAACTACAGCAAGAGCTACGCCGGCGTGGCGCGCCAGATCGCCCAGAAGCTGCCGCCAAGCGCGGACTGCATCGAAACCAATGTAGGACCGGCGCAGCGCGCCTCGTTCGCCTACTATGCGCAACTGCCGTTCACCGGCGTCGAAGGCGGGCGTTGCAGCCTGTTGCTGCTGCAGGAAAGCACGCGCGCACGCGACAACCGCGACGTCGCGCCGCACCATCGCGGCAAGCAGTGGATTTTATTGTGGGAAGGCCGGCGTCCGGCCGATCGGGATGAGCGTTTCCGCCTGTATCGGCGCGCTGACTGACTACTTGGCCAGGATCGGCGGAACCGCCGATCCTGCGCGCCGTCTCAACGGCGTGCTACGACCATGGTGTTGGCCGGCAAGACCTGCGCCATCGGCAGTTTCTCGAAATTGCTGATGCCCACTTCGTCGCCATAGTCGCGGAACACGATGCGGGCGCCTTCTTCGCTGATGAATTCTTTATTCGATACAGGTATGACCCGGACGCGACGGCCTTTGTCCACCTGGGTATACAAGCGATTGCCGCTCTGGGTAAAACGCACGATCTGGCCATTGGTCAGCCGGTAAGCGTTGGTGTAATCGGCCAGCTCGCTGGGCGAAACATAAAAGCTGCTGCTCACTTTTACTTGCGGAATATTTTCCTGGAGTTGCTGGGCGTGGACGGCAGGCACGGCGGAAAAAGCGAGGGCGGCGGCGAGGGCGATCAGTGTGGTTTTCATGGTGAGCTCCGTAAGTGGTTGAGGCAATCAAGGGGTTTCGACATCACCGCTGTGCTTCTTGTTTGCAGCGGCTGATGTAAGCACCTTAACAAGCCCGGACCATAAAATCCGGCGTTTGCGACCAGCCGCCAATCCGCCGGTATCAACTGCAAAATCGCGCGATGAATGGACGCTGTCTGAAAATTCCAGGCAATGTCGACAAGTTGATAACGCCAGCGGCGCACAACGCGCCGAAATACTTGCAAGCCCTGCCACGAAAGGCGCCGTTGCTGTTGCGAGCGCCATTTTTTTTCGCCGCAGTGCGATACAAACGCCGGTAAGCCAGCTATAGTGCTGAACAGGACGAGTTGCCGCAGGGCATGTTATTTTCATAATATCCGTCCAGAAACGCAATTCCGGCTGCGCCACACCGCGCGCCGGCCCTTGGCGGCCTCGGCTGCTGCGCCCTACCCCCGCGCCCAGCCCGACACCAGCTGCCCACACTGGATAGCGCCCACATGTTTACACTGCATAAGCTTCAAACTGCCTTACGAAACAACTACGTCCGTATCGCCCTGCTGATCGTCGCGATCGGCATCGCGGTCATCGTCGGCTGGCGCAAGGAAGTGCCGCAAGATACGAGCCCGCTGCTGCGCACCCAGGACATTTCCGTCATCACGGCGCTGGCCGGCCAGCGCAACAAGCTCGAGTACCTGCTGATCGCCGCACCGCTGTCGGAGGCGCCGCGCTACATCATCAAGCTCAAGGACGACCCGCTGCTGCGCGTGGTGAAAGTGCCCAGCACCTCGCACCTGAGCCTGGAGCGCGAAGTCCTGCTGCGTAATAACATTCCCTACGCCATTGCCCGTGAAGACTACCTGGCGTCGCACAAGGCCGTGCTGGTGGACGAGGAAGACAGCGCCATGGCGCGCGCCGGCGGCTTCCTCAAGCGCCACGCGATCGACATCCTGCTGGTGTGCGTGGTGCTGTTCCTGCTGCGCCACGGCCTGCCCGGCACCGGCGTCAACGCCACCGTGCTCACCCCCGACCAGCTGACTGGCAGCATGGACGACCTGATCGGCATGGAAGACATCAAGCAGGAAGTACTGCACCTGGAAGACATGATCCGCAACCGTGCCGTCTACCGCGAGCACGACATCGACAAGCCGTTCAACGTGATGCTGACCGGCCCGGCCGGTACCGGCAAGACCAAGCTGGCCGGCTACCTGGCCAAGCGGCTCGACATCCCGCTGATCCAGGCCTCGGGCTCGGCGCTGGAGTCGGGCTATATCGGCGGCGGCTCCAAGGCGCTGCACGCGCTGCACCGCAAGGCATGCGCGCGTGGCAGCTGCATCATTTTCCTCGACGAAGCGCAAGGCTTGTTCATGCCGCGCGGCCGCGGCGAAAAGAAATGGGAAGACGACACCGCCAACACCCTGCTCGGTCTGCTCGACGGCGTGCGCAGCGACAAGGGCGCCGGCGTGATCTGGGTAGTGGCGTCCAATTTCGACGACGCTTCGACCAAGATGGACGAAGCGATGCTGCGCCGCTTCTCGGTCAAGATCAACTTCCGCCTGCCCAACAAGAACGAACGCAGCGAACTGCTGCGCTCGTTCCTGGCGCGCAAGGCTGACGGCTGCGTCGATTGGGATCATCTCAAGCTTGACCACGTGGCCGAGATCACTGCCAACCTCAGCCCGGCGTTGTTGCAAACGGTGGTCGAGCGCGCCAGCATGATCGCCATCCAGGAAAACAAGGTCATCGATACCGACCTGATGTTCCGCGCCTTCGAGCGCGCCACCATCGGCCTCACCGACCGTGCCACCACCGCCGAGAAGACGCGCCAGCGCGAGCGCGTGGCGTTGCACGAACTCGGCCACTTCTTCATGCAGATCGACCCGTGGCTGCGCGAAGGCATGACCCTGGCGGAAGTGAAAGAGCGCTCGCCGTTCCTCAAGATCAGCACCGAATCGGTCTCCAAGCTGGGCGCGCTCGGCTACGTGCTGTCGGCCTCGGACGACGTGGCGCTGCGCACGCTGGAAGAGCTCGAGCGCGACGTGATCCAGCTGTACGGCGGCGTCGCGGCGGAAGAACTTTTCTACGGCGCGCGCGGCATCTCGGTGGGCAGCCAGAACGATATCCAGAAGGCCACGTCGATGCTCGACATGATGGTGAACCAGCTCTCGATGTACTCGCGTTCCAAGCTCGACTACACGCAGTTCAAGCACAAGGATACCGACCTCGACCAGGTACAAGCCAAGTCGGACGAACTGTACACCTACACGCTGCAGGCAATCGCCGACTACCGCGAGCAGATCCTGGAGCTGAAGGACGTGTTGATGGACCAGTACGTATTGTCGAAGGACGCCATCTTCGACCTGCTGGAAGAGCAACAGCAACGCCTGGTCCGCCAACCCGCCCTGGTTGCGCTTGGCTGATCAGTAAAATTTCCAGTCACGAGTCTTGCGGCTGGGGGGCAAATCAGTGATAATGTACCTCGCATTGCATGCAGGCCTGCCTTGGTGGTGGAACTGGTAGACGCAGCGGACTCAAAATCCGCCGCCGAAAGGCGTGCCGGTTCGATTCCGGCCCGAGGCACCATTAGGTCGTAAGCAAGCGCATCAGTAACAGTCAAAAACCCGCCCATCTCCTATGACGGCGGGTTTTTTTATGGCTCTGTCCGTCTCCCATTGAATCGCAGTCACTTTGACTTTTGACGGTATATTTCACGGTAGCTTTGCTAACGTGATCGCGTATACCGTCACAAAGGGAGGCTGCGATGAGTCTGACAGACACCTTCATCAGGAAGGTCAATTCCATCAAGAAAACCGGCGACAAGTACACGGACGTGGACGGCATGTACCTGCTGGTGACCCCGACCGGGAAATATTGGCGGCTTGACTATCGGCACCTGGGCAAGCGCAAAACCTTAGTGGGACCACTTCGTTTTGAAAATAGTCCTATTTCAGATTGCTGTCGTGACCTGCGAGACAGAGTGATATTTTATGCATATTTTTCAAATGCAAGATGATATCCTTACGGCATCTCGACTTTCGGCCAGAAGCAGATATCGACCCATCACATGAGCAATTGATGATGACTATGGATTTCCAATTTTCTTATGTTGATAATTGGCTCATCGCCCCTGGTGCTTTCTGGGTCCATGTGCCGGTGTTGGCAAGCCCGGAACGTTTGAACCACCGGCCCCCACTGAGGTTCTTCATAAAGGTTATGCACTGCTACAGGTTGATTTCCAGTCGGCCACACTTGTCTTCAGCTCTGCAGCTCAGTTAGAGCATTACATTGATATATTGTCTCGAAAGTTACTGCCGACCACCCGTCAGCTGTCTGTGCAAAGAACCAATAATGCTGGAGCAAATGGGCACTGGCTGAGCAAACTACCAAGTAATTTGAAGACTCCTAGGGCGCGTTCCGAGTTGGTTCGTACGTTAAAGGCGGCCCGAAACTTCGCTACCTCAAGCGCTCCGAGCGGATGGTTTTCCAGATGAGCCGCCGACACCTATCGGCCATCAGCACACCTAAAGGGCGAGGTCGCACAATTTTCATGAAACGTTGGAGATAAAATGTCTGTCGGGTCGCGCCCATTCCTCATGCTTGCTTCGCTCTCATTGGCATTGGCATCGATACTATGTCCATCGATCGCGCTAGCGTGTAAAGATCGAATCTATCCGACGACGTTTCCTGCCGTAGAGCTTCAAGCTTATGAGCATGTGTATGTGATTCGGGTGGACCAATTGATTTATGCAGCTTCGTCGGGAGAAGGCCGATATGCCAAGCCTTTCAGCTTCGGGGGAAAAGTCATTCGTGTAATCAAAGGAACGAAGCATGCAGGCGACGTAATTCGCGGAGCCACCAGCACCGGTGAGGAAGCTCATGCGCGCTGCCCAATTTCTTTGGAGTCTGGGAAGACATATTTGTTGATGCTCAATGGCAGCGGATTGACCTATACATTGCCGCGCTACGGATCGCTCTACGTCGCGTCTGACAGGCCCGAGTTTAAAAGCTATCTCTCTGACCTGACAAAGAAATCGCGATAGATGCTGCATGAAGTCCCGATTCGGTCAACAGCGGCCATCTTGCAAGTCGAGTAAATGATGCCATTCATGCTACTAAAAGATCCATATCGTTGGAGGAAGTTTGGTTATCGGCTACGGGAGCGATTCGGGCGAATTTTTCGCCACGCGATTTTTACCGCGATTGAACGTGGAGCTGATGAAGAAGCGCTTCGCCTTGGTAGTCAGCGTGTCCTGATGCGAGCACGCGACGAATGGGGCAGGAGTCCACTCGTCGCCTCCATCAACAAATGCAGGCCAATGCTGGTACATGAATTCATCCGACGCGGAGGCATGCGACCAGGTGACGGCTCGCTCGCCCATGCATCAATCGCGGGGGATATTGCGGCCGTCCGGATGCTGCTTGCTGCCAACAAGGATCCAGACGAGTCCCTTCCTCCTGCCGACACACATGACAATCGCTACACGCCTCTCATGTGGGCAGCGAGTCGAAGGTTTGTTCCAATTGTCCAGGCACTACTTGAAGCAGCGGCTGATGTTAACGGGGGGGGGGCGCTGACGGCACTACGGCAATCATGTGCACCCTCAGAGCAGAGCCGGCCGACTTGGAAGTACTCGACATGCTTTGCCGCTACAAGGCCGACGTGACTGTGACGGATTGGCGTGGTCGAAACATCATCCATGAGGCCCGCGATAGAGCACGCTGTTCGGGAAAGCCCGAGATGCAAAAAATTCTCGGACGGTACTATCCAAACATCAATTTTGACTAGTCGGGAATGCGGACCTTTTCTTGGACTGGTTTACATCGTTAAACCCAAGCTTCCACGATACTCGATCGGGCTCAGATAGCCAAGAGAGCTCTTGATGCGCTTTTCGTTGTACCAGCGAATGTATTTATCGAGCACCTCCACGAACTGACGTCGAGGAAGTCACCAATTATCTGCAAGCGTTTCGACTGGTGCGCAAAAATATGCGCGATGAACATGGCTTGCCGCTCAGCGTGCGGCTGCTGTGCAATGCGCATCGACTGCCGCTCAGCGTGCGGCTGCTGTGCGATGCGCATCGACTGCTGCTCAGCGGCACACGCGGTGCGAGCAAATAGCCGGGAGAGATACGGCGGTCGCAAAACTGGATCGGCGGCAGCCGTCCAGGCAATGCGGCGTTTGTATCACCGCCTCCGGAACACTTGGCTGTGCTCCGGCAAAAACTCGCAACCAGTTTCCCGACTGCCAATGCCGCAGTCAAGTCACTGGTCGCTTTAGGTATCGTGGAAGAGCGCAGCGGGCAACGCAAGAATCGGGTGTTCAGCTACCAGCGCTACATCGATATCCTGTCCCAATAACATTGCCAATCTGTAATGAGGCATTTGTTGACGCCCCTGAACCAACTACCTAGCATGGATTGCAATTGCGGCAACCCGCCCGCATACCACCGGACCTTTCCATGCGAATTTCCCACCTCCCGCGCCAGCTGGCACAGATTGCTGCCGCCTGTCTGCTGACTTTTGCCGCCTCGGCAGCGAGCAGCGCCGCTGTTCCCGCTGTTGCCACCTCGGCTACCACGCCCCCGGAGGATACGGTTCCCCCAAACACGCCGCCGACGTCGCAAGCGGATGTGGACAAGATCGTTGCCTACGCAAACAAGCATGGCGTGCAAACGCCCACCGGCTGGATGGCAATGCATTTGCCCAGTATCAGGGGGCATATTCAAACAGCGGACACCGACGATGTGGTCCAGCTGATGTACAACGACGAGCAGAAGCTGGCCGGTGCAGTGATGGTCACTTTTACGCCCGGCGGCGGCTACGCCGGCATCCTGAAAACCTTCGGCTATGAAGACAGCGACGCCAACCCGCCACGCCTGTCGATAATCCAACCGGGCGACTACCTGCCGGCCTGCCATCCTGGCAACCCGTGCGAGAAAGTGCATATCGCCCAGCAGGCAGTTGGTCTATGCTTCGGCGAAGCGTCGTGCCGGATCCTCTATTTCGAAGGCAGGGAACTGCGCGACATCGTCATGACCGATTAACAGCGAGGCAGCGGGCCCGACCATGCATAGTGCATGGTGCGACTGCGAACAGACCGCCCCACCACCCCGGACTATGCTGCGATTTTTACCTCCGGGAGCTGTCATGGGATTCGATCTGGGAAGTTTATTGCAACAACATGCCGGCCACGTCACTGCCGCCGATCCCGACGGCGTGGCGCAAGCCTTCAAACATATCGTCGGCGAACAATCGCAATCGTCGGTCGCCCAGGGCATTGCCCGGGCCTTCCTGTCCGACGACACGCCGCCGTTTGCGCAAATGGTCAGCCAGCTGTTCTTCCGCAGCGACAGCGGCCTGCGCACCGAACTGCTGAACTTGCTGCTGGACAATGTCAGCCCGACCATGTTGTCCGCGCTGGCCGGCAGCGTCGGTACGCTGTTTACCGAGAATGGCCATCCGCATCTTTCCACAGAGCAAATCGCCGATATCACGCCGCCGCAGGTTGCCGAAATCGCCGTTGTGGCGCAGCAACACAACCCTGGCATTGTGGAACGGATAGCAACGCTGTTTGCACGGCATCCGAACATCTTTAACGGACTCGACAGCGACACCCTTAAAGTGGCGCTCGGCTCTATGGCACAGCAGCGTTAAGTGCTGCCAGCCAGGCTGATCAACCGAGCTCCAGCGTAAGGTGCGCCGCGTGTAAACTGTCTGAAATATAATAAAAATGATACAAAAGTTGCTGTAAGTTTCATCGGATTTCAAGCAGTATACAAACTTTGACCATCGGCATTAGTCGAATCACAACTTACATTGGAGGTCTCAGATGGCTGTTTCGTTTAAATCCGCATTAATGCCGTTGGCAATGGCCGTAGCCCTGTCGTTCAGCGCAGTTGGCACCGCTTCGGCCGATGCGCTCACCGAAAACTTCGACAACGGCGTACCGTTGGGTTGGACAACTGTCAATAACAGCGCTCCGACCGGTTTCACCAGCTGGACTACGGGCAGCACCAACGTATTCGGCGCCCACGATGGTGCGGCCGATTCCTATGTTTCGTCCAACTACAATGCAGTGCTGGGCTTGGGTACCATCAGCGACTGGCTGATCCTGCCAACGTCAACGTACCGCAACGGCGATACGCTGTCGTTCTTCACCCGCACCGACGCAAACTCGTCATTCCCGGACAACCTGGAAGTTCGTTTCAGCACGGTCGGCGGTGTCGATGTCGGCAACACTGCAACCAGCGTCGGCACCTTTGACACCTTGCTGCTGACCATCAACCCAGCGCAAAACGAAGGCGGCTACCCGGAATTCTGGACCCAGTACAGCGTCTCGCTGAGCGGCCTGACCGGCGACACCACCGGCGCGTTCGCCTTGCGCTACGTACTGACCGATGCTGGCATTAATGGCAACAACGGCAACTACATCGGCATCGACAGCCTCGACATCACTTCCACGCCGCTGGCAGCCGTGCCGGAAATGGAAACCTACCTGATGATGGCTGCCGGCCTGGGCCTGATCGGCTGGATGCGCAAGCGCAAGTCGCGCGCTGTCCAGGCGTAACAGCAAGCGTAAGTTACTCTGGGTGCCAGTCGAGCACCCGCACCGGCTGGGCCGCCACGGCGGCCTGGCCTTCTCCATCGACTTGCTGGACGTCCTGCACAAACAGGCTCAGCACGCCGCTCCGGCGCCACCACTCCGTATCGAAACTCGGTTCCCATGAACCCACCGACGCTACCGTCAGGTCGCTGACCTGCCATTTGCCGTCCGCGATATCCGTGGTGCGCGCCACCGATACCTTGCTGCCGCGCTCCTCGTCGCGAAACACGAGTACCGCGCCAGGCCGCTTGTCGTCCAGGCTGACCATGATTTGCGGCCGCGCGATCGGAATCCGCTTGGTGCCCTGCCCGCTCAGGGAAAACGCCGTCCGGCGAAAGCCGAGATTGCGCATCTGCCAGCCTTTGGCGTCGCGGTACACCACGCGGTACTGCGGCACCGTCGAACCGGCGTCGCGCCAGTAGCTGGCAATGTAGGGCCTGCCACCGGCATCGGCTGCCATCGAGGTTTGGTTGATCAACTCGCTGTTTTGCGGGATGCGCAGCGCGTATTCGGCGCTGGCCGCGCGGATCGGCAATGCATACGGCTTGCCGGTGGACGTTTCCCACGTGACGCCGCCGTCGCGCGAACGTGCATAGGCCAGGTCGTGGTTGCTGGCCACGTCCGGCGATTCGCGCCATACCCACGACACGTGCAAGGTGCCCTGGTGGTCGAGAAACGCCTGCCAGTAGGCGTTGCGCTTGCCCTCGCCCGTGATCAGGTTCGTGTGCAGCCGGGTCCAGGTGGCGCTGGCCGGGTCGTAGCGGTTGATCACCAGATCGCCCCGGCCCGAGCCGCCCAGGCGGTAGAAGAACAGCAGTCGGCCATCAGGCAGGCGGTAAAACTCGGGGTATGAGACGGTGTCTTCGTCCTGGCCCACCATCGACTGCTTCGGCCCCAGTTCGAGCGACCCCGGCTGCACGCCGCGCGCATAGCGCAGCGCGTTATTGTGGTGGTCCCACGCCACGTGCAGGATGCCGGCGCCGTCGAGCATCAGGCTGATGGCGTTGTGGGCATCGGCAGCGTTGCCCTGGTATTGGGTGCGATGCACGGTCCAGTGCGCGTCACCGAGCTTGCGCTTGCCCAGCACCAGGTAGCGTTCGGCGTCGTAGTAGCCGACGTACTGGTAGTCGCGGTCGGACACCAGCGAATTCTTGCGAAACACCACGGCGTTGACGGAATTATTGGCCCAGCCCGGGCCGACCAGCGTCTCCACGGGCGCCGCTGTGACAACGGTGACAACACTGGCGGCCAATATGCCCGCCAGCAGATATTTATCAATCAAATCAATACCATACATGCAACATGTCTCCTCTGATACTCTTATTTCTGCACGGGAAATATGCGATAATATCCAACCTGCGTATCCGACCACGCCGCCCATTTTTTCAACCCATGAGCACCGACAGTTTCGACCCCGCCCTGCATGCCGATCCCCTGCAATTCTGGGAACAGCGCGTCAAGGCAACCCGCTGGATGATTACCAAGACCGTTTTGCTGGGCGTGTTCGCCGGGGTGCTGGGCATACTCGGGCAAGGGTGGCTGGAACGCGCCGCACCGCTGTTTCCCATTATCAGCCAGAACTATGGCGTGTGGCAGCTGTGCTACCTGCTGGCGCTAATACTCATCTTCGTGATCTGGGCGCTGGCCATGCGCCAGAAAATGGCGCTGCTGGAAAACAGCAAGCAAGGCATGCATACCCAGCAGCGTATTGCTCAGCACAACGCGCGCCGCAAGCAGGCGGCAGCCGAAGCGCGCCAGCGCCGGGCCGAACAGGAGAAGGCACGTGCGCTGGAACTGGCTGCCAAACAGGGCGCCAAAAGCAAAAAATTCGACTACTGACCGGCTACTCACCGAGTAGCAATTGAGTAGTCTCAGCACCAGATTCAGAGCCGCCGCGCAACACTCGGAAGGTCTTGCAGCGGCCCTTTTGTGATATGGTTTCTGCTCCAGATCGGCGCACAACCTACTATCATATGACTACCGCCACTCTGCTTCAATTGTTCTCTCCGCCGAGCGATCCTTCGCTGCTTCAATACGGCATTTATACCCCCACGCTGGTTGTGCTCTCGATCCTGGTTGCCATTTTCTCATCATGGATGGGATTGCAAGTCGTCGACCAGGCCAAGTCGACCACTACGCGCGGCCTGCGCGCTACCATGCTGGCCACCGGCAGCCTGGCGCTGGGCTGCGGCGTGTGGGCCATGCACTTCATCGGCATGCTCGCCTTCGACCTGTGCACGATCGTCGAGTACGATCCCGGCGTGACCATGCTGTCGGTGCTGCCCAGCCTGGGCGCCTCGTGGGTTGCGCTCAACATCATCGGCCAGCGCGAGCTGACCACCGGCGCCCTGCTCACCGGCGGCGTGCTGACCGGTGCCGGCATCGGCGCCATGCACTACACCGGCATGGCCGCCATGCGCACCAATCTGTACCTGCAATACGACCCGGCCATGTTCGCGCTGTCGATCGTGGTGGCCGTGGCCCTGGCGACGCTGGCGATCTGGATCCGCTTCGGCGTGCGCAGCCTGCGCCAGCATGTGCGCCCCAGCTTCCTCGGCGTGCTTGCGGCATTCGTGATGGGCTGCGCCATCGCCGGCATGCACTACACCGGCATGGCCGCGGCGCGCTTTACCGGCGTGCCGATCGCGGGCGATGGCGGGAGCCAGAACACCGGTTTCCTGGCGCTGTCGATCGCGGTCATCACGGTGGCCATCACGGTATTTGTCCTGGCCGCCAATGGCGTGCTGCGCTACCGCGACCTGTACCGCCAACTGAGCGAGAGCGAGCGCTGGATGCGCGCCCTGCTCACCACCACCATCGACGGCGTGGTGACGGTGGACCGCGACGGCGTGGTCCACGAATTCAACGCCTCGGCCGAGCGCATCTTCGGCTGGCGCCGCGACGAAATCGTCGGCCGCAATATCCGCCTGTTGATGACCGATGGCGACCGGTCGGAACAGGACGGCCTGCTCAAGTTCCTGCACCAAGCCGACGATGCCGGCGCGAATGCGGGTGCCAACACGGTCAACGAAGTGATCGCACTGCGCAAGGACGGCGGCGTGATACCGATCCGGCGCGCCATCGGCCACGCGCGGGTGGAACACCGCGACCTGTTCGTGCTGTTCATTACCGACATCAGCGAGCGGCGCGCCATCATGCAGGCGCTGCGCGCCAACGAACAGCAGTTCCGCTCCCTGATCCGCAACATCCCCGGCATCTCGTTCCGCAGCAGCATGGGCTACGACGCGCCGCCGGTATTCGTCAGCGACGGCATGGAGCGCCTGGCCGGTTTTCCCGCCGGCGATTTCGTCGGCCCGCAGCGCACCCGCACCCTCGGCACGCTGGTGCTGCCCGAGGACCGCGAGTACGTCGAGGCGGAGATCAGCCGCAGCGTCGAGCGGCTGTCCGCCTACCAGGTCGAGTACCGCATCCGCCACGCCGACGGCAGCATCCGCTCGATGTGGGAACACGGCGCCGTCACCCGCGACGAGAGCAACCCGGCCATCGTCTGGATCGACGGCGTAATCCTCGACATCACCGAGCGGCGCCAGATGGAAGAGGAACTGCGCCAGGCCAAGGAGACCGCCGAGCAGGCAGCCGCCGCGCGCGCCAGCTTCCTGGCCAATATGAGCCACGAAATCCGCACGCCGATGAACGCCATTCTCGGCTTCACGGACGTGCTGCTCGATACCGAACTCGATCCGGCCCAGCGCCGCCACCTGGGCACCGTGCGCAAGGAAGGCCGTTCACTGCTACGGCTGCTCAACGAAGTGCTCGACACCGCCAAGCTCGATAAAGGCGCGGTGGAACTGGAGCCGGACGATTACAGCCTGCTCGGACTGATCGACGAACTGGCCTCCACTTTTGGGGGCAACGCCCGCGCCAAGGGCCTGACCATCGACATCGAATACGACCCGTCGCTGCCCACCTGGCTGCACGGCGACGAGCTGCGCATGCGGCAAATCCTCGGCAACCTGCTGGACAACGCGATCAAGTTCACCAGCGCCGGCAAGATCACGCTGCGCGCCGGCGCGCGCCACGGCCAGTTGCAGATCGCGGTGCAGGACACCGGCATCGGCATCGCGCCAGAGCGCCAGGCCGCCATCTTCGATCCGTTCACCCAGGCCGACGCGTCGATGACGCGGCGCTTCGGCGGCACCGGCCTCGGCACCACCATCAGCCGCCAGCTGGTCGCCCTCATGGGCGGCACCATTGGCGTGACCAGCGTGCCCGGCGAAGGCGCCACCTTTACCGTGCTGCTGCCGCTGGAACCTGCGCACGCCCACGATGGCCCCGGCCAGAGCGCGGAGCGCAGCGACTATCCGCTGCCGCCGCTGCGCTTCCTGGCGGTGGACGACGTGCCGCAGAACCTGGAACTGCTGTCGCTGATGCTGGCCCGGCGCGGCCACACCCTGCAGACGGCCAGTGACGGCGCCATCGCCGTCCAGCTCACCGGTGACCACACGTACGACATCGTGCTGATGGACGTGCAGATGCCGCTGATGGACGGCCTGGCCGCCACCCGCGCCATCCGCACCCGCGAGCGCGAACGCGCGCGCCTGTCGGGCCAGCCCCTGGCCCGGGTGCCGATCGTGGCCATGACCGCCAGCGTGCTGGCCGCGCACCGGCAAGCCACTACCGACGCCGGCATGGACGGTTTCGCGTCCAAGCCGGTGGACTGGTTCGCGCTGTCGCACGAGATCGCGCAGGTGCTGCGCATGCCGCCGATGGAACACGGCACGCAAGCCGACGCGCCGGCGCGCCAGCGCGTGCTCAATCACAAGGCCGGCCTGCAGCGCTGGGCCGGCAAGGAAACCGTGTACCAGCACGCACTGGGCCGCTTTGCCGCCGACTACAACGACGGCGCCGCCACCCTGGCCACGCTGCTGGCAGCGCCTACTGCCTCGCGCCTGGCGGACGCGCAAGCCTGGTGCCACCGCGTGCGCGGCGTGGCCGCCAACCTGGGACTGGAGCAACTGGCCGCCACGCTGGCCCACATCGAAAAACTGTGCGGCGCGCCGCCGCGCGACGCCGACGTGCCGCTCGACGCCGAACTGGCGCAACAGCAGCGGCAACTGGCCAGCCAGCTCGAAGCGGCGCTGGGCGCCATCCACGCCATGCAGGCGATCACCACCCGCCGCGACGCCGCCAACGCCCGCACCCGCGACGACGACCACAGCGCCGCCGGCCAGGGCGCAGACACGCCTGCCACTGCCGCCGCCACACCGGCAGCTTTCGATGCGGCCGCCGCGCGCGCCCGTGCCGCGGCATTGCTGCCGCCGCTGCGGCGCGGCGCGCTGGACGACGCCGCACTGGCGGCGCTGGTCGCCAGCCTGGCCGGCGCCCCCGCCACCCCGCTCAAACACCTGGCGGCGCTGCATGGCGCCCTTGACGATTTCGACTTCCCGCTGGCGGCATCCACGCTGGAAGCAATACTGGACAGCCTGTCCAAGGAGTAGATAGATGCCCCTGATGGAAAAGAAGCTGCCGCTGATCCTGGCGGTGGACGACGAAGCGAGCAACCTGCAACTGCTGCGCCACATCCTGCAAGACCAGTACCGGCTGCTGTTCGCCAAGGACGGCCAGCGCGCGCTGGAACTGGCGGTGCAGGAGTCGCCGCAACTGATTTTGCTCGACGTGATGATGCCGGGGATGACCGGCTACGAGACCTGCCGCCTGCTCAAGCGCGATCCGGCCACGCACGATATCCCGGTGATTTTCGTCACCGCCCTCGGCGACGCCACCGACGAGGTAGTGGGCTTCGAGGCCGGCGCCGTGGATTACATCACCAAGCCGGTCAGCCCGCCCATCGTGCGCGCCCGCGTGCGCACGCACCTGACACTGGTGCGCGCGGACGAACTCAAACGCACACGCCTGGAAATCGTCCAGCGCCTGGGCCTGGCCGCCGAATACAAGGACAACGAGACCGGCCTGCACGTGATCCGCATGAGCCACTACGCGCGCATCCTGGGCCTGGCGCTGGGCATGAGCGAAGAAGAGGCGGACGACCTGCTGCACGCGGCGCCGATGCACGACGTGGGCAAGATCGGCATCCCCGACAGCATCCTGCAAAAACCGGGACCGCTCGATGCCGAAGAATGGAAAGTGATGCAGTCGCACGCCTCGATCGGCGGCGACATCATCGGCCGCCACGAAAGCGGCATGCTGGCCATGGCGCACCTGCTGGCCGTCACGCACCACGAAAAATGGGATGGCAGCGGTTATCCGGCCGGCTTGAAGGGAGAAGAGATTGCACTGGTGGGAAGGATCGTGGCGATTGCCGACGTGTTCGACGCGCTGACGTCGGCGCGGCCCTACAAGCAGGCGTGGCCGGTGGAACAGGCGGTGGAATATCTGCAGCAGCAGCGCGGCAAGCACTTCGAGCCACGGCTGGTCGATCTCTTTATTGAACAGATGCCCGCGCTCCTCGCAGTGAAGGAGCGCTGGGCAGAGCATTCTTAGGCGACGAGCCGCACCTGGCGCCCGGCCAGGCGCGCCATCACGGCAACGACGTGGTCGATCTGGCGGAAGGTGTGGCCGGCGTTCATCATGAAGCGCAACCTTGCCTGGCCCACCGGCGCGGCCGGGAACTGGATCGCATCGACGTGAATGCCTTCGCGCCGCAACTCGATGGCGTAGCGCTGGCAGGTTTCGGCGTCGCCGATCAGCACCGGCAGGATCGGCGTGGCGGTCGAGATGATGGTGTAGCCCAGCGGCGCCATCTGCTCGATGAAGTAGCGCTGGTTGTCCCACAGGCGCTGGCGCCGCTCCGGTTCCTCTTCCAGCAGATCGAGTGCAGCCAGCAGCGCCGCCGCCTGGTCCGGCGGTGGCGGGCAGGTGAAGCCGTAGGCGGAACTGGTCAGGCGGATCACGTCGGCCACGTCGCGCTCCACCGCCACGAAGCCGCCGATCGAACCGAGCGCCTTGCTCAGGGTCCCCATCTGCATGATGTTCTGGCTGTAGCAGCCGAAGTGCTCGGAGGTGCCGCCGCCGTTGGCGCCGAGGATGCCGGTGGCGTGGGCATCGTCGATGTACAGCAGCGCGCCGAAGCGTTCGGCCAGCGCTACCAGGTCGGGCAGCGGCGCAATCGTGCCTTCCATGCTGAACACGCCGTCGCTGACGATGATCGGCGTAGTGCCTTCCTGCGCGCCCGCCTGCAGCAGCGATTCGAGATGGTTCATGTCGCAGTGGCGGTAGTTATAACGCAGCGCGCCCGACATCTGGATGCCTTCGCGGATGCTGATGTGGTTGTACTCGTCCGAGTAATACGCGTACTTGTGGCGCTTCTTGGCGCGGAAGCCATGCAGGCGCGCCAGCGTGGCCGCCTTGACGATCGACGACAGCACGCCGATATTGGTCATGTAACCGGTGACGAACAGCACCGCGTCGCTCTTGTGCTTGAGCGCGCCCAGGCGTGCTTCAAGCTCGCGGTACACCTCCAGGTCGCCGCCCAGCAGGCGCGACTCGCAGTTGCCCACGCCGTAGCGATCGAGGCCCCGCTTGGCCGCCGCCACCAGCCGGGGGTGGTTGGCCAGCGCCAGGTAGTTGTTGGTGCTGAAGGAGACCACTTCCTGCCCGCCGCTGATAAACGTGGGATCGGGCAGCGTGGTGTGGACGGCGGAGTCGTGGTGCACCGGATGGTGCTGCAGCCAGTGGGCGATATCGGTCAGATCATGCATGGTCGGAGGGTTTCAGTGAACGTGAAGCCATCATAGAACCGGGCGACTCTCCGCAAGCTTGCGATCACATTACAGTCAGGATAGCTGGGAGCCCGCCAATGGCAGCACCAGCCGCGCCACCAGTCCCGGCGCATTGTCCTCCAGCGCCAGCCGGCCGCCGTGCGCGGTGGCGGTGGCAGCGACGATCGACAGTCCCAGGCCGTTGCCCGGCAGGTGGCGGCTCTTGTCGAGCCGGTAGAAGCGCTGCGTCACCTTGTCCAGTTCCTCCGCCGGAATGCCGGGGCCATTGTCGCTGACCGCAATCGCCGCCATGCCGTGGTGCAGGCCGGCGCGGATGCGCACCACCGATCCCGGCCCGGCGTACTTGATGGCGTTTTCCAGCAGGCTGGCAATCGCGCTGGCAAGCAGGTTGCGGTCGCCGTCCACGTACAGCGACTCCGGCGCGTCCACGCTCAGGCTGATGTTGTCGTCTTCCGCGCTGGCTTCGTACATCTCGCCGATGTCGGCCACCACGCGGCCCAGGTCCAGCCGTTCGAACATGCTGGTGCGCATGCCCGACTCCACTTCGGCAATTTGCAGCAGGCGTTCGAACAGGCGTATCAAATCGTCGATATCGTCGATGGCGTCGTGCGAGGCGCCCGCCAGCCGTTCCACGCTGGCTTCGTGGCGCAGCGCGTCGTCGAGCCGGCCGCGGATGCGCGAGAGCGGCGTGCGCAGGTCGTGGGCGATGGCGTTGGACACGTGGCGAATGCCTTCCATCAGCAGCTCGATGCGGTCGAGCATGCGGTTGATGTCGCGGTTCAGGCGCGCGAATTCATCGTCGCCGCTGACCGCGATGCGGTGGCTCAAGTCGCCGGCCTCGATGCGGGCGGCGGTGCCGCGTATCTCGCCCAGCTTGTTCTCGATGGTGCGGCGGAACAGCAAGGCGCCGGCCACCGTCAGCAGCAGCGACACGCCGGCGCCGGCCAGCAACGCATCCCAGATCAACTCGCGCACGGCTTCCTGCTCGCTCAGGTCGCGGCCGACGATCAGCATGCCGCCGCCGTCGAGCGGGCGCAGGTACAGGCGTGCCGGTTTCAGGTGGCCTTCGCGCACGACGTCGGCGCTGAGCATTTGCGGGCGGGTGCTCGCCTCGGTTTCGCCCTCGGCCTGCGGCCACGAGCCGAGATTGCCGGCCAGGGTATTGCCCTCGCTGTCGAGCAGCTGGAAGATCTCGCGGTCGCTATCGATACCATCGGCCAGCAGGCGCCGCACTTCTTCGATCAGGTGCGCATGGCCATCGGCGTTAGCGCGGTGCAGCAGGCGCTGGGCCTGGGCGACGATTTTTCCATCGAGGTTCTGATCAAGCACGCCGATGGTGCCGGTATAGAACACCACCGACACCACCGCGATCGAGATGGTGCCCAGCAGGCCGTAGCCCAGCACCAGCTTGGCGGCGATCGACGCGCCCCAGAGCCGCGATGGCTGGCGCAGCCAGTCAGCCAAGCGCGCGCTCCCCACCGTCGCTGTCGCCGGGCGCGGTGGCGCCCATGCGGTAGCCCACGCCGCGCAGGGTGTGGATCAGCATCACTGGAAAATCCTTGTCCACCTTGGCGCGCAGGCGGCTGATCTGGACGTCGATCACATTGGTCTGCGGGTCGAAGTGGTAGTCCCACACCGATTCGAGCAGCATGGTGCGGGTGACCACCTGGTTCTCGTTGCGCATCAGGTATTCGAGCAGCCGGTACTCGCGCGGTTGCAGCGTGATCACCTTGGCGCCGCGCGTAACGCGCATGGTACGCAGATCGAGCTTGAGGTCCGCCACTTGCAGCTGGGTGCTGTCGGCGCCGGGCGCACTGCGCCGCAGCAGCGCTTCTACCCGCGCCAGCAGTTCGGAAAACGCGAACGGTTTCGGCAGATAATCGTCGGCGCCGCCGCGCAGGCCCGTCACGCGGGCGTCGATGGTGGACAGGGCGCTGACGATGATGACCGGCGTGTGCTTGCCCAGCGCGCGCAGCTTGTCGACGATGGACAGGCCATCGATACGGCCCGGCAGCATGCGGTCGAGGATGATGATGTCCCATTCCTCCGCAATGGCGTAATCGAGTCCGTCCGGGCCGGTGGCGCAGGCGGTGACCAGGTAGCCCGCTTCGCGCAGGCCCTTGCAGATGTAGTTCGAGGTTTCGGCTTCATCTTCGATGACCAGGCAGCGCACGCGTTTCTCCATCAGGGGGTGATGGCGTATTTTAACCGCATTAATCGCAAATGCTGGGGGTGAACCCCCGCCGGGACGCCGTCGTTGCGTCGCACAGCAAGTGGTGCCATCTTGGTGGCGTCAATGGTGAGGACCGTCGTCAGGGCGCAGAGTTCGGATGCAATGATAGGGCGTTGCCCTATAAAAAGATTTGCGCCAGATCAAATGGCGGCCAGCTCTTGGTAAAGTCCGTGGTAGTTCAGCGCCATGCGTTCGGCCGTGAACAGCTCGCGGTAGCGCGCCTCGGCGCGCCGACCCATGTCGGCGGCGCGGGCCGGGTCGTCCCACAGCGCGCGCATGGCCGCGCCCAGGGCTGGCGCATCGTCGGGCGGCACCACCAGCCCGGTCACATTGTCGATATTGATGTAGGTGGTGCCGGTGCCGATCTCGCTCGAGATCATCGGTTTGCCGAACATGGCGCCTTCCAGCAGCGAGATACCGAACGCCTCCGAGCGCAGGTGCGACGGGAACACCATCGCGTAGCACGCCTGCAGCAGCGCAATCTTGTCATCCTCGTCCACCGCACCGACGAAGTGCACGTGCTGAAGTCCCAGGCGCGCGGCGTGCTGCCTGAGTTCCTGCTCGATCGGGCCGGCGCCGACGATCACCACCGGATAGCGAGAATTTTCAGGATGGGCCAGCGCGTCGAGCAGGATGTGCAAGCCCTTGTAGTAGCGCAGCACGCCCACGAACAGGAAAAAGCGCTCGCCGAAGCGCGCGCGCCACTTGTCGGTCACTGCCGCCGGCGGCTGGTGGTAGCCGGCCTTGTCGAGGCCAAAAGTGATCACGCGGGTCTTGTCGGCAAACTGTTGCAGCACCGGCGACGAGGCCAGGTAATTGGGTGAGGTGGCCACGATCGCATCGACGCTGCGCAGGAAGCGGCGCTTGAGCGGCGCGTAGAGGCGCAGCAGGTTTTTCTGGCGCACGATGTCGGAGTGGTACGTGACCACGCTGGGCTTGTCCACCCGCGCCATGAAATGCGCCAGGTCCATGAACGGCCACGGAAAGTGGTAATGCACGACGTCGGCCTGGCGCGCCAGCTGCGCCAGCTGGCCGATGGCGCCGACCGAAAAGCCGGTGGACGCGATCTCGAAGTTTTGCCGCGCGCGGTGCACCACGTGGCCTTCGAAATCCATGCGCGCCGGTCCCGGGTGGCGGCCGAGCGTGAGCACGGTGTTGTCCACGCCGAGGCGGGCGGTACCCACGCACATCTGGCGGATGGCCTGCTCCACCCCGCCCCACGAGTCGGGATAATAGGTTTTGTAGAAATGCAGGACACGCATGGCCGGCCTCCTCACGCTGCCAGCACTTGCCGGTAGACGGCGGCGGTGCGGCGCGCCGCCTCGTCCCACGTCATCTCCAGCGCGCGGATACGGCCGGCAGCGATCAGCCGCGCCCGCGTGCTGTCATCACGCGCCAGCGTGGTCATGGCGGCGGCAATGTCGCCCACCGACAGCGGATCGAATTCCAGCGCCGCGCCCTGCGCCACCTCGGGCAGCGACGTGGCGTGGGCGCAGGCCACCGGCACGCCGCTGGCAAACGCTTCGAGCAGCGGCAGGCCGAAGCCCTCGTGCAGCGACGGGAACACGAATACACCGGCGCCCGCGTACAGGTGGCGCAACTGGTGGTTGTCGGTAAGGGTGTCGAGCCAGACGACGTTTTCGCCGCGTTCGTGCGCCGCCCTCAATCGCTGTATCAGTTCGGCGCTGCGCCAGCCCGGCGCACCGACGATCACCAGCTGGCGCGCCGCGCGCAGCACCGGCGGCAGCGACAGGTAGGCGTCCAGCAGGCGCTCGACGTTCTTGCGCGGCTGCAGGGTGCCCACAAACAGGTAATAGCCTGCCTGCAGACCATGCTGCGCCAGGGTGGCGTCGCGCGCCTGCGGCGTCGGCGCATCGAACCATTCGGCGCGCACGCCGTGATAGAGCACGCTGATCTTGCGCTCGTCGATGCCGAAGAATTCCACCAGCTCGCGCACCGAATAATGCGACGACGCGATCACGTGCTGCGCCTTGCGCGCGGCGCGGATCTGCAGCCAGTTTTTCAAACGCCGCCACTTGGGATTGCACCACTGCGGGTGCGAGATCGGCAGCGCGTCGTGCAGGGTCGCCACCACCGGGCAGTCCATGCGCACGATGCGGTAGTCGGTGGCGTGGAACAGGTCCAGCGGTGCGGCGCCGGCACTGGTCAGGGTGCGGCTCACGTCGAGATAGGCGCTGGCCGGCAGCAGCATGTCGCCCAGCGTGGCGACCGGGAACGACAGCGGCAGCGCGCGGCCCGCGCTCAGCTTCTGCAAGCCGCCGGGTGGTGCAAAGCTGAACGGCACCACGTCCACGCCGGCGCCCGGCAAATGGTCGAGCAAGGCGCGCGTGAAGACGCCGATGCCGTCGAACCGGCCACCGGTCAGCGCCGGTTCGATCGTGGTGGTGGACAGGCCTACCCGCAATGGCGTTACAGCGCCGGTCACGCCTGATACATCCAGCGCAGGGTGTCGGCCAGCGGCACCGGATCGACTACGCCGGCAGCGCCGATCACACTGGCCAGGCGGCGGTTATCGCCCACCAGGCGCACCACTTCGTTGGCGCGCACAAAGGCCGGATTGACGTGGACGTCGATGCGGTAGCCGGCAATGTCGGCCATCAGGTCCAGCACCTCGCCCAGCGAGTGCGCATTGCCCGAGCAGATGTTGAAAGCGCGGCCGGCGGTGGCGGCGGCAGGCGCCGCCAGCAGGCGGCGATAGCTGTTCGCCACCATGCGCACGTCGGAAAAATCGCGCCACACGTGCAGGTTGCCCAGCTCGATGCGTGCTTCGCGACGGCGGAAGTGGGAGACGATTTTTGGCAGCAGGAAGTTCTCGTCCTGGCCCACGCCGGTGTAATTGAACGGACGCGCGATGATCAACGGCAGGCGGTCGCTCCACAGGCGCGCCATGTATTCCATGGCCAGCTTGCTGACCGCGTAGTCGTTGGCCGGCGCGGCCGGCACGTCTTCACCGATCACGCCGACGTCGGTGTTGCCGTAAATGTTGGCGCTCGACGCCAGCAGCACGGCCGCCGGCCGCTGTGCCAGGCCGGCCAGCGCTTCGAGCAGGTTGCGGGTACCGGCCACGTTGACGCGGTAGATTTGCTCGGCGTCGCCATGACCGACAAAGGCGATGGCCGCCAGGTGCACCACAACGTCGGGCTGTACTTGCTGCACCACGGCCGCCAGCCCGGCGCGGTCGTTCAGATCGACACTGAACTCGTCCATGCCGGCCGCACTGCCGGGGGCGACGAGGCCGTGCACCTGGTAGCCCGCCGCGCGCAGTTCCTGCGCCACGTAGCGGCCCGTAAACCCGGCGCTGCCGGTGATCAGCGCCCGCTTGCCGGCGCCTTCCAGGGTGGCGTGGGGAGTCACCGGCCGCTCCCTAGAACGACAGGCCGGCGCGGTTGCGGCGCAGGTCGGCTTCGACCATCATCTGGCACAGCTGCTCCAGCGTGGTCTGCGGCTTCCAGCCCAATTCGCTCAAGGCCTTGCCGGCGTCGCCAATCAAAAGTTCCACTTCGGCCGGGCGGTAGAATTTCGGGTTGACGCGCACCAGCACGCGGCCGGTCTTCCGGCACGTGCCGGTTTCGTGCTCGGCGGCGCCGCTCCAGGCCAGGTCGATCTCGACCGCTTTAAATGCCATGGTGACGAAGTCGCGCACGGTCTCGGTGCGGTTGGTGGCCAGCACGTAGGTGTCGGGCGTGTCGGCCTGCAGGATGCGCCACATGCCTTCCACGTACTCTTTCGCATAACCCCAGTCGCGCTTGGCGTCCATATTGCCCAGTTCGAGCACGTCCTGCAGGCCGAGGTGGATCTTGGCCACCGAGTCGGTGATCTTGCGGGTGACGAATTCGCGCCCGCGCAGCGGCGACTCGTGGTTGAACAGGATGCCCGAGGCGCCGAAAATGCCGTACGACTCGCGGTAGTTAACCGTCATCCAGTGCGCATACAGCTTGGCCACGCCATACGGGCTGCGCGGGTAAAACGGCGTGTCCTCTTTTTGCGGCACGGCCTGCACCTTGCCGAACATCTCCGACGTGGACGCCTGGTAGAAGCGGATCTTCGGGTTGACGATGCGGATCGCCTCGAGCAGGTTGACCGCGCCCAGGCCGGTGATTTCGCCGGTGGTAATCGGCTGGTCGAACGACACGCCCACGAAGCTTTGCGCAGCCAGGTTGTAGATTTCGTCCGGCTGCACACGCTGGATCAGGCGGGTCATGGAAGACAGGTCGGTCAGGTCGAATTCCACCAGTTCCAGCTGCGGATGCGACGCGATGCCCAGCTCCTCGATACGCCAGAAGTTGACCGAGCTGGTACGGCGATAAGTACCGGTGACCTGGTAGCCCTTGTCGAGCAGCAGCTGCGCCAGGTAGGCGCCGTCCTGGCCTGTGATGCCGGTAATAAGGGCTTTCTTCGAGTTCGTCATGGTGTGAGCGTGGCAACAATAAGATCGGTGATTGTAACCGAGCGCTCACCCCTGCCCCGCGCGCTAGCTCATACGCTTACACTCGTTACATCCGGTTACAGTCAGCTTGATACTGACGAAAAAAAACCGCTTCCGGAGAAGCGGCTTTTTTGCCAAAGCAGGGAATGCTTTACGACTTGCCGGCCACCGCATCGACCACGCACAGCGCGGTCATGTTGACGATGCGGCGCACGGTAGCCGACGGCGTCAGGATGTGCACGGCCTGCGAGCAGCCCAGCAGGATCGGACCGACCGCGATACCGTTGCCGGCTGCCGTTTTCACCAGGTTGTAAGCGATGTTGGCAGCGTCGATGTTCGGCGCGACCAGCAGGTTGGCGTCGCCGGTCAGGGTCGAATCGGGCATGATGGCGTGGCGCAGTTTCGAGTCGAGCGCGGTGTCGCCGTGCATTTCGCCGTCGATTTCCAGGGTCGGATCGAGCTGCTTCACCAGCGCCAGAGTGGCGCGCATTTTTTGCGCCGATTCGCTGTTGGACGAACCGAAGTTCGAATGCGACAGCAGTGCTGCACGCGGCGACAGACCGAAGCGGCGCATCTCTTCGGCAGCCATCACCGTGATCGCGGCCAGCTCCTTGGCGTTCGGGTTTTCGTTGACGTGCGTATCGACCATCACCAGCTGGCGCTCCGGCATGATCAACACATTCATGCCTGCGTACACGCAGGCGCCATCACGCTTGCCCAGCACCTGGTCGATGTATTTCAGGTGCAGCTCGGTGGTGCCGAAGGTGCCGCAGATCATGCCGTCGGCGTCGCCCTTCTTGATCATCATGGCGCCGATCAGGGTGTGGCGGCGGCGCATTTCCAGCTTGGCGTATTCCTGGGTTACACCGGCGCGCGAGGTCAGCGCGTAGTACGACTGCCAGTAGTCGCGGTAGCGGTCATCCTGGTCCGGGTTGATGACGTCGAAGTCCACGCCGTGTTTCAGGCGCAGGCCGAACTTGGCGATGCGCGCTTCCAGCACGGCCGGACGACCGACCAGGATCGGGCTGGCCAGTTTTTCATCGACGATCACCTGCACCGCGCGCAGCACGCGCTCTTCTTCGCCTTCGGCGTAGACGATGCGCTTGAGTTCCTTGGCGGTCTTCTTCGCCACCTGGAACAGCGGCTTCATGAAGGTGCCGCTGCGGTATACGAACTGCTGCAGGCTGTCGGCGTACGCTTGCAGATCCTGGATCGGACGCGTTGCCACGCCCGAGTCTTCGGCCGCCTTGGCCACGGCCGGCGCGATCTTGATCAGCAGGCGCGGATCGAACGGCATCGGGATCAGGTATTCCGGGCCGAACGACAGGTTGGTAAAGCCGTAGGTGGTAGCGACGATGTCCGACTGCTCGGCGTGGGCCAGCTCGGCGATCGCGTGCACCACGGCGATTTCCATTTCGCGCGTGATGGTGGTGGCGCCGCAATCGAGCGCGCCACGGAAGATGTACGGGAAGCACAGCACGTTGTTCACCTGGTTCGGGTAGTCCGAACGGCCGGTGCAGATGATGGCGTCGTCGCGCACGGCCTTGACGTCGTCGGGCAGGATTTCCGGGTTTGGATTGGCCAGCGCCAGGATCAGCGGGTTCGACGCCATGGACTTGACCATGTCCTGTTTCAGTACGCCGCCGGCGGACAGGCCCAGGAAAATGTCGGCGCCAGGGATCACTTCGGCCAGGGTACGGGCGTCGGTCTCGCGGGCGAAGCGTTCCTTGTCCGGGTCCATCAGCTCGGTGCGGCCTTTATAGACCACGCCGGCCAGGTCGGTCACGAAGATGTTCTCGAGCGGGAAGCCGAGGTCGACGATCAGGTCGAGGCAGGCCAGTGCGGCAGCGCCGGCGCCGGAGACGACCAGTTTGCAGTTCTTGATGTCTTTGCCGACCAGCTGGATGCCGTTCAGGATGGCGGCGCCCACGATGATGGCGGTGCCGTGCTGGTCGTCGTGGAAGACCGGGATCTTCATGCGCTCGCGCAGCTGGCGCTCGATGTAGAAGCACTCGGGCGCCTTGATGTCTTCCAGGTTGACGCCGCCGAAAGTCGGTTCCAGCGCGGCGATGATGTCCACCAGCTTGTCCGGGTCGAGCTCGTTGATTTCGATGTCGAAGACGTCGATGCCGGCGAATTTCTTGAACAGTACGCCCTTGCCTTCCATGACAGGCTTGGCGGCCAGCGGACCGATGTTACCGAGGCCCAGCACGGCGGTGCCGTTGGTGATCACGGCCACCAGGTTGCCGCGCGCCGTGTATTTATAGGCAGCGGCCGGGTCGATGACGATTTCTTCGCAAGGCGCAGCCACGCCCGGGGAGTAGGCCAGCGCCAGGTCGCGCTGGTTGGTCAGTTGCTTGGTCGGCGTAACACTGATTTTGCCGGGAGTCGGGAACTCGTGGTATTCGAGCGCCGCGAGGCGGAGTTGTTGACGAATTTCTTCTTTCTTCTCTGCTGACGAATCCATGCTTTACTGCCTTCCTGTTTGTGCGGTCGGAAAGCTTACGATTTTATCAGACCCAACTTTGAGCAGAAGTAGGTATTTTCACGCAGAGTGATAATGGATATCAGCATTTCTTATGATGAAAACGACAAAATCGCCGAATTTTTGCCGCTTTTAGGCACTTTAGCCGCATAGATGCTTCCATATAATCCTTTTTTGGCAATTATGCGATTTGCCTATCCAAATGCCGAGTTCCATTGAAAATAGCAATCAAGACGTTGTGATCGGCGCAGTGGGCGCCGTTTACAATGGCGGATGCTCTCCGAATTCGACCTCATACAAGAATATTTCCAGCGCCCTCATCACGCCTCGCGCGCGACCCTGGGCATCGGCGACGATTGCGCGCTGCTCACCCCTGCGCCCGGCATGCAGACGGCCATCTCGTCCGACATGCTGGTCGAGGGCCGCCATTTCTTTGCCGGAGAAGATGCGCTGCGCCTCGGCCATAAAAGCCTGGCCGTCAACCTGTCCGACCTGGCCGCCATGGGTGCGCGCCCGGTCGGTTTTACCCTGGCGCTGGCCTTGCCCAGTGCCGAGCGCGACTGGCTGGCCGGTTTCTCGCAAGGCCTGTTCGCGCTGGCCGACGCCCATAACATCGAACTGATCGGCGGCGACACCACCCGCGGCCCGCTCACCATCTGCATCACCGTGTTCGGCGAACTGGCGCCGGGCCGCGCGCTGCGCCGCAGCGCCGCCCTGCCCGGCGACGATCTCTGGATCTCCGGCACCCTGGGCGACGCCCGCCTGGCGCTGGCCGCCTATCGCGGCGAATTGGCCACGCCGCTCACCGATGCCGAGCATGCCCTGGCAGCAGTGCGCATGCATACCCCCATCCCGCGCGTGGCGCTGGGCGTGGCGCTGGCGGAGTCCGGCATGGCCCACGCGGCCATCGATATCTCGGACGGCCTGGTGGGCGACCTCGGACATATATTGAAACGCTCGGGCGTGGGCGCCACGCTCGACGTCGATGCGCTGCCGCCGGGCCAGGTGCTGGCCACGCAGAATGCCGCCTTGCGGCGCGCGTACTGCGCTGCCGGCGGCGACGATTACGAACTGTGCTTCACGGCGCCGGCCAGCGCCCGCGCAGCGATCCTGGCCATTGCCGGCAGCACCGGCACGCCGGTCACGCGCGTGGGCAGCATCGATGCGCAAGCCGGCCTGCGGCTGGTCGATGCGCAAGGCGCGGCGCTCGACCTGGGGTTAGCGGGCTTCGATCACTTCAAGTCCTGAACCACCGCAGCGGCGACGTCTTTCACATCGACCGCCGTCTCGTCTTCCTCGGGCAGGCCCACCTTGCGGCCGCTGCCCTGCATCAGCCAGTAATGGTGGAACGCCAGGCGGATGTTGTCGCGCAGCTGCACGTCGTCCCACGGCTTGGTGTAGAAGCGGTAGATGGCGCCCCGGTTGATCGATTCGAGCACGGCGTCCACGCCCAGGTAGCCGGACAGGATGATGCGTATCGTCTGTGGATACAGGTCCTTGACCTGGCTGAGGAACTCGGTGCCGCTCATGCCGGGCAGGCGCTGGTCGCACAGGATCACCTGCACGTCGTGCAGCGCCAGCTGCTCGAACGCTTCTTCCGCGGTGCCGGCCATCAGCACATTGTAGCGATCCGGCTCGAACAACTGACCCAGCGCCCACAGCACGTCCGGGTTGTCGTCCACGATCAGCAGGGTTTGCGCCGGTTGCAGCGGCGTGTCCGGATCGACCGGCAGGCAGCGGCCAGATTCCACCAGCACGCCCATGTCGCGCGGCGCCACCGGGCGGCTGAAGAAATAACCCTGGATTTCGTCGCAGCGGCCACGGCGCAGGTATTCGAGCTGGCCGCGCGTTTCCACGCCCTCGGCGATCACGCGCAGCTTCAGGCTGTGCGCCATGCTGATGATGGCGGTGGCAATCGCTGCGTCATTCGGATTGGTGGTGATGTCGCGCACGAAGGCGATATCGATCTTGAGCTTATCGATCGGGAAGCGCTGCAAATACGCCAGCGACGAGTAGCCGGTGCCGAAGTCGTCGATCGCCACCTTGATCCCCAAGGCTTTCAAGCGCGTGAGGACGTCGATGGTGCGCTCGGTGTTGGACATCAGCGCGGTTTCTGTCAGTTCCAGTTCCAGCAGTTCGGGCGGCACGTCGTGGCGCGCCAGCGCGCCGCGCACCACCTGCTCCAGGTCGCCCTCGGAGAACTGCCGGCTGGCGACATTGACCGCCACCCGTACCGCTCCCACCGAGCCGCGCAGCCAGGCGCCGATCTGGCGGCAGGCGGCGTCGATGATCCAGTCGCCGACCTGCACGATCAGCCCCGTGTCTTCCATCACCGCGACGAAATCGGCCGGGTGCACCAGGCCGTAGCCGGGCCGCTGCCAGCGCAGCAGCGCTTCGGCGCCGGCAATCGCCCCGGTGTGCAGGTTCACTTTCGGCTGGTAGTACAGCAGCAGTTCGTCGTTTTCGATGGCGCGGCGCAGGGCCAGTTCGAGGTCCAGGCGCGCCAGCACCTGCACGTTCATGCCGGGCGTGAAAAAGCGGTAGCCGTCGCGGCCGGCCTGCTTGGCGCGGTCCATGGCGGTGTCGGCGTACTTGATCAGGGTTTCGGGGTCGCCCGCGTCGTCCGGGTACATGGCAATGCCGATGCTGGCGCTGAGCACGGCCTGGTGGCCGTCGAGCTCGAACGGCGTACGCAAGGTTTCGCGCACTTCGTTGGCCATATGGACGGCTTCCTGCTGGTCGCGCGGCATGGTCATGATCAGCGCGAACTCGTCGCCGCCGATGCGGCCCACGGTGTCGCGCAGGCGCGCCGCCTGCATCAGGCGATTTGAAAACTGGCGCAGCAGCTCGTCGCCGGCGCTCGATCCGAGCATGTCGTTGATGCCCTTGAAGCGGTCGAGCGCGATCATCAGCACCACCACCCGGCATTTTTTCTTTTCCGCCGACGCCAGCGTATCGGCCAGGGTCTGGAAGAACAGCGTGCGGTTGGGCAGGCCGGTAAGGCTGTCGTAGTGCGCCATGTGCTGCAACAGTTCTTCCGACTGGCGGCGTTCGCTCACGTCGCGCGCCACGCCCAGCAGCACGGCGGCCTCGCCCGGGCGCTTGAGCAGTTGCCAGTAGATTTCCACCGGCACCGAGACCAGGTCGCGGCGCATCAGCTCTCCCTCTGCCAGTTCGGGCGCACGTGGCTGGCCGACGGCGGCGGCGTAGTCCTCGAGCCGCAAGGCTTGCGCGCGCAGCGACGCCATGGTGCCGAGGCCGAGCCGGCTGGCGGTCTGGCCGAGGATATCTTCACGCGTGTAACCCAGCATGCGGCAGGCGCCGTCGTTCACGTCGAGCAGTTCGGCGGTGGCCGCGTCGAGCAGGAAGATGGCGTCGGCGGTGGCGTCCATGGCGCTACGGAAGCGCTGCAGTTCGGCGGTCCGTTCGCGCACCGTGTTTTCCAGCCGGGCGTTGTAGTCGCGCGCCTCGCGGTGCAGCAGCCGCACTTCGAGCATGTTGCGGATGCGCGTGAGCACCTCCACCGGGTCGATCGGCTTGCTGAGAAAATCGCGCGCGCCGGCTTCGAGCGCCTGCACCTTGTGGTCGGGCTGCGCCGTGACCACCAGCACCGGCAGCCACGCGCCTTTTTCCAGAGGACGCAATTGCTCCATCACTTCAAAGCCGTTCAGGCCCGGCATCTGCATGTCGAGGATGATCAGGTCGTAGTGATGCTCGGCATGCAGCGCCGCCACCTGGTGCGGATCGGTGGTGGAACTGACAGCTTGATAGCCGGTCGAGGTGAGCAGGTATTCAAGTAGTTCCACGTTGACCGGCTGGTCGTCGACAATCAGTATGCGGGCATGGAAGATGTCGGTCTCGCTGATCATAAGGCGCCTCCTGGTTGGCCTCCTGGTTGGCCTGTAAGACCGGCTGCGTTGGTCGGCATAGTCCGTCTGAGTGTACGCATGTTCGACATGAGGGTCTAATGAATTCAAAGAATATTGGCGCGCGGAGAAATTCGTAGTGCACCGCTGGCAACGATTGCGAACTGCATGGTACAGTGGGGCCACCCTTGACCGCCACACCAAAGGAGAGTTCCATGAGCAGCGACACCATCCTCGCACTGGCCGCGCAAGTCGGCAAAGCATTGCAAGAAAAGGGTTTGATACTCACCACCGCCGAGTCGTGTACCGGCGGCGGCGTGGCCCAGGCCATCACTGAAATCGCCGGTTCCAGCGACTGGTTCGACTGCGGCTTCGTCACCTATTCCAACGCGTCCAAGACCGAGATGCTCGACGTTTCCGCCGCGCTGATGGCGCAGATGGGCAGCGTTTCCGAGGAAGTGGCCGCCGCCATGGCCACCGGCGCGCTGGGCGCGAGCAACGCCCACATTGCGCTGTCCACCACCGGGATCGCCGGCCCCACCGGCGCCGTGCCGGGCAAGCCGGTGGGTACCGTGTGCTTCGGCTGGGCCAATGGCGACAGCGTGCATACCGAACGCCTGGTGTTCGCCGGCGACCGCAAGGCCGTGCGCGAGCAGAGCGTGATTCACGTGTTGCAGGGTTTGCTCCGCTTTATCAACTAAACCCGTGCGAAGGCAAGGAAATATTGCCTTCCAGCCATAAAACAATTACTCTCGTCGGGGCGGCGATTTTCCCGACGATTCAGGAGTGATTCAGATGCAAAACACGGTACATTTTATTCTCCAGGGCAAAGGTGGCATCGGCAAGACGCTGGTGTCCACCATTCTTGCGCAGTGGATCGCCAGCAAGGATGTGGCCGAGGGCGCGCAGCCGCTGCGCTGCTACGACACCGACCAGGAGAATGCCACCTTCAGCCGCTACAAGGCGATGGCCGTCAAGCATGTGCCGGTGATGACCGACAGCCGCAACATCGACCCCAAGCGCTTCGACGCCCTGATGATCGACATCCTCGAGCAGGAGGGCAACTGCGTGATCGACAACGGCGCCAACACTTTCTCGCCGCTGATGGGCTACCTGCTCGAAAACGACTGCTTTGCGCTGCTCGAGGAATCTGGCCGCAAGGTGTATATCCACACCATCGTCGGCGGCGGCGATACCTTGCACGACACGGCAATGGGCTTCGTCTCCACCGCCAAGGCCACCAAGGTGCCGCTGGTGCTGTGGGAAAACGAGCATTTCGGCCTGCTGCAATCGGCGGCCGGCAAGCAGTTCACCGAATCGCAAACCTACGCCGACAATTCGTCGCGCGTGCGTGGCCGCGTGGTGCTCTCGGCGCGCAATGCCGACACCTTTGGCGCCGACATCAAGAAAATGAACACGGCGCGCCTGACGGCGGCCGAAGTGCGCGAGAGCGACAAGTTCAACCTGATGGAAAAGCAGCGCATCAAGGTCGTGTTCCGCGACCTGTTCGAGCAACTCGACAAGGTGGAGTGGTAAGCGCCCATGGCCATGGATCAGCACAAGCTGCGCACCCTGGTATTTGAAAAAACCGGCGTCAAGATCGATATCGACGACCCGGTATTCGCCCTGGTGGCACTGAACGAAGCGGTGCTGGAAGACGCGGTGGAGCGCCACATCGCCGCCATCGACAGCGCCACCCGCGAACTGGTCCGCCGCGCCCGCGACGCCGGCGGCCTGGCGCCGGAACGCAGCGTCGAGCACGACGCTTCCAACGAGCTGGACCTGGCAACCAGTGCCTCCTCCGCCTCCCGCGCCGCCGCCGATCCTGCGCCCGTCCCCACGCACGCAGCGGGCACTGGAATCACCCGCCACGAATGGCGCCTGCTGGCCGCCGCCGCCGGCGTAGCCGTACTGTCGGCGCTGCTGGTGCTGGGCGGCCAGGCCGCCTTCACCAAGCCCGGCTTGACCGCAGCCCAAACCCAGTCCCTGCAAGAAGCCGAACGCCTGAAAACCGCCATCAACCAGCTCGAGCCCAAGCTGCGGGCCGAGGTGCAGGCGCAGCTTCCCAAGTAACTCCCGCCGAACTTGCCGGCGGCTCCCGACTCTAACCAGCAGATCGAGATGTTCGGTTCGACTGCGCTTGAAATCAAGCGCAGTCGTCAGGTTGTCACTTGACAACCGCCATCCAGCTATCTAGCATCGGAGCTGTCATGGCACGCAGAAGTCATCCGAAGAAAGAAGTCGAGCAAGCAATTCAATATGCTGAAGACCATGGATGGCGGGTGACAGTGGGCGGCAGCCACGCATGGGGAAAACTCTATTGCCCCCACAACGACAGCGAATGCCGTTGCGGCATCTTTTGCATCACCAGTATCTGGAGCACCCCGCGCAATACCATGAGTCACGCCAGGGATATCCGCAGGGTTGTCGATAACTGTAGTGCGAACCGAAACCAGCACAATGGAGAACAATGATGGAATACGAATTCACGCTCAGGTACCAACTCGATGCAGCCGACTGCAATCCCGACGATCTGGTTGAACGGCTGGGTACTGCCGGCTGCGATGATGCGCTGATCGGTATCGGACAACCGGGTCAACTAGGCTTCAAGTTCAGCCGAGATGCGGAATCTGCCAAACAAGCGTTGACGAGCGCACTGGAGGACATCCGCGGTGTGGTACCAACCGCGAAGCTGGTGGAAGCAGGTCCCGATTTCGTGGGACTAACCGATGTTGCGGAATTGATGGGCATGAGCAGGCAAAATCTGCGCAAGCTGATGGTCGCCAACCCGTCATCCTTCCCGGTGCCGGTACACGAAGGCAGTTCGGGGGTGTGGCACCTGGCGGATCTTCTCGTCTGGCTGCAACAGAAGGACTACGCGGTCGATACCGGCGTCGTGGAAGTATCGCAAACCACGCGCCAACTCAACGTGCTCAGGGAACTACAACACCTGCCAGCTGGTATCGAGAAAGAAATGCGCAAACTGGTGGCATGAGCGGCGGAGCTAACCCCACCTGCAACGGGGTTATTACCGCATTTTTTCGTGCTAACATATGAACACCTATTCACATGAAGAATCATGAGCTGCCAACACGACTACTCCGGCTGCGATCCTGCCATCGCCCAACTTGCCGACCTGTTCCACCTGCTGGGCGACCCGACCCGGCTGCGCATCGTGCTTGCCTGCGTGGCGGCGCCGATTGCGGTCAGCGATATCGCTGCCTCGCTTGACTTGAGCAGCTCGCTCGTCAGTCACCATTTGCGCCTGCTGCGCGCCGCGCGTATCGTCAAGTCCGAGCGCCAGGGCAAGCAGGTGTTCTATTCCGCCGCCGACGCCCATATCAGCGACGTCCTCAACGATATGCTCGAGCATATCGCCGAACCTTCCAACGGGAGCGACGCATGAGCAAGCACCACGACCACGCCGGCCACAGTAGTCACGATAACCACAACGACCACGAGCATGATCACAGTCACGAGCATGGTCACGATCAGGCCGGCCAGGGCAAACCAGCCACAGGCCACGGTGGTGGGCACGATCACGATCACGGCCACGGGAAACCAGCCGCAGGCCACAGCCATGGACACGATCACGGCCACAATCACGGCGGCGGTCATCACCACCATCACGGCGATCCCAACACCATGGGCCGCGCGTTTGCGATTGCCATCGTGCTCAACCTCGGCTTCGTGGTGGTGGAATTTTTCTATGGCTACCTGGCCAATTCCACCGCGCTGATGGCCGATGCCGGCCATAACCTGTCGGACGTGATGGGCCTGATGCTGGCGTGGGGCGCGGTGATTCTGGCCAGGCGCCAGCCCAGCGCGCGCTATACCTACGGCCTGCGCGGCACGTCGATGCTGGCGGCGCTGTTCAACGGCATGCTGCTGATGGCCGCTTGCGGCGTGATCGCTTTCGAGGCAGTGCAAAAGCTGGTGACGCCCGATCCGGTGGCCGGCCTGACGGTCTCGATCGTGGCCGGCATCGGCATCCTGATCAATGGTTTCTCGGCGTGGTTGTTCATGTCGGGCAGCAAGGACGACATCAATATCCGTGGCGCCTACCTGCACCTGGCGGCCGATGCGGCGATTTCACTGGGGGTATTGCTGGCCGGACTCGCGGTGCGTTACAGCGGCTGGAACTGGATCGACCCGGTGATCAGCATGGTGATCGTGGCCATCATCGTCTGGAGCACCTGGGGCCTGCTCACACAGTCGCTGCGCATGGTGCTGGCGGCGGTGCCCGATAACGTGGACCGCGCCGGCATCGAGCAATTCCTGCGCGACCAGGCCGGGGTGAGCGCCGTGCACGATCTGCACATCTGGGCCATGAGCACGACCGAGAACGCGCTGACCGCGCAGCTGGTGACACCAGCCGGCTATCCGGGCGATGTGACGGTGGACACCATAAGCCAGACGCTCAAGGACAAGTATGCGATTCATCACAGCACCTTGCAGGTGCGGCTCGGCGCCATGCCGCAAGAATGCTGCCTGCAAGTGCCGAGCGCAGGGAGCGCCTGACAAGCCCTCCATGGCGGCGTTGCAGCGTCTGGCAATATTCGCGTACTGGCGTACTGTCTTCGTCGCTGCGCCTTGCTCTGGAGGGTTGTCAGGCGTCCCTGGGGGAATGCCTGGTTACTTTACGTCGACCAGTTCAACGTCGAAGATCAGCGCCGAGTTCGGTGGGATGCCGCCGCCCGGTGCGGCGCGCGAGCCATAGGCCAGTTCCGACGGAATGATCAGGGTGCGCTTGCCGCCCACTTTCATGCCCACGATGCCCTGGTCCCAGCCCTTGATCACGCGGCCGGTGCCAAGCACGAAGTCCAGCGGCTCGCCGCGCGGAATCGACGAGTCGAACTGGCGGCCACGCATATTCTTTGCCAGCGGACGATACAACCAGCCCGTGTAGTGCATGTAGACGGTCGCACCGCTGGTCGCTTCGCGGCCGGTACCCACCTTGGTGTCGTTGACGATCAGCGATTCGGCAGCCGGGCCCGGCGTGGCGGAACCGACCACCACTGGCGCAGCAGGCGTGGCCGCAGCAGCCGGGGTTGCAGGTGCAGCAGGTGCAGCCGCAGCAGCTGCTTCGGCAGGAGTTTGCGCCTGGGCCGAGAAGGCCGCCAGCGCCAGCAGCGTTGCTGCAAAAACGGAACTACGCTTCATAGATTGATTCTCTCTCTGGGTGACTGGGGACGGCACGCGCACGTACCGGCGCCCGCCATGATAGCAAACCTATCCCGCGTGTCGGCTTAATTCCCGATGGTACCGTCTGCCGCTACCACCGCTGACGGCGCAGCAACTGGCTCAACGGCCGCTGGCGCGGCAGGCGCCGCCAACTGGCGCAACACGTGGCCGGCCGCCACCATGCCAAAGGTGGCGGTGACCACCATGGCCGAGCCGAAACCGGCGCAATTGAGGCCGGTGATGCCGCCGCCGGCATCCACTGCGCACGCGTCGGCCGGTTCCGGGTACTTGAGCGGCTCCATCGAAAACACCGCATCGACATGAAACTTGGTTTTCTCGCCACGCGGAAAACCGTACTCGCTGCGCAGCAGGCGCCGCACCTTCTTGAGCAGCGGCTCCTGCTCGGTGCGGGCCAGGTCGCGCACGGCGATCTGGGTGGGATCGGTCTGGCCGCCGGCGCTGCCGATGATCACCAGCGGAATCGCGTGGCGGCGGCAATGGGCGATCATGGCCGCCTTGGCCTTCACGCTGTCGATGGCGTCCACCACGTAGTCGAACTTGTCGGTACCCAGCATGGTGTCGAGATTGTCGGGCGTGACGAAATCCTCGACCTGGTGCACCACGCAAAACGGGTTGATCTGGGCAATGCGCTCGGCCAGCGCGTGGATCTTGGCCTGGCCGACGGTGCCGCTCAGCGCCTGGATCTGGCGGTTGATATTCGATTCGGCCACGTTGTCGAGGTCGATCAAGGTCAACTGGCCGATGGCGCTGCGCGCCAGCGCCTCGACGATCCACGAGCCGACGCCGCCCACGCCGACCACGCACACGTGGGCGCCGCGAAAGCGCTCGAGCGCGGGGGCGCCATACAGGCGCGCTATGCCGCCGAATCGTCGCTCGAAGTCGACTTCGTCCAGATTAAAGGTTGAATTGGTATCCATCCCGCCATTTTAGCGGACACTGCCAGAAAAATTATTCTAGAATGATTTTCTCACCCAGCCAGAGTCCTGATTCCATGAGCAACACACTGTTCGACACCGCCCCCGATTTCAACCAGCCGATCGCCGTGCTCAAGCATTGCCACGACCGCATCCGCAAGCAACTGGCCACGCTCGCCAAGCTGCCGGCCCACCTGGCCGCGCACGGCGCCGACCTTGACGCGCAAAAGGCGGCCCAGGCCGTCCTCAAGTATTTCAACAACGCCGCCCACCTGCACCACGACGACGAAGAACAGAACTTGATGCCAATGCTGCAAGCCACCGCGCGCGACGCCGACCTCGCCCTGCTCGAACAACTGGTGCCCGGCATCCTGGCCGACCACGCCGCCATGGACCAGGACTGGGCGCTGCTGCAAACCGAGCTCGAAGCGGTCGCGGCTGGTACCGGCACCGCGCTGTCGCCAGAGAACGTAAGCCGCTTCTGCGACGCCTACACCGCCCACATGGCCAAGGAAGAAGCCAATATCGCACCGATGGCCAAGCGCCTGTTCAGCGCCGAGCAGATGGCGCAACTGGGCAGCGCGATGCAGGTGCGGCGCGGCATCACCCCTGCCCTGCCCGCCAGCCAGGTGCCCGAGCAGCAACAAGTACCGGTCCACAACACGGTGGCCGACGGCGTGGTGCTGGCCGACCTGCGCCTCGATTACGGCCGCGCCAGCCTGACGGAAACCGATGTGCTGGACGACCCGATCGCCCAATTCGGCAAATGGTTCGACGAAGCCATGCATGCGAAAGTGAACGAGCCGAACGCAATGAGCGTGGCCACCGTGGACACAGAGGGCCGGCCCAGCTCGCGCATCGTGCTGATCAAGCAGTTCGACGCGCGCGGCTTTACCTGGTACACCAACTACGACAGCCAGAAGGGCCAGCAACTGGGCGCCAATCCGCACGCGGCGTTGCTGTTCTTCTGGAGCGAACTGGAGCGCCAGGTGCGCATCGAAGGCACGGTGGTGAAAACCTCGGCCGAGGAAAGCGACAGGTATTTCTACAGCCGCCCGCTGAAAAGCCAGATCAGCGCGATCGCCTCGCAACAAAGCGCACCGATTGCCAACCGCGAACAGATGGAAGTCAATTACGACGCGGTGGCAGCGGCCAGCGGCGAGCACGCAGTGCGCCCCGCGCACTGGGGCGGCTACCGCCTCGACCCGGTGCGCATTGAATTCTGGCAAGGCCGCCGCTCGCGCTTCCACGACCGCATCGTCTATGTGAAACAGGCCGACGGTAGCTGGGCAAAAGAACGCCTGCAGCCCTAGCGCCTGTTCGTGCAGGAGCGCCCCGCCAATTTGGCCGGCTTTTGCTTACTTCACCCGGTGCGCGTAAATCGCACGCAGCTTCGCCACCTTGGGCGCCACCACGAAAGCGCAATAGCTTTGCAGCGGGTGGTGGCTGAAGTAATCCTGGTGGTAAGCCTCGGCCGGGTAAAACACTGGCGCCGGCGCCAGCTCGGTGACGATCGGCGCATCCCACACATTGGCCATCTCGGCCACCACCTTGCGCGCCACCGCTTCCTGCTGCGGCGACAAGTGATACACGACCGACCGGTACTGCGTGCCGACGTCATTGCCCTGGCGGTTCGGCGTGGTGGGATCGTGGATCGTAAAAAAGATTTCGAGCAGGTCGTGGTAATCGATCACGGCCGGATCGAAGTCGATTTTGACCACTTCGGCATGGCCGGTCGCACCGGCGCACACCTGTTCGTAAGTCGGATCGGGCACCGTGCCGCCGGCATAGCCGGACACGACTTTCTCGACACCTTTGACGTCCAGAAAAACCGCTTCGGTGCACCAGAAGCATCCGCCGCCCAGTATGGCTGTTTCCATGAAAGCCTCCTGCCGTATTTGAATTCAGCAATAATGCCCAAGAATGCAGAAACACGCCGCGCGATGCAACGGGGACGCCTGTGACCGGAGTTAGCGGTTGATGTAGAGGCTTTTCATCTTCATGCCACCGCGCATTTTCTTCACGCCGGGCGCCATGTCCGCCGGGCAGGCGCCCTGAAAAGTACCGTTGAGGACGTTGTGCTGCACCTCGGTCTTGCCATTCAGCTCGAAAGAAGTGTCGGCCGTGAGCGTGTACGACTTGGCCAGATCGCCCTTGAACGAACCGGCCAGCCTGGCGTCGGGGCAGCTGGACTTGAAGCTGTAGCCGTCACCGTTCAGCTCTCTTGCCGTAGGGCTATTGCGCAGTTGCCATGCAATCTTTGGCATAATGGCTAAAAGACTCAGGCTGACCATGCACACCATTTCCCCCCGCGCCGCAGAACGACCATTCGATACCGCCCATTTCCGCCAGGCCTTGGGCCAGTTCGCCACCGGCGTCACCGTGATCACCACGCGCCTGGCTGACGGCACGTTTCGCGGCCTGACCGCCAGTTCCTTCAACTCGGTCTCGCTCGATCCGCCGCTGGTGCTGTGGAGTTTGTCCAACAACGCCAACAGCATGCCCATCTTTACCGGCAACTCGCACTACGTGATCAACGTGCTCAGCGCCAGCCAGGCCCACCTGGCCAAGCTGTTTGCCACGCGCGGCGCCGACCCGTGGGCCACTGCCGAATACGAGCTGTCGCGCACCGGCCACCCGATTTTAAAAGGTGCGTCGGCTTGGTTCGAGTGCCACAACCGCAGCCGCTATCCCGAGGGCGACCACGTAATTTTCGTCGGCGAAGTGGAGCTGTGCGAGTTCTCCCCGAGCCCACCGCTGATTTTCCACGGCGGCCAGTTCGGCAGCCTGGGGTAAAAACGGAAATTGGTGTCG
The DNA here is from genome assembly GCF_001421905.1 of Duganella sp. Leaf61. Lineage (NCBI taxonomy): Bacteria > Pseudomonadati > Pseudomonadota > Betaproteobacteria > Burkholderiales > Oxalobacteraceae > Duganella > Duganella sp. Leaf61. Next base: position 688,441 of record NZ_LMLM01000001.1, read on the forward strand.
CCATTAGAAAAGCCGTGCCATGGGCGGCGGCTTAGAATGCAGCAGCATTCACCATAATGAGAGACCACCATGAGCCAAGCCCGCGCCCAGTTTCACTGGGATGATCCCCTGCTGCTGGACCAGCAGTTGACCGACGAAGAGCGCATGGTGCGCGACGCCGCTGCCGCCTACTGCGGCGACAAGCTGGCCCCGCGCATCCTCGACGCCTTCCGCCACGAGAAGATGGACACGTCCATCTTCCGCGAGATGGGCGAACTGGGCCTGCTCGGCCCCACCATTCCCGAACAATACGGCGGCCCCGAACTCAATTACGTGGCCTACGGCCTGATCGCGCGCGAAGTCGAACGCATCGACTCCGGCTACCGCTCGATGATGAGCGTGCAATCGTCGCTGGTGATGGTGCCGATCCATGAATTCGGTACCGAGGCGCAGCGCCAAAAATACCTGCCCAAGCTGGCCACCGGCGAATGGATCGGCTGCTTCGGCCTCACCGAACCCAACCACGGCTCCGACCCCGGTTCGATGATCACCCGCGCCAAGAAAGTGCCGGGCGGATATGCGCTGTCGGGCGCCAAGATGTGGATCACCAACTCGCCGGTGGCCGACGTGTTCGTGGTGTGGGCCAAGGATGACGAAGGCGCAATTCGCGGCTTCATCCTCGACAAGGGTATGGCGGGCTTGAGTGCACCGGCCATCCACGGCAAGTTCGGCCTGCGCGCCTCGGTCACCGGCGAGATCGTGATGGACAATGTGTTCTGCCCGGAAGAAAACGCCTTCCCGGACGTACGCGGCCTGAAAGGCCCGTTCACCTGCCTCAATTCGGCCCGCTACGGCATCGCCTGGGGCGCGCTGGGCGCGGCCGAAGCCTGCTGGCACACGGCGCGCCAGTACGTGCTCGACCGCCAGCAATTCGGTCGTCCGCTGGCCGCCAACCAGCTGGTGCAAAAGAAGCTGGCCGACATGCAGACCGAAATCACGCTGGGCCTGCAAGGCTGCCTGCAACTGGGCCGCATGAAAGACGCCGGCACGGCGGCGGTGGAAATCACCTCGATGATGAAGCGCAACTCGTGCGGCAAGTCGCTCGACATCGCCCGCGTAGCGCGCGATATGCTCGGCGGTAACGGCATCTCGGACGAGTTCGGCATCATCCGCCACATGGTCAACCTCGAGGTGGTCAACACCTACGAAGGCACGCATGATATCCATGCGCTGATCCTGGGCCGGGCGCAGACGGGGATACAGGCCTTCCAGTAAGTATTCGGGCAGGCAAAAAAAAGCCGCGCAGTCTGCGCGGCTTTTTTCGTTTTAGAAACTCAACCCCTTGAAGTTGTAGCCAATGCTGATACTGGCCGCGACCGGGTCCAGGCGCACGTCCTGAGTCTGGCCGGTGGAGAAGTGGACCTTGGTTTTGAGCTTGGTCTTGATCACGGTGGCGTCGAGGAACCAGTTGTCGTCGATGCGCCAGGTGGCGCCGATCTGGGCGCTCACGCCGGCCTTGTCGTCGAGCTTATACGTCGCGCCAGGGCCGCCGGTGTTCAGGATCGCGGTCAGTTGTCCCGAACCCCGTTCCTTGATGAACATCGCGTAAGTCAGGCCCAGGCCCACGTAGGGGCGGAAGGTGGCGTTGGCCGGCATGAAGCGGTACTGGATGAAGGCGGTCGGCGGCAGCACCATCGAGTCGCCGAGCTTGCCGGTGCCTTCGATCGAACCGGCGCCGATCAGATCGTGCTTGTACGGCACGCCCAGGTCCAGCTCGGCCGACCAGTTATCGGTGAGCATGTAGGCAATCGCAAAGCGCGGCTTGGTGTCGGGCTCGACATCGGCCTTGGTGCCCGGCAGTGCCGGCGCCGACACGTCGCCCGAATCGACCTTCGGGGTGATCTTGTTCAGGCCCAGGGTGCCCAGCCAGGTGCCGGCCGTTTGTTGCGCCGAGGCGGCCGTGGCCACCGACATGGCGGCTGCCAGCACCAGCAGTTTGAGCGAGGTTTTATTCATTTCGTCTCCAGATTCTTGTTCGTGTTGTTCGTTGCCGGCAGACGGCCGCTTGTGCGCGGCCACCGCCGGCTACCGCCGCCTTACATCCAGCCCTTGGTCACCAGGCTGCGCGACACGTAACGCGCCAGCAGCAGGTTGTTGAACGGTGTCGGATGCACCTCGTCGGCGAACGAGTAGTGGCTGACATCGCCGGCCACCAGGTTGCTGCCGTTGCAGACGATCGCGGAGCCGATCGGGTTCTTCGCCGCGCTCAGGTCGCATGCCGGTTCGGCGACATTGGTCAGGCCATACGGTCCCGGGTTGGTGGCCTGGTCGTGGCTCACTGCGTACACGTCGACGATCACCACTTTCTGCTCGGTGGACAGGCCGGCGGTCAGCGCACCGTTGAAGGCGCCGACCATGGAGTCGATCAGGGCACGGATCTCGGCAGTACGGGAGCGACCGCTAGGCGTTGTAGCCACGTCCGGCAAGTTGTTGACGGTGACGTAGTTGGCGCCGTTGGCGATGATCTGGCTTTTTACCAGGGTGGCCAATTGGGTGCCGGCATCGCGCATTTGCGTCACCAGCGTCGGCGCGGTGGTGGTCACGAAGGCGGCGCCGGCGGCGGCGCCGTCGGCAGCGGCCTTGGTCACCATCGGGCCATATACTGCCGGGGAAACCACAGCACCGTTGCCGGGCTGCACTGCTGCAGCGCCGACCGCGCTGGTGGTAATACTGGCCTGAGTGCTGCCGGGAACCGCTGCCTGGGTGGTAGCGGCAAACAGGATGGCTGCACGCGCTGTAGTAGGGTTGGTGGCGCCTGCAGCCAGTTGCGTGGCCAGGCTGACGATATAGCCCTGGCCGCCAGCAGCGGTCGCATCGGCACTCAGCTTGGACAGCAGGAACAGTACATCGTTACCGCCAGCCATCACCAGCACCAGTTCGTCACCCTTGAACTTGCCACCGACAGCGGCCAGGTGGTTGGCGACCTGGGTCACGACTGGTACCGTCATGAAGCCGGTGGCAGCGCCGGTGGCGATATTGCCGGGACCGACAGGATTGGTCACGCGCGCGCCGCCCTGGGCGTAGCCGTAGCAGCCTGCGTTGGCTTTGCGGGGAACGTTGAAACCTGGGGTGGTGCCGTCGAGGCCGGTCAATGCGGCGCATGGCGCCGGCAAACCCAGTTGTGCGGCCACCAGTTCGGTCCAGTTACGGCCGGTCAGCGTGGCATTGATGGCGGTGTTGTCGCCATTGATGGTGAACTTGCCGCCCTTGAGGGCAGCAATGGTGCCAACGTTATACGAGCCCACATCCGACAGGCTGTCACCGAACGACACTTGCGAATTGAATTTGACACGAAGGGTTTGATCGCCCGCTTCCGGGCTGGAGCCACCGCAACCGGAAAGGATGGCGAGAGCCATTGCGGCGATGGCAAGTTTGGTGTGACGCATATTGTCTCCTGAGGATATTGTGGCCCAATAAGAACGGGCGTGCTATTCATGCACAACTAGTCTGCCAGCGTTGGGCTGGAATGTATAGCAGCGCGCACTCAATTTCTCAGGGGTTGTGTTCAAAAAAGAACAGTTGCTCGGATAGGAATTCCAGCGTTGCTTTTAATCAAAAAAGTTGGTCGCTGGAATACATAAAAACAGCAGATTATTGACTCAGGAAGCGTGCCAGGATGCCGGTCGAACCAAACACAGAACGGCGCAGGCGGTCGTTCACGCCCAGCCAGGCATCGTCTTGCGGCGGGGTTTCCACCAGGATCACATCGGCTTGCACCAGGTCCATCTCGCGCAGCGCGGCATAGATGCCGTAAGCGTAGCCCACCGGCTCGGCCGGCAGCAGGCGCATGTTGTTGCCGAGTTCGCCGCAGCCATGGCCGATCACGGCCACGCGGGCGCCCTTGGCCTGCAGTTGCGCGACCGTGTCGGCCAGCGCAGCGTGGGCCACCATGGTGACCGGCGTGCGCGGCGCGTAGTGCGATTCCAGGGTGCCGGAAGCGCGCGGTGCGGCCTGGTCGGGTGCGGCCGGCAACTGGCCGATCACGTCGGCGATCTGCTGCGCCGTGATATGGCCGGGGCGCAGCAGCACCGGGCCATGCGTGGCCAGGCGCGACAAATCGACGATGGTCGATTCGATGCCGACCTGGCTGGCGCCGCCTTCGAGAACAGTGACATGCAAGCCGGCCGAACATGCCGGCTCGCCGGTGATCGAGCCCTCTTCCACATCATCGAGGTGAAATTCATCGCACACATGTTGCGCGGTGGTGGGACTGACGTTGCCGAACTTGTTGGCCGACGGCGCGGCGACGCCACCCTTGCCGCCCTTGAAGGCGGTCAGCAGCGCAATCGCTACCGGGTGCGACGGGCAGCGGATGCCCACCGTATCCTGGCCGCCGGAAACGGCGTCCGGGATGTGGCTGGCGCGCTTGAGTATCAGTGTCAATGGACCGGGCCAGAAGGCAGCGACCAGCTGGCGCGCGGCATCGGGAATCTCGGTGACCCAGTAATCGAGGTCGGCGCCGGGCGCCACGTGGACGATCACCGGGTGGTCGTTGGGACGGCCCTTGGCTTCATAGATGCGGGCCACCGCTGCCGGGTTTTCGGCATCGGCGCCCAGGCCATAGACGGTCTCGGTGGGAAATGCCACCAGGCCGCCTGCTTCCAGCACGCGTGCGCCGGCCGCGATGGCGGCTGCGTCGGCAACGGTATTGACCACACTCACGGCGCGATACCGAGGATGTCGCAGGCCGCCAGCAACTGCTGTTGCGCCTGCTCCAGGGTAGCGGCCACGAAGGTCAAATGGCCCATCTTGCGCGCACGGCGCGGGTCGTCCTTGCCATACAGGTGCAGGCAGGCGCCGGGCAGCGCCAGCACCTGGTCCCAGGCCGGCTCGCGCACATCATCGCTCTCGCCTTCAAACCAGACATCGCCGAGGATGTTGAGCATGACGGCCGGCGAATGCTGGCGCACGTCGCCGAGCGGCAAACGGGCCATGGCGCGTACCTGCTGCGCGAACTGGCTGGTGATGCAGGCGTCCATCGTGTAGTGGCCGCTGTTGTGCGGACGCGGCGCCATTTCGTTGACCACCAGCGAACCATCGGTGAGCACGAAAAACTCGATGCACAGCACACCGACGTAACCGAGTTCAGCCACGATCGCTTGCGCCGCCTGCTGCGCCTTGACGGCACTCTCGGCCGAGACGTTCGGCCCCGGCACCGTGGTGGTAAACAGGATGCCGTCGCGGTGAACGTTTTCAGCGATCGGATACACGACCGATTCACCGTCGTGGCCGCGCGCGGTCAGCACCGAGACTTCGTACGCCAGCGGCAGCATTTTTTCCAGCAAGCAGGTCACCTGCCCCATCTCGGCAAACGCGGCGCGCACGTCGTCGCGCGATGTCACGCGCACCTGCCCCTTGCCGTCGTAACCCATGCGCACGGTTTTCAGGATGCCGGGCAGCAGGTCGTCGGCAATCGCTGCGATGTCTTGCTCGCTGGCGATCACCTTGTGCGGCGCCGGCAATACGCCCGATTTTTCCGCGCAATCGACAAAGAAACGTTTTTCGGCGATGCGGTCCTGCGCCACCGAGACGCCGTGGGCGTTGGGTGCCACAAACACCGACTGTGCCAGGCGCGACAGGCTGTCGGCCGGCACGTTCTCGAATTCGGTGGTGACGGCCAGGCATTGTGCAGCCAGCGCGTCGAGACCGGCGGTGTCGCTATAGCCGGCATTGACCAGGCGCTGGGACACCTGCCCTGCCGGGCAGGTGTCGGACGGTTCCAGCACGGCCACCTGGTAGCCCATGCTCTGGGCGGCGTGGGCGAACATGCGGCCGAGCTGGCCGCCGCCCATCACCCCCAGCCAGGCTGGCGGGTTGGCGGCGGGCAGCAGAGGGTTAAACTTGGTATCGCTCATAAGTCTCTTACAACGGCAGGGTCATGGCCTTGGCGGCTTCGGTTTGCGTGACGCGGAACGCTTCGAGCTGGTCGGCCAGCGCGTCGTCGGTGGCGGCAATCATGGCCACTGCCGTCAGCGCTGCGTTGGCAGCGCCCGCTTCGCCAATGGCAAAGGTCGATACCGGCACGCCTTTTGGCATTTGCACGATCGACAGCAGCGAATCTTCGCCGCGCAAATATTTCGACGGCACCGGCACGCCCAGCACCGGCACGATGGTCATGGCAGCGACCATGCCCGGCAAGTGGGCGGCACCGCCGGCGCCGGCGATGATGGCGCGCAGGCCACGCGCGCGCGCACTTTTCGCGTACGCATACATCTCGTCGGGCATGCGGTGGGCGGAAATGACTTGCGCCTCGAACGGCACGCCAAACTGTTTGAGAACGGCAACCGCGTTTTGCATCACGTCCCAGTCCGAGGACGAGCCCATGATGACGCCAACCAATGGCTTAGCTTGGTCGGTCATCTTATGCCTTCAGCTTGTCGCCGGTCAGGCGCTCGATGGCTTCGAAATACTTGGCCTGGGTTTTCTCGATGACGTCGGCCGGCAGTGCCGGTGCCGGCGCGGTCTTGCCCCAGTCGGTCAGCGTTTCCAGGTAGTCGCGCACGAACTGCTTGTCGAACGACGGTGGCGAGATGCCCACGGCGTACGAATCTGCCGGCCAGAAGCGCGACGAATCGGCGGTCAGCACTTCGTCCATCAGGTGCATCACACCGTCGTCATCGAGGCCGAATTCGAACTTGGTGTCGGCAATGATGATGCCGCGCGTGGCGGCGTACTCGGCTGCTGCCGTGTACAGCTTGATGCTGACATCGCGCATTTTGGCAGCCAGTTCGGCGCCGATGCGGCTTTCCATGTCGGCAAAGCTGATGTTTTCGTCGTGCTCGCCCAGGTCGGCCTTGGCGGCCGGGGTGAACAGCGGCTCGGGCAGCTTCTCGGCCTGTTGCAGGCCTTCCGGCAACGTAATGCCGCAGATCGCGCCAGTCGCCTGGTAATCTTTCCAGCCCGAACCGATGATGTAGCCGCGTACGACGGCTTCGACCATGATCGGTTTCAGGCGTTTCGCCACGACCGCGCGGCCCTTCACCTGCACCACTTCGTCGGCGGACACCACGGACTCCGGCGCAACGCCGGTCAGGTGGTTCGGCACGATGTGGCCCAGCTTCTCGAACCAGAAATCGCTCATCTGGTTCAGTACCATGCCCTTGCCGGGAATCGGTTCATTCATGACCACGTCGAAAGCCGACAGGCGGTCGGTGGTGACGATCAGGATCTTGTCGTCGCCGACAGCGTAGTTGTCGCGGACTTTGCCGTGACCGAGCAGTGGCAGGGAGGAGATGGAGGACTGGTAGAGGGCGTTCATAGCTAGCACTTAGTGTTATTAAAAGCGAAACCGGCGGAAAGCAACGCTCTCCGCCGGTCGAGAACTCACGGGTCAGTGGCCCCGTTGCAGACAGGATTTTACTTCACAATTTGCGACAGCTCGCCGGCCTTGTAACGCTCGGCCATTTTTTCCAGCGACACTTGCTTGATTTTCGATGCCTGGCCGGCGCAGCCGAACGCTTCGAAACGGGCGCGCACGACTTGCTCGGCAGCCAGGCGGGCCGGCTTCAGGTAGTCGCGTGGATCGAACTTCGACGGGTTCTGGAACATGAACTGGCGGATCGCGGCAGTCATGGCCAGGCGGATGTCGGTGTCGATGTTGATCTTGCGCACGCCGTGACGGATGCCTTCCTGGATCTCTTCGACCGGCACGCCGTAGGTCTCTTTCATGTCGCCGCCGAATTCGCGGATGATGGCCAGCAGCTCTTGCGGCACCGACGACGAACCGTGCATCACCAGGTGGGTGTTGGGGATGCGCGCGTGGATTTCCTTGATGCGGTCGATCGCCAGGATGTCGCCGGTAGGCTTGCGGGTGAACTTGTAGGCGCCGTGCGAGGTACCGATAGCGATGGCCAGCGCGTCGCACTGGGTTTGCTTGACGAAGTCGGCAGCCTGGTCGACGTCGGTCAGCAGCTGTTCGCGGGTCATGGTGCCGTCGGCGCCGTGGCCGTCTTCCTTGTCGCCCTTCATGGTTTCCAGCGAACCCAGAACACCGAGTTCCGCTTCGACGGTCACACCGATCGAGTGCGAGAATTTCACCACTTCGCGCGAGACAGCGACGTTGTATTCATACGACGCTACCGATTTGCCGTCGGCTTCGAGCGAACCGTCCATCATCACCGACGAGAAGCCGGAGCGGATGGCGGCCATGCAGATTGCCGGCGACTGGCCGTGATCCTGGTGCATCACGACCGGGATGTGCGGGTAGGCTTCGATGGCGGCGTCGATCAGGTGACGCAGGAACGCTTCGCCGGCATATTTGCGGGCGCCGGCGGACGCTTGCATGATCACCGGGCTGTCGAGCGCATCGGCAGCAGCCATGATGGCTTGCACTTGTTCCAGATTGTTGACGTTAAAAGCAGGAATGCCGTAACCATTTTCAGCAGCATGGTCCAGCAGTTGACGCATCGATACGAGGGACATGGTATGTACTCCAAACAATTAAAAAAAAAACCTTGCCGGAGCAGCACCACGCCCGCTCGCGCGGGCATGGTCTCCGGGCTTACTTATTAACGACCTGACCGACCTTGACGATCCGAAGCGCATTGGTGCCACCGGCGTAACCCATGCGGGAACCCCAGGTGACCACGATGATGTCGTCTTTCTTGACGATGCCGCGCGCCACCAGCAACTCTTCGGCCTGGCGCATCACGGTGGCGCTGTCGCCGGCTTGCGCCAGGTTGAACGCCTTCACGTTGCGGTACAGCGAAGCCTTGCGCTCGGTCACCACGCTCGGCGTCAGCGCGTAGATCGGCGTGTCGATGTTATGACGGCTCATCCACAGCGCGGTGGAGCCGGACTCGGTCAGCGCCACGATTGCTTTGACTTCCAGGTGATGCGAGGTAAACAGCGCCGCGTACGCGATCGACTGGTCGATACGGGTAAACGTGGCGTTGAGGAAGTCGGCGTCGAGCTTGTTGTACTCGGACAGCTCGGCTTCCACGCAAATGGCCGCCATCATTTCCACGGTTTCGATCGGGTAGCGGCCCGAGGCCGTTTCCGCCGAGGTCATCACCGCATCGGTGCCGTCCAGCACCGCGTTGGCCACGTCCGATACTTCGGCGCGGGTAGGCACGGCGTTGAAAATCATCGATTCCATCATTTGCGTGGCGGTAATGGCCAGCTTGTTCGATTCGCGCGCCATGCGGATCATGCGCTTTTGCAGCGCCGGCACTGCGGCATTGCCCACTTCCACTGCCAGGTCGCCGCGGGCGACCATGATGCCGTCGGACGCGTCGAGAATTTCTTGCAGCACGGGAATGGCTTCCGCGCGCTCGATCTTGGCGATCATCATCGGCTTGTGGCCGTACGGCTCGCCGGCGATGTTGGCCAGCTGGCGCGCCATTTCCATGTCGGTCGCGCTTTTCGGGAACGAGATGGCCAGGTAGTCGCACTGGAAGCTCATCGCGGTCTTGATGTCTTCCATGTCCTTGGCGGTCAGCGCCGGCGCGGTCAGGCCGCCACCCTGGCGGTTGATGCCCTTGTTGTTGGACAGCTCGCCACCGATCTTGACGGTGGTGTAGATCTCGCTGCCGATCACTTTATCGACCACCAGCACGATCAGGCCGTCGTTGAGCAGCAGCTTGTCGTCGGGACGCACGTCCTGCGGCAGCGCCTTGTAATCGAGGCCCACGCGTTCCTGGTTGCCCAGTTCGCCGTTCTCGCCCCACCTGGCGTCCAGGATGAACTTGTCGCCGTTGACCAGTTCGATCTTGCTGTTCTCAAATTTGCCGACACGAATCTTCGGTCCCTGCATGTCCGCCATGATCGCCACTTCGCGGCCGCACTCGGCAGCGGCTTCGCGCACCAGGCGCGCGCGGTCGATGTGATCCTGCGCCTTGCCGTGCGAGAAGTTCAGGCGCACGACATCGACGCCGGCACGGATCATTTTGACCAGGACGTTGAAATCAGTAGAAGCTGGGCCGATCGTGGCGACAATTTTGGTGCTACGGGACATAGTATTCCTTGAGCGTAAGGTCATGCGGACAGCTTCCGCGCCAGGCGGAAACCAGGGAAAGTGCTGCCGTACCGGATGTCAAAGTCACCATCAATGTAGCCAAACTACAAAAGTTTGTAGCAATCTTACAAAAACAGTTGACTTGGACGGGCATTACAGCAATTTTACTGGCAATTCACTACACCGCACGACCGTGCTATTTACTAATCTTGGACCAAAAACATTATTGCGCTGCAGCGCGCTGCGTCAGGATTTCCACCGCAGGCAGGGTCTTCCCTTCCAGGAATTCCAGGAACGCGCCACCACCGGTGGAGATGTAACCGATCTTGTCGGTGATGTCGTACTTGGCGATTGCCGCCAAGGTGTCACCACCACCGGCGATCGAAAACGCTTTCGAGGCAGCGATGGCCAGCGCCAGCGTCTTGGTGCCTTCGCCAAACTGGTCGAACTCGAACACGCCCACCGGGCCGTTCCAGACGATGGTGCCGGCAGCGGCGATTTGCTCGGCCAGCAGGGCCGAGGTTTTCGGGCCGATGTCGAGGATCATGTCGTCGTCGGCAACGTCGGCCACGTCCTTGACGGTGGCCGCTGCCGTCGGCGAGAATTCCTTGGCGCAGACCACGTCCACCGGAATCGGCACGGTGGCGCCGCGCTTGGCCATGATCTCGATGATGGCCTTGGCTTCTTCCACCAGCTCGTTTTCCACCAGCGACTTGCCGATGTTCAGGCCAGTAGCCTTCATGAAGGTGTTGGCGATACCGCCGCCCACGATCAGGTTGTCCACCTTGTCGGCCAGGGCTTTCAGGATCGACAGCTTGGACGATACTTTCGAACCGGCGACAATCGCCAGCAGCGGACGGGCCGGGGCGCCCAGCGCCTTGCCCAGTGCGTCGAGTTCGGCGGCCAGCAGCGGACCGGCGGCAGCCACCGGCGCGAACTTGGCGATGCCATGGGTGGAAGCCTCGGCTCGGTGCGCAGTGCCGAACGCGTCGTTCACGTAGATGTCGCACAGGCTGGCCATTTTCTGGGCCAGTTCATCGGCGTTTTTCTTTTCGCCCTTGTTCACACGGACATTTTCCAGCAGCACCACCTGGCCCGCTTGCAGGCCTTCCAGGCCGGCGCCGTCCACCCAGTTCTGCTTCAGTTCGACCGGCTGGCCCAGCAATTCGGACAGGCGCGCGGCAACCGGCGCCAGGCTGTCTTCAGGCTTGAACTCGCCTTCGGTCGGACGGCCGAGGTGGGACGTGACCATGACTTTGGCGCCAGCGGCAGTGGCGGCACGAATGGCCGGTACGGAAGCGCGGATACGCGTATCTTCGGTGATATTGCCCGCATCATCCTGCGGCACGTTCAAGTCGGCGCGGATGAACACACGCTTGCCCTGCAGGGCATTTTGGTCGATAAGATCTTGCAGACGGATGAAGTTCAAGACAGCGGACATGGCGACCCATTGGTTGAGTGATAAGAAGGCGCTATTCTACCGCAAGGCCAGCGTGATTTAATTGTTATTGAAATACACGAATCAGCCCAGCCAAACACGTAATGCCGTGAAGCAAGCCATACCGAATATAATGGTTTCCAGCATATTGCGGCGCAGCAAATAATAGGCTGTTGCCGCGATTCCTGACAATAATTTGATATTGCTCAAGTCCAACACGACCGCTCCGGCGGGCGACAACATCAGGTCGGGACCGATAATTGCCGCCAGCGCGCAGGCAGGTGCGTAGCGCAAGATGTCCTGCACCCGCTTCGGGATGTTGATATGGTGGCCGATCAGCCACAAGGAACTGCGCGCGGTGGCGGTAGCCAGCACCAGCGCGCCGATCACGATCCAGATCTCCAGGTCAGACATGGCGGCCCCGCAGATTCGTCAGGCAACTTTCCACCAGCATGGCGGCCAGCATGCCCACCACCACCGCCACCAGCAAACCGAGTTTATATGGCAAGCCGAACGCGGCCACCGCCACCGCGCCGGCCACCAGCACGCCGCACAGCGCCGGCACGCCCGCCACCAGCGGGATCATCACGCACACGATGGCCAGGGTGCCGGCAAAACCGAGGCCCCACTCGGGTGGCACGGTACTGCCGACGAAGATGCCGATGATGGAACCGACCTGCCATGCCGACCAGTTCGGATAGATCAGGCCTTTTAAATAGGACAGCTTGCCCGCCTGGGGCGCGGCGTCCGGGTATTTTTGCAGGAACAAGGCGACGGCCAGGTCACCCGACACATAGCCGAGCATCAGACGCTGGCGCCATGGCAGGTGGGCAAAGTGTGGCGCCAGCAAGGCGGCAAAGATCACGAACCGCAGGTTGACCACCACGGCGGTCAGAAAAATCACCGAGATCGGCGCGCCGGTGGCAATCAGCGGCAGCGCCGCCAGTTGCGCCGAGCCGGCAAACACCAGCAAGGTCATCGCCAGCGCCTGCGGCACCGACAAGCCAGATTTGACCATGGCCACGCCCACCACCAGGCCCCAGGCAGCGATGCCGAACAAGGTGGGCATGCCGGTGCGCACGGCTTCGCGCCAGGCTTGCGGGTGGTGCCGGTCCAGGGTGTTCAAGGTAGGGTTGGTCATGAGGGAGGTGTGGCATTCCTGCCACATGGCACGGCGCACCGGGAATGAAGAGGCGCTATTTTACCGATGATTTTTGCTCAATGCGCGAATCCGTTAAAATCGTGGTTTTCCCTAGCCTTCGGAGCCCGAATAACATGACCGCCAACACCACCAACGCAGCCGCCGCAGTTGAACTCGACGGCAAGGACTTGCCGGCGCACTGCCCCAATCCGGCTATGCCGCTGTGGTCGTCGCACCCGCGCGTGTTCCTTGAATTCGACCACCACGGCACCGCCAAGTGCCCGTACTGCGGCACTGCCTACCGCCTCAAGCCCGGCACCGTCGTCGGCCACCACTAATCCCCGGACGCAGCCGCATGCCAACCAAACGTGTCAAACAGCTCAACGGCAGCGCTGCCGAAACCGAGACCGCGTTCTACGACGCCCTCAACCGGGCCGACGTCGATGCGCTGATGGCCCTGTGGGCCGATGACGACGAGATCGTCTGTATCCACCCTGGCGGCCAGCGCCTGATCGGCCACGCCGCCATCCGCACCTCGTGGGAAGCGATCCTGGCCCAGGGCGGTCTGCACATTTTGCCGTCGCAGCTGCACGAAACCCATACCTTGATGAGCTCGGTGCACACGGTGGTCGAAGGCACCACCGCCGCCAGCGGCGAGCCGGCCCACCTGCTGGCCACCAACGTGTACAGCAAAACCCCGCGCGGCTGGCGCATCGTGCTGCACCACGTGTCGATCGCGCCCGGCGCAGCGCCGGTCGATCCGCAGGCGCAAATCCTGCACTGATGTGAAATACCCTGCGCCGTTCTGGCTGCCCAGCGGCCACCTGCAAACCATCTACCCCGCCAAGTGCATCGCCAAGCCGGCGGTGCGCTACCGGCGCGAACGCTGGGATGCGCCGGACGGCGATTTCGTCGATGTCGATTTCGTTGACGGCCAGCCGGGCCAGCCCTTGGTAGTGCTGTTTCACGGGCTGGAAGGCTCGTCCGACAGCCATTATGCCCGCTCACTGATGGCTGCCGTGGCCGCGCGCGGCTGGTCGGGCGCCGTGCCGCATTTTCGCGGCTGCTCGGGCGAAGCCAACCGCGCGCCGCGTTTTTATCACTCGGGCGACGCCGCCGAGGTGGACTGGATCGTGCGCCGGCTGCACGCCCGCCACGCCGGCAAGTTTTACGCGGTCGGGGTCTCGCTGGGCGGCAACGCACTGTTGCGCTGGCTCGGCGAATCGCAGCACCAGGCCGATTTCGTCGATGCCGCCTGTTCGGTATCGGCGCCGCTGGACCTGGCGCAGGGCGGCGCTTCGCTCTCGCGCGGTTTCAACATGGTGTACACGCGCATGTTCCTGCAAACGCTCAAGCCCAAGTGCATCGCCAAGCTCGAGCACTTCCCCGGCCTGTTCGACCTCGACGCGCTGCACGCCGCCCGCGACCTGTATGCGTTCGACAACGTCGTCACCGCCCCGCTGCACGGCTACCGCGACACCAACGACTACTGGGACCGCGCCAGCGCCAAGCACGTCCTGAGCGACATTACGGTACCCACCCTGGTGCTCAACGCCAAAAACGATCCGTTCCTGCCCGGGCGCCACCTGCCACAACGTGCGGCGTCGAACGTGGTGCTCGAGTATCCTGACCACGGCGGCCACGTGGGCTTTGCCGTGGGCGGCCTGCCCGGCAAGCTGGACTGGCTGCCCCGGCGTCTGCTGCACTTCCTCGATGGCGCCAACGACACTGGAAACTTACAATATGGATGACATCGTCAAGCAGGCCCTGGCCAAGTGGCCCGACGTACCCAACTGCTACGGCTGGCTGGCGCTCGACGCGCGCGGCCACTGGCGCATGCGCGACGAACGCGCCCAGCACCTGGACCTGCCCGGCGACAAGCTCACCAATGCCGCCCTGGTCGGCTTCATCAACCGCAACTATGCCGCCGACGAGCGCGGCTGCTGGTATTTCCAGAACGGCCCGCAGCGCGTGTACGTGCAACTGGCAGCAACGCCGTTCATCGTGCGCACCGATCCCCAAGCCGGCTGGCTGCTGCACACGGGTGTGGCCATGCCTGCCATCGAGACGGTGGCGCTGACCGATGCCGGCGCCCTGATACTGGTGGGGAATAAGGTGGTGGCGCAGCTGGACGACCGCGATTTTGCCCAGGTACTGCCGCGCTTGCATTTACATGGCGCGACAGTGGGCGACGAAGCCTTGCTGGCGTGGCTGGACAATCCTTCCGCACCCTTGACCCTGGCCGATGGCGAGCGCCACATGGCGATCGAACGCGTCCCTGCCGACCAGTTAGCCCCGTGTTTCGGCTTTGTCAGCATACCGGGCGCTCAAGGTTAGCTGCGGATACGGCGAGCAGATGGCAGATACGAGGGCTCGGTCCGGTTGGGCCGGTCTGGTGCCTTCCGCGCAGACCCCGCTGTCAGCTGCTCGCGCCTGGTGGGGCGGGTAGCCTGCAACGATGCGCTGGCCAGGCGTACTGGCAACGCCGCCAGCGCAGCCGGGGCGCGCTGCCAGCAGCCCGGCGGCTATCGCGTCAGGCTATCGAAATCGGATTTTTGCCGCAGCCGCTCGAACGGATCGGTACTCTGGCGCAAGCGGCCGGACGGGTCGGCCCACTCCCTGTCGGCGCTAATGCCCAAGCCGCTGGCGCTACTGGTGCTACCAGTGCCATTGCTGCCGCTGGCACTGCTGCCGCTGCGCAGCTCGGCCTTGAAGGCTGGCTGTAACGCCAGGTCTTTCTTGGCCTTGTCTCCCATCGCCTCGCGCTGGCGCGCCTGCCAGTCGCGCTCGCGCGCATCGATCAGCGCCTGGTCGTAGAACGACGCATCGGACGCCTTGCGCGCAAAACCGAGCTGTTCCAGCGCTGACAGGGTGCCGCCTTGCAGCATGTACGATTCGGCCAGCGCAATGTGCTGCAGGGCAATCTTGCCCTGCTTGGAGTACACCTGCGCCAGGTAATCGAACACTTCCGGCTCTTCGCGATAGAGCTGGGCCTGGTCCCGCAGGTAGGCGGCCGCCTCGTCGTACTTGCCGGCGGCAATCATGGCCTCGGCATACAGGTGCGACACGGTGCGTGACAGCGGGAATTTCAGCTGCGCCGCTTTCGCTTCCTCCAGGCCCTTGGCGATGGATTCATGATCATCGGATTTGCCCAGCTTGATCTCGATCGAGGTGGTGACGAAAATCGCGTCCGACGCCGGCTTGGGCGCGGCGCTGAACGTGCCGGGCGGCGGCGCCTTGTTGAACGTGCCGCGCGCCTTGTCCAGCCATGCCTGGGCGTTGGCCGGCTCGCCATTCTTGAGCGACCAGAACGCCATGCCATACTGGCCGGCCGTCAGTTGCAGGCGGTTTTCCTGCTTCATCTGTTCTTCGAAGAACTGTTTGGCCTCGGCCATCGCCTGCGAGCCCTGCGCCTGTAACACGCGCGCGCGCGAACGCACCAGGTAAAAGTCCAGGCTGTCGGCCCGCTGTTTATAGGGCTGGTCGCGGATGCGCGCCTGGATGTCGGCGATGCGCTCGGTGGTGAGCGGGTGGGTTTGCAGGTAGGCCGGCACCAGGTCGCTGTAATTGCGGGTGGCCGACTGCATGCGCTGGAAGAAGGCCACCATGCCGGTGGTATCGTAACCGGCCTCGCCCATGATCTGGAAGCCGATGCGGTCGGCCTCGCGCTCGGCCTCGCGACCGAAATTGAGCTGGCGCTGGATGGCCAGCCCCTGCCCGCCCATGAACACGCCGATGGCCGCGTCGCCACCGGCGCGGGACGCCAGCGCCGCCAGGATCATCGCCGCCAGCGGAATCAGCGCATCCTGCTTTTGCTGGCCGATCGACCGGGCGATGTGGCGCTGCGCCACGTGGCCGATCTCGTGGCCGAGCACGGACGCCAGTTCCGACTCGGTCTGCGCCGCCAGCAGCAAACCCGAGTGCACGGCAATGAAACCGCCGGGCAGCGCGAACGCGTTCAGCTGGGGATCGCGCACCGCGAAAAAGTAGTAATCGTAATTGGCCTCGCCGCGCGCGCCGGGACGCGCCGCCACCAGCGCATTGCCGAAGTTGTTCAGGTATTCGAGGATGGGGCCATCGTCGAGGAAATCGCGGTCGCGGCGGATGTCGCGCATGATTTCCTCGCCGATCTTGCGCTCCGTAATGGGCGACAAGTCCTGGCGCTCGGCGTCGCCAAGCGCCGGCAGATTGGGAATTTTCGCAGGCGCAAGCGCGTTTTGCGCCATGGCCATCGGCATCGCGATCAACAAAGCCGCGGCCACCATGCGCAGACGCAGGGGACGGCGGGACTCACTGGTAGGGGGGCGGTGTTTTGAATTCACGGTGCTATGATACCCGCATCCGCGACGACAGCGCACGGCGCCCGTCCCTCGCTCAATTTATTGACCCTTTGCCACCATCCGCACCACGCCCATGACCGACACCCTCCCCCCCGCCGACCACCTGACCCACTTCGACGCCACCGGCCAGGCCCACATGGTCGACGTCGGCGCCAAGGCGCAAACCCACCGCATCGCCATCGCGTCCGGCACGATCCGCATGAAGCCGGAAACGCTGGCCATCATCATGGGTGGCACGGCAAAAAAAGGAGATGTGCTGAGCATCGCCCGCATCGCCGCCATCATGGCCGCCAAGCGCACCAGCGACCTGATCCCCCTGTGCCACCCGCTGGCCCTGACCCGCGTGGCCGTCGATTTCGAGACCGATGAAGCCAACGCCAGCGTGCACTGCAAGGCGCAGGTGGAAACCTTCGGCAAGACCGGCGTGGAAATGGAAGCGCTGACAGCGGTGCAGGTCGGCCTGCTGACGGTGTACGACATGTGCAAGGCCGTGGACCGCGGCATGGTGATGGGCGAGATCCGCGTGATGGAAAAGCATGGCGGCAAGTCGGGCGACTGGAGTGTGACAAGTTGATACGCATTCCATGACGCATCCCATGCAGACGCCCAAGTCCCGCACAGACATGGTTCTTCGGGCTGCGGGGGCAGGAACAGTATCTACGGCTTGGTCGAAGAGATAAACTCTTCGAGATCTTCCAAACGATGTTCCCAGATGATCATGATGGGCGTGGCTTGCGCATCGCGGATATATTCCGGTTTGAACACGCCGCGCAAGGCGGCCGCAGTCAAGACTTGCGCGCCAAATTGCGCATTCCAGTTTTCAGCGTCCTTGATGACTTCCTTGTTGAGACGTTTGCGACTGTTGATCTCGGAATTCGAACTTTTGCATTCCAGCGCCAAGCGCCGTCGATCGTAGAGTCCGATGATGCAATCGCCATTGTCGTTGCCCAGCGTGGCGCCGACCATATACTCGCCGGCATTGGGCAGGTCTTCGACGTGCATGATCGAATGGCGGGGCGTTGGAACGCGGACAAATCCCAGCGCGTCCAGCAACCGTACAACAGCGCCCTCCAGTTCGGCCCGTTCGTCGCCGCGCCGCTTGGTTTGCACACGCTGGCAGGTGGCGACAACAGCGGAGGCTATCTTGGCTACGTGCAGTTGTTCGTCGGTGGGCGTGGCGCCCGTGGCCAGCCATGGGAAGCGTTTCGGGTCGATGGTTTGACGAATCAACTCAACGAGCTCATCAGCAAATTCCTGGTCCTGCAATATCGCTGCGCCGGTGACGCTTCGGCACATGACCGTGCGCAAGTCATCAGCGGAAATCGGCGGCGCCGTCAGGTAGCGTAGCGCTGTGTTGAATGCCGGATTGCGAACTATCTTTGCCAGCTCCTGGCGATTTGTTGGTTTCGCCAACAGGACAGGCAGTTTCTCGATAACATACTCGGCAGCTGTCTGCGCTGCGGCGAATTCAGCCAGATAATCGGCCAATGGTTCCTTCATCCGTCGCAGTCGGAACAGCCTGGTGGACTCGGTGCAGTCTTTCTTTATTTCCTCGTTTGTCCATACTTTGCCGAAATTTATATTTCCTCGAGATGCCATTAAAACACGCCCTCAGCAAGTAGTTCGGCGTTCGGAATACGCAAACGCGCCACCTCGGAAGGTTCAAATTTAGTGAGTCCTCCAGCATAGACCCGGCCGGAATTTTGGCTGACGTTGGTATTGAGCCATGCCACCAATTGCTCGACTGAATTTTCAGGCAAGGGAACCTTCGGATAAAGGCCATGTGCGACATTGATGATGCTGGCACCAGCGGTGTTGACGGCGAACACTGGTGGGCGTCGTCCCATATATGTCACGACAATTTGAGGAGCCGGCTTGCTCATATCGACGCGCCACCACGGCTTTCGATGTTCCGCGATCCACCCTTTGTTCGCATGCTCGGACTTTGCCCATTCGAGGAATTCCTGTACGGCCAAAAACTGGTCATGCTCGAGCTGTTCCAAATTAGCTGGCAGCGCGACCACTCGACGAAGGCCCTCTACATTATCAATTCTTCCGCCTGCGTGGATGATGTCAGCCGCATCGGTAATCGTCGGGACCAGAAATTCTTCCGGTAGCCCGAATCGATTATCCTTTGCCACCCAAACAGAATTTTTCCCTGTCACCTGACCTCGACTGACCTTGAATAACTCGCCGAGGTCTATGAACGCTTCGTTCCTCACAATCTCTTGATTTCTCACCAAGACAGACCATTTTCGCTCCGCTTTTGCAGTAATTTTGTTGGCGCGGTGTCCACCTTGAAGTTCGAGAAGTTGCTCGACTCGATCGATATTTTTGAATTCGATATCCGTATCTGCCGAACCTGGCTCAAAGCATGTAATGCACGCGGAAACCATTGCATCGCCGAACACTGGAACTTCTGGCGAAACGACAAAGACTGCCCGGCCGCCGAGTCCATTCGTCATCATGTCACGCAACGATTGACCATAGTTGACATCGAGCCATTCCGCAGCAGTGATAAAACACCCCAGGTCTCCAGGGCGGGATAGCGCAAGAGTTTTGAGAAAAAAATGCAGGTGTAATCCTGCCAATTTGCTTGAGGCGTGTCCCAGATTTTTTAAACCGGTGCTGTACCAGTCCTTCCACGCCGGAGAAATATCATGATGACGCACATACGGCGGGTTGCCGATGAACAGCGTGCGCCCCTCTACAGGCTCCAGTTGCAAGGTACGATAATCCCCAATATGAATCTCGAGGCGATCGGCTACTCCCAATGCGGTTGCGTTTGCGCGGAGCAGCAACGCCACCAGGGGGTCCGTCTCCGCAGCAACACCGAAGGCGCGAGAATGCTGACGCAGACCGTGTAAAACGTAGCGCCCCGTCCCAGCTCCGGGATCGACAATTCGTACAAACTCCCCCATCGCCTCTGCCCAGGAAAACATGCCTAGTACGGCTTCGACCGGAGTGAACGTCTGCCCAACACTACGACGTTGTTCTGATGAGCGGATGAGGCAATAAGCCGCGCCGAGAGGATCCGTCGCGTCGACGATGGCGGCGCGGACAAATTCGACTAACTCATCACTCACGACCGTTGCGTACTCATCGGAAACTTCCCGCTCATGCCAAGACAAGACAGCGCCATTCACGAGTTTTTTCGCTACCGAAACAAGCGTCGGCATATGAAGAAGGGCGTCAAGGACAGCAACGCCAGCTGCGGGTGATTGGGTAGTCATGGGGTAGTTCAGCAGAGTAAATGTCAGGGTGGATCGCGCCAGCAATAAATTTTTGGCTAAATATAGACCCGCGCGAATGATAACCTAGGGCTACAATTCGTTGCGAAGGCTTGATCATTGCAGTATACAGGACACTGTTTTTATATACAGCCAAATCATCCTGTAGTGTGGAGTGCGAACACCCAACTTACTCAGCGCCCGTGACAACGGCGTGGCCTCTCGCATTCAAGCGCGCAATCACGGTGCTGAGAATTGGCCCCACGGCCGTCCGCGCCATGCCTGGAGGTGATATTTTCCCCCTCTCTCCAAGGAAACTATCGCATGCACCAAATGACAAGCACGAAGTGGCTGACGCTGTGGCTAACATGTTGGCTGTTCATACTGGGCCTGTTCGGCCAGGCCAACGCCACTGATGTTGTTCCGACCAAAGATCCGGCCTGGTCGCAGTCGCTCAACGGCAACTGGTCGTTCAAATACCTGCCCGGCCTGGACGCTGGCGCCGATGCGCAGTTCACTGCGCCCGGTTTCGACGTCTCGCGCTGGCAGACCATCGCGGTGCCGGCCAACTGGGAACTGCACGGCCATGCCGAACCGTCGTATGGCGACAACCTCAAGGATGGCCTGGGCCTGTATCGCCGCACGTTTACGATGCCGAAAAACTGGGCCGGTCGCCGCACTTTTCTGCGCTTCGATGGCGTGGCCTTCGGCTATCAGGTGTGGGTCAACGGCAAGCTGGCTGGTGCGTCGTCGGCCAGCGCGTTCAACCGCCATACCTTCGATGTTACCGATCTGCTGCAAGACCGGAATACGGTGGCTGTACGCGTCACCACCAAGCCGCTCGGCTATGAATTCGACCTCAACGACGACTGGTCGCTGTCGGGGATTTATCGCGATGTGACCTTGATTTCGCTGCCGGCCGTACACGTGCAGGACCTGGCCGTCAGCACCGTCTTGCAGGGCAGCGACGCTCGGTTCACGCTTGATGTGCAGCTGAGCGCGCCCGGCGCGACCGTACATGCGGAGCTGTTCGATGCCAAGGGCAAGCGCGTTGCGGGGCAAGTGCTGAAGAATGTCGCTACGCGTGTTACCGCTGACCGGCCTTCGAGCTTGCCTGCGAATTTGCCCAAGACTGTGTCCGCAGAGCCGCGCGACGACCGTCTCATCAGTTTGGGCGCAACACTGCGCATCACCCAGCCACAACTGTGGACCGCAGAAACACCAACGCTCTACCGCCTGGTGCTCAGCGTCAAGCAGCGAGGCAAAACCATCCAGACCGTCGAGCAGCGCGTCGGCCTGCGCGAAGTCAGGGTCGTCGGCAAGCAGCTGCTGGTCAACGGCAAGCCGGTCAAGCTGCGCGGCGTCAATCACCACGATCTTGATCCCGTCACCGGCCGCGCCGTGACCGAGGCGCAGATGCGCCAGGACCTGGCGCTGATGAAGCAGGCAAACGTCAACTACGTGCGCACGTCGCACTACCCGCCCCACCCGCGCCTGCTCGAACTCTGCGACGAACTCGGCTTTTATGTGATGGACGAGGTAGCCATCGGACACGGCGAAAAAAACCTCGACAATCCCGCCTACCGCGACAACATCCTGGCCCGCGCCCGCGCGACCGTCATGCGCGACAAGAATCATGCGTCGGTAATTATCTGGAGCATCGGCAACGAGAATCCGAACAACGACTTCGAGCTCGACGCCGGCCGGCTGGTCAAACAGCTCGATCCCACCCGGCCGATCACGCTGCCCAAGATCGGCAGCTATTTCGCCAAAAACTACGAGCAGATCCCGCCGTTCGTGGACCTGTACTCGCCACACTACCCGAGCAACGCCACCCTCACCGGCTACGCGTCCAAGCTCACGCGCCCGACCATCCTGACCGAGTATGCGCACGGGCTGGGCCTGGCCAGCGACCGCATCCAGGACCAGTGGGCGATACTGCAGGCGAACCCCGTATTCGCGGGCGGCTCGATCTGGCACTTCCACGACCAGGGCTTGCTGCGCCGGAGCAGCACGCCGGCCGATCCCGGCCAATCGACCCAGTACGCCTGGCGCGACGCCCACCAGTTCTACGACACCCACGGTCTCGACGGCGCCGACGGCCTGGTCTATGCCGACCGCACGCCGCAGGTGGATTTCTGGCAGATGCGCAAGGTCTATGCGCCGGTCCAGTTCGTCGAACGCACGGCGCGGGTGGCGCCTGGCCCGCAACGCATCGCTGTCACGCTGGAAAACCGCCACGACTTCCGCAGCTTGCAAGGCATCACCCTGCACTGGGCTTTGCAACAGAACGGTGTGACGCGCCAGCAAGGCAAGCAAGCACTGTCGGCGCCGGCGCGCTCCAGTCAGGCCACTACCATCGCGGTGGAGATTCCGGCGCCGGTAGCAATACTCACCGATGTGCTGGTTTTGCAATTGCGCGCGGTGGACGAGCATGGCCTGCAAATCAACGAACGCAGCTTGCGCCTGGTGCGCGCGGAACCGTCGCAGTTCGACTGGACCGCCGCCACTGCTGCGACAGCAGCCCCGGTGCTGGCAGACGAGGCCGGCACGGTTTCCATCACCACGACGCAATGGGTGTTGAGCGTGCAACGCGCGACCGGTGCGCTGACGATCCGCGACCGCGCGGGCCGAACGCTGGTCGATGGCATCCACCCCCATGGCGGCCGCAAGTTCACCATGGCCGAGGCGCTGGGTGCAGCCAAATCCGGCACCTGGCCGGCGTCGATACTGGAACAGGCCGAGCAGCCGGTGATCCGGGCCGAGCAGCTTGGCGACCGCGTACGGCTGTCGGTGCAGGCGACGTATCGCCTGCCTGAGGCGACTGCCGCAGTGATGGCCGATGCGTCCCGTCTCCTGCCGGTTGCTGCAAAAGCGGAGACGGCGGACGCAGCGCCACGTCTGCCGGTGACGGCAGCAACGCAAGCAATGCCAAAAAATGCCGCGCTGCCCGACGACCTGTTGCCTACCGGCGATGCCCATGCGGTGCTCAGCAAGGAGCAAGGTTTAAGCGGCGGTTACACGCTCGAGATCGATGGCAAGGGTGCGATTGCCGTCAGCTATGCGTATCGCCCGCTGGCGCCGGGCGCCGTTGTATCGGAAGCGGGCTTGTCGCTGGTGGCGCCGGCGGGCATCGGCGAGTTTCGCTGGCTCGGCCAGGGGCCGTATGCCGGCTATCCGGGCAAGGATCAATTGAACGAATTCGGCGTGTACCACCTCAATCGCGCCGATCTGCGCTTCCAGGGCAACCGGCGCCAGACCGAATTGGCGGTCCTGTCGGACGCTGCCGGCGCCGGCTTTGCGCTGGCGCTGCCGGCCGCCGATGTGGCGGTCGAGCGTCACGGCGCGCGCACGCTGCTCAGTCACAACGCGGTCATCGGGGGCTTGGGGAATAAGGGAACCCAGCCGGAAACCATCGTCGCGCTGGACAAGGTGGGAGAAATCTCCGGCCGGTTCATGCTGTTGCCGCTAGGTGGCGCCTGGCCCGCTGCCTTGCAAGGCTGGGTGGGTACGCCGGGTGCGGCGGGGGAAGTGTTACAACCGTTTTTCCACAGTTATGATCAATAGCCTATGAGAGGAATCGGCGCATGGCCGATTCCTCTTGCCGTGTTAGCTACCTGCTGGGGTGGTGACGGCTGTTTTATTGTTTTTCTTCAACGCTTCGACTGCAGCTGCGTTGGCCAAGGTGGTATCGACGGTCCAGCTCACGCTGGTAGCGCCAGCATCGATGACCGGCGTAAAAGTGACAGTCTTGTCCTTGGAGTCAGTAGCGACGCCCTCGGCCAGCACCAGGGTGATGGTGCCTCCGGTAACGGAGCCGGAGGCCACTTCCTTGGTGGCCGTCACAGTCGGAACACCATTGGAGCCGGACGTACAATTGGTGACTGCGCCGCCAGCTTCCTGGGCGCACAGCGCCACGGCGGTTTTGGTCGCGTCCGCTGCCGCCAGGATGTTGGCGACTTTGGCCTTGACCGTATAGTTGCTGTAAGCAGGAATGGCAACAGCAGCCAGGATGCCGATAATGGCCACCACGATCATCAGTTCGATCAGGGTGAAGCCGGCCTGGGCCTGGGATTTCATGGACTTCATGTGTTTGAGGGATTTCATGGGTGCGTCTCCGGGGTTGAGATGGGTCAGTGTCACACCTGAGATATCGCAATCGCCGTGCCAGCTCTGCGCCGGGGCAAACCATGCTGCGGCAGTGTCAAAACTGCCGTTTTTTGTCAGTCGCGCTGGCGCGATTTGTCAGCGCTGACAATTTTCGTCAATCAAAAATGACAAAAGGGAGCACACGGCTCCCTTTTGTTATGTTGCAGTAAAGCCTGTGATTACAGCATGGCTTTCAGCAGACGCGCCATTTCCGACGGGTTCTTGGTAACGGTAATGCCGCAAGCTTCCATGATTTCCAGTTTGGCTTGTGCGGTGTCAGCGCCGCCGGAGATCAGCGCGCCGGCGTGGCCCATGCGCTTGCCCGGAGGAGCGGTCACACCGGCGATGAAGCCGACCACTGGTTTTTTCATGTTGTCTTTGATCCAATAAGCGGCGTTGGCTTCGTCCGGACCACCGATTTCGCCGATCATGATGACCGCGTCGGTATCAGGATCGTCGTTGAACATCTTCATGACGTCGATGTGCTTCAGACCGTTGATCGGGTCGCCGCCGATACCAACTGCCGACGATTGGCCCAGGCCCAGTGCGGTCAGCTGACCCACTGCTTCATAGGTCAGGGTACCCGAACGCGACACCACGCCGATACGACCCTTTTTATGGATGTGACCTGGCATGATGCCGATCTTGATTTCGTCAGGGGTGATCAGGCCTGGGCAGTTAGGGCCCAGCAGCAGGGTTTTCGAACCGGCTTTGGCCATGCGGTCTTTCAGTGCCATCATGTCGCGCACTGGAATGCCTTCGGTAATGCAAATTGCCAGGTCCAGCTCGGCTTCTACGGCTTCCCAAATTGCGGCGGCTGCGCCTGCTGGTGGGACGTAGATGACCGACACGTTGGCGCCGGTTTCTTTTTTCGCTTCTGCAACGTTAGCGAAAATTGGAATGCCTTCGAAGTCTTCGCCGGCTTTCTTTGGGTTCACGCCTGCCACGAAGGCATTTTTGCCGTTCGCGTAGTCGCGGCAACCGCGGGTGTGGAATTGGCCGGTTTTACCGGTAATACCTTGGGTTACGACTTTGGTATCTTTATTGATCAGAATGGACATAGTGATTCCTTAATTAAGCTTGACCGGCAGCAGCTGCAACAACGCTCTTCGCTGCTTCTTCCATGGTGTCGGCTGCGATGATCGGCAGACCGGAATCGGCCAGCATCTTCTTGCCCAGATCTTCGTTGGTGCCCTTCATGCGCACGACCAGCGGCACGTTCAGCGACACGGCTTTCACTGCGGTGATCACGCCTTCGGCGATCACGTCGCAACGCATGATGCCGCCGAAGATGTTCACCAGGATGGCTTTCAGGCCCGGGTTTTTCAGCATGATCTTGAAGGCTTCGGTGACTTTCTCAGCCGTGGCACCACCGCCGACGTCGAGGAAGTTGGCCGGCTCGCCGCCGAACAGCTTGATGGTGTCCATGGTGGCCATGGCCAGGCCGGCGCCGTTCACCAGGCAGCCGATGTTGCCGTCGAGCGAGATGTAAGCGAGGTCGAATTTCGACGCTTCGACTTCAGCTGGATCTTCTTCGTCCAGATCGCGGTAAGCGACGATTTCTGGTTGACGGAACAGGGCGTTGGCGTCGAAGTTGAACTTGGCGTCCAGCGCGATAACCTTGCCCGAACCGGTCAGGATCAGCGGGTTGATTTCGGCCAGCGACGAGTCGGTTTCCCAGTAGGCTTTGTACAGGCCTTGCAGGTTGGTGACGGCGTCAGGGATCGAGGCTTCTGGTACGCCGATCTTGGCAGCGATGCCGGCAGCTTCAGCGTCGGTCAGGCCGACTTTTGGATCGATGGCGATCGAGTGCAGCAGTTCAGGGTGCGATTCAGCGACTTCTTCGATGTCCATGCCGCCTTCCGACGAGGCCATCAGAACAACGCGCTGCGATACGCGGTCGGTGACCAGCGATACGTACAGTTCCTTGTTGATGTCTGCGCCTTCTTCGATCAGCAGGCGACGTACTTTTTGGCCTTCTGGACCGGTCTGGTGCGTGACCAGTTGCATGCCCAGGATTTGCTCGGAGAATTCTTTAACTTGTTCCAGCGATTTTGCGACTTTCACGCCGCCGCCTTTACCACGGCCACCGGCGTGGATTTGTGCTTTTACAACCCAGACCGGGCCGCCCAAGGTTTCAGCAGCTTTTACTGCCTCTTCGACGGACAGGCACGGAATACCGCGTGGTACCGTCACTCCGTATTTCCGGAGGATTTCTTTGCCTTGATACTCATGGATCTTCATGCTGGCTTCCCTTCTGATGCTGATGTGTAAAAATCGATTAAGACTGCGGAATAGTGTGATGCTCGGGTAAAACTATGGCCCGGTCGCTGATCGTACTGGCGGCAAGGCAAATCGGGGGGTGCATGAGGAGGGTGTAACCGGCATCGATACCATGCGGTCCGCCATGGCGTGTACACGCTGAGGCGGCGATCGCGCGCGTGCGGGACGCACGACGAGGAACAGGAATCGACAATGACATAAGATGAATACCGCTCGCGCGGCATGATTAGTTAGCAGCCCTGTACATTTCTCTTATAAAAAATATACGTTGCCGTAGCTTCTACGGACAACCACCGCACCCACGGTGCTGCAAAAACCGTAAAAGTGTAGCACACCCCAGACCGAGTTGATACGTGTCATATGACATCTGGCGATAAACCGTTGGCGCTGGCAGGGGTATTTGCAGGCATTCACAATGGAAATATCGGCAATCACTGGTCGAAATCGGCCGTGCCTTTCATGGCGGTGCGAATGGCGCGCTGGGAGAAGCCGCGTTGCAGCAGGAAGCGCATTTGCTTGTTGCGCCCTTCGGGGTCGGTGGCAACTTCGCCGAACTTGCGTTCCCAGATCTCGCAGCAGCGCGCGGTCTCGGTGTCGGCCAGGCTTTCCTTGAGGCCTTGCAGCGCTTCGCCCTGCACGCCGTGGCTTTGCAGCTCGGCCATGATGCGGGCATTGCCGAAACGGGCAGAACGGCGGTGGATCAGCGATTCGGAAAAACGTTCTTGCGACAGCCAGTTGTTTTTTTCGAGCAGGTCGAGCAAGGCGTCGACGTCGTCGGTATCTTCGGCATAGCGTGCGAGCTTGCGCGACAGTTCGAGACGGCTGTGCTCGCGTTGGGACAGGTAGCGCAGGGCGCGGCCTTTGAGGCTGAGGGGGGGACGGGGCATGATGGAACCTCTAAGAATGCCGGGCGATGATGGCCCGGCACTCCTTAAAACATACGCAACGTCAACTTAAGCCGCGTCGGCTTCGCCTTTGGAAGGCTTGAGCTTGACGACGGTATCAGGCTTTTCAGCGGCCACTGGCGCCAGTGGCGGCAGCGAACGTACGCCCAGCGATTCGCGCACGCGGTTTTCGATTTCCCACGCCAGTTGCGGACGCTCTTGCAGGAAGATACGGGCGTTGTCCTTGCCCTGGCCGACGCGTTCGCCGTTGTAGCTGTACCACGAACCCGATTTCTCGACGATCTTCGCTTCCACGCCCAGGTCCAGGATTTCGCCTTCGCGCGAGGTGCCGGCGCCGTACAGGATGTCGAAGTGCGCTTCCTTGAACGGTGGCGCAATCTTGTTCTTGACGACCTTGACCTTGGTTTCGTTACCGATGACTTCGTCGCCGGACTTGATCGAACCGGTACGGCGAATATCCAGGCGCACGGAGGCGTAGAACTTCAGCGCGTTACCGCCGGTGGTGGTTTCCGGGCTGCCGAACATGACGCCGATTTTCATGCGGATCTGGTTGATGAAGATGACCAGGGTGTTGGTGCGGTTGATCGAGCCGGTGAGCTTGCGCAGTGCTTGCGACATCAAACGTGCTTGCAAACCTGGCAGCGAATCGCCCATGTCGCCTTCGATCTCGGCGCGTGGGGTCAGCGCGGCGACGGAGTCGATCACGACCATGTCCACGGAACCGGAACGCACCAGGGCGTCGCAAATTTCCAGCGCTTGTTCGCCGGTGTCCGGTTGCGAGATCAGCAGGTCGCTCAGGTTGACGCCCAGCTTTTGGGCGTAGGTGACGTCCAGTGCGTGCTCGGCATCAATGAACGCGCAGGTGCCGCCCAGTTTTTGCATTTCCGCGATGGTTTGCAGGGTGAGCGTGGTTTTGCCCGAGGATTCAGGACCGTAGATTTCCACCACGCGGCCGCGCGGCAGGCCGCCGACGCCCAGCGCCACGTCCAGGCCCAGCGAACCGGTGGAGACCACTTGTACTTCTTCGATCGGCGCACTGGCATCCATGCGCATGACGGAACCTTTGCCGAACTGCTTCTCAATCTGAGCCAGCGCGGCGGCGAGCGCCTTGGCTTTCTCGGATGCGGGTACTACAGCTTTTTTATCGTCCATAATGTGCTTTCAACCAGTTGGTGGTGACAATTTGTCGGTACAGGTAGTACTGTATAAAAAAACAGTGATAAGCGCAAGCGCGATTTGATTGAAATGTCGATTAATTTTGGTGGCGCCCGGGCGCCGTGCAAAAATTCGCCAGCAAGCAAAAAATCCAACACAATACCGGCTTGAGTCTTTGCCCCAGTGCACCCGGAGTATCCACATGCGTATATTACTTGCCGAAGATGACGGCGTTCTCGCCGACGGGCTCACCCGCTCGCTGCGCCAGTCCGGCTACGCCATCGATTGCGTGCGCAACGGCCAGGAGGCCGATACCGCCCTCTCCACCCAGGAGTTCGACCTGCTGATTCTCGACCTGGGTCTGCCCAAGCTGTCGGGCCTGGAAGTGCTGCGCCGCTTGCGCTCGCGCGGCTCGCTGCTGCCGGTGCTGATACTCACCGCAGCCGACTCGATCGAGCAGCGCGTCAACGGTCTCGACCTGGGCGCCGACGACTACATGGCCAAGCCATTTGCGCTATCGGAACTCGAAGCGCGGGTGCGCGCCCTCACCCGCCGTGGCGCGGGCGGTGGCGCCACCGTGATCAAGCACGGTCCGCTGTCGTACGACCAGGTGGGCCGCAGCGCCTATATCAACGAGCAGATGCTGGACCTGTCGGCGCGCGAACTGGGCTTGCTGGAAATCCTGCTGGCCCGCACCGGCCGCCTGGTCTCCAAGGAGCAACTGGTCGATCACCTGTGCGAATGGGGAGAAGAGGTGAGCAACAACGCCATCGAGGTGTATGTGCACCGGCTGCGCAAGAAGATCGAGGTGGGCGGCGTGCGCATCGTCACCGTGCGCGGTCTCGGCTATTGCCTGGAAAAATATTCTGACGCGAAGGCTGCTGCCGTCGAAGCCGGAGACGCGGTCAAGTGAGCCAGCAGGCGGCCGACGCGGGAGACGACGCCCCCGAGTACCAGCCGCCTGTCGTCGAGCCCGACGAGAGCATGCAACGCTCGCTGTTCGGCGAGATCCTCGACTGGATGCTGGCGCCGCTGCTGCTGCTGTGGCCGATGAGCATCGCGATTACGTACCTGGTGGCCAAGTCGATCGCCAATCAGCCGTTCGACCATGCGCTGGAAGACAGCGTGACCGTGCTGGCGCAGCAGGTACGCTCGGTCGATGGCAAGCTGATCCGGGGCTTGTCCGGCGCCGCGCGCGACATCCTGCGCGCCGACGATGTCGATAACATCTATTTCCAGATCCTCGGGCCGCGCGGCGACGCCATCGACGGCGACCGCGACCTGCCCCACCCCGGCAGCGATCCCGACGAAGACCAGGCCCGCGCCGGCAGCGTGCGCTTTCGCAACGACACCATGCATGGCACCCCGGTGCGCGTCGCCTACATCCATATCCGCGTCGAACCCAGCGACAGCGCCCCCTCGTCCCATCCGCCGCTGGCGCTGGTACAAGTGGCCGAAACACTGGAAAAACGCGCCCAGCTCGCCAACGAGATCATCAAGGGCGTGATCCTGCCGCAGTTCATCATCCTGCCCATCGTGCTGGCCCTGGTGTGGTTTGCGCTGTCGCGCGGGCTCTCTCCGTTGGCGCAGCTGCAGGAACGCATACGCGCACGCGGGTCGGATGACCTCAGCCCCATTGCCTCGAACCTGGTGCCGGAGGAAATTTCGCCGCTGGTCGGTTCGCTCAACGAAATGCTCGAACGGCTGGGCCACACCATCGAGATGCAAAAACGCTTTATTGCCGACGCCGCGCACCAGATGCGCACGCCGCTGGCGGGCATGCGCATGCAGTCCGAGCTGGCGCTGCGCCAGACCGACAGCGGCGAAATTCACCGCTCGCTCGAGCAACTGGCCAAGAGCTCGGAATCGGCCACGCGGCTGGTCAACCAGTTGCTGGCCCTGGCCCGCGCGGAAAACCAGCCGCAGGCCGGCTCCAGCATGGTGCAACTGGAGCTGTCGGCGCTGGCGCGCAGCACCGTGCACGACTGGGTGCAGGCCTCGTTCGTGCAGCAGATCGACCTCGGCTACGAAGAACCACCGGCGCCGGTGCACATCGCCGGCGACCCCACCATGCTGCGCGAGCTGCTGTCCAACCTGATCGACAACGCGCTGCGCTACACGCCGGCCGGCGGCAGCGTTACCGTCCGGGTGCGCGTCGATATCGAAGACCATGCGCTGCTGGAAGTGGAAGACACGGGCCCCGGCATTCCACCGGCCGAGCGCACCCGCGTGTTCGAGCGGTTTTACCGCATCCTCGGCAACACTGCCGAAGGCAGCGGCCTGGGCCTGGCCATCGTGCGCGAAATCGCCCAGCAGCACGGCGCCGAGGTGGATGTGTTCAACAATCCGCGCGTGCAGCAGGCCAAGCTGCCGGGCAGCCTGTTCCGCCTGACCTTCCCGCTGCCAGCCGATCCGCCAGATACGCCCGATGAGCCGCCCCACTTTGGATAGCCAAGGATAAAGCATGGATAAATCCATTCGCCGCCACCACTGGCAGCAAACCCGCCGCATGACCGGCTGGTTATTGCTGCTGTGGCTGATCACGACGTTTTGCGCGGCGTTTTTCGCGCGCGAACTGAACAACCTGTCGATCTTCGGCTGGCCGCTGTCGTTTTACCTGGCCGCGCAAGGCGCGTCGCTGGTATATCTGGCCATCATCGGCTTCTATGCCTGGCGCATGCGCCGGCTCGACCGCCAGGCCCGTGCCGCTGCCAGGATCAAACCATGACAGAACGCAGCTTCGTCAGCAAACTGCGGCGCTACTACCTGCTGTTTACCGCCGGCTTCGGCGGTTTTTTGCTTTCCCTCACGCTGCTGGAACAGGAAGGCATGCCGCGCATCTGGATCGGCTACCTGTTCATGTTTGCCACCATCGTGCTGTACGCGATTCTGGGGGTGCTGAGCCGCACGTCCAACGTGCTTGAATACTACGTGGCGGGGCGCAAGGTGCCGGCCATGTTCAACGGCATGGCCACTGCTGCCGACTGGATTTCGGCAGCGAGCTTCATCAGCCTGGCCGGCGGCCTGTACCTGCACGGCTTCGATGGCCTCGCTTACATCATGGGCTGGACCGGGGGCTACGTGCTGGTCGCCTTGCTGATCGCGCCATACCTGCGCAAGTTTTGCCAGTACACGATTCCCGATTTTCTTGCCATGCGCTTCGGCGGCGTCGGTGGAGCGAATGGCGAAGACAACCCGGCCGGGCGCGTGGTGCGCATCATGGCGGTCATGGCCACCATCATCGTCTCGTTTACATACGTGGTGGCGCAGATTTACGCGGTGGGGCTGATCACGTCGCGCTTTACCGGCGTCGATTTTTCCGTGGGGATTTTCCTGGGGCTGGCGTCGATCCTGGTCTGTTCGTTCCTGGGCGGCATGCGGGCGATTACCTGGACCCAGGTGGCGCAATACATCATCATTCTGGTCGCGTTCCTGTTGCCGGCGATCTGGATGTCGATCAAGCTCAGCGACAATCCGATCCCGCAAGTAGCCTATGGCAAGTTGCTGCCCAAGCTCAGCGCGCGCGAAGCGGTGTTGCAGGCCGATCCGAAAGAAGCGGAGGTGCGCGCCATCTTCCAGCAGCGCGCCGACGATTACCAGCAGCGGCTCGACAACTTGCCCGCCTCGTGGGAAGCGGGACGGCGCGACGCCCAGCGCCGGCTCGACCAAGTAAAAACCCGCAACGCCTCGCTGCTCGACATACGCAGCGCCGAACGGGCGCTGATCGCCTACCCGAAGAACCCGGAAATCGCCGCCAGCGAATGGACCGAAGCCCATGCCTACAACCTGGCCCGGGCCCGTCCGATCAACCCGCACGCGGAGCCGTACGCGGGCGACGCGGAAACCTCCGCCATCAAGCGCAACAACTTCGTCGCGCTGGTGTTCTGCCTGATGCTGGGCACGGTGGCGCTGCCCCACATCCTGATGCGCGCGTACACCACGCCGTCGGTGCACGAGACGCGGCAGTCGATGGTGTATGCGCTGTTTTTCATCCTGCTCATTTACCTGACCATTCCGGCGATGGCGGTCCTGGTGAAATACGATATTTATACGGCGCTGGTCGGCAGCGACTTCAACCACCTGCCCGGCTGGGTGTCGTACTGGGCCAACGTGGACAAGCTGACGCCACTGTTCAGCATTACCGACGTCAACCGCGACGGCGTGGTGCAACTGGCCGAAATCACCATCGACGCCGACGTGCTGGTGCTCGCCGCGCCCGAAATCGCCGGGTTGCCGTACGTGGTTTCGGGCCTGGTGGCCGCTGGCGGCCTGGCTGCCGCGCTGTCCACTGCCGACGGCCTGCTGCTGGCGATTTCCAATGCGCTGTCGCACGACATCTATTACAAGATCGTCGACCGCCACGCGTCCACCCAGAAGCGCGTGACGATTTCCAAGCTGCTGCTGCTCGGCGTGGCCTTTATTGCCGCCTACGCCGCCTCGCAGCGGCCCGGCGACATCATCTCGCTGGTGGGCGCGGCATTCTCGCTGGCCGGCTCGACCCTGTTCCCGGCGCTGGTGCTCGGCGTGTTCTGGAAGCGCGCCAACCACCAGGGCGCCGTGGCCGGCATGATCGCCGGCTTTGCCGTATGCCTGTACTACATGTTGCACGCCAACCCGGTGCTGGGCGGCAGTGTCACTGGCCAATGGTTCCATATCGCCCCCACGTCGGCCGGGATTTTCGGCGTGCCGGCGGGCCTCCTGGTGATGGTGGTGGTGAGCCTGCTGACGCCGCCACAAGACTCACAGACGAGTGCGCTAGTGGACTATATTCGTGCGCCTGAGAAATAATTTAATGGCTTTTATGATAACTGGATGGTATTGTTGAGAGCTTAACATTTTCTCTCGATCACCATGTGCTCCACCCGAGTTTTCGCACGCTGCGCCCGCTACACAGTACTGGCCGCTGTTGTGGCCAGCGCCCCACTTGCCACGCTGGCGCACGCCGCCGAGCCGGCGCCAGCCACGGTCGCCCAGCGACCGCCGATCACCGACTTCTTTGAAAACCCCGAGTTCAGCGGCGCCCTGCTCTCGCCCACCGGCAAATACCTGGCGGTGCGCATCGGCAGCAAGGACCAGCGCGACCGCCTGGCGGTGGTCACGCTGGCCGACACCAGCGTCAAGGTGGTGGCCACCTTTGGCGATGCCGACATCGGCAGTTTCCAGTGGGTCAATGACGAGCGGCTGGTGTTTACCGCCACCGACCGCACCGTGGGCCAGGGCGATGCGCGCTACGGTCCGGGCCTGTACGCGATCAACCGCGACGCCAGCAAGTTCATCCAGCTGGCCAGCCGCAGCGGCAAGTCGCTGTTTACCGGCGGCAGCATGATACGCAACCGCGACATGTTGCCGGCCAATACCTATCTGCTGGGCCAGAAGGCCGCGCAGGACAGCGAGTTCGTGTACGTGGTGCGGCCCGAGATGTCGGGGGCCAGCCAGGTGCACGAGACGGGCCTGTTGCGCCTCAATACCCTGACCGGGCGGGCGACGCCGGTGACCGGCGCCCCCGATGACAGCAAGCGGTGGCTGCTCGACGACAAGGGTGAGCCGCGCATCGTCACCACGTCCAAAAAAGGCATCAGCACGATCCAGTACCGCGATCCGGCCACCAGCACCTGGCGCGAACTGGCCTCGTACAACACCTATACCGGCGGCAAGGACGGATTCTCGCCACGCGCCTTCGGCCCGGACGGCACGCTGTACGTGGTCACCCACGCCGGCAAGGACACCACGTCGCTGCATAAATACGACCTGGCCACCAACCAGGTGGCGCCGCAGCCGCTGGTACAGATCGACGGCTACGACTTTAGCGGCAGCCTGGTCACCGCCAACGGCAAGCTGCTCGGCGTGCGCTACCTGGCCGATGCCAGCGGCACCACCTGGTTCGATGCCGGCATGCAGGCGATGCAGGAAAAGATCGACGCCATGCTGCCCAACACCGTCAACCTGCTGAGCGTGCCCACCCGGTCCGAAACGCCGTGGGTGCTGGTGATTGCCTATGCCGACCAGTTCCCGTCGCGCACCCTGCTCTACAACAGCGAGACCGGCAGTTTGACCACGGTAGGCGGCAGCCATCCGAAGATCAAGCCCGAACAAATGGCGCGCCAGACCCTGGTGCACTACAAGGCGCGCGATGGCCTGACCATTCCGGCCTGGCTCACCGTGCCCAAGGGCGACGGCAAGAACCTGCCGCTGGTGGTGCTGGTGCACGGCGGCCCGCATGTGCGCGGCAATAGCTGGGGCTGGAACGCGGACAGCCAGTTCCTGGCCTCGCGCGGCTACGCGGTGCTGGAACCCGAGTATCGCGGCAGCACCGGCTTCGGCAACAAGCATTTCCGCGCCGGCTGGAAACAATGGGGCCTGAAAATGCAGGACGATATCGCCGACGGCGCGCGCTGGGCGATTGCCCAGGGCACGGCCGATCCCAGGCGCATCTGCATTGCCGGCGCCAGCTACGGCGGCTATGCCACGCTGATGGGCCTGATCAACGACAAGGACTTGTACCAGTGCGGCATCAACTGGGTGGGCGTGACTGACATCAACATGATGTACGACGGCCACTGGAACTTCACGTCCGACCTCTCCGAGACCTGGAAGCAGTACGGCATGCCGCAACTGGTCGGCGACCAGGTCAAGGATGCCGACCAGTTCAAGGCAACGTCGCCGCTGCTGCGCGCAGCCGAGATCAAGCAACCGCTGCTGCTGGCCTACGGCGGCGCCGACCGCCGCGTGCCGCTGCCCCATGGCACCAAGTTCTACAAGGCCGTCAGGCAGACCAATCCCGAGGTGGAATGGGTGGAGTACGAGGAAGAAGGCCACGGCTGGGCGCTGCCGAAGAACCGCATCGACTTCTGGGGCCGGGTAGAAAAATTCCTCGACAAGCATATCGGCCCAGCCGGCTCTGCGGCTGCAGCCGGAACCGGGACCGGGGCCGGGACTCCAGCTGGAGCAGCGCAATGAAGGCGCTTAATACTGCGTTGACGGCGTTGACGGCGCTGCTGTTGCTGGCAGCCCCGCTGGCAGAGGCTGCCTCCAGCCCGGCGTCAGCAGCACCTTCACCGATTGCCAGCTTCTTCAGCAACCCCGCCTTCAACGGCGCCATGCTCTCGCCCAACGGCCGCTACCTGGCCGCCTTCACCGGCGCCCGGGACCGGCGCGACGGCCTGGCGGTGGTGGACCTGACCACGATGGAAGCGGCCATGGTGGCGCAGTTCCGCGATACCGACATCGGCCAGGCGCGCTGGGTCAACAACGAGCGGCTGCTGTTTTCCACGGTGGACCGCACCCAGGGCCGGCGCGACGTGCGCTTTGCGCCCGGCGTGTTTGCAGTCAACCGCGACGGCAAGCAGTTCCGCCAGTTGGCCAAGCGCAACGAACAGTTCATCCGCGCCGGTGGCGACCGCGACGACATGCTGCCGTGGCACACGTTCATGCTGGACCAGGACGGTCCGCAAACCGGCGACGACGTGTATGTGACCGACGCCGGCATCATCGCGCCCGGCATCCTGGTCTCGCAAGACCTGGTGCGCGTCAACACCCGCAACGGCCTGTCGCGCCCGGTAGATCACCCCGGCACGGCGCAGGACTGGCTGCTCGACCACAAGGGCGAACCGCGCCTGGTGGAAACGCTGGATCAGAACATCCAGAAAATCCAGTACCTCGACCCGGCTACCGGCGCCTGGCGCGTGCTGGCCAGTTTCAACGCCTATGCCGCCAACAAGAACAGCTTTTCGCCGCTGGCGTTCGGGCCGGACGGCAGCCTGTACGTGGTGGCCAACGGCGGCCAGGACCTCAGTGCGCTGTATATCTATGACCTCAAGAACAACAAGCTGGGCCAGCGCCTGGTCACGCTGGACGGCTTCGATTTTCAGGGCCACCTGGTGATCAGCAACGACAAGCTGCTGGGCGTGCGTGTCGATGGCGACGCCGAGGGCTCGGTGTGGTTCGATCCCGGCATGCAGGCGCTGCAACAGAAAATCGACGCCAGGCTGCCGGGCCTGGTCAACCTGGTGACCCCGCCCAAGCGCCCGGAAACGCCGTGGGTGCTGGTGGAATCGTATTCGGACCGGCAGCCGCGCCGCTTCCTGGTGTTCAACACCGAGACCGGCAAGATGAGCGAAGTGGGCAATGTGGCGCCCGCGATCAAGGCGTCCACCATGGGCACGCGCGACCTGGTGCAGTACACCGCGCGCGACGGATTGACCATTCCCGCCTGGCTGACCTTGCCGCCGGGTGGCAAGGACAAGAATTTGCCGATGGTGGTGCTGGTCCACGGCGGCCCGTTCATGCGCGGCGAGAACTGGAACTGGAACGCCGACGCCCAGTTCCTGGCCTCGCGCGGCTACGCCGTGCTGGAACCGGAGTTTCGTGGCACCACCGGCCACGGCAACGCCCACTTCATGGCCGGCTGGAAGCAATGGGGCCTGAAAATGCAGGACGACATTGCCGACGGCACGCGCTGGGCGATTGCCCAGGGCACGGCCGACGCCAGACGCATCTGCATCGCCGGCGCCAGCTATGGCGGCTATTCCACCTTGATGGGCCTGATCAACGATCCCGACCTGTACAAGTGCGGCATCAACTGGATCGGCGTCACCGATATCGACCTGATGTACGACAGTGGCGGGCGCTACAGCTCGGACATGTCGGCCGGCTGGAAGCAATACGGCATGCCCGAGCTGGTGGCCGACCAGGTCAAGGATGCGGCGCAGATCCAGGCCACGTCGCCGTTGCGGCGCGCAGCCGAGATCAAGCAACCGCTGCTGCTGGCCTACGGCGGCGCCGACGTGCGCGTGCCACTCAGCCACGGCATCAAGTTTTACGACGCCGTCAAGAAGACCAATCCAAACGTCGAATGGGTCGAGTACGAAGAGGAAGGCCACGGCTGGGCGCTGCCAAAGAACCGCATCGACTTCTGGGGCCGGGTGGAAAAATTCCTCGACAAGCAGATCGGCGCGGGGCGCTAGGACGGGTATAGTCAGGTTTCTTGATAATGGAGGAGACACCATGACGTCAGGCAAAATCCTGGTAGCGCAAGGGGGCGGGCCCACCGCCGTGATCAACCAGTCGCTGGCCGGCGTGGTGCTCGAAGCACGGCGCTTTCGCGACTGCACCCGCGTCTATGGCGCCATGCACGGCGTGCGCGGCATCATCGACGAGAACCTGGTGGATTTAACGCGCGAAACCAGCCAGAACCTGGAAATGGTGGCAGCCACGCCGTCGTCGGCGCTCGGCTCCACCCGCGACAAGCCCGATATGGCCTACTGTGCCGAAATCTTCAAGGTATTGCGCGCCCACGAGATCGAGCAGTTTTACTATATCGGCGGCAACGATTCGTCCGACACCGTGCGCATCGTCAGCGAGCAGGCGCAACAGGCCAACTACGCGCTGCGCTGCATCCACATCCCCAAGACCATCGACAACGACCTGGTCGGCAACGATCACACGCCGGGCTTTCCGTCCGCTGCGCGCTTCGTCGCGCAAGCGTTTGCAGGCGCCAACCTCGACAATGCCGCGCTGCCCGGCGTCTATGTCGGCGTGGTGATGGGCCGCCATGCCGGTTTCCTCACTGCTGCTGCCGCCCTTGGCAAAAAATTCCCGGACGACGGCCCGCACCTGATCTACCTGCCCGAACGGGTGTTTTCTCTCGACCAGTTTTTGCGCGACGTCAAAGACGTGTATGCGCGCTACGGGCGCTGCGTGGTGGCAGTATCGGAGGGCATCCACGACGCCTCGGGCGCGGCAATCGCCACCCTGCTGTCGCAAGAAGTCGAGCGCGACGCCCATGGCAATGTGCAGCTGTCAGGCACCGGCGCGCTGGCCGATTTGCTGTGCGACGAGATCAAGGCCAAGCTTGGCATCAAGCGCGTGCGCGGCGATACCTTCGGCTACTTGCAGCGCTCGTTCATCGGCTGCGTCTCGGACGTCGACCAGCGCGAGGCGCGCGAAGTGGGAGAAAAAGCGGTGCAGTTCGCCATGTGGGGCGACCGCGACGGCTCGGTCGCCATCAAGCGCACCGGCTTCTACTCGGTCGATTACGAATTGCAGGCCTTGCAGGACGTGGCCGGGAAAACGCGGGTGATGGAGGACGAATTCATCAGCGCCAGCGGCACCGATGTGACCGACGCGTTCCGGATGTACCTGCGCCCGCTCTTGGGGTCGGGGATGCCCGATGCGTTCCGGTTGCGGCCGGCGCCGGTGGAGAAGATACTCAAGCGTTGAAGCAATAAAAAAGCACGCCGCAGCGTGCTTTGATTTTCCGACAGATAAAACTTACACCACGATAGTCTGGTGCTCGTCACCCACGCGCGCGCGGATCTTGCCGATGGTGTACACGGTTTCGCCCGCTGCTTGCAGCTGGGCAATCGCTGCTGCTGCGTTCTCTTGCGAGACGATCACGGTCATGCCGATACCGCAGTTGAACACGCGGTGCATTTCAGCGTCGGCCACGCCGCCGTGCTGTTGCAGCCAGGTGAACAGTGGTGGCATGGTCCACGATTTGCCGTCCAGCTCGGCGACCAGGCCAGGCTGCAGCACGCGCGGGATGTTTTCGACCAGGCCGCCACCGGTGATGTGGACCATGCCTTTGACTTCCAGCGACGCCATCAGCGCCAGCAGCGGCTTGACGTAGATGCGGGTAGGCTGCATCAGCACGTCGGCCAGCTTGCGGCCGTGGAAGTCGCCTTCCAGGTCCGGTTTCGCGACTTCGATGATCTTGCGCACCAGCGAGTAACCGTTAGAGTGCACGCCCGACGACGCCAGGCCCAGGATCACGTCGCCCGGGGCGATCTTGGTGCCGTCGATGATCTGCGATTTTTCCACCGCGCCGACCGCGAAACCGGCCAGGTCGTATTCGCCGGCCGGGTACATGCTTGGCATTTCAGCGGTTTCGCCGCCGATCAGCGCGCAGCCGGCTTGCTCGCAACCCTGGGCGATGCCCTTGATGACATCGGTGGCGATGGCCACGTCGAGCTTGCCGCAGGCGAAATAGTCGAGGAAGAACAGCGGCTCGGCGCCCTGCACCAGGATGTCGTTGACGCTCATGGCCACAAGGTCGATGCCGACCGTGTCGTGACGGTTCAGCTCGAACGCCAGCTTGAGCTTGGTGCCCACGCCGTCGGTGCCCGACACCAGGACCGGCTCCTTGAACTTCTTGCTGATCTCGAACATGGCGCCGAAACCACCGAGGCCGCCCAACACGCCTTCGCGCAGGGTGCGCTTGGCAAATGGCTTGATCGCTTCGACTAAGGCGTCACCTGCATCGATATCGACGCCGGCGTCACGGTAGGACAGGGAAACATTTGAAGGTTGGCTCATGGTGTATTTCGCAGCGGAGGCGGTAAAATAGAAGGCGGAGACCGTTTTTATGGCCCGGTCAATCCGCTATTTTATCAAACTGCCCCGTCAAAATCCCTTTTTATGCCATTTGCCGCCATTTTTCTGCTCGTGGAAGCGAAAACAAACAGCGTTTGGGCCAGTTGTGGGGGCGGCACCTTCTATAATGCATGACGTTAACAAGAAAAAATGACAAGTACGACGTTATGCAGATGATGGGACCACCATGAAGCAGCTGGTGCTCGATTTGGGCGCGGACCAGCCGCACAGCCTCGAAGCGTTCGAGGTTGGCCAAAATGCCGAGGCAATGGCGCTGCTGGCCCAGTTCGCCTCGCGCACGGCGCGCGAGCACTTCGCCTATCTCTGGGGCAATGCCGGCGTGGGCAAGACCCACCTGTTGAAAGCGCTGGCCTCGGCCGGCGGTGAAGCCGAGCAACTGCGCGCGCGCTACATCTCGCCGTTCTCGATCGAAACCGAATTCGTCTATTCCCCCGACGTTGACCTGTACCTGCTCGACGACTGCGAAAAGCTGTCGCCGGTCGCGCAGATCGACGCCTTTGCGCTGTTTAACGAAATCCGCGCCAACAACGCTTTCATGGTGTGCAGCGGCGCGGTGGCCCCGGCGGTGTTGCCCGTGCGCGAAGATTTGCGCACCCGCATGGGCTGGGGCCTGATCTACCAAGTGCATGGTCTGACCGACGATGAAAAGGTCGCCGCCCTGGGTGCGGCCGCCACCGCGCGCGGCTTGACGCTGTCGCCGGGCGTGATACCCTACCTCTTATCTCATTTCCAGCGAGACATGAGTTCCCTGTCGACCATGCTCGATTCGCTGGATCAATATTCACTGGAAACCCAACGCCCGATCACGCTGCCGCTGTTGCGCGAGTGGTTGCAGGCGGAAGCAAAAGAATGAAAAAACTCGCCTTATTTGACCTCGACCACACCCTGCTGCCCATCGACTCCGACCACGAGTGGGGCGAGTTCCTGGTCCGCCTCGGCGCCGTCGATGCCGTCGAGTTCGCCCGCCGCAACGATGCCTTCTACGCCCAGTACCAGGCCGGCACCATCGACCCGGTGGAATATCTCGAATTCGCGCTCGGTACGCTGGCTCGGTTCCCGCGCGCCAAACTGGACGAGATGCGTGCGCAATTCATGACCGAGGTGATCGTGCCCAACATCCGCCCCGCCGCGCTGGCGCTGCTCAAGCAGCACCAGGATGCCGGAGATTTGGTCGCCATCGTCACGGCCACCAACCATTTCGTCACCGAGCCGATCGCCCGCGCGCTGGGCGTGGAGCACCTGATCGCCGCCATGCCCGAGTTGGACGCGGACGGCAATGTCACCGGCCGGCTGCTGGGCACGCCCACCCAGGGCAAGGGCAAGATCACCCATACCGAAGCGTGGCTGGACAAGATGGGCAAGACTTTCGCGGATTTCGACACGGTCCACTTCTACAGCGACTCGCACAACGACCTGCCCCTGATGTCGCTGGTGAGCCACCCGGTGGCCACCAATGCCAACGCCACCCTGAAAACGCACGCCACCGCCCAAGGCTGGCAACTGATTGAACTGTTCAATGATTAAGAAACTGATCCGCAAAATCCTGGGCACCAAGACCAAGGTGCGCGACACCAATACCCCCGTGGTGCTGGGTCCGGACGCGCATGGCATCGATCCGAAACTGCTGTCGAACAACGCAGTACGCGTCACCAGCACCTTGCAGGAAGCCGGCTTCGAAGCGTTCGTGGTGGGCGGCGCGGTGCGCGACCTGCTGCTGGGCGTGAAACCGAAAGACTTCGACATCGCCACCAACGCCACGCCGGAGCAGGTCCGAAAACTGTTCCGCCGCGCGTTCATCATCGGCAAGCGGTTCCAGATCGTGCACGTGATGTTCGGCCAGGATTTGCTGGAGGTGACCACCTTCCGTGGCACCACGTCGGACAACGCGCCCAAGGATGAACATGGCCGCGTCCTGCGGGACAACACTTTCGGCTCGCAGGCGGAGGACGCGGTGCGGCGCGACTTCACCATCAACGCCATGTACTACAACCCGGCCAATCAGCAGGTGCTCGACTACCACGGCGGCATCGAAGACATCCGCGCGAAAACCCTGCGCATCATCGGCCAGCCCGAAGCGCGCTACCGCGAAGACCCGGTGCGCATGCTGCGCGTGGTGCGCTTTGCCGCAAAACTGAAATTCACGATCGAGCCGACGACTGCCGCGCCAATCGCGCTGATGGCGCCGCTGATCGACAACGTGCCGGCCGCGCGCGTGTTCGACGAAATGCTCAAGCTGCTGATGAGCGGCCACGCGCTGGCGTGCCTGCAGCAGCTGCGCAAGGAGGGCCTGCACCACGGTCTGCTGCCGCTGCTCGACGTGGTGCTGGAACAGCCGATGGGCTTCAAGTTCGTCACGCTGGCGCTGGACTCGACCGACGCCCGCATCGCCGCCGGCAAGACGGTCTCGCCGGGCTTCCTGTTTGCGTCGCTGCTGTGGCACCAGGTGCTGGAAAAATGGACCGCGTACCGCGCCGCCGGCGAGCAGACCATTCCCGCGCTGCACCTGGCCGCCGACGACGTGCTCGATTCGCAAACCGAAAAGCTGGCGCTGCAACGCAAGATCGGCACCGACATGCGCGACATCTGGTCGATGCAGCCGCGGTTCGAGCGCCGTACCGGCAAGGCCCCGCACAAGCTGCTCGAACACCTGCGCTTCCGCGCCGGCTACGACTTCCTGCTGCTGCGCTGCGCATCGGGCGAGATCGATGCCGAACTCGGTGAATGGTGGACCGCGTTTTACGAATCCGATGAAGCCGGCCGCGAGGCGCTGATTGCCAGCGCCAGCCGGGCGCCGCGTCCTCCGCGTGCTGCTGGCGCTGGTGCTGGTGGCGCCGGTGCTGCCGGTGGTTCGCGTGCAGGGGCTTCGCGTGCCGGTGGCGCTGGCGGTTTCAGTGCTGCCGGTGCCCCGGATGCCACCGGTGCAGCCGGAGAAGATGATTACACCGATGCACCGGCCCGCACCGGCGAAGCGCCCAAGCGCAAGCGTGCACCACGTCGCAGTCGCGCCCGTGGTCATGCAGCGGCTGCCGAAAGCGGCACGCCCGGTGCCGGCAATGGTGGCAACGGCGGCAATGGCGGCGCCGGCGGCGCGGGTTCCGATCACGACTGAGTGCAGTCATGAGCATCATCGCCAAACCGGATGAAGGCGGCTTCGCCTTCACCATCGCCTACATCGGCATCGGCGCCAACCTCGGCGACGCCCGCGCCAACGTGGCCGACGCCTTCGAGCGCCTGCAAAAGCTCGCGGGCTGCACGCTGATGGCCACCTCCAGCCTGTACCGCACGGCCCCCATCGACTCCAGCGGCGACGACTACATCAACGCCGTGGCGCGCATCGCCACCACGCTAGCCGCCGAGGCGCTGCTGCACGGCCTGCACGCTATCGAGCAGGCGCACGGGCGCGAACGTCCCTACCGCAACGCCCCGCGCACGCTGGACCTGGACCTGCTGCTGTATGGCGACACCGTGATCGACACCCCGGCCTTGAGCGTGCCGCATCCACGCATCACCGAGCGCGCCTTCGTGCTGGTGCCGCTGCTCGAACTGGCCCCGGCCATCCATATTCCCGGCCGCGGCGCGGCGCACGATTATCTTGCCGCCGTGGCCGACCAGGCTATTTCCCCTCTTTAGCTTCCCGGGCAGCGGCCAGCGCTTACCGCTACACTAGCGCCGTCTGCCCCCATTTTTAAAGGATTACCATGTCTGGTTATTTGCAAGGAAACGAACTGGCCGCGAGCCAAAAGCCCGCCGCCAACGTGCCCGCACCTGCACCGGCCAAGTCGGCCGCCACCAAGGCAGTGACCATCCACACGCTGGCCGAGCTGCGCGCACGCGGTGAAAAAATCGCCATGCTCACCTGCTACGACGCCAGCTTCGCCTCGCTGATGGACCGCTGCGGCGTCGAGATCCTGCTCATTGGCGACTCGCTGGGCATGGTCTGCAATGGCCACCCGTCGACGCTGCCGGTCACGGTGGCCGAACTGGCCTATCACACGGCCGCCGTTGCGCGCGGCAGCAAGTCGGCAATGGTCATGGCCGACCTGTCGTTCGGTTCGTACGGCACGCCCGAAACCGCGTACCACAACGCCGTGCTGCTGATGCAGGCCGGCGCCCACATGATCAAGATCGAAGGCGGCGCCTGGCTGGCCGACACCGTGCGTTTCCTGACCGAGCGCGGCGTGCCGATCTGCGCCCACCTGGGCCTGACGCCGCAGTCGGTGCACCAGCTGGGCGGCTACAAGGTACAAGGCAAAACCGCCGACAGCGCCGAACTGCTCAAGCGCGACGCCATGGCCCTGCAAGCGGCCGGCGCCGCCGTGGTGCTGCTCGAAGCCATCCCCGCCGCGCTGGGCAAGGAAGTGACCGATTTGCTGACCGTGCCC
Organism: Duganella sp. Leaf61; assembly: GCF_001421905.1. Lineage (NCBI taxonomy): Bacteria > Pseudomonadati > Pseudomonadota > Betaproteobacteria > Burkholderiales > Oxalobacteraceae > Duganella > Duganella sp. Leaf61. The sequence goes on from NZ_LMLM01000001.1 coordinate 732,849, forward strand.
ACCATCGGCATCGGCGCGGGCCCCGACTGCTCGGGCCAGGTGCTGGTGATGCATGACCTGCTCGGCGTCTTCCCCGGCCGCAAGGCGCGCTTCGTGAAAAACTTCATGGACGGCCAGACCAGCATCGACGGCGCCATCACCGCGTACGTCAGCGCGGTGAAGGACGGCAGCTTCCCGGCGCTCGAACACTGCTTCTAAAGCAGGGCTGCCAGGCAATCGTCGAATGCCTGTAGCAAGCGCTGCAAATCCTCTTCGCTGGTGGCCGGGCACACCAGCAGCATGTTGTGGAATGGCGTGATCAATACGCCGCGATTGAGAAGATACAGGTGGATGGCCTGTTCCAGCTCTTCGTCCATCAGCGCCAGTGCCGTGCTGCCGTCAGGCGGTGGCAAGAGGCCGAACTGGAATTCGGTGCGAGCGCCCACTTGCGTCACGCACCATGGCAAACCGTGCTTCGCGATGATGGCACGCAGACCGTCGGCCAGTTGCTGCGCCATGGCGAACATCTGTGTATAGGCCGCCGCCGTCATCACCTGCTCCAGGTTGGCGCGCATGGCGGCCATGGCGAACATATTGGCACTCAAGGTGGTGCCGATGCCAGAGTGGCCGGCCGGGGCGCTGCGCTTGGCGTGTTCCACCCGGCAGGCCAGTTCCTCAGTCATGCCGTACGCCGCGCAAGGCAGGCCGCCGGCCAGCGGCTTGCCGATCACCACGGCGTCGGGCCGCATGCCGTGCGCTCGCGCATAGCCACCGGGGCCGCTGCTGATGGTGTGGGTTTCGTCGATCACGAGAAGCGTGCCATGGCGCGCGATGATGTCCTGCGCGGCATCCCAGTAGCCGGGCTGCGGCAGCACCATGCCGGCGTTGGTCATCACCGGTTCGGCCAGCACGCAGGCGACGTCGCCGGCGCTCAGTGCGGTGTCCAGCGCGGCCAGGTCGTTGAACTCCACCACCACCGTGTGTGCGGTCAGGTCGTGCACCTGGCCCAGCAGGCTGGCGCGCTGCACCGGTACGCCATTCTTCAGGTCCACGAACACATCGTCCACGGTGCCGTGGTAACAGCCGTTGAAGACCAGGATCTTGCTGCGGCCAGTGGCTGCGCGCAGCCAGCGCAGCATGAAGCGGTTGGCGTCCGAAGCGGATAATGCGAACTGCCAGTACGGCAGGCCGAAGCGGCGCGCCAGTTCGCTTGCTACCGGTGCGGCATCGTTTGAAGGCAGCATCGCCGTGTAACCACGCGCAGCCTGGCGCGCGATGGCGGCGGCCACTGGAGCCGGTGCGTGGCCAAACATGGCGCCGGTGTCACCGAGGCAGAAGTCGGCATACTGCATGCCGTCGGCGTCCGTAAAATGTGCGCCCGAGGCTTCGGTCACCGTCAACGGGAACGGCGTGGACCAGTCGTTCATCCAGTGCATCGGCACGCCGAACAGCAGGTGCTGCGATGCCTGCGCGGCCAGGGCTTGCGACGCCGGATGGCGGGCGATATAGTCGGCGCGTTCGCGCGCGGCCAGCGCTTGCACGCGGGGCCAGTTCAATCCGTCGCGGGTGCCCATGCGCCCTCCTACACCAGCAGCATCAGGTGCTCACGCTCCCAGGAGCTGATCACGCGGCTATAAGTGGCAAATTCAAGTTCCTTCACTTCGCAGAATGCTGCCACGAACAGGTCGCCGAGGATATCGCGCAGCGGCGCGCATTCGCGCAGGCGGTTTATCGCGTCCTCCAGGTTGCGCGGCAAGTGGTCGTGCACCTGCTCGGCGCTGCCGGCCATCGGTGGCGAGGCGGTCAGTCGCTGCGTCATGCCCAGGTAGCCGCAGGCCAGCGTGGCGGCCGTGGCCAGGTACGGGTTGACGTCCACGCCCGGCACGCGGTTTTCCACGCGGCGGTTGGCCGGCGTGGAGTTGGGGATGCGCAGCCCGCAGGTGCGGTTGTCGTAACCCCAGTGCACATTGGTCGGCGCCGACATGAAGCGCGACAGGCGACGGTACGAATTGACGTGCGGCGCGAACAGCAAGGTGGCCGCCGGCGCAAACTGTTCGAGACCGGCGATATAGCTGAAAAACAGGCCGCTGGCGCTCCCGTCTTCCTGGCTGAAGATATTGGCGCCGGTGGCCGCATCGAGCACGCTCTGGTGAATGTGCATGGCGCTGCCCGGCTCCGCTTCCATCGGCTTGGCCATGAAGGTGGCGAAGATGCCGTGGCGTAGCGCCGTCTCGCGCACGGCGCGCTTGAACAGGAACACGCGGTCGGCCAGCTCCAGCGCCTCGCCGTGGGTAAAATTGATTTCCATCTGGCCGGCGCCCGCTTCGTGGATCAGGGTTTCCACGCCCAGCTGGTGCTGCTTGCAGAAGGTGGACAATTCGAGGAAGAACGGATCGAAATCGTTGACGGCGTCGATCGAATACGACTGCCGGCCAGATTCCACTTTGCCGCTGCGGCCCAGCGGCGGCGTGAGCGGCTCGTGCGGATTGCTGCTGCGCGCCACCAGGTAGAACTCCAGCTCCGGCGCCACCACCGGCTGCCAACCCTGCTCGGCATACAGCTTGAGCACCTGGCGCAGCACTGCGCGCGGCGACAGGCCCACCGGCGTGCCGTCGAAGTTCTGGCAGTCGTGGATGACCAGCGCGACATTTTCCGCCGCCCACGGCACTTGCCGCAGGGTGGCCGGATCGGGCACGCAGATCATGTCCGGGTCGGTCACGCCCACGTACGGCCGGTTGTTGGGCTGCTCGCCGTTGACGGTGTTCAGTAACACGCTCTTGGGCAGGCGCATTTCGCCCTCGCCCAGGAACAGGTCCTTGGGCAGGATTTTGCCGCGCGCGATGCCGGTCATGTCGGCGATCACGCATTCGACTTCGTGGATGTTACGCTCGCGCAGAAAATCCCTCATTGCCTGCGTCATGACCGCTCTCCCGATGGTTTATCCGATCTGGATCCAGGTGGTTTTCAGCTCGGTGTACTTGTCGAACGCGTGCAGCGACTTGTCGCGGCCATTGCCCGACTGCTTGTAGCCGCCGAACGGCACGGTGATGTCGTCGTTGTCGTACTGGTTGACGTGCACGGTGCCAGCCCGCAGCGCGCGCGAGGTCTGCACCGCTTTCGTCAAATCCGACGTCCACACCGCCGCGTGCAGGCCGTACACGGTGCCGTTGGCCTGCCTGATCGCGTCGTTCAAGTCGGTAAAGCTCAGTACCGACAGCACCGGGCCGAAAATCTCTTCGCGGGCAATCGTCATGCCGCTCTCCACCTGGTCGAACAGGGTGGGTTCGACAAAGTAACCGCCGGTACCGTCTCGCACGCGAGCGCCACCAGCGAGCAGGCGCGCACCACCGGCCTTGCCGGCTTCGATATAACCCATCACGGTATTGAGCTGGGTGGCATCGACGATGGCGCCCATTACCGTGTTTTCGTCGAGCGGATCGCCCGGTGCGAACGACGGCATCATGGCCAGCGCTTTTTCCAGGAAGCGCTCCTTGATAGCCTCTTCCACGAACAGGCGCGATGGCGCGTTGCAGCTCTGGCCCTGGTTGAAGTAGATCGAGCCGATGGCAGCAGCTACCGCCGCATCGAGGTCCGGGCAATCGGCGCATACGATGTTGGCCGACTTGCCGCCCAATTCCATCCACGCGCGCTTGAGGTTCGATTGCCCTGCCATCTGCATGATCTGCTTGCCCACGCGGGTGGAGCCCGTAAACGCAATGCAATCGACATCCATGTGCAGCGCCAGTGCAGCACCGGCTTCGTTGCCGTAGCCGGGCACCACGTTGAACACGCCGGCAGGAATGCCCGCCTGCAGCGCCAGGTCGCCCAAGCGCAGCGCGGTCAATGGCGATTTTTCTGAAGGTTTCAATATCACGCTGTTGCCGGCGGCAAGCGCCGGCGCGATCTTCCAGGCAGCCATCAGCATCGGGTAATTCCACGGCACGATGGCGCCGACCACGCCCACCGGCTCGCGCGTGATCAGGGCCAGGCTGCTGTCGGCCGTGGGCGCGATTTCGTCGTAGATCTTGTCGATCGCCTCGCCGTACCAGCGGATGCAATTGGCGGCGCCACCGACATCGACAGTCTGGCTGTACTTGATCGGTTTGCCCATGTCGAGCGTCTCGAGCAGCGCCAGTTCCGCGCCGTGCTGCTGGATCAAATCGGCAAATTTGATCAGCACGCGCTTGCGCTGCGCCGGCGCCTTGCCGGCCCACGCGCGCGCTTCGAACGCGGCGCGAGCGCTGGCCACCGCCGCATCGATATCCTGCCCATCGCAGCGCGCCACCATGCCGAGCGAGCGGCCGTCTATGGGCGAGCGGTTGTCGAACTGCTGGCCGCCCTGCGCCCACACCCGCTGGCCGCCGATCAGTGCGCGGCCGTCTGGGGTGATGGCGGCGGCGCGGTCATGCCACGAGGCTGCGGTCATGTCATTCTCCCTGTAGCCAGCCGCGCTGTTGCACGTCGGCGTAGGTGAGGTCAAGGCAATGCCGGATCAGGGCGATCATCTCGTCGATCTGTTCGCGCGTCATCACCAGCGGCGGCGCGATGATCATGCGGTCGCCGACGGCGCGCATGATCATGCCGTTGCCGAACATATGGCCGCGACACACCATGCCCACGCCAAGCTCGCTGTCGAACGCCACATTGTCATGCGGGTTGCCGGCCTTGGTGCGCACCAGGTTGAGGCCCGCGACAAAACCGCAACTGTCGGCGTAGCCGACCAGCGGATGATCGGCCAGTTCGGCAAAGCGCTGCTTCAGGTACGGGCCGGTATCGTCGGCCACGCGCTCGATGAGCTTTTCTTCTTCCAGGATGCGGATGTTTTCCAGCGCAGCCGCGCACGCGACGGGGTGGCCGGAATAGGTGAAGCCGTGATTGAACTCGCCACCCTGCCCGATCAATACTTCGGCCACGCGGTCGCCCACCAGCACGCCGCCGAGCGGGATATAGCCGGACGTGACGCCCTTGGCGAACGTGATCAGGTCGGGCCTGATGCCGAACAGTTCGGACGAGAACCAGCGCCCCAGCCGGCCGAAGCCGCAGATCACTTCATCGGCGATGAGCAGGATGCCGTACTTGTCGCAGATGCGCTGGATCTCGGGCCAGTACGTGGCCGGCGGGATGATCACGCCACCGGCGCCCTGCACCGGCTCGCCGATAAAGGCAGCAACTTTGTCAGGCCCCACTTCGAGGATTTTCTGCTCCAGCCACGATGCCGCCTCGATGCCGAATGCGTCCTCGGTCATGCCGCGCCCCGACTCCAGGTAATTGGGCTGGCCGATGTGGACGATGCCCGGAATCGGCAGGCCGCCCTGGGCGTGCATGTCGGTCATGCCGCCGAGCGAGGCGCCGGCCACCGTGCTGCCGTGGTACGAATTGTGGCGGCTGATGATGGTGTGGCGTTCCTTGTAGCCCAATACGTCCCAGTAGCGGCGCACCATGCGCAGGTTGGTGTCGTTGGCCTCGGACCCGGAGCCGGTGAAGTACACGTGGTTGAACTGCGCCGGCGAAATCGCCGACAGTTTATTGGCCAGCAGGACGGCCGGCACATTGGTGGTGTTGAAGAAGCTGTTATAGAACGGCAGCGTCTCCATCTGGCGGTACACGGCGTCCGAAATGCTCTTGCGGCCGTAACCGACATTCACGCACCACAGCCCCGACATGCCGTCGAGGATCTTGTTGCCTTCCGAGTCCCACAGGTAGATGCCCTCGCCGCGCACCATCACGCGCGCACCTTTTGCGCCAAGCGCCTTGTGGTCGGTGAACGGGTGCATATAGTGCGCCGTGTCGAGCTTCTGGATGGCAGCGGTGTCGTACAGTTCTTTGAGCTGGATGGTCATGTTCTGGTCTCCGTGTGTCTGTTACTGGGTCAGACGTGCAGCAGCAGGTGCTCGCGCTCCCATGGGCTGATGACGGTCATGAATTCCTGGTGTTCGAGATCCTTGATGGCGGCATAGACATCGATGAAGCGCTCACCGAGCACGGTGCGCAGCCGGTCTTCGCGGCGCAGCAGTTGCAGCGCCTCGGGCAGTCCCTGCGGCAGTTCCACGTCAAGGTCGTAGGCGCTGTCGGTGGTCATGGCCGTGGGCTCGATCTGATCGATCATGCCCAGGTAGCCGCAGGCCAGCGTGACGGCCAGCGCCAAATAGGGGTTGGCGTCGGCGCCGATGATGCGGTTTTCCACGCGGCGATCGTTCACGCCCGATTCCGGCACGCGGAAGCCGACGGTGCGGTTGTCCATGCCCCACTGGATGTTGATCGGTGCGGCCGTGTGGCGCACGATGCGGCGGTACGAATTGACGTACGGCGCCACGATCGCCATCGCCGACGGCATGTAGCGCTGCAGGCCGCCGATGTAGTGCTTGAAAATCGGCGCGGCGGAACCGTCGTCGGCGCTGAAGATGTTTTTGCCGGTCTTGATATCGACCACGCTCTGGTGCACGTGCATGGCCGATCCCGGTTCTCCGGCCATCGGTTTGGCCATGAAGGTGGCGTACATATCGTGCTTGAGGGCCGCCTCGCGCAAGGTGCGCTTGAAGAAGAACACTTTGTCGGCCAGGCCCAGCGGATCGCCATGCAGGAAGTTGATTTCCATTTGCCCTGCGCCGATTTCGTGGATCAACGTATCGACGTCGAGATTCATCGTTTCGCAGTAATCGTAGATGTCCTCGAACAGCGGATCGAACTCGTTGACGGCGTCGATGCTGTACACCTGGCGGCTGGTCTCGGCGCGGCCGCTGCGGCCGATCGGCGGGCGCAAGGGCAGATCGGGATCGGTGTTCTTGGCGGTGAGGTAGAACTCCAGCTCGGGCGCCACCACCGGCTTCCAGCCCCGGTCCGCGTACAGCTTGAGCACGCGGCGCAGCACCGAGCGCGGGGCGAAGTCCACCAGGCGGCCGTCGGCGAAATAGCAGTCGTGGATCACCTGCGCGGTAGGGTCGCTGGCCCACGGCACCATGGTAATCGTGGTGGGATCGGCCTTGAGGATCATGTCGCGGTCGGTGCTGGAAATGGCGCGGTCGTAGGCTGCATCATCGACCGGGTAGTTGCCGGTGACGGTCATGCCCAGCACTGCTTCCGGGATGCGCATGCCGCGCTCCTGGGTGAATTTTCCGCGCGGGAGGATCTTCCCGCGCGCCACGCCGGTCAGGTCGGGCACCAGGCATTCGATTTCGGTGACGTGCTTTTCGTTGAGCCACACGTCCATGTCGGTGTAGGTGAAGTTTTCGCGTATCGCCATCAAATCTCTCCGGTGATGTTACGTTGTTCTGGTGTTTTTATAGTGGCGGCAGGCGTCACCGAACGCTTGCAGCAGTCTCAGGGAATCAGGGTTGTCCATCAGCTTCCATTCTGGGTGCCACTGTACCGCGAGCGTGAATCCGGTGGCGTCCTGCACGCGGTAGGCTTCGACCAGGCCGTCGTCGGCGCGGGCCTCGATCGCCAGCCCTGGCGCCAGCCGATCGAGGCCCTGGCCGTGCAGCGAGTTGACCATGATCTGCTCCACGCCACCCAGTGTGCGCGCCAGTACGCCGCCCGGTTCCACCAGCACGCGGTGGATTGGCGCGTACTGCTCTTCCATCGTATGGCCCTTGTGTTCGCGATGGTCGCTCATGCCGGCCACGCTGTGCACCAACTGGTGCAGCGTGCCGCCCAGCGCCACGTTCACCTCCTGGAAGCCGCGGCAAATCGCCAGCAGCGGAATGCCGCGCGCGATGGCGGCGCGGATCAGGGGCAAGGTGGTGGCGTCGCGCGCGGCGTCGAGCGGCAGCGCCGGATCGAGCACCGCCTGGCCGTACAGGCCCGCGTGGACATTCGATGGAGAGCCGGTGAGCAGGATGCCGTCGGCCAGATCGAGCAGCGCGTCGAAATCGGTGGCATCCCCCAGCGCCGGCATGATCAGCGGCGCGCAGCGGGCGCCATCGGCAACGGCAGCCACGTACTTGAACTGCGCGGTATGGGCCGCATGGGCGCCAACCGGATTGACGCAGGCGGGAACGAGAACGATGGGGCTGCGCATATTGCTCTGTGAAATATGAAGCAGATTTGATCATAAGCCTAATTTGGTATGATTGCCATTACTGCTACTTGACCCAGGTTAAAACCTGCCGCGCATGACCTTCTTCACCCCATGAAAAACCTGCCGTGGCGCGACTTCATCGCGCTCGTTGCCAGCATCGGCGTGGTCGGGCTGGGACTCGGCGCAACCATTCCGCTGACCGCCCTGCGGCTCGACCAGCGCGGCATCGGCACCGACATCATCGGCATGGTCACGGCAGTGAGCGCGCTGGGCATCCTGGCCGTCACGCCGTTCGTCTCGCGCTGGGTGGCGCGGTATGGCGCGCGCGCTTGCATGATCGCGGCAATCGTCGTCGGCGGCCTGTCCACCGCGCTGATGGAAGCCACTGACAATCTGCTGGTGTGGGGCTTGCTGCGCTTTATCTTCGGTGCCTGCATGGGCGTGCTGTTTACCGTGGGCGAAGCCTGGGTCAACCACCTGGCGCCGGGCAACGCGCGCGGGCGCGTGGTGGCCATGTACACCACTGCGTTTACGCTGTTCCAGCTGGTCGGTCCCGCGCTGGTGGCGGCGGTGGAAGATCAGATCAGCTGGGCCTTTGCCGCTGCCGGCGCGCTGTTCTTGCTCGCCCTGCCCGGCATGGCGCTGATACGCGGTGGCGCACAAAACGCCGACGATGAAGCACAGGCGCCGTGGCGCCTGGTGCTGCCGCAGATGCCGATGATCGCCATGGGCGCGGCATTCTTCGCGCTGTTCGATACGCTGGCTTTGAGCCTGTTGCCCTTGTACGCGATCCGCCAGGGCATCGCCACCGAACTGGCGCTGCTGTCGGCCACGGTGGTGCTGGTGGGCGACACGCTGCTGCAATTTCCGTTCGGCTGGCTGGCCGACCGGTTCGGGCGCCGCCGCGTGCATACCGGCTGCGGCATCGCCGTGTGCGTGCTGCTGCCGGTGCTGCCGTCTGCTGCAGGCACGCCGTGGCTGTGGTGGACGGTGCTCCTGATGCTGGGCGCGGCGGCGGGGGCGATCTACATGCTGTCGATCGTGGCCTGCGGCCAGCGTTTTACGGGCGCACGGCTGGTGGCGGCCAGCGCCATTCTCAATGCCAGCTGGGGCATCACCAGCAGCGGCGGGCCGCTATTGACCGGAGTGCTGATGCACTCGGTGGGGATCAACGCGCTGCCGGCAGTGATGTGGTGCGGCGCGGCGGCGTTTGTCGCCTGCGCCTGGTGGGAGTATCGCCGGCGCCCTTAATTCGCCAAGAGCGCCTGCCGAGGCAGTTGCTGTTAATCCTTGCCGGCTGAGGAGATTTGCTTCTGTCTTAAACGTTCGGCACGAGCGATGTACAGGCTCGAGGCGATCACACCGATGGTCACGACCAGGATGGTCAGCGCGGCCACCGCATTGACGCGGGGATCGAGCCCCAGCCGTGCGCGCGAGAAGATCACGATCGGCATGGTCGATGAACCGGGACCGGACAGGAACGCCGACAGCACCACGTCGTCGAGCGACAGCGTGAACGTCAGCAGCCACGCGGAGCCCAATGCCTGCTTGATGTTGGGCAGCGTGACCAGGAAGAACACCTGGTACGGCCGGCAGCCGAGGTCCATCGCCGCTTCTTCCAGCGACTTGCTCATCTCCTGCAAGCGCGATTGCACCACCACTGCCGCATAGGCCATGCCCAGCAAGGTGTGGCCGATCCAGATCGTGGTCAGTCCCCGCTCGGGAAAACCGAACGCCTTTTGCACCGACACCAGCATCAGCAGCAGCGACAGGCCGATGATCACCTCGGGCATGACCAGCGGCGCGCTGACCATGCCGGCAAAGATCGTGCGGCCGGTAAAGCGCCGGTAGCGATCGAGCACGAACGCGGCAAAGGTACCCAGCACCACCGAGGCGAACGCCGTCATCACGGCGATGCGCAAGGAGAGCCCCAGGCCGTTGATGATTTCCGTGTCCTGCATCAGCGCCGCGTACCATTGCAGCGAAAAACCGCTCCACACCATGTCCTGGCGCGAGCTGTTAAACGAAAACACCACCAGCACCACGATGGGCAGGTACAGGAACAGGTATCCCAGCGACAGCCAGCCGCGCCCGAACCAGCGCTGCATGAAACTCGTATTGGTTTTCATCGGCCGTCCTCCTGTTCCGACTTGTACTTGTTGAAGATCGCCATCGGCACGAGGATCAGCATGATCACAACCACCGTCACGGCGGAGGCCAGCGGCCAGTCGTTATTGGTGAAGAATTCGTCCCACAGCTGGCGGCCGATCATCAGCGTGTCCGGGCCGCCCAGCAGCTCGGGTATCACGTACTCGCCCACCGATGGAATGAACACCAGCATCGAGCCGGCGATGATGCCGGATTTCGATAGCGGCACCGTCACGCGCCAGAATGCCTGGAACGGCGTGGCGCCCAGGTCGGCCGCCGCTTCCAGGAAGCGCACGTCCATCTTGACCAGGTTGGCGTACAGCGGCAGGATCATGAACGGCAGATACGCGTATGTCATGCCGATGATCAGCGAGAACTGGGTGTTCATCAGTTGCAGCGGCTCGGTAATCGCCCCGATCCCGATCAAGAAGTTATTCAGGATGCCGTTGTTGGCCAGGATGCCCTTCCACGCGTAGATACGCAGCAGGAACGAGGTCCAGAACGGCATCATCACCAGCATCAGCAGCACCGGGCGGATCGACGGTTTGGCGCGCGCCATGAAGTAGGCGAACGGGTAGCCGATGAACAGGCACAGCGCGGTGGTAATCGCTGCGAACTTGAGCGAGCTGAGATACGTCAGCACGTACAGGTCGTCCTGCAGGATGAACAGGTAGTTCGAGATCTTGACCTTGAGCGTCATCACGCCATCGGCCACCGTGACCAGGGTGCCGAACGGATCGCCGACATCGGCTTCCGCAAAGCTGATGCGCAGCACGATCAGGAACGGCACCAGGAAGGCGAACGTGAGCCACAGCGACGGCACGGCGATGACGAAGCGGCGTCCCGTGAAAAAGTTCTTGAGGAAGTTCATGGCCGCGCCCTAGCTGGTAAGCACCACGACATCGGCGCCGTCCCACCATGCATACACGCGCTGGTCGCGCTTGAGCGCGGCGGCGTCGTGGCGGGCGGCGTTGGTGCGCGAGACCTTGATGCTCATGCCGGTATCGAGCTGCACGTGATACAGCGTCTCGTTGCCGAAATACGCCAGCGCGGTAATCGTGCCCTGCACACAGTTGTAGCCATGCTCGCTGGCGTTGGCGCGCTGCTCGAGGGTCGGTGCCTCTGCCTGCACCGCGATTTTTTCGGGGCGCACGGCCACCGCCACCGGCATGCCCAGCGTGCCGGTGATGCCGTGGGTGATGTAGTGCCGCCCTTCCGGCGAATCGATGATCACGTGATCGGGTTCGTCCTCGGTCACGCTGCCGTTGAACAGATTGACGCTGCCGATGAAGTCCGCGACAAAACGGCAATTGGGCGTCTCGTAGATTTCGTCGGGGGCGCCCACTTGCAGGATGCGGCCGGCGCTCATGACGGCGATGCGGGTGGCCATGCTCATAGCTTCGTCCTGGTCGTGGGTGACCATCACGCAGGTCACGCCCACTTCCTCGATGATGGACACGAGCTCCATCTGGGTGCGTTCGCGCAGCTTTTTATCGAGCGCGCCGAGCGGCTCGTCGAGCAGCAGCAACTGCGGCCGCTTGGCCAGGCTGCGCGCCAGCGCCACGCGCTGCTGCTGGCCGCCGGACAGCTGGTGCGGCTTGCGTTGGCCGTATTCGGACAGCTGCACCAGCGCCAGCATTTTCTCCACTCGGACGGCGATTTCGTCTTTTGGCAAACCGTCGCGGCGCAGGCCGAAGGCGATGTTGTCCCACACCGACAGGTGCGGGAACAGCGCGTACGACTGGAACATCATGTTGATGGGCCGCTGGTACGGCGGCACGCCGACGATGTCCTGGCCGGCCAGGATGATCTCGCCGGCGGTGGGCGCTTCGAAACCGGCCAGCATGCGCAGCAGCGTCGATTTGCCGCAGCCGGAGCTGCCGAGCAGCGCGAAGATCTCGCCCTTGTTGATCGCCACGGAGACATCATTGACGGCGCGTACGCCATCGAAGTCCTTGACCAGGTTGCGGATCAGGAGAAAAGGTTCAGCAGCTCGCTCTGGGGTCATATTGTAAAAATATAAATGGATGGATGAAAGCGACGACGGCTGGCCGCTGCGCCGTCATCGTTTTTTTCGAACCCGTGATTATAAATGCAGCGCTTCAAACATGTAGCAACAAGTGTTCCCGCTCCCACGGGCTGATCACGGTCATGAACTCCTGGTGCTCGAGTTCCTTGATCGCCGTGTACACGTCGATGAAGCGTTCGCCCAGGATGTCGCGCAGCCGGTCTTCGCGGCGCAGCCCCTCGAGCGCCTGCGGCAGGCCTTGCGGCAGTTCGTGGTCGTGGTCGTAGGCGCTGCCCGTGATCATCGGCGACGGGTCGATCTGGTCCACCATGCCCAGGTAGCCGCACGCCAGCGTAACGGCCATGGCCAGGTACGGGTTGGCGTCGGCGCCGATGATGCGGTTTTCCACGCGCCGCTGGCCGGTGCCGGAAATCGGAATGCGAAAGCCCACGGTGCGGTTGTCGATGCCCCACTGGACGTTGATCGGTGCGGCCGTGTGGCGCACCATGCGCCGGTACGAATTGACATACGGCGCCAGGATCGCCATCGCCGCCGGCGTGTAGCGTTGCAGGCCGCCGATGTAGTGGCGGAAGTGCTGCGACGACGCGCCGTCGGCATCGGTAAAGATGTTGCGGCCGGTGGCCAGGTCGTTCACGCTCTGGTGCACGTGCATGGCCGATCCGGGCTCGCCGGCCATCGGCTTGGCCATGAAGGTGGCGTACATGGAGTGCTTGAGCGCCGCCTCGCGCAAAGTGCGCTTGAAGTAGAACAGGTTGTCGGCCAGGGCCAGCGCGTCGCCGTGCTGGAAGTTGATGCCCATCTGGCCGGCGCCTGTCTCGTGGATCAGCGTATCGACATCGAGGTTCATCAGCGCGCAGTAGTCGTAAATGTCCTCGAACAGCGGGTCGAACTCGTTGACGGCGTCGATGCTGTAGACCTGGCGGCTGGTTTCGGCGCGGCCGCTGCGCCCCACCGGCGCGCGCAGCGGCAGGTCGGGGTCGATGTTTTTCTCGGTGAGGTAGAACTCGAGTTCCGGCCCCACCACGGCCTGCCAGCCGCGGTCGGCGTACAGCTTGAGCACGCGGCGCAGCACCGAGCGCGGCGCGTAATCGACCAGGGTGCCGTCGGAAAAATAGCAGTCGTGGATCACCTGCGCGGTGGGGTCCTGCGCCCACGGCACGGTGGTGATGCTGCCGGGGTCCGCGCGCAGGATCATGTCGCGGTCGGTGGCGGAGATGGCGCGGTCGTAGGCGGCGTTGGCGGTGGGGTAGTTGCCGGTGACGGTCATGCCCAGCACCGCTTCGGGGATGCGCATGCCGCGGTCTTGCGTGAATTTCGCGCGCGGCAGGATTTTGCCACGCGCCACACCAGTCAAATCAGGTACCAGGCATTCGATTTCAGTGACGCGGTTCTCGTTGAGCCACGCGTCCATATCGGCATCGGAGAAGTTTTCACGGATTGACATGTTCGCTCTCTGGTGGTGATCAAGCGATCGGTGATCTAATTTACCATATTTGGTAAATAGTTAAACCCCGCCTGGTCAACCAGCAGCCAGCTCCGCCCTCGTGTGCACGAGGATCTTCTTGATCTCGGGGACGCACGAACCGCAGTTGCCCCCCGCCTTCAGGCACGCCGTCACCTGCGCCACTGTCTCCAGGTTCTGCTCGACAATGGCGTTGCAGATGGTATTGCGGCCCACGCCAAAGCACGAGCACACGGTCGGACCGGTGTCGGCGCCCTTCTCCACCGGCATGCCCACCAACAGGCCCACGCGGTCGATCTCGCTCAGTTGATCCTTGGCGAACAGGCTGGCCAGCCATGCGCGCGACGGCATGTCCTGGCGCGGCGACAGAAAAATGCACTGCTCGATGCGATCGTCCACCACGTGCACGGCGCGATAGACGCCGGCGGTTTTGTCTTCGTATTCGAGCCAGTCGGCATCGAGGTCCGCCACGCCCAGCAGCGCGCGCGCCCAGGCGCCGAAGTCGCCGATGTTGTTGCGGCCCGCCAGCTCGTAGCGCGCAAACGCCTTGCCCTGGATGCGGGTCCAGTGCGCCACGCTGTCGAGATTCACTTCGGTACGGCTCAGAATAAAACTGTGCCAGTTGACGCGGAACTGGTCGATGCGCACCGGCGTGTGCTTGAACTCCGGCTCGCCCGACACCGGATCGACCACCGGGTTGACCAGGGCGCCCACGCGCGCGTCCGACGACGTCTGGCCGTTCCAGTGGATCGGGATGAACACGCTGCCACGGGCGATGCCGCCGCCGTGCTGCACGCGCGCCACCATGGCGCCCCAGGCAGAGCTGATGCGCGCCAGTTCACCCTCGCGCACGCCGTGCAGCAGTGCGTCCTGCGGGTGGATATCGACAAACGATTCCGAGATGTGGTCGGCCAGCGTGTGCGACTTGCCAGTGCGCGTCATGGTGTGCCACTGGTCGCGCACGCGGCCCGTGTTGAGCGTGAGCGGATAGTCTTCGCACACGGCATTGGCCGGCGCCCGGGTAGCGGTAGCGATGAAGCGCGCCTTGCCGTCGCCGTGGGCGAAGCGGCGGTCGGCAAACAGCCGCGCTTCGCTCTGGATGGCACCGGCGGCATCGCGCCGCGCCGGCCACTGCACCGGTTCCAGTTCCTGGTACGCGTCGCGCGACAGGCCGGCAAGACCGGACATGTCGAACGCGCGCGGGATAGCTTCGGCGTGGTTGCGGAAACCGCTCAGGCGTGCGTGCTCGTCGAACACGGCAGCGGCGTCAGGAAAGTCGAAACCGGCGTAACCCATGCGCTGCGCGAACAGCGAGATGATCTTCCAGTCGCCCAGCGCCTCGCCCGGCGCCGGCAAAAAGGCACGCTGGCGCGAGATGCGGCGCTCGGAGTTGGTGACCGTGCCGTCCTTCTCGCCCCAGCCCAGCGCCGGCAGCAGCACGTGGGCGTACGCATTGGTGTCGGTGTTCTGCATGATGTCGGATGCCACCACCAGCTCGCACTTGGCCAGGGCGCGGCGGGCCTGGTCGGCGTCGGGCAGACTGACGATCGGATTGGTCGCCATCACCCACACTGCCTTGACCTTGCCGTCTTCGATGGCCTGGAACAGGTCGACGGCTTTCAGGCCGCCCTTGTCGGCCATGGCCGGCGAGTCCCAGAAGGTCTGCACCACGTCGCGGTGGTCGGCGCGCTCGAGGTCCATGTGCGCGGCCAGCATATTGGCCAGGCCACCGACTTCACGCCCGCCCATGGCGTTGGGCTGGCCCGTAATCGAGAACGGCCCCATGCCCGGCTGGCCGATGCGGCCACCGATCAGGTGGCAATTGATGATGGCGTTGACCTTGTCGGTGCCGGCAGACGACTGGTTGACGCCCATAGAGTACGCGGTGATGGTCCTGGCGGTCGCTGCAAAGGCTTCATAGAATTCGAGGAGCAAAGCCGGATCGATGCGGCATACCTTGGCGACAGCTGCCGGATCGGCGCAGTCGATGTTGGCGGCGGCCAGCGCGGCATCGAAGCCGTTGGTGTGCTCAAGGACGAAATTGGGAGCGACCGCGCCGATGCGCGACAGGTAGCTCAACAAGCCATTGAACAGCCAGACGTCGGTGCCGGACTTGATCGGCAGGTGCAGGTCAGCCAGCTCGCAGGTGGCGGTGCGGCGCGGGTCGATCACGACCAGCTTCATGTCCGGGCGCGCCTCCTTCGCCTTCAAAATGCGCTGGAACAGGATCGGGTGGCACCACGCGGTGTTCGACCCCACCAGCACCACCATGTCGGCCAGTTCCAGGTCGTCGTAGCACAGCGGCACCAGGTCTTCGCCAAACGCGCGCTTGTAGCCCGCCACCGCCGACGACATGCACAGGCGCGAGTTGGTGTCGATATTGGCGCTGCCCACGTACCCCTTCATCAACTTGTTGGCGACGTAGTAGTCTTCGGTGAGCAGCTGGCCCGAAACGTACAGCGCCACCGCATCCGGTCCATGCTCGTCGATGACGGCGCGCCACTTGGCGGCCATCTGGTCCAGCGCCGCGTCCCACGACACACGGCGCAGGCCATCAGCCTCGCGCACCTGCGGATACAGCAGGCGGCCGTCGAGGCTCACCGTCTCGCCCAGTGCCGAGCCCTTGACGCACAGGCGTCCCAGGTTGGCGGGATGGAGCTTGTCGCCGGCAATGGCGACCGTGCCGTCGGCCTGCGGCGTGGCGCTCACGCCGCAGCCCACGCCGCAATAGGCGCAGGTGGTGCGGACGGTACCCACCGGCGAGATCGGGCGGATGGCAAGATGGTCTTGGGACAGGTTCAAGGTTGGCTCGCTATCTGGAAAAGTTTTGCTACGCGGCCCTGGCGCTGAGCGCCTCGCCGAACAACAGGTTTTGGCGGATGGCGCTGATGTCGGTGCGGTTCTGGATCAGGCCGAAATACCACGGACCGTCTTTCACATCGCCATACAGCACGGCGCCGGTCACGCGATTGTCCTTCAATACCAGCCGCTTGTACACGCCGCGGCGGGCATCGCGCAGCACCAGGTCTTCGCTGCCCTCGCCGCCGATGAAGTCGCCGACCGAGTACAGGTCCACGCCGGTCACTTTCAGGCGCGTGGGCGAGGTTTGCTGCACGTAGCGGCGCACGCCGGCGCCAGCCAGGTGGGCGCCGCACACGCGCGCCTGGTCCCAGATCGGCGCGACGAGGCCAAACGTGGCGCTGCGATGCTGCACGCATTCGCCCACGGCATAAATGCGCGGATCATAGGTTTGCAGGGTGTCATCGACCACGATAGCGCGGTCGCAATGCAGGCCAGCCGCCTTGGCCAGCTCGATATTGGGACGCACGCCGGCGGTCATCACTACCAGGTCGGCCGGGATCTCGGTGCCGTCCTTGAAGCGCACGCCGGTCACGCGGTCGGTGCCGGTGATTTCGGCGGTATGGGCGTTCATCAGAAATTGTAAGCCCTTGGCTTCCAGCGCCTTTTGCAGCAGCAGCGCAGCGGGCTTGTCGAGCTGCTGGTTCATCAACGCGTCGCCCACGTGCACCACCGTGACCGACATTCCCTGGCGTTGCAGGCCGTTGGCCGCTTCCAGTCCCAGCAAGCCGCCGCCGATCACGACCGCGTGGCGGTGGTTGCGGGCCATGGCCAGCATGGTTTCCACGTCCTGAATGTCGCGGAAGGCCAGTACGCCGTGCAGCTGGTGGCCGGGCACGGGAATGATGAACGGTTTGGAGCCGGTGGCGATCAGCAGGCGGTCGTAGCGCACCTCCAGGCCCGAGCGCGCGCGCACGATGCGCTTCTTGCGGTCGATGTGCAGGACCGGGTCGCCGGCGTGCAGCGTGATGCCATGCTGGACATACCATTCGCGCGTGTTGAGCATGATGTCGTCCATGCTCTTTTCGCCGGCCAGCACCGGCGAGAGCAGGATGCGGTTGTAATTGCCATGCGGCTCGGCGCCGAACACGGTGATGTCGTACAGGTCAGGCGCCAGCTTGTGCAGCTCCTCGACCGTGCGCATGCCGGCCATGCCGTTGCCGATGACGACCAGCGCCTGCCTGGCGGCGGGGGCCTCGGACGTATTCACAGGCCTACCCACACTGTGCCGTCGGCGATGCGCGCCGGGTACGTGACCACCGAGTGCGCCGGCGATTCCAGGCATTCGCCGGTCTGCAAATCGAAATGCTGCTTGTAGATCGGCGACGCGACCACGATGCGTTCGCCCACGCTGCCCACCAGGCCGCGCGAGAGCACCGAGGCTTCCGAGTTGGGATCGTAGTTCTCGATGGCGAACACACGTGAGTCGCCGTCATCGACGTGGAACACGGCTACCTGGGCGCCGTTCAGCAAGGCGCACACGCCCGTGTTGGGGACGATGTCGTCCAGTTGGCAGACGGCGATCCAGTGGTCGGTTTGAATATCGCGATGCATGGCATTCTCCTCAGGCGGTAACGGCAATCGGAATCACGCGCTTGCGTTCTTCCACGGTGGCTGGGCGGATCTGGCCGCGTTCTTCCATGAACAGCACGTTCTCGTCGCCCTTGTCGCTGTTGACGAAATGGCGGAAGCGCTTGCGCGTCTCCGGGTTTTCCACGGCTTCCTTCCACTCGCACGCGTAGGTGTTCACCACGTGCTGCATGTCCGCCTCCAGGTCCGCCGCGATGCCCAGCTTGTCGTGCACCACGACCTGTTTCAGGTAATCGAGGCCGCCTTCTAGGTTTTCGCGCCAGGTGCTGGTGCGTTGCAGGCGGTCGCCGGTGCGGGTGTAGAACATCAGGAACCGGTCGATGTACTGCACCAGCGTGGCTTTATCTAGGTCGGTGGCCAGCAGCTCGGCGTGGCGCGGCTTCATGCCGCCGTTGCCGGCCACGTACAGGTTCCAGCCCTTCTCGGTGGCGATGATGCCCACGTCCTTGCCCTGCGCTTCCGCGCACTCGCGGGTGCAACCCGAGACGCCGAACTTGATCTTGTGCGGCGTGCGCAAGCCCTTGTAGCGGTTTTCCAGTTCGATGGCCAGGCCAATCGAATCGTCGACGCCATACCGGCACCAGGTGGAACCCACGCACGATTTGACGGTGCGCAGCGACTTGCCGTACGCATGGCCCGATTCGAAGCCGGCCGCGATCAGCTCTTCCCAGATCAGCGGCAACTGGTCCACGCGCGCGCCAAACAGGTCGACGCGGGCGCCGCCCGTGATCTTGGTGTACAGGCCGTACTTCTTGGCCACCATGCCGACCGCGATCAGGCCGTCGGCCGTCACCTCGCCACCCGGCATGCGCGGCACGACCGAATACGTGCCATCCTTCTGGATATTGCCGAGGAAGTAGTCGTTGGTATCCTGCAGGCTGGCGTGCTCCTTTTTCAGCACGAAGTCGTTCCACACCGACGCCAGGATGCTGGCGGCCAGCGGTTTGCAGACGTCGCAACCGAGGCCCTTGCCATGTTTGGCCAGCAGGTCGCCGAACGATTTGATCTGACCGACCTTGATCAGGTGGAACAGCTCCTGGCGCGAGTAGGCGAAGTGTTCGCACACGTGGTTGTTGACCGCCATGCCGAGCTTTTTCATTTCGGCCTTCATCACCTGCGTCACCAGCGGCACGCAGCCGCCGCACGACGTGCCGGCATTGGTACAGCTTTTGACATCGCCGATGGTGGTGGCGCCGCCGGCCACGGCCGCGCAGATCGCACCTTTCGACACGTCGTTGCACGAGCAGATTTGCGCGCCTTCCGGCAGCGCATCGACACCGAGGCCCGGCTTGGCCGCACCATCGGACTGCGGCAGGATCAGGAACTCCGGCGACTCGGGCAGCTCGATCTTGTTGAGCATCATTTGCAGCAGCGTGCCGTATTCGGCCGCGTCGCCCACCATCACGCCGCCCAAAAGGTACTTGCCGCAGTCGGAGACCACGATCTTCTTGTAAATCTGTTTGCGCTCGTCGGTGAACTGGTACGAGCGGCTGCCTGCCACGTTGCCGTGCGGGTCGCCGATGCTGGCCACGTCCACGCCCATCAGTTTGAGTTTGGTGCTCATGTCGGCGCCGGCGAACTCGCCCGCTTCGCCCAGCATGTGCTTGGCCGCCACGCGGGCCATCTCGTAGCCCGGCGCCACCAGGCCGAAAATCAGGCCGCCCCACAATGCGCATTCGCCGATCGCATACACGTCCGGGTCGGACGTCACGCAATTGTTGTTGATCTCGATGCCGCCGCGTGGCCCCACCGTCAGGCCGCACTCGCGCGCCAGCATGTCGCGCGGGCGGATGCCGGCCGAGAACACGATCATGTCGGCATCGAGGTGGCCGCCGTCGGCGAATTCCATCCGGTGGGTGCCATCGACACCGTCAACGATGGCCGTGGTGTTCTTGCCGGTATGGACGGTCACGCCCAGTTCTTCGATTTTCCGGCGCAGCACGCGCGCGCCGCCTTCATCGACCTGCACCGCCATCAGGCGCGGCGAGAATTCCACCACGTGGGTTTCGAGCTTTAAATCGCGCAGCGCCTTGGCGCATTCCAGGCCCAGCAGGCCGCCGCCGATGACCACGCCGGTCTTCGAGCGCGCGCCGCATTCGAGCATCGCTTCCAGGTCCTCGATGGTGCGGTACACGAAGCAGTCCTTGCGGTCCTTGCCCGGCAGCGGCGGCACGAACGGGAAAGAGCCGGTGGCGATCACCAGCTTGTCGTACGGGAGCACATCGCCGTCGCCGGTGGTCACGGTTTTATTGGCGCGGTCGATGGCGGTGGCGCGGGTGTTCAGGCGCAGCACCATGTCGTCGCGCTCGAAGAAGCCCGGTTTGACCAGCGAGAGATCCTCCGCCGTTTTACCGGAGAAGAATTCCGACAGGTGCACGCGGTCGTAGGCGGGACGCACCTCTTCGCACAGCACGGTCACTTGCAGGTTCGGGGCGCCGCCAGTGGCCAGCGACTCGAGGAATTTGTGGCCGACCATGCCGTGGCCGATGACGATGATTTTCATATTTTTCTTCCTTGACGTTGTAACTACGCTGCCAGCTTGGAGGCGATGACGTTTTCTTCGATGGTGCTGCTGGAGAAGCGCGCCGCCAGTGCGCACAGGGCGGTGGCTGCCACCACGATGCCGAGGATGGAGAGCGTCTGCTGGACGTCGCCCATTCCCTTCATCAGGAAGCCTGCGGCCACCGCGCCGACGTTGCCGCCGGCGCCGATGATGCCGGCCACGCCACCGAGCGCGCGTTTATCGACGAACGGCACCACGGCGTAGGTCGCGCCGCAGGCCATGTGGGTGAACAGGCCGAAGATCAGCATGGCGCCAATCGCCAGGACGGCAGTGCTGGCGTGGGCGAACATCAAGAGGCCCGCACCTTCGCCAAGCATCAGCACGAACAGCAGCGTGACGCGATGATTGAGGTTGCCGCGTGCGGCGAATTTGTCCGAAGCCCAGCCGCCCAGGGCGCGGGCAAACAGCGCCAGCAAACCGAAGCTGCCGGCGGCCATGCCGGCCTGGCCCAGCGTGAGATTGAAATGATCGACGTAGTAAATGGCGGCGATGTTGTGGATGAAGATTTCGATACCGAAGCAGGCGCCGTAGGTGATGAACAGCAGCCACACGCGGTAGTTGGCGGCAGCCAGCTTGAAGCTCTCCCAGCCGCCCTTCTTGCCGCCGTCGATGGCAATCCCGGCGGCGCGCAGCTCGCTGAAATTACCCTGCGGGCAGTCCTGCGTGTAGCGATAATAAACAAAGGCCATGACGATCATCAGCACGCCCGGCACGATCAGCGCAGCGCGCCAGCCGAAGGTGTCGGACACGCCCAGCATGATCATCGCCGTCATCAACAGCGGCATCACGGCTTGCGCCACGCCACCGCCCGCGTTACCCCAGCCGGCAGCTGCCGCGTTGGCGGTGCCCACCACTTTCGGGCCGAACATGACGGAGGTGTGGTACTGGGTGATGACAAAGCTGGCGCCAGCCGCGCCGATCCCCAGGCGGAAGAACAAAAAGCTTTCGTAGCTCTGGGCAAAGGCGACGCCGATGACCGGGATGGAACCGAGCAGCAGCAGGCCGGTGTAAGTCTTGCGCGGGCCGAAGTGGTCGCACAGCGGGCCGACGATCAGGCGCACCAGGATCGTGATGGCGACGGCAGCGATATTGATGTTGGCGATCTGCGCGCCGGAGAGGTTGAACTCCCCCTTGATGACGGGCATCAGCGGCGCGCAGGCGAACCACGCGAAGAAGCAGACGAAGAACGCCATCCAGGTCAGGTGGAACGCCCGCATCTGCGGCGTTGAAATCGAGAGGAGCTTGATGCTGTTAGCTTTGCTGGCCATTTTTTATCCCGTTCAGAAAACAAAAAGGCGCCCGCGCAACCGGGCCATAAAGACCGGGTTGGGCGGACGCCGTTGTCCTGCCAGTCCGTCTTTGGACCGGCTATGTATTCGTGTGCTGCAGGGAGATCGCCGTTGACCTCTTGCTTTAGCTATTGCAAGAGGCGTGCCAGATGGGGTTTTGAGGGCGCTACAGAGGGAGAATGCGGCTTTGCGGGGAATTGGTGCGCAGATGACAATACCAGCTGGTGCGAGCTGGCGGTGCATGGCGCACGGTATCAGTGCGCCATGGCGGTGCAGCCAGCCGTCAGGCGCTGGCCTGCAGCGGTGCGGCCGCTGCCAGGTCCTGCCAGTCGTCGGCGCAGCGCACCACGTCACCGACCACGATGATGCTCGGGCTACCGAGGCCGCTCTCGCGCAGCGCGACGGGCAGCTCGCCCAGGGTGGTGAGCAGCTTGCGCTGGTTGTCGCGCGTGGCTGCCTGCACCACCGCCACCGGCGTGTCCCGCGCTGCGCCACCGCCCAGCAGGCCGGCCACGATGGACTCGACGCGCGCCACGCCCATGTAGATTACCAGTGTCAGCCGGCTTTGCGCCAGGGCCTGCCAGTTCGGCTCCGATGCCGCATCCTTGCCGTGGCCGGTGACGAACGTGGCGCCCTGGCTCCACGACCGGTGCGTGACCGGCACGCCGATGCTGGTCGGCGCGGCCAGGCCGCTGCTGATGCCGGGGATGACGTCCACCGCGATGCCCTGCGCGCGCAGGGTGGCGCGTTCCTCGCCGCCGCGCCCGAACATGTACGGGTCGCCGCCCTTGAGGCGCACCACGTGGCGGCCGGCGCGCGCTTCGGCCACCATCAGCCGCTCGATGAATTCCTGCGGCGTCGATGCGCAGCCGCCGCGTTTCCCTACCTGGACCACGCGGGCACTCGCCGGTGCGTAGTCCAGCACCTGCGGGTTGACCAGGTCGTCGATCAGCAGCACGTCGGCGCGTTCGATGGCGCGCACGGCCTTGATGGTCAACAGTTCCGGGTCGCCGGGTCCGGCGCCCACCAGGGTGACACTGCCTTGGGTAGTCATCATTTATTCCTTCAAGCTGCCGCGGCCAGCGCGGTATTGACCATCTGGTCGATTTCATCGGTGATCCCGGACAGCACGCCCGCCACCACCGCAAATTCGCGCCCGGCCTGGCCGGCGCGCGCTGCCACCACGCGCGCATTGAAAGCCACCATGCGCGCCTGCTTGTTGATCTTCTCGATATCGGTGATCACGCCGCGCAGCTGCTTTTTCATCAGCCGCGCATGCAATTTCGCCTGTTCCTCATAGACGCTGGTGATCTGGTTGAGGATCGCCAGCGTGGGCGTGGTCAGGCGCACCAGTTCGGCCAGCAGGCCGGCGGCCGCGCCCTTGTCGTGCGGGCTGGCGATGGCCGCCAGCGTGCGGTCGGCCTGCTCGGCAAAGGCGACGATCTCGCGGTCGCCGGCCAGCTTGCCGAAATAGGCTTCGCGCAGTTCGGCGCAGAACACGCCGGGCAAGCCGTCGGCGTCCGCCAGCAGCGCCTTGTGGGCGCCCCGGAACAGGGCCAGCGCCTCGCGGGCGATGGCCTCGGCCCCGTCCTGCCCCTGCGACGCCAGCACCGCGTACAGCACGATGCGCTGCGACGTGAAGCGGCGCCGGCCCGACAGGTTGATCATGGCGCCGAACACTTCGCCCGACAGCGCCTTGGCCTCGCTTTCCAGGTGGCGGGTGTTCATGTCCATCAGGCGGCATCCTTGGCCGGATGCGCCTGTTTGCGGTACAGGAACTCCAGCACGGCCGTGCGGTATTCCATGTAGCGCGCATCCTGCGCCAGCGCCACGCGGTCACGCGGACGGTCCAGCTGCACCGCGACGATTTCGCCGATGGTGGCGGCCGGGCCGTTGGTCAGCATGACGATGCGGTCCGACAGCAGCACCGCCTCATCGACGTCGTGGGTCACCATCACCACGGTGGACTTGGTGGCCGCGACGATCTTGAGCAGCTCGTCCTGCAGGTGGGCGCGGGTCAGCGCGTCGAGCGCGCCGAACGGTTCGTCCATCAGCAACACTTTCGGTTCCATCGCCAGCGCCCGGGCGATGCCCACGCGCTGCTTCATGCCGCCCGAGATTTCGTTGGGACGCTTGGTTTCGGCCGCTGTCAAGCCGACCAGCGCCAGCGCCGCCATGGTGCGCTCGCGCAACTGCGCTTTCGATTCGGTCTTGCCGAACACGCGTTCGACGCCCAGGTAGATGTTCTCGTAACAGGTGAGCCACGGCAGCAGCGAGTGGTTCTGGAACACCACCGAGCGCTCGGGCGATGGCCCGGCGATCTCGCGGTTGGCGCACAGCAGCACGCCGTCGGTGGGCTTGGTCAAGCCGGCGATCAGGTTGAGCAGGGTCGATTTGCCGCAGCCCGAGTGACCGATCAGGGTGATGAACTCGCCCTTGGCGACGGTGAGGTCGATCTCGCGCAGCGCGTGGAATACACCCTTCTTGGTGTGGAAGACCATCTCCACGCCCTCGATGTCGATGAATTTCGATTCGTCCATGGCCATGCTCCTTAGTTCGACACTTGTTCGTAGGTGAAGGCACGGGCCAGCGCCATCAGGGCTTGTTCCAGCAGCAGGCCCACGAAGCCGATGGCCACGATGGCGATGATGATGTGCGGGACATTCAAATTGTTCCACTCGTCCCACACCCAGAAGCCGATGCCCACGCCGCCGGTCAGCATTTCGGCCGCGACGATCACCAGCCACGCAGTGCCGATCGACAGGCGCACGCCGGTCAGCACATACGGCAAGGCCGATGGCAGCAGGATCTTGGTCAGGATCTTCCACTCCGACAGGTTCAGTACGCGCGCCACGTTCATATAATCCTGCGGCACGCGCTGCACGCCCACGGCGGTGTTGATGATCATCGGCCAGATCGAGCAGATGAAGATCGACCAGATCGCGGCGGGGTTGGCCGACTGGAACACCAGCAAACCAATCGGCAGCCAGGCCAGCGGCGACACCGGTTTCAGCAAGCTGATAATGGGGCTGAACATGGCACTGACAAACTTCACGCGACCGATCACGAAGCCGAGCGGGATGCCGACCAGCGCGGCCAGACCGAAGCCCACCGCTACCCGCTGCAACGAGGCCAGCAGGTTCCAGCCGATGCCCTGGTCATTCGGGCTATTGCGGTAAAACGGATCGGAGAACATTTTCACCGCTTCGTGAAACGTCACCAGCGGTGTCGGGAAGGTGGCGTTCTTGATGGTGATCAGCTGCCAGATCAGCACCAGCAAGGCGGCGCCCACCAACGGCGCGACGATTTTCATGGCGGTGGCCGAAAGCTGCTGGCGCACGCGCGCGCTGGAATTGGCGGCCAGCGCGCGGCGCGGGCGGCGCGCCGGCTTTTCAGCTTCGAGGACTTCGGTATTGAGCGGCTTGGCGCTGTCGGGTTGGAGCATGGCGTTCATGGCTTTCCTTCAAAGGACGATGAATCGGACTACTGCAACTTAAGCGCGGATCTTGAACGAGGCAGCAAACGCTTTCGGATTCGAGCCATCCCACACTGCGCCGTCCACCAACTTGGACGTGCGCAGCGGGCTTTTGGGCACCGGTGTCTTGGTCATTGCCGCCGCATCCTTGTACAGGTCGATCTGGTTGACCGACTTGGCCACGGCCAGGTAGTCCGGGTCGTCCTTGAGCAGGCCCCAGCGGCGGTGCTGGGTCATGAACCACATGCCGTCCGACAGGTAGGGGAAGTTCACCAGGCCGTCGTTGTAGAACTTCATGTGATTGGCGTCGTCCCAGGTCTTGCCCAGGCCATTCTGGTAACGGCCCATGATGCGCTGGTCGATGGCGTCCTTGCTGGTGTTGACGTACGACTTGTCGGCGATCACTTCGGCCATCTTGTTCTTGTTGGCCAGCGAGGCGTCGATCCATTTGCCCGCATCCAGAATGGCGGCCATCATCGCGCGGCAGGTGTTCGGATATTTTTTGGCAAATTCCAGGGTGGAGCCCAGCACTTTTTCCGGGTGGTCCTTCCAGATGTCCTGGGTGGTCGTCGCGGTGATGCCGATGCCGTCCATGATGGCGCGGTGGTTCCACGGTTCGCCCACGCAGAAGCCGTCCATATTACCCACGCGCATATTGGCCACCATCTGCGGCGGCGGCACCGTGATCACTTTCGCGTCCTTCATCGGGTTGATACCGTTGGCCGCCATCCAGTAGTACAGCCACATGGCGTGGGTGCCGGTCGGGAAGGTCTGGGCAAACGTGTACTCGCGCTTGTCGGTGCGCATCAGCTTGGCCAGGCTGGCGCCATCGACGGCGCCCTTGTCGGCCAGCTTTTTCGACAGCGTGATGGCCTGACCGTTGTTGTTCAGGCCCATCAGCACCGCCATGTCCTTCTTCTGGCCGCCAATGCCCATCTGCACGCCGTACAGCAGGCCGTACAGCACGTGGGCGGCATCGAGGTCGCCATTGGACAGCTTGTCGCGCACGCCGGCCCACGAGGCCTCCTTGCTCAGCACAAACTTGACGCCGTATTTCTTGTCGAAGCCCAGCACCGACGCCATCACCACCGACGCGCAGTCGGTCAGTGGAATGAAGCCGATCTTGACTTCTTCCTTCTCCGGTTTATCGGAACCTGCCGCCCACGCACCACCACTTGCCAAACCCAACATGCTTCCTCCTGCGACCAGACTTGCGCCATGAATGATTTTCCTGCGCGTGACATTAACGTCGGCCGGGGTCGGTGGCAAGGCGTTGTCGGCGATATTTGGTGTTTCTTTCATGGCGTTCCCTTAGTAGTCAGCAAAACCGTTGGACCAAAAAAAACGCCTACCCCCGCGAACGCATTCGCGTGATGGTAGACGTCGTTGTCTTGTGACCCTCACCGCCGTTGGCGAGGTTCAGCAGCGCAGCGTTGCGCTTGGTTTAAGACTATGCAATGTCTGTGCCAGCGAGCTGTCACAGGAGGAAGGTAAGGGAATTGACGGCAACGCACCGCACCCGCGCACCGTTGGTGAGCACGCGCCTCATTTTGGACGCGAAAAACAAAATAAAGATTATCCGAGCAAGTCTTCCACATCCAGAATACGCTGCGCGACTTCCGAGAGCTTGAGGTTCTTGCTCATGGCCATGCTGCGCAGCTTCTGGTACGCCTGCTCTTCGCTGAAATGTTGGCGCTCCATCAAGAGCCCCTTGGCGCGTTCGATGATCTTGCGCTCGGCCAGTTTGCTCTTGGTGTCGGACAGTTCGTCGAGCAGTTTCTGCTCGCGCTTGAACCGCGCCAGCGCCACGTTGAGCACCGGCTTGATGCGGTCGCTCTGCAGTCCGGCCACGATGTACGCCGACACGCCGGCAGCCACGGCCGCCTCCATGCTGGCGGTGTCTTCGCTTTCGGTAAACATCACGATGGGGCGGCGCTCGTCGCGGGTGGCAATGACGATGTGCTCGAGCACGTCGCGCGCGTCCGATTCCGCATCGACGATGATCATATCGGGCTGCAACTGGGCTATGCGATCGGGCAAATACATGTCCGGCGGCAGCGAAGCAACGATGTCGTAGCCAGCCTCGAGCAGTCCAATGCGCAATATCCGCGCCCGCTCGACCTGGGCGTGCACAGCCTCGTCATCCTCGTTGCCTGCATGGATGATGGCGTTGACGACAACAATGCGCAGGTTACGCGTGGTCATGGGAGGTGGCAGCGGGTTGGTTCTGGGCTGTAGAGCAAGCAAGAACCAAACCAGTCGTTTTGATGTGCATGCGCAGATTCTAAGGCACAACACCAAATTTTTGCCAGTTTATCGGCGCCAGCGACGTCGATTTGTTGCCGCCACCACCAGTGCGGTCTACTTGGCGAGATTCAGGTACGGGATCGGCGCGTTGCTGTACATGTTTTGCGGCAAGGCGCCATCCCAGCGTTCAGCCTTGATTTTCCCGACCTCGATGCGGCGCAGTTCCAGCACTTCCTTGCTGCGCGCCAGCGCATCGTTTTGCACCCGCAGCGCCTCCGCCTGCGCGGTGGCGGTCTTGACGCTGGCGTACGCTTCGCCGTCGGCCTTCGCTTCCAGCGCCGACGCCTCCACCACAGCAACCTTTTGCTTTTGCTCGGCTTCCACCGTCTTCAGGCGGTTCTCGGCGCCCAGGTGTAACTGCTCCTGCGTGACCTTTTCCGCGATCGCCTTCATATAGTCGTCGGAAAACGAGAAATTGGTCATGTCGATATTGATCACCTGGGCGTCGTACACGGCCAGCTTGGTGCGCAGCGCACTGCTGATTTCTGTCGACACCTTGGCGCGCTGGCTGATCAGGTCGGGCGCCGAATAGCCGGCATCACCGAGGCCGATCGGCTGGCCGTTCTCGATGATATTGGAAATGACCAGTACTTCCGGGTTGGACGGCAGCTGGAAGTTGCGCGGCACGTGGATTTGCAGCAGCCCGAAACGGCGGCTGAAATCGACCTGCTGCTGCGGTGTGACGCGCTGGTCGCGGAACACCAGCAAGTGGCGATCGAGGTGCGCCTGGTCGATGCGCTGGAAATCGCGCGCAGGCAGCGGATGATGCAAATCGAGGCCGAGGATCTCCGCACCCAACGGCGCATCGAACACTTCGACCTCGATCGAGGCTTGGATATTCGGCACTATGCCCTTTCGTCGGTCGATCTGGTGTAACCTTAAGCCTATGAATACCGTCTTCTCCCTATCACGTCGAAGAAGAAAAATGCGGGGTCGAATAGCTCGTCGTGATGCCTGCCTGACGACAGCTTCGTTACGCCGTATGTTCTGGAGGATTAATGCTTCCCGTTCATTGGCTTGCCAACGCAAGCAACAACCTGGCCACCATCATCGAGTTCATTGCCGAGCGCAATGCAGCTGCTGCGGCCCATCTGCTCGATGACATCGAGCGTGCCACCCCCAGTTGCCACAGCATCCATACTGGTATCGCCCGGGGCGAGTCGCAGGCACGCGGGAAATCGTCGTGCATCCTAACTATATCGTGGTGTACCAGGTCTGCCCGAACGTGATTGAAATCATCGCGGTCTTGCACTCGCGCCAACAGTATCCGCCCAAGGCTTAACAAAGCAAAAGGGGAAGCATGAACATGCTTCCCCTTTGAGTGTCGCCCGTCCCGCAGTTTTACGCAGCAGCCGTCTCGTACCGCGCCAGCGACTGCTCCACGCGCGGCGCCAGTTCGGCCAGCGATGCGACGCTCATGCCCAGTTCCTGCAACTTGCCGTCCTGGATGCCGTACACCCAGCCGTGCACCGTCAGTTCCTGGCCACGGTCCCAGGCGTCCTGCACGATGGTCGTGCGGCAGACGTTGGAGACTTGCTCGATCACGTTCAGTTCCACCAGGCGCTCCGAGCGGCGTTGTTCGTTGACCACGGTGCCCATGTAGCGTTCGTGCTTCTGGTGCACGTCGTGGACGTGGCGCAGCCAGTTATCGACCAGGCCCACGCGGGTGCCGGTCATGGCTGCATGCACGCCCTTGCAGCCGAAGTGGCCGACGACGATCACGTGCTTGACCTTGAGGATGTCGATGGCGAATTGCAGCACCGACAGGCAGTTCAGGTCGGAGTGCACGACCACGTTGGCGATATTGCGGTGAACGAACACATCGCCCGGCGCCAGGCCCAGCAGTTCATTTGCAGGGACCCGGCTGTCCGAGCAACCGATCCACAGGTACTCGGGCGCGGCCTGGTTGGCCAGGCGGTTGAAGAAATCGGGATCGCGCTCAACTTCCGAAGCGGCCCAGCGTCGGTTGTTTTCCAGCAGGCCGCGCAGGGGGGAAGTGCTTTGTTCCAGGTCTTTCATGGTGTCCTCTCTACATAAAGAGACCGCCGGTCCACCCGGAATGGGCGGCGCGGCGGTCAGATATTACCGGTGCTGCATGGCGCGATGTTTACAAGCGGTTACTCGAAGAAATCTTTCACCTTGTCGCGCCAGGTCTTGGTCTGCGGGCTGTGCTTGTTGCCGCCTTCGGTGGTCGACTTTTCAAACTCACGCAGCAGGTCTTTTTGCTTTTCGGTCAGCTTGACCGGCGTTTCAACCGCCACGTGACAGAACAGGTCGCCCGCGAAACCGGAACGCACGCCCTTGATGCCCTTACCTTTCAGGCGGAAGGTCTTGCCCGACTGGGTACCTTCGGGAATCGTAAACGATACTTTACCAGACAAGGTCGGCACTTCGATTTCGCCGCCCAACGCTGCCTTGGTAAACGAGATCGGCATTTCGCAATGCAGGTCGTCGCCTTCGCGCTGGAACACCGCGTGCGGCTTGATGTGGATTTCCACGTACAGGTCGCCCGATGGCCCGCCATTGGTGCCCGGCTCGCCGTTGCCCGACGAGCGGATGCGCATGCCGTTGTCGATACCGACCGGGATTTTGACTTCCAGGGTCTTGTTGCGCTTGATGCGGCCCTGGCCCGAGCATGCCGGGCATGGTTCCGGGATGATCTTGCCGGTGCCGTGGCACTTGGGGCAAGTCTGCTGGATGCTGAAGAAACCCTGCTGCATGCGTACCTGGCCGTGCCCGGCACAGGTGGTGCAGGTGACCGGCGACGTGCCGGGCTTGGCGCCGCTGCCGTGGCAGGTGTCGCACTTGTCCCAGGACGGTACGCGGATCGTGGTGTCGAAGCCGTGGGCCGCTTGCTCCAGCGTGATCTCGAGGTTGTAGCGCAAGTCGGCGCCGCGATAGACCTGCGGGCCGGCGCTGCGGCCGCGGCCTGCCCCGCCACCGAAGATGTCGCCAAAGATATCGCCAAAGGCATCGCCGAAACCGCCGGCGCCACCGAAGCCGCCACCACCATTGTTCGGATCGACGCCGGCGTGACCGTAACGGTCATACGCCTCGCGCTTTTCCGGATTGGTCAGCATCTCGTAGGCTTCCTTGACTTCCTTGAACTTGCCTTCAGCCTCGTTGTCGTCCGGATTGCGGTCGGGATGGTACTTCATGGCCAGCTTGCGGTAGGCCTTCTTGATTTCGTCTTCCGACGCGTTTTTTGCGACACCGAGTGTCTCGTAGAAATCACGCTTTGCCATATTGGTCGGGACCTTGCTGTATTAAATATTCGGTACTGATTATGCGAAAAAGCCGAGCCGGCAGCGTGGGGAACGCCCGCTCGGCTCGGCGGAATACTGGCGGCGGGGCCGTGATGGGCCCCGCCACAACGATCAACAACAATTACTTGTTGTCTTTGACTTCCTTGAAGTCAGCGTCCACCACATCGTCTTGTGGCTTGGCTTGCTCGGCGCCTGGCGCACCTTGCGCGCCAGCTGCGCCGGCGTCACCGCCAGCTGCCTGCTGCGCCTGCATGTCGGCGTACATCTTCTCGCCCAGCTTTTGCGAAGCGGTCGTCAGTGCGGCCACCTTGGCGTCGATGTCGGCCTTGTCGCCCGATTTGATCGAACCTTCGAGGTCCGTGATCGAGGCTTCGATCGCTTCCTTCTCCGACGCTTCCAGCTTGTCGCCGTATTCGGTCAGCGATTTGCGGGTCGAGTGGACCAGCGCGTCAGCCTGGTTGCGCGATTCGGCCAGTTCTTTCACTTTCTTGTCTTCTTCGGCGTTGAGCTCGGCGTCTTTCACCATTTTCTGGATTTCCGCTTCGGTCAGACCGGAGTTGGCCTTGATCGTGATCTTGTTTTCCTTGCCGGTGGCCTTGTCCTTGGCGCCCACGTGCAGAATGCCGTTGGCGTCGATGTCGAAGGTCACTTCGATCTGTGGCGTACCGCGCGATGCTGGCGGGATGCCTTCCAGATTGAATTCGCCCAGGCCCTTGTTGCCGGCCGCGATTTCACGCTCACCCTGGTAGACCTTGATGGTCACGGCAGGCTGGTTGTCGTCGGCGGTCGAGAACACTTGCGAGAACTTGGTCGGAATCGTGGTGTTCTTGTGAATCATCTTGGTCATCACGCCACCCAGGGTTTCGATACCCAGCGACAGCGGAGTCACGTCCAGCAGCAGCAAGTCCTTGCGCTCGCCCGACAGGACCGAACCTTGAATCGCGGCGCCAACAGCCACGGCTTCGTCCGGGTTCACGTCCTTGCGTGGATCCTTGCCGAAGAACTCTTTGACTTTCTCTTGCACCTTCGGCATACGGGTCATACCGCCGACCAGGATGATGTCGTCGATGTCCGATACCTTGACGCCGGCATCCTTGATGGCGATGCGGCATGGCTCGATGGTGGCGATGATCAGCTCTTCCACCAGCGATTCCAGCTTGGCGCGGGTCATTTTCAGGGTCAGGTGGACCGGCGCGCCGTTCGCCATGGCGATGTACGGCTCGTTGATTTCGGTCTGCTGCGACGACGACAATTCGATCTTGGCGCGCTCGGCCGAAGCCTTGATGCGCTGCAGGGCGATCGGATCTTTTTTCAGGTCCAGGCCGTTGATCTTCTTGAATTCGTCGATGATGTAATCGATGATGCGCTGGTCGAAATCTTCGCCGCCCAGGAAGGTGTCGCCGTTGGTGGCCAGCACTTCGAACTGCTTTTCACCGTCAACGTCGGCGATTTCGATGATCGAGACGTCGAACGTGCCGCCGCCCAGGTCATACACGGCGATCTTGCGGTCGCCCTTTTCGTTCTTGTCCAGGCCGAATGCCAGAGCAGCAGCGGTTGGCTCGTTGATGATGCGCTTGACGTCCAGGCCAGCGATACGGCCGGCGTCCTTGGTTGCCTGACGCTGCGAGTCGTTGAAGTACGCTGGTACGGTAATGACCGCTTCGGTCACTTCTTCGCCCAGGTAGTCTTCAGCGGTTTTCTTCATCTTGCGCAGCACTTCGGCCGAGATTTGCTGTGGCGCCAGTTTTTTGTCGCGCACGCCGATCCATGCATCGCCGTTGTCGGCTTTGGTGATCGTGTAAGGCATCAGACCGATGTCTTTTTGCACTTCTTTTTCGTCGAATTTACGACCGATCAGGCGCTTGACCGCGAACAGGGTGTTCTTCGGGTTGGTCACGGCCTGACGCTTGGCCGGCGAGCCGACGAGAATTTCACCATCTTCTTGATAAGCAATGATCGACGGCGTCGTACGTGCGCCTTCGGCGTTTTCGATTACCTTTGGCTGACCATTTTCCATGACGGAAACGCAGGAATTCGTGGTTCCCAGATCGATACCGATAATTCTACCCATGATTTTCTTCCTCTTTGCTATGTTCTAGATGGTACTAATATGTGGAATTACTTTGTCTTTTCAAGTGCTTACTTTGCTTGCGCAGCGGTCACGATGGCCGGACGCAACAGGCGGTCGGCGATCATATAACCTTTTTGCAAGACAGCAACAACAGTATTGGCTTCCTGGTCCGCCGGCACCACGGCAACGGCCTGGTGCTTGTTCGGGTCCAGTTTCTCCCCTTGCGCCGGCAGGATTTCCAGCAGGCGGTTTTTCTCGAAGGCCGCGTTCAGCTGCTTGAGGGTCATTTCAACCCCCTCCTTCAGCGATTCGAGCGTTGGCGCCTCGACCTTCAGGGCCATTTCCAGGCTGTCCTTGACCGGCACCATGGCTTCGGCAAAGCTTTCTACCGCAAACTTATGGGCCTTGGCCACGTCTTCCTGGGCACGACGGCGCATGTTTTCGCAATCGGCCTTGGCGCGCATGAACGCGTCGTGGGTTTCCGCCAGGCGCGCTTCGGTACTGGCCAGTTGCTCTTCCAGGGAAGACTGCTGGTCCGGAGTCGATGGCGCAGCCGTTTCGGCGGCGTTTTCTGGATTAGGCACTGCTTGATTTTCCTGATCTTGCATCTAAAGACTCCTACGATCGTATTTGTTTGACATGACGATTTTGTTTGTCATAGCGAATATCACTGCACTGGCCGTAAATGGAGCGGTATCCCCGTATTTCAAGGGGGTACGGTTCAACAGTGACGATGTAACAAGCTGGGTATTTTAACAGGCTGGCACTCGCCACCCGCAAGTGCTGATTATCGAAAGCGGGGGTGGTGCACGCGGAGATGTGGCTTTTTCGCCGATCAGGCTTTGTTGGCGCGCCGCAGCGGGGCGGCGGGCGCCGGATGGTCGGTCAGTCGGCAGCGCCGCGTGCCAGGGCAGCGGCGCGCCCCACATCGGCGTCCTTGCGGCGCGCCTCGTGCTCGGACGGACCGGCCTGGGTGGGCCAGCCGATCATATGGTGCTCGGCAATTTCGGCCAACGCCGCGATCCACTTGCGCGACGCATTCAGGCACGGGATGTAATGAAACTCGCGGCCGCCGTTCTGCTCGAAGTCGTGGCGCACTTCCATCGAGATTTCTTCCAGCGTTTCCAGGCAATCGCTGGTAAAGCCCGGGCACAGCACGTCGATGCGACGGACGCCATCGCGCGCCAGTTGCGCCACGGTCGGTGCGGTGTACGGTTGCAGCCATTCGGCCTTGCCGAACCGCGACTGGAAGGTCACGATATATTGTTCCGGTTTCAGGCGCAGCGCAGCAGCCAGCAGGCGTGCCGTTTTCAGGCACTCGCAGTGGTACGGGTCACCCAGCATCAGCGTGCGCTTCGGTACGCCGTGGAAGCTGAGCACCAGCTTTTCCGGGCGGCCATGCTGGTCCCAGTGCGCCAGCACCGAATCGCGCAGCGCGTGGATGTAGCCCTCGTCATCGTGGTAGTTGCGCACGAAACGCAGCTCGGGAATATTGCGCACCGAGCCGTAGTGCTTGAACACGGCGTCGTAAATCGAACCGGTCGTCGTGCCCGAATACTGCGGATAGGCAGGCAGCACCAGGATGCGGTCGTGGCCATCGGCCTTCAATTTGTCTAGCACATCGGGCAACGCCGGCGAGCCGTAACGCATGGCCATCGCCACGGTCAGGTCCTGGTGACCGCGATCTTCCAATGCGCCGATCAGCTTGCCGGCCTGGGCGTCGGTATTGACCTTTAACGGCGAGCCTTCGGCAGTCCAGATGGTGGCGTACTTCTTGGCCGACTGGCCCGAGCGGAATGGCAGGATGATCAGGTTGAGGATGAACCACCACACCGCGCGCGGAATTTCCACCACGCGGCGGTCGGACAGGAACTCCCGCAAATAACGCCGCACCGCCGAACTGGTGGGCGCATCGGGCGTGCCGAGGTTGACCAGCACCACCGCGGTGCGGCCAACGGCGCCATGTTTATAGGGAGGTTCTTTTTTGAATGTCATGTGGCGGGCCGGCAATGAAATTGGATTAACGCGCCATTATAGATAAGAACGCGCGCAACCACCGGACCCCACGGCAGTTCAGGACGCCAGCAACTCGCGCGCATGCTGGCGCGTGGTGGCGGTAATCTCGAGGCCGCCCAACATGCGCGCCACCTCCTCCACCCGCGCGCCTGAATCGAGCACGTCGATGCGCGATGCCGTCTTGCCATTGGCCAGCGTGCGCTTGGCCACCTGGAAGTGCTGGCCGCCCTGGCTGGCCACCTGCGGCAGGTGGGTCACGCACAGCACTTGGCGCTCCTGGCCCAGCCGGCGCAGCAAACGTCCCACCACCTCGGCCACGGCGCCGCCGATGCCGCTGTCGACTTCGTCGAAAATCAGCGTGGGCGTGGTGGCAGCCTTGGACGTGATCACGGAAATCGCCAGCGAAATACGCGCCAGTTCGCCACCGGAGGCCACCTTGGCCAGCGGCCGCGCCGCCACGCCGGCATGGCCGGCCACCAGGAAT
This sequence comes from Duganella sp. Leaf61, assembly GCF_001421905.1. Classification (NCBI taxonomy): domain Bacteria; kingdom Pseudomonadati; phylum Pseudomonadota; class Betaproteobacteria; order Burkholderiales; family Oxalobacteraceae; genus Duganella; species Duganella sp. Leaf61. The sequence continues at coordinate 768,404 of NZ_LMLM01000001.1, forward strand.
TCTACCTGTTCCACGCCGTGCACGCCCGGCTCGCACGGATTCAGGGCGATATCGAAACGTCCGCCCGTCATGCTCAGTTCCTGCATCGCTTTGGTGACGGCATCGGCCAGCTGGCGGCCGGTGCGGGCGCGCACGGTACTGAGTTTTTTTGCCACGTCGAGGTAGGCGTTCTTGAGCTTTTGTTCCTGCTTGCGCAAGCCTTCGATGTCGCTGGCGTCGGCCAGTTGCGCCAGGCGCTCGGCCTGCCTGGTGTGCTCGTCCGGTAACTCTTCCTCGGTCACGCGGAACTTGCGCGCGGCCGAGTGGATCGCCTCCATGCGCGATTCCACCGAGCGCAGCCGCTCTGGGTCGAGATCGACACGGTCGAGGTAATCGTTGATCGCGTACACCGCCTCCTGCAACTGGATGCGCGCTGGTTCGATCAGATCGACGACGACCTGCATGCCGGAATCGACCGCCGCCAGCTTGCCCAGTTTTTGGTTCAGTGACGACAGTTGCGAGATGATCGGATGCTCTTCCGCCTCGGACAGCACGGTCAAAGCCTCCTGCGCGCCTTCGAGCAGGCTGGCCGCGTGCGACAGCCGGCTTTGCTCATTGGTCACCTCGGCCCACTCGCCCGGTTTGACAGCCAGCTTTTCCAGCTCGTTGACTTGCCATTCCAGCCGCTCGCGCTCGTATAACACGTTGGCGGCGTTGGTTTCGAATTCTTCCAGCTGCTTAGCAACCGCACGCCAGGTTTTATAGGCGGCCGCGACGGCACGCGTGTCGGCGCCGGCCTGGCCGTCGAGCAGCGCGCGCTGGGCGTCGGCCTTCATCAGCGACTGGTGGGCGTGCTGGCCGTGGATGTCCACCAGCAGGTCGCCCAGTTCGCGCAGCTGGGCGGCAGTGGCGGCCACACCGTTGATGTAGGCCTTGCTGCGGCCGGCGTTGTCGATCACCCGACGCAGCAGCGCGCCGCCCTCTTCCACTGCGAACTCGTGCGTCTGCAACCACTCGGCGGCCTGGGCCGAGGGCGCAAAATCGGCGGTGATGTCGGCCTTGGCCGCGCCTTCGCGCACCACGCTGGCATCGCCCCGGCCGCCCAGGGCCAGGGTCAGCGCATCGATCAGGATCGATTTGCCGGCCCCGGTTTCGCCGGTGAAGACGGTAAAGCCTGCGGAAAATTCCAGTTCGATCGAATCGACGATAACGAAATCACGGATGGACAGGGTGCGGAGCATGGATGCCTGAAAGTAGGGGTTAACTAAGTTTGCCTTCGCCCGACGGATACTCGTTCCAATGGAGTTTTTCGCGCAGGGTGTTGTAGTAGCTCCAGTTTTCCGGATGCAGGAAGTTGATCGTGTGCGGCGAGCGCCGGATCACGATCTGGTCTTGCGGCATCAGGCTGGCAAAGGTTTGCATGTCGAAGTTGACGCTGATATCGCGCCCGCGCACGATTTCCACCATGATCTCGCTCGACTCTGGCAACACGATGGGCCGGTTGGACAGCGCGTGCGGCGCAATCGGCACCATCACGATGCCGCCCAGGGCCGGGTGCAGCAGCGGGCCGCCGGCCGACAAGGCATACGCGGTGGAACCGGTGGCGGTGGAAATGATGAGGCCGTCCGAGCGCTGGTTGTACATGAACTGGTTGTCCACGTCCACGCGCAGTTCGACCATGCCGGCGCCGGCGCCGCGCGCCACCACCACGTCGTTGACGGCCAGCCCCAGGTGGATGCTCTTGCCTTCGCGCAGCACGCTGCCTTCCAACAAGGTGCGGCGTTCGGCCTTGAAACTGCCGGCCAGCATGCGGGTAAGCACCTCGAACATGCCCTCGAGCGGGATGTCGGTGATAAATCCGAGGCGGCCCTGGTTGATGCCGATCAGCGGCACATCGTAGGGCGCCAGCTGGCGGGCGATACCAAGCATGGTGCCGTCGCCGCCCATGACGATGGCCAGGTCCGCCTCGGCGCCGATCTCGGCGGCGGTCATGGACCGGATGCCGGAAAAATGCGGCGCCAGGTCGAGCGCGGTTTGCTCCTCGAACACCACCGTGTAGCCGCCAGCCTGCAAAAAATCGACCACGCTGCCCACCGAGTCGGCGATGCCGTCGGTATTCTTGCGCACGGCCAGTGCGATGGTGTGAAAGACGGCGTGCTTGGTAGTCATAAAAATCTCGGCAAAAGTTGGCGGCGGCGACACGCAGCAGAGTAACCGATTACGTCGGCTTCTGCCATCACCGGCCAACCCACGGCCCGCACTGGTTTGCTGTACATATGAACAGTATTTTGCGCAGTATAGTGTGCACTTGCCCGGAGTGCAAGCGCGCACCGACGTGGCGGTTGGAAGTTGTCAAGATTCAAGGTGGCGACCAAGGCCATAACAACTCGCTAATATCGATCGCACAATAAAACCCCGGAGGGCACGATGTCTACCCAAGAAAAAGTCAATACCGACGAAAAGATTGAAAACGACGGCGGCAAGCGCCTGCCACACGAGCGTGACGAATCGCCCGAGGGCCAGAAACCCAAGGAACGCACCATCATGAAACAAGCCGCTGCCGATATCGACAGCGGCATGGTCGATACCGACCTGCGCAACAAGCCCGGCGTGCAACAGCTCCAAACCCCGGCCCCGCGCGAGGCTACTGCCAAGCCGCTGCCCGACACCAAGCAAGACTAACAATACCAAACAGGACCTGCCACTTCATGAACCACGCCACCGCACGCACCGTCGTCTTCACTCTTACCGCGCTCGCTTCCGCTGTCGCGCTGGCGCAAACCGCTCCAGCAGCCCCGGCAGCACCGGCCGGCAGCGCCGCCTACCCGGTCGGCTTCGGCCCCAACCCGGTGCTGCCCAAGCCCGACAAATCGCTGATCCCCACCGTCAACGTGGCAGCGGTCGATCGCTGGACCGCGCAGGAAACCCCGCGCCCGCCCGCCGGTTTCACCGTCACGGCTTACGCACGCGACCTCGACCACCCGCGCTGGATTTATACCTTGCCCAACGGCGACGTGCTGGTAGCCGAAACCAACGCTCCTCCCAAGCCCGACGACAGCAAGGGCATCAAGGGCAAGATCATGCAGCACCAGATGAAAAAAGCCGGCGCGGTCACTCCGTCCGCCAACCGCATCACCTTGCTGCGCGGCGTCGATGCCAAGGGCGTGGCGCAAAGCCGCACCGTGTTCCTGCAAGGCTTGAATTCGCCGTTCGGCATGGCCCTGGTCGGCAACAACCTGTACATCGCCAACAGCGACGCACTGGTGCGCTTCCCGTACAAGGAAGGCGACACCACCATCACCGCTGCCGGCACCAAGGTCATGGACTTGCCAGCCGGCACCCGCAACCACCACTGGACCAAGAACGTCATTGCCAGCCCCGACGGCAAGTCGCTGTATGTCACGGTCGGCTCCAACAGCAATGTCGGCGAAAACGGCATGGAAGAGGAAGAAGGCCGCGCCGCGATCTGGCAGTTCGACATCGCCAGCGGCAAGGGCCGCCTGTTTGCTACCGGCCTGCGCAATCCCAACGGCATGGGCTTCGAGCCGCAAACCAAGGCGCTGTGGACGGTCGTCAACGAGCGTGACGAACTGGGCAACGACCTGGTACCTGATTACATGACCTCGGTGCGCGACGGCGGCTTCTACGGCTGGCCGTACAGCTATTTCGGCCAGAACGTCGATGTGCGCATCACGCCTGCCAAGCCCGAGCTGGTGGCCAAGGCCATTGCGCCCGACTACGCGCTCGGTGGCCACACGGCCTCGCTGGGGCTGGTGTTCTACGAGGGCAAGTTGCTGCCGCAGGCTTACCAGGGCGGCGCCTTCATCGGCCAGCACGGCTCGTGGAACCGCAAGCCGCACAGCGGCTACAAGGTGGTGTATGTGCCGTTCGCCAACGGCAAACCTTCGGGTCCGCCGCAGGACTTCCTCGGCGGTTTCCTCGACGCCAAAGGCAAGGCGCAAGGCCGTCCGGTGGGCGTCGCCATCGACAAACCGGGCGCCGTGCTGGTGGCCGACGACGTGGGCAACATCATCTGGCGCGTGGCTCCCGCAGTTGCCACCACCAGCAAATAACCATTCAACCCAAGGAGAAATATATGAGCAGTCAACATAGCGGTTCGGCAGTCTGGAGCGGTGGCCTGAAAGACGGCATCGGCAGCATTTCCACCCAGACCGGGGTGCTCAAAGATGCCCCGTACGGTTTCAAGGCCCGTTTCGAGGACGGCCCTGGCACCAACCCGGAAGAACTGATCGGCGCCGCCCACGCCGGCTGCTACACGATGGCATTGTCGGGCGTGCTGGCTGAAGCGGGCCTGACCGCGCAAAAGCTGGAAACCACCGCAGCGGTCACGCTCGACAAGGTCGATGGCGGCTTTGCCATCACCAAGGTACACCTGACCTTGCTGGCGACCATTCCAGGTGCCGACCAGGCCAAGTTCGAGGAAGCCGCCAACAAGGCCAAGGTCAATTGCCCGGTCTCGAAGCTGCTCAACGCAGAAATCACCTTGGACGCAAAACTCCAAGCATAAGCGGTTTGACAAACCCGCCATAGCGGCGTTGCAGGGCCTCGCCGTACATTCGTACTGTCTTCGTCCCTGCGCCTTGCTCTGAAGGGTTTGTCAACCGCTAAGGCGCGCAGCAGCGTCCGCTCAAATCGCATAAAATCGCCGCTTGTTCATCACGAAAGACCACCATGCGAATTCTGCATACGATGCTGCGAGTCGGCGATCTTCAGCGCTCCATTGATTTCTACACCAAGGTGCTGGGCATGAAACTGCTGCGCACCAGCGACAACCCGGAATACCAGTACACGCTGGCATTCCTCGGTTACGGGTCCAATCCCGAGCACGCGGAACTGGAACTGACGTACAACTACGGCACCACCAGCTATGACCTGGGTACCGCCTACGGCCATATCGCCATCTCGGCCGACGACATCTACGCCGCCGCCGAATCGGTGCGCGCCAATGGTGGCGCCGTTACCCGCGAACCAGGTCCGGTCAAGGGCGGCAACACCGTGATCGCGTTTGTTACCGATCCCGACGGCTACAAGATCGAGCTGATCGAACGCCGCTTCGACGGCGCCGGCGCCGGGCTGTAACTTTTAACCTTTAACCCGCATGGCCGCCCTGGCATCGGCACCCGTACGGGGTTCGACGCCAGGCATGGCGGTGGCGGATCGGAGCGCGCAATACCGGGCGCAAAAAAATGGCGGGCTGCGCAGCCCGCCATTTTTACGTCCGGCGCTTACCTGATGGCGATCGCCAGGTCGGTCAGCCCCACCGCACCGGCGCCGATCGCCGACGTTGCCGGGGTGGTCGCGCCATTGACCAGCACCGCCGCACCGGTCGCCAGGTCGATCCGGTACAGCGCGCTCGGACCGCCAGCCGTGGTGCGCAAGGCTGCCAGGGCCAGGCCGTTGGCGCCGCCGGCGATATCGAAACCGGCGTCTCCCGCCACCGCCACGTTCAACAGCCCCACATTGACCAGCGTGCCGTCATTGGGTGGATTTTGCAGCGCCAGGCTGGCGCTGGTCGTGTCGATGTCGAACAATTGGGTGGCCGTGGTGCCGGCGTAGCTGTTGGTGTAGGCGGCGGCCGTCACCACCGGCGCCAGGCCAGCGCGGTTGAGGGCGCCGTCGGTGGTGGTAGCGCCCGTATCGACATTGATGCGCAGGCTCTGGCCGGTATTGCCGATCACGCGCAGGCGGTCGGCCACCGGGTTGAAGTCCACGGCAAACGCGGTGCCGGTAATGGCCGTGTATGGCGCGGTCGTGTCCGTTGGGTCCGCGGCCAGCGTGGCACGGGCGGTGGCAGCGCCGGTAACAGGGTCGATGGTGACGATGCGGCCGGTCGAGGACATGCCGTACAGCAGGCCGTCCTTCGGCCGGATGTCGATGCCCAGCAGGCGCTCGCCCGATGCCAGGCCGGAGATGGCGACGTTGGCGTCGAGCGTATTCGGGGTGGCCGTTTTAAAAGTGACCAGGCGGGCGTCGTCGGTCAGGCCGTAGGCGATGGGTGCGGCCGGCGCCTTGAGGGCAACGCCGCGCAACTCTTCTGTCACATTGATCGCGGCCACCAGAGTGGCTTGCGTGGCAGGCGCAACGGGTGTGGCCAGGTTGAGCGTGTAGAAGCCGCGCACGCCGCCCACCGTCATCACGGCGTAACCGGTGTTGGTGCGCGCATCGATATCGAAGCCGGCCACGGCGGTGGCGGTCAGGCCAAGCGGCAGCGGGAGGGTCAGGGTGCCGTTGTTGGGCGGGTTCTGGGTGTACAGGGTGCCGTTGGCGGCATCGATCACGAACAAGGTGGTGCTGCCGGTACCGGCAAAGCTGTTGGTGTAGGCGGCGGCCGTGATAGCGGTGTTGACCGCGCCGCCATTGATGGCGCCGTCAGTGGTGGTGGCGCCGGTATCGACATTGATGCGCAGGCTTTGGCCGGTGTTGCTCACCAGGCGCAGGCGGTCGGCCACGGGGTTGAAATCGACGCCGAACTCGGTACCGACCAGCGCCGTGAACGGCAAGGTGGTGTCGGTCGTGTCGGCGGCCAGCGTGGACTTGAGGGTGGCCGCGCCGGTCGTGCCATTGAGGGTATAGATGCGGCCGGTGCTGCCCACGCCGTACAGCATGCCATCGGCCGGGCGATAATCGATGCCCAGCAGGTTTTCGCCCGCTTGCAGACCGGTCACGGTGGCCGTGGTACGGATGGTGCCGGGCGTGGCGCGGTCGAACGACAGCAGCTTGTTGCTCGCGGTCAGCACGAACACGTCGCCCGCCACGGCAGCCACCGGCGGCGTGGTGGTCGGTGGCGTGACGGTGCCGATATCGTCATCGCTGCCGCCGCAGGCAGCCAGCGAAAGAGAGACGGCGGAGACGAGCAACAGTTTCGAAAATGGCAGGGTGGGCATGGTCTTGGCTCCTGTAGTGGTGGTTTTGGGCGCCGCCCGCCTTGAACAACAGCGGGCGTACCCCAGCACTACACATGACCAGCCGGTTTGGATGCAGTAAAAATAAAATAATTATTTCGGCTGCATCCGGAACTTTTTAATGTTGCAGAAGAGCATTAATCGGCGCCAGGTCATCCTCGCGCAGGGTGCCGGCAGCGGAACGCAGGCGCAGGCCGTTCATGACGGTGTCGTAGCGCGCCTTGGACAGGTCTTTCTGGGTCGCGTACAGCTGGCGCTGGGCGTTCAGCACGTCGATATTGATCCGCACGCCCACCTGGTAGCCGAGCTTGTTGGAATCGAGCGAGGACTTGCTCGACACTTCCGCCGCTTCCAGCGCTTTGACTTGCGCCAGGCCGCTGTTCATGCCGAGGAATGCCACCCGGGCGTTTTGTGCTGCCAGCCGCTTGGTGGCTTCCAGGTCGTTGCGGGCCTTGTCTTCCAGCGCGATCGCTTCGCGCACCTGGCTGGTGACGGCAAAGCCGCTGAAGATCGGCACGCTCCAGGTGACGCCGATGGCGTTGTTCTTTTGCGTGCCGGACGCGGTAGTGCTGACATGGCTGGTGGACGCCGCCAGGTTCAGGGTCGGCATGTGGCCGGCGCGGTTGCGCGAGATGTCGCGCTTGGAAATTTCCAGCTGCAGTTGCGAAGCGATCACCGAGAAGTTCTGGCCTTCGGCCGACGACACCCACGGATCGATGGCGGCCGGCTCCGGCGCCGAGATGGTCACGCCGGCACGCAGCGGCGCCAGTTCGCCAGTCGGCTTGCCGGTGATGACTTGCAGCGCGGTGCGCTTGTTATCGAGGTCGGTAATCGCGGCAAACTCCTGCGCTACCACCAGGTCGTACGCTGCTTGCGCCTCGTGGGTATCGGTGATGGTCTGGGTGCCCACTTCGAAGTTGCGCTTGGCCGAGGCCAGCTGTTCGGTGGTCGCGGTTTTTTGCGCCTGGGTGGCGGTGAGGTTGTCCTGCGCCGTGAGCACGTCGAAATATGCTTGCGCCACGCGGGTGATTAGGTCCTGGCGGGCCTGGGCAAACGTGGCTTCGGAGATGGCCTGGACCAGCTTGCTCTGCTGGTAGGTTTGCCAGGCGGCCCAGTTGAACAGCGGCTGGCTCAGCGTGACGGAATAGCTGTTGACGTGGTTGTCCGTATCGCGCCGGGTGACAAAGCCGATGCCACTACCGTCGGTAATCAGTTGTCCCTCGTTGAACGGGCGGAAATCGCCATTGTTACGGGTGTTGCTCCCCTGCGCCGAGACCGACGGCAGCAGGCCGGCGCGTCCCTGGGTGGTGCGCTCGCGCCCCGCATCCAGTGACGAGCGGGCGCTGGCGTACGTGGCGTCGTTCGCCAGTGCTTGCTGATAGACTTGGATAAGATCGGCGGCCTGTGCGCCAGGTAAAGCCAAGGTCATCCAAGCGCTGGACAGCAGCACGGCGATAAGGGATTTCTGCATTGCTTTCTCCGTTGGAGTCTTTTCAAGTTGATCGAATCAAACACTGCTCTCGCAGCGCCGGTGATGGCCGGCGCTTGCGTTCTCTACCTTTAGTACCTTTAGTACCTTTAATACTTTTTCATAGCCGGATCAACTTGCAGGGCCCAGGCATGAATGCCGCCCGTCAGGTTGACCATCTTGCCAAAGCCGTGACGCTCCAGGAACGCGGCCACGTTCATGCTGCGCGCACCGTGGTGGCAGATGCAGACGATCTCGGCATCTTCATCGAGGTCGTCGATGCGTCCGGGGATGGTGTTCATCGGGATCAGCACCGAGCCGTCGATACGGCACTCGTCGAATTCCCACGGCTCGCGTACATCGAGCAGCACCGGCTTGGCGCGCGTTTCGTCGGCCAGCCAGGCCGCCAGCTCCGGCGCGGTGATCATCTGCATGCCGGCCCCGCTCAGAACTTGAACGCCGACGGCCTGGAAGCCAGCAGCAAAGGCTTGACCGAGGTCTCGAACAGCGTGCGCGTGTCGTAGCCGGCTTCGCCGGTACGGGTGATCAGTTGCGCCTTCATCGCCGGCGCCTGGCCGATGATGACCGCCAGGCGGCCGCCGACCTTGAGCTGCTTGAGCAGCGCTTCCGGCAGTTCCGGCAGCGAACCCGACACCACGATCACATCGAACGGTGCGCCGTTGGTCCAGCCCTGCGCGCCATCGCCCAGTTCGACCGTGACATTGGCCACGCCGTTGGCGGCCAGGTTCTGCTCGGCCAGGGCTTTGAGTTCCGGCGAGATTTCCACGGTGGTCACGTGGCGGGCGCGGTGCGCCAGCAGCGCAGCCATGTAGCCGGAACCGGTACCGATTTCCAGCACCGACTCATGTTTCTTGACCATGACGTCTTGCAGCAGGCGCGCTTCGATCTTCGGGAACAACATGTTCTCGCCGCCTGGCAGTGGAATTTCGGTATCGGCAAAGGCCAGCGCCTTGTGGGCGACAGGCACGAAATTCTCGCGCTTGACCACGTGCAGCAGGTCCAGCACTTCGGTGTCAAGGACGTCCCAAGGGCGGATTTGCTGTTCGATCATGTTGAAGCGGACTTGTTCAATATTCATCTTAAGACTCGGTCGGGATTAAATAATCCGTCATTTTATCGTTGAACTGACATCGGGGGACATATTAACGATATGACGGTCGGATCGCGGGAAATTGCGACAGGCTGCAATTTGAGGGGGTTGAACCGGCGGAAACGGCAAGCTGGCCGCGCAGGGGCATGACGCTGCGGCGCCGGCTCACTGCGCGGGGGCGGCCAGGCCGGCCAGGTTTGTGGTGATAAACAGGTCCATGTAGGCGTGCGGATCGATCGGTGGCATCTCGCAGGCGGGCATGAAGGACTGGGTCCACATCATGAGCATCATTACCGGCGCCACCAGCACCGGCGTCATGACGTCGGGATCGACAGCGCGAAACTCGCCGCGGTCGATCCCGCGCACCAGCACGCTGCGGATCAGGCTGGTACCGCGCGCCACCACTTCTTCGTTGTAAAAATGCGCCAGTTCCGGAAAGTTGTTACCTTCGGCGAACATCAGCTTGGTGATCCCGGCCAACTGGCTGGAGCAGCACTGGTTCCACCAGCGCATCAGCAGCTCGCGCATCAGCGCGGCGCTGTGGCCTTCGAAACCGGCGGCATCCTGCTCGGCCTCGCCGATAACTTCGACAATGGTGCCGCGCACCACGGCCTTGAACAGCTCTTCCTTGTTGGTGAAATACAGGTACAGCGTGCCCTTGGACACGCCGGCGCGCTTGGCCACGTCTTCCAGCCGGGTGGCAGCGTAGCCACGTTCGACGAACTGGTCGAGGGCAGCGGCCAGCAACTCCTGCGGGCGCGCATCCTTGCGCCGCTCCCAGCGGGGCTTGTTGTCTTGAGGGGCTTGCATGGGGATTGACTCTTGCCTGACTGTTACTTACTTGTAAGTCATTAATATAAGCGCAAGGCCGGGGGACGTCAAGGTACGGTGCCTGAACCTGCTGACAACTATGGCAAAATCCACACTCTTGCAAACGGAGATGCTGACGATGCCCAATATCAAAACTGAAAAACAGAAAATGCTGGCCGGCGAGTTTTACACTGCCGTCGATGACGAACTGCAGGCCGACCAGGCTGCCGCCCGCCACTGGATGGAACGCTACAACCGCAGCATCGGGCTGACGCCGCAACAGCATGCGGACCTGCTGCACGAAGGCCTGGGCGCCGTCGGCAAGCACTGCGTGGTGCGTCCGCCCTTCCACCTCGACTACGGCTACAACATCACGCTTGGCGACGGCGTGTTCATGAATTTCAACTGCGTCATTCTCGACGTTGTACAGGTGGACATCGGCGACGGCACCCAGATCGGGCCCGGCGTGCAAATCCTCACCGCCGACCATCCACGCGAACCGGCGCTGCGCGCCCAGGGGCTCGAATTCGGGCGGCCGATCAAGATCGGCAAGAATGTCTGGATCGGCGCTGGCGCGCTGATCATGCCCGGCGTGACCATCGGCGACGACGCCCTGATCGGCGCCGGCAGCGTGGTCACGCTCGACGTCGCACCGGGCGTGACCGTGGTCGGCAATCCGGCGCGGCCGCGCTGAAGTGTCGCAAAATCATCTGCAATTCAATTTGTTTCATTTGCCCACCAGAAATTAATCAGCTAGACTGGCGGCGTTCGCTGTCACACTGCCGGTCTTTCAGACTACGCGCATGCAAGTCTACGGCCTTATCCCTGCCGCAGTGACCGAACCCTCCATGTGGCCCATTCCCCTGCCGCATCGCTGCCCACCGCCATCCCGGCGCACAGCGTAGAGACCGATTTTCCGCAACCGGCCACCATGTCCCCTGGTCCGTTGCCGCTGTTGACATTGCAATCCTGCTTCCGTTGACCGTATTTTGGCCTTGCGACACTTCTCGAATGGAACACACCATGTTTTCAAACCTCACTATCCGCACCCGCCTGATCGGGACCATGCTGCTGCTCGGCGCCTTGATGATCTTTATCGGCGTGCGCGGCATCTCGGCGCTGCACACCACCAACGGCGTACTCAAGGACGTCTACGAAAATTCCATGGTGTCGATGAAGGCCATTGCCGACACCCAGATCCAGATCGACCGCGCGCGCCTGTCGATCGACCGCGTGGCGCTCAAGCCGGACGCGGCCAATGCTGAAGAAACGCTGGCCCGCTCGCAAGGCTTCCTCGACGCCAGCGACAAAGCCTGGGCGCGCTATACCGCACTGCCTTTCGGCGACGGTGAAAAAGCGCTGGCCGACCAGACCGGCGCCGCGCGCACCGCGCTGATCAAGGACGGCATCCAGCAGGCATTCAAGGCGCTGCGCGAGAAGAACCAGCCGGAAATCGACCGCCTGATGCTCACCGAAGTGACGCGCCTGTTCCGCCTGTACACCGACAGCGCTGAAAAGCTGTCGGTGTACCAGCTCGAATCGACCGCCAAACAGTACGCCGACAGCCAGGCCGCCTACAGCCGCAACATGACGTTTGCCATCGTGGCCATCGTGCTTGGCCTGATCGTGGCGCTGGTGTCGTCGATCATGCTGCTGCGCGCCGTGATGAACCCGCTGGGCGAAGCATTGAAGCACTTCAATGCCATCTCCGACGGCAACCTGGCCAATACCATCGACCTCGGCCGCCAGGATGAAATGGGCGCGCTGATGACCGGCCTGCACCAGATGCAGGACCGCCTGGCCGACACCGTGCGCAGCGTGCGCGACGGCAGCGACGCCATCGCCACCGCCAGCAATGAAATCGCCGCCGGCAATATGGACCTGTCGCGCCGCACCGAGCAGCAGGCCGCCAGCCTGGAAGAAACCGCTTCGTCGCTGGAAGAACTGACCTCGACCGTCAAGCAAAACTCGGACAACGCCCGCCAGGCCAACCAGCTGGTCGGTTCCGCGTCGGACATCGCCGTCAAGGGTGGCGAGCTGGTCGCGCGCGTGGTCGATACCATGGCCTCGATCACCGAATCGTCGGACAAGATCGCCGACATCATCGGCGTGATCGACGGCATCGCCTTCCAGACCAACATCCTGGCGCTGAACGCAGCCGTCGAAGCGGCCCGCGCCGGCGAGCAGGGCCGCGGTTTCGCGGTGGTCGCCACCGAGGTGCGCAACCTGGCGCACCGTTCGGCCAGCGCGGCCAAGGACATCAAGCAGCTGATCACCGATTCGGTCGAAAAAGTGGGCACCGGCAGCGCGCTGGTCAACGAGGCGGGCACCACGATGACAGAAATCGTCACCAGCGTGCGGCGCGTGACGCAAATCATGGGCGAGATCAGCTCGGCCGGCCGCGAGCAGGAACTGGGCATCGAGCAGATCAACACCGCCGTCGCCGAGATGGACACCGTCACCCAGCAAAACGCCGCACTGGTGGAAGAAGCCGCCGCCGCGTCGCAAGCGATGCAGGAGCAGGCAGTCAAACTGGCGGAAATGGTGAGCGTATTCCAGATCTCTGGCAGCCCGGCCCGCGCAGCAACAGCACCGCGTCCGGCAGCAGCCAAAGCTGCAACCCCGGTCGCCCGCCCTGCCATCGCCAAACCGGCAGCCAGGCCAGCGGCCAAATCGCCACCGTTAAAACTGGCCGACAAACCGGCCCGCACCAAACCCGCCGCCAGCAGCGACGGCGACTGGGAAGAGTTTTAAAGTTACCAGCCCATCTTTTGCCGGATAAACGCCGTCAGCTTGGCGGCGTTGGCCTGGTGGTGCTTTACGCGCGGGTGCTTGTCGAAGCCCGTGTAATCGAAAAACAGCGTGTCGATGCGTTCGTCCTGCTCGGCGCGTAGTTGCGCCACTGCGCTGCTCACATAGCCCGGCCACTTGCTGCCCGGGCTCACCGCGTCCATGCTGCCGAGCGCGCAGACGATATAGGCGCGCGGATACTCGGCGCGGATCTTTTTCACCAAATTCTTGTAGGCGGCAATGCGCTGCGCGTCGGTCGGCACCGGCTGCAGACGCTTTTCGCGGTCGATCAGCCATTTGTCGTTCTGGAACAGGTTGATCACCACCACGTCCGGCGTCCACTGGCTGAAATCCCAGCGGCTGTCGTTGTTGCCCACCGCGCTCAACTGGTCGTAAAACTGCGGCATGATGAACGGGAACCAGCTGATCATCACGCCGATGCCGCTTTGCGACACCACGTGCATTTCCGCGTCGAGCGCGCGTGCGGTGATGGCGTCGTACGCCATGAAGTTGTTCTTGTCCTTGAGCTCGTGATCGGGGCCGTCGTCGGGCGCCTCGTTACCCATGCCGCTGGTGATCGAGTCGCCAAAAAAGGCGATGCGGCGCGCCTTGCGCGGCGGCGGCGCCAGCAGCTTGCCGCCGTCGGCCAGTTCCAGGCCACGGAACACGGTCGCACCCTCCTCGCCCTCGGTGCGCTTGGTGATCAAAAAGCGGTGCGGGCCGGCCGGCAAGCCGGTGGCGACCGGGTAGGTCTTGCCGCCCTTGGCGGCGCTGATGATCACCGGTTTATCGAGTTTGCCGTCAATAAAAACGTTAAACCAGTTCTTGCCGTGCTGGTCATCGAGCGTGATCGCCAGGCTGCTGCCGGTGAAGTTGCCTTCGATGCTGGTACCGGGCCAGGAGATCACCGGCGCCGCCTTGTCGGCAAAGTCGATGCGGCCCGTGTATTGCAAGTTGGCGTCATCGGCGCCGACGGTCACGGCAGCCCAGGCGCTGCTGGAAGCGACCAGCGCGGCCAGGCCGGCGGCGCGGAAGAATTGTCGGGTCAGGGTCAACATGGTCAGTCGCGGCGCAAAATAAAACAGGTGGCGGTAGCGTGGGCCAGCAGCTTGCCGTCGGCAGTCTTGAGCGTGCCTTCGGACACGCCAAGGCTGCGCGAGAGGTTGATGATCTTGCCTTCGACGATCAAGGTTTCGCCCTTGGGCACCGGGCGGAACATTTTGACGCTGAGGTCGGTGGTGCCATAGCCCACGCCCGCTTCCAGCATCGAGTGCACGGCGCAGCCGGTGGCCGAGTCGAGGATGGTGGCGGCAAAGCCGCCGTGGATGCCGCCCATCACGTTGATGTGGCGCTCGTCGGCGCGCGCGGTGCCGAGGATGTAGCCGGCCTTGGCCTCGGTGATTTCCATCGGCATGGTGTCCGACATCGGTGGACGGGGAAACTTGCCGTCTATCGCTGCCTGCAGCAATTCCAGGCCGGTCATTTTTTCGGGATGCATCAGTAATTCCTTCGGTAAGGATGGGCTTGGCAGCCACTATAGCGAAGCCTCCCGCGCTCTGCTAGAGGTAGCGCTCAGGTTCAACCGGCAAAAAAAAAGCGCCGCTCGCGGCGGCGCCTCGGACAGGCTGGCGATCAGTGATCGCTGATGGCCTTGCCGTGTTCGCGTGGCACGTAGTGATACGTGCGCAGCTTGTGCTGGATGTCGATCTCGGGATTTTTCAGCATGCGCAGCATTTCTGCCCCCGCCAGCAACACCGGACCGTAGCCGTGCATGGCATCGACGCTGGTCGGACGGTTGTAATAGTAGATGTGGTCGCTGGCAAACGTGGTGCCCACGCACGTGCCCTCGACCTGGCCCTTGGCGTTGATGCGCGTGCTCAGGCCCACCCAGCCCGCCTGGGCGATGGAGCCGTAGGTGGTCGGGCTGATCCAGCCTTCGTTGATCGCATGGGCAAACACGTACACGAAGATGGCGGTGGCCGAGGTTTCCAGGTAGGAGTCGTTACGGTCGAGCATCTGGTGCCACAGGCCGGTGCCGGACTGGGTTTCGGCAATGCCGTGCAGGCTGGCGCGCAGTTGCGCCAGCACCTTGTTGTACGACGGATGGTCTTTCGGCAGCACGTCGAGCAGGTCGCTCATGGCCAGCACTGCCCAGCCGTTGGCGCGCGCCCAGTAGAAGCGCGGCGCGTCCGGATTGTTGGCGTTCCAGCCGTGGGTAAACAGGTTGTTCTGCTTGTTGTACAGGTGCTCGGCCATGGTCAGCACGTTCGATGCGGCATCGTCGAACCAGGCTTTGTCGCCGGTCAGGTGGCCCATCTCGGCCAGCGCCGGAATGCCCATGTACATGTCATCGGCCCACAGCGACGACGCTTGCGGACGCTTGCGGGCAAACGTGCCGTCGGCCAGGCGGTACTGCTGCTTTTGCACGTACTGGCTGCAGGTGTCGATCATGTCCTTGAGGTCGGGACCAACCTTGGCAAAGCGCGCGCGCACCAGCGCCGCGCACATCGAGCCGCTGTCGTCGAGCGACATCGGCTGCAGGAAGCGGGTGAAGCTGTTGGAACGGCCCAGCTTGAACTGGTCTTCCTGGGCGCGGAAGTACGGCTTGCTATCCTTGAAGAACTGGAAGTGGCGGCGCGTCATGTCGGTATAGCGCTTGTCGCCGGTCACTTCGGCAGCCTTGATCAGGCCCGAGTGAATCACGCCCATCTCGTAGACCATCAGGCCGAAATCGTTGGACGACGGCTCGAACACGGCGCCAGCGACAGGTTTTTTCAGGTCGGTGACCGGCTTGCCGGTGGCCTTGTCGATGATGCGGGTGGGAGTGATGCTGTCCACGTAGCCGCGCACGCGGTCGAGTGCGCCGGTGATCTCGGCGACGGTGGGCTTTTTGTAGGGAACAGGGTACGTGCCTTCGCTCGCATCCTTGAGGTTTTTGTTGTCAGTGTTGCGGAAAGATCCGCCAGGCTGGATGTCGAGCGCCGTGGCGGCATGGACGGCCCCGGTGGCCAGGATGGCGGTCAGCAGCAACGCCAGGCGGCTTGAAACGTGTGTCATCGTTTACCCTTTTTTAATTGTGAATTGAAGTCTCCAACAGGAAGGCTATGGAAGGTAAACGATTTCGTCAAGTTACTTTTTCACTTCCTGCATGGTCCAGCCTTGTTGCCTGCGTAGAAACTCGCTGATCGAATCGACGGTCACGGTATTGATGCGGCCAGCATAGCGCAAGTTATTCGGATGGTCATCGAACGCAACATTGGCTTTGAACATGCGCCCGCCTAGCCGCTTGAAGGCCCCAATACGCATTTCGCTGGGGCGGTAACCAGCTGCCTGCAACCACTGCTGCGCTTCCTGCCGGGTTGCGACCCGCCCCTGGTCAGCGGCAGCATGCGCCAGCACTTCCAGTATCCACTGGTTGGAGTTCTGGTAGGTGGTGGCAAACGGGTAAGCCACCATGCTGTAATGCGGCTGGTGCAGGCGTTGCAGTTGCACCGTATCGCGCAAGGCCAGTGTCAGGCGCTCGGCAGCTGCGGCCGGGGGGACCAGGATCAACGCGTCGTAGCTGAAGGGCCCCTCAAGAAAGAAATTGGCCAACCCATCGACCCACAGACCAGACGCTGCGGTGCCGCATTCGTTGAGCAATTCATACACCCGCCATGGCTGCCCGGGTCCGGAACGATACGCCAGGCCGGCATGCGAGTATTTCAGCCCGTAAGCGGACAGGTCTTGTCCCTGTCGCGCGATCAGCGCCACGTCGCTGCCGGTGGCATTCAATTTGGCCTGCAAGCGCGCCCCCGTTGCCAGCCCGTCGCGCAAAGCCTCGAAACTCATGGCTTGTTCTTCACACGCGCGGCCAGCGTGGGCCGGCATGGCGCAGGTTGCCCACAGCATCAGCGCCAGCGGAACCGCATGATGGCGCGCGCTCATGGTGCTGCCAGCCGTTGTTGTGACAACAACGCTTCGCCCAAAGCATTGGGGACGAAGGCCAGTACTTTTCCTGATGTCACCAAAATCGTACCGCTG
Source organism: Duganella sp. Leaf61 (assembly GCF_001421905.1). Lineage (NCBI taxonomy): Bacteria > Pseudomonadati > Pseudomonadota > Betaproteobacteria > Burkholderiales > Oxalobacteraceae > Duganella > Duganella sp. Leaf61. The sequence continues at coordinate 785,508 of NZ_LMLM01000001.1, forward strand.
CTTTCAGCCAGCACCTGTACGGTGGCGCCAACGGCCAGACCTACAGCATTGGCGGCTGCGGCACTGACAGTGACCGAGTAGTGACCGACGGACCCAACCGCCGTCAATAATACTTCGGCCATATTGTCGTTATGCGCCAAGCCGCTGACGATCAAAGACACGCCACTGACCAATACCACCGGCCCGGCCGAGAGCGCGGCGCCGCCTTGCACAGAGCCAACTGCGGAGACGACCGGTGACGCCACGATCGACAGCGTACCGATCGAAATTTTGCTGGACAACTCGCCGTACAGCGAAGAAGCGCTGGCCCCGTGCGCAGTACCCAACAGGCCAAGTAATAGCACCATCCGGCAAACCATGCTTGGTTTCATAATATCCTCCAGAGTAAGTTTCCAAATCGAAATGAACGCCCAGCGTATTGGCGGCGGATTGCCAAGTCCTGTATCTGCCTCAAACAAACCGTGCGCAGCGCTGGCGCGAAATCAATTTCAGCTACACTTGATGGTCCCCGCTTCCAGTGTCCCTGCACATGCCCGAGAAGAATCTGCCAGAACTGATCACCCTGAAACGTCTGATCGACGCCGGCGGCAAGCATATGCAGGTGGACACCCATTGCACCGTATCCATGGACGGGCGCGACTTTCCCGTGTATTCGATCGCGCTGGGTAATCCCAGCCTGGATGTGCCGGCGCTCGGATTCTTCGGCGGCATCCACGGCCTCGAGCGCATTGGCACCCAGGTCATCCTGTCGTTCATGGAAAGCATCCTGGCGCGGCTGCGCTGGGACAGCACGCTGCACCAGCAGCTCGAATCGATGCGGCTGGTCTTCATGCCGCTGGTAAATCCCGGCGGCATGTGGCAGGCCACGCGCTGCAATCCGCAGGGTGTCGATCTCATGCGCAACGCGCCGCTGTCGGCCGTGGACCGGGTGCCGTTCATGCTGGGCGGCCAGCGCTACAGCCACCACCTGCCCTGGTATCGCGGCCCGGCCGGCGCGCCGATGGAGCCGGAAAGCCTAGCCGTGTGCGACGTGGTCGAGCGCGAGCTGCTCACCCGCCAGTTCAGCATGGCGCTCGATTGCCACTCGGGCTTCGGCCTGCGCGACCGCATCTGGTTCCCCCATGCGCACACCGCCGCGCCAATCGCCCACCTGGCCGACATCGGCGCGCTCGAAGAACTGTTCAGCGAGAGCTATCCCAACCATAACTACGTGTTCGAGCCGCAAAGCCGCCAGTACCGCACCCACGGCGACCTGTGGGACTACCTGTACCTGAACGGCACCAGCTACACCGAGCGCACTTTTTTACCGCTCACGCTGGAAATGGGGTCGTGGCTGTGGGTCAAGAAGAACCCGCGCCAGTTGTTCGACCGCGTGGCCATGTTCAACCCCACCGCCGCACACCGGTTGCAACGGGTGCTGCGCCGGCACCTGATCTGGTTCGATTTCCTGATGCGGGCCGTCAACAGCCACGGCCGCTGGGTGCCGGAAGGGATGGCGCGCAAGCAGCAGCGGCGGCGCTCGCTTGCGCACTGGTACGGAGCGTGAGCCGATGAGCACCTGGATCCTGCTGCGCGGCCTGATGCGCGAACAGCGCCACTGGGGCCGCTTCCCCGGCCAACTGGCGCGGGCGCTGCCGGGCGCCACCATCATCACCCCGGATTTACCCGGCAACGGCGTCCATCACGCTGCCATCAGTCCGACTTCGGTGTCGGCGATGGTGGAAGCATGTCGCGCCGAGCTGCGCGCACGCGGGGTACGGGCACCCTATTCGCTGCTGGCGTTGTCGCTGGGGGGCATGGTGGCGGTGGAATGGGCCAGCCGCTATCCGAACGAGATCGACCGCGCCGTGCTAATCAATACCAGCATGCGGCCGTTCAGCCGCTTCCACCAGCGCCTGCGCTGGCGCAACTATCCGGCCATCGTGCGCATGCTGCTTGAGGGCGGCGTAGATGCGCAGGAACGGCTGATCCTGCGCCTGACCAGCCGCCATGGCGACAATGCCGAACGCGAGGGCCTGCTGCGGCGCTGGCTCGGCTACCAGCATGAATTCCCGGTCAGCCGCCGCAACGCGCTGCGCCAGCTGGTAGCTGCAGCGCGCTTCCGCGCGCCGGCCGCGCGCCCCGCCCTGCCGCTGCTGGTGCTGTCATCGAGCGGCGACCAGCTGGTCGATCCGCGCTGCTCGCAACAGCTGGCGCAGGCGTGGCAGGCCGAGCACCGCATCCACCCCAACGCCGGCCACGACCTGCCGCTCGACGATGGCGAATGGGTGGCGCAGCGGGTGGCGGCGTGGGTGACCGCCGGCGACGTCGTCGCAGAAGCGCGGTAAAATACCGCCCCTATGACCATCCTGCTCAACTCGGCCACCACGCGTCCGGCCTTCGCCTGCCGCCCGCACTGCGGCGCCTGCTGCACCGCGCCCTCGATTACCAGCCCGATTCCTGGCATGCCCAATGGTAAGCCGGCCGGTGTCCGCTGCGTGCAGTTGGGCGACGACCAGCGCTGCCTGATCTTCGGCCGCCCCGAGCGGCCAGCCTTTTGCGGCGGCCTGCAACCATCGCATGAGATGTGCGGCGACAGCCGGGAAATTGCAATGCACTGGCTGGGAGAATTGGAACGCCTCACGGCGCCATAGATAATTGACGCCCTAACAAGAATCGGCTACGGTTGTACCAACTTCCTCACCGGACCGCCACATGACCGCACTGATCCGTATTTTCTCCGTGGCCTTGCTGGTGGCGGCGCCGTTGGCGGCGGTGGCTGCCAGTCCGGCGGCCACGATCCGCTATGTCCACAAGGTCGAAGATGCGCCGGGCGAGACTGTCGTATCGCGCCGCTCGGGGTTCCAGGAGGCCCTGGGAGCGGCGCTGGCGCGCCAGCTCAAGCGGCCGGTGCGCTTCATGCCGCTACCGCGCAAGCGCATGATGGGCGCGCTCGAAGCGGCCGAGGGCGATATCGTGTGCGGCTATTCGCCGGCCTGGTTCCAGGGCAAGGTCGATTGGACCCGCCCCTTCATTCCCACGTCCGAAGTGTTGATCGCCTCGCGCCGCGTGCCGCCGCCGGTCTCGCTCGAAGACATCCGTGGCAAGACCGTCGGCACCGTGCTGGGCTTTAACTATCCGCAAGTGCAGGGCCGCCTTGGCGACGGTTTCGTGCGCGACGACGCGCCCTCGCTCGAACTGACCTTGCGTAAATGGCAAGGCGGCCGTTTCGATTACTTCCTCGCTACCGGCGTCACGGTCGAGCGCCAGTTTGCCAGCGGCGAGCTCGATGCCGGGTTCAGCCAACTGGTCATCAGCGAGGAAAAGACCGGCTGCGCGATTTCCCGCAAAGGAACCTTGCGCGTGGGCCAGGTCAACGCGGCCATCGACGCCATCGAAAAAAGCGGTGAACTGACACGTTTGCTGCGGCTGCGCTGACATATTTCCTGAGGCGCGGATGCTGCAACGCGGCGGTTGCGCCCTCCCGGCGTGACGCGCTTGGGACCACTCGACATTTCCGCAGCGCACCATTCAACATTACCGCTTAGTCAGATTGCAAATAGTGCACGCCGAACATGGTAAGCTTCGCCCCCGGTGCGTCACCATTTGCAGCCATTCCCTCTCACTTCCAACCCTTTATATACTTAACTTCATGGATATTGTTCTCGTCATTAAAGCCATCATCATGGGCGTGGTTGAAGGTCTTACGGAATTTCTGCCGATCTCTTCCACCGGTCATCTGATCCTGACCGAACACCTGCTGGGGTTTGCAGGCATGGAAGACAAAATGAAAGTGTTTGAAATCGTGATCCAGGCCGGTGCCATGATGGCGGTGATCTGGGAGTTTCGTGCTCGTATCGGCCTGGTATTGTCGGGCATCTTCAGCGATCCGGTGCAGCAGCGCTTTGCCCTCAACGTGCTGATCGCGTTCCTGCCGGCCGCCATCCTGGGCCTGATCTTCGCCTCGTCGATCAAGAAGCACCTGTTTGCACCGACCCCGGTCGCCGCCGCTTTCATCATCGGCGGCTTCATCATCCTGTGGGTGGAAAAGCGCGCCAAGGACAACCCGGCCGTGGAACGCATCACATCGCTCGACCAGATCACCCCGGTCGATGCCTTGAAGATTGGCATCGCCCAGGCCTTCGCGCTGATCCCCGGCACCAGCCGTTCGGGCGCGACCATCATGGGCAGCATGATCTTCGGCTTCTCGCGCAAGGTCGCCACCGAGTTCTCGTTCTTCCTGGCGATTCCGACCCTGGTCGGCGCGACGGTGTATTCGCTGTACAAGGACCGCGCGCTGCTGTCGATGGACGACGTCTCGTTCTTTACCATCGGCACCGTTTCGGCCTTCATCTCGGCCTTCCTGTGCATTCGCTGGCTGCTGCGCTACATCATGACCCACACGTTCGTGATTTTTGCCTGGTACCGGATTGTGTTCGGCCTGATTGTCCTCATAACCGGTTATTATGGCGTGATCGTCTGGGCCGATAAATGACGGTCACTCAAGACATCACTTTGTTGTAGGAACGAGCAGTAAATGAATCAGGAAAACCAGGAGCGCGCTCTCCATTTGCTGGAAACCGTGTTCGGCTACCCGGCCTTTCGCGGTCACCAGGCCGAGATCGTCGATCATGTCAGCAACGGCGGCGACGCCCTGGTCCTGATGCCCACCGGCGGCGGCAAGTCGCTGTGTTACCAGATTCCCGCCCTGCTGCGCGACGGCGTGGGCGTGGTGGTTTCTCCCCTGATCGCGCTGATGCAGGACCAGGTCGATGCGCTGGAAGAAGTGGGCGTGCGTGCCGCCTTCCTCAATTCCACCCAGACCTACGAAGAAGCCAACCGCATCGAGCGGCTGGTGCGCACCGGCCAGATCGACCTGGTGTACGTGGCGCCCGAGCGCCTGATGACCGAGCGCTGCCTGAATTTATTCCAGGACTCGAAGATCGCGCTGTTTGCCATCGACGAGGCGCACTGCGTGTCGCAATGGGGCCATGATTTCCGTCCCGAATACATCCGCCTGTCGGTGCTGCACGAGCAGTTCCCCGACGTGCCCCGGATTGCCCTCACCGCCACGGCCGACCCGCAAACGCGCGCCGAGATCGTGCACCGCCTGCAACTGGGCGACGCGGCGCAGTTCGTCTCGTCGTTCGACCGTCCCAACATCCGCTACCAGATCGTCGAAAAGGCCAACGGCCGCAAGCAACTGCTGGACTTCATCACCACCGAGCACACGGGCGACTGCGGCATCGTGTATTGCCTGTCGCGCAAAAAGGTGGAAGAGACTGCCGAATTCCTCAACGAAAACGGCATCCGCGCACTGGCCTACCACGCCGGCATGGACCACGCCAAGCGCGCCGCCAACCAGGCCCGCTTCCTGCGCGAAGAAAACATCGTCATGTGCGCCACCATCGCCTTCGGCATGGGCATCGACAAGCCGGACGTGCGTTTCGTCTGCCACCTCGACCTGCCGAAAAGCATCGAGGGCTATTACCAGGAGACCGGCCGGGCCGGCCGCGATGGCGGTCCCGCCAGCGCCTGGATGGCCTACGGCTTGCAGGACGTGGTGCTGCAACGGCGGATGATCGACGAGTCCGAAGCCGACGAAACCTTCAAGCGCGTGCTCGGTACCAAGCTCGACGCCATGCTGGGCCTGTGCGAAACCCTGAGCTGCCGCCGCGTGCGCCTGCTTGATTATTTCGGCGAGCAATCGGGACCGTGCGGCAACTGCGATACGTGCCTGATTCCGCCGGTGTCGTTCGACGGCACGGTGCCGGTGCAAAAACTGCTGTCGGCCGTGTATCGGGTCGATCAGCGCTTTGCCGCCGGCCACGTGATCGAAGTGCTGCGCGGGATCGAAACCGACCGCATCAAGACCTGGCACCACGACAGCCTGTCGGTGTTCGGCATCGGCGCCGACCGCAGCGAGCACGAATGGCGCGCCATCCTGCGCCAGATGATCGCGCTGGGCCTGCTCACGGTGGACCACGAACAATACAGCTCGCTGAAACTGACCGACGCCGCCCGCCCCGTACTCAAGGGCGGCCAGAAGGTGCAGCTGCGCCAGTATCAAAAGCCGGTCAAGCAGAAGACCCCGCGCGCCTCGAAAGGCTACGTGGAAAGCGATTTGTCGGCCGCCGAGGAAAAAATCTTCGACCGCCTGCGCAGCTGGCGCATGGGCACGGCGCGCGAGCACAATGTCGCCGCGTACATTATCTTCAACGACGCCACCCTGCGCGAAATCGCCAAGGCCCGCCCCACCGCGCTCGACGACCTGCGCGGCATTTCCGGGGTGGGCGAGAAAAAGCTGGCATCGTACGGCGACCAGATCGTCGAGCTGATCCGCGAGTTCGAGTAACGCTTACCCCGTCACCACGCTGCGATAACGCCCCGGCGCGGCGCCTACCGCAGCGCGGAAGCGGTGGCTGAAGTGGCTCAGGTCGGCATAGCCGCACGCATCGGCGATTTGCTGCAGCGGCTGGCTGGTTTGCTGCAACAGCCGGCGCGCGTGCTCGATGCGGCGCGCGGCGATCCATGCCGACGGCGTCATGCCGAACGAGACCTTGAACATGCGCAGCAGGTGGTATTCCGACAGGCAGGCCAGGTGCGCCAGGGTTTGCAAGGTCAGCGGGTGCGCCAGGTGCGCTTCGATATAGTCGGCCAACAGCCGCCGCACGGCTGGCGCCAGGCCGCCGCACACGCGGCCCTGGTGGCGCGGCAGCGACTGCGCGTGCAGCAGGTGCGACAAGGTTTCGTGCGTCATTTCATTGGCGCACAGCCGGGCGTCGGCACCGTTCCAGTCCATGCCGGCCAGTTGCGCGCACAGTTGGCCGATGCGCGCGTGCTCGAAATACGTGCGGTCGGCCAGGGTCAGTTCGCGCGGTTCGCGGTCGAGTTCCACCACGGCGCGGCGAGTAAAATGCGCGGGCAGGAAATACACGTGCAGGAAACGCAGCGGTCCCCGCACGGTCCAGCTCGATTCGTGCCAGTCGGGCAAGGTGCACAGGCGCTGCGGCGCGCCGTACAGTCCGGGCAGTTCGCCGCGCTCGGTGCGGTAGCCGCCGCCCATGTAGTACGACAGCGTGTGGTGGCCCGGCTGGCAATACGATGTTTCGGCGCACGGCGTGTCGCGCTGCCAGATCGCCAGCGCCAGTTCGTCGCCGAGCCAGGCAAAGCGCTCAAGCACGGCGTCGGTCTCGGACATGGTCTTGAACACCGAGTGCGACAGCGGGCCTTCCGGCAAACCGGGTGCAGGCAGCAAAGTGGCAGGCAGATCAAGTGGGCGGCGGTTGGGGAAATCCATGGATAAAGTCTAGCACGGGCCATGGTACCGAAAGCCGGCCCTGCAACGATATGCGCAATTTCAGACAAGCGCCGGCGCCGCCCTGCCGTCATGCTGGCGCCATGAATATCCTCCTCTACCTGCTTACCGTCCTGATCTGGGGTACCACCTGGATCGCCATCACATTTCAACTGGGCGTGGTACCCGCGCCAGTCTCGATTGCGTACCGCTTCTGGATCGCTGCCGCGCTGCTGCTGGCGGCGTTACTGGTCACGCGCCAGCGCTGGTGGCCGCCGCGCCAGGCCTGGCCATACCTGTTTGCCCAGGGCATCGCGCTGTTCTGCCTGAATTTCCTGTGCTTTTATTATGCAGCGCTGTATATCACCAGCGGCCAGGAGGCCGTGGTGTTTTCCACCGCACCGCTGTGGATTGCGCTGGCCGGCCGGCTGTTCCTCGGACGCCCGATCCGGGGCCAGGTGATGGTAGGCGCGCTGTTCGGCCTGGCCGGCATCGTGTTGCTGTTCGCGCCGCAGATGCAGGGCCACTGGAACGACAGCGGCGTGCTGCTGGGCCTGGCGCTGTCGCTGGCCGGCACCTGGTGCTTCGCCTGCGGCAACCTGCTGTCCTCGCGCATGCAGGCGCTGGGTCTCACGCCCTGGCTCACCAACACCTGGGCCATGCTGATCGGCGCCACCACGCTGGGCGTGGCCGCGCTGGCGCTGGGCATGCCGTTTGCGCTCGATCCGTCGCCGCGCTACTTGTGGGCGCTGTTATACCTGGCCATCCCCGGCTCGGTGATCGGCTTTACCGCCTACCTGCTGCTGGTCGGGCGCATCGGCCCCGACCGCGCCGCCTATTCCACGGTATTATTCCCCATCGTCGCGTTGACGATTTCAACCATTTACGAAGGCTACCAATGGACGCCGGTCGCGCTGTGCGGGCTGGCGCTGGTGCTCGCTGGGAATGTGCTGGCGTTTCTGCCACCGACCCTGCGGGCCCGCCTCAAGGCAGCCTTCTGATTACTGGAGACTGCATGACCCGATCCGGCTTGTTCGCCCTGCTGGCTTTCACCTTTGCCGCCGCCCACGCCGCGTCGGCCACCGCGCCGGCCGATACCGTCTACCGCAACGGCTACATCTACACGGTCGATGCCAGAGACAGCGTGCAGCAGGCGCTGGCCGTGCGCGGCGGGCGCATTGTCTACGTGGGCGATGACGCGGGCGCCGCCAAACTGCAAGGCCAGAACACCATGGTGATCGACCTGGACGGCAAAATGCTGATGCCGGGCCTGATCGACGGCCATATGCACCCGCAGTCGGGGGGCAGCCGCCTGCTCAATTGCAGTCTCGACTACGCACCGCTGACGGTGCCGCAATTCCAGCAGCGCATCCAGGCCTGCATCGACAGCGACGTCCGGCTGGGCAAGGCCGACCCCAAGCGCTGGCTGGTGGTGGTCAACTGGTTCCAGCAAGGCATGCTGCCCGACGGCGTGACGACCTCCGCTGCCACACTGGATGCCCTCACGACCGACCGGCCAATATTGGTACGCTCGTCGTTCGGCCACTCGCTGCAACTCAACAGCAAAGGCATCGCGGTGGCCGGCATCACGGCCGCCACGCCGGATCCGGCCGGCGGCAAGATCGCGCGCGATGCCAGCGGCCATGCCACCGGCCTGCTGGAAGACGCCGCGCAAGACATGGCCATGAACCTGCTGCCGCCACTCACGGTGGCCGAGAACCTGGCGGCATCGACCAAGGCACTGGAAGCGATGCGCCGGCAAGGCATTACGTCTTTCCTCGACGCGTACACCGATCCCGAAACCATGACGGCGTTTACCGACCTGCAGCGCCAGGGCAAGCTCACCGCCCGCGCCCACTTCGCCGTACTCATCGACCTCGACAAGGGAAGTACGCCGCAACGCGCCGTGGCCGACCTGCTGAAACAGAAAAAACAGTTCGACCAGGGCCCGACCACGGTGGCGCCGTCGCTGCAGGTGCGCCACGCCAAGCTGTTCATGGACGGCGTGATTTCGGCGCCGGCCTTTACCGGCGCCATGCTCGAACCGTACCTGGTAAACAAGGGCACCGAACAGCAGCCCGACTGGCAGCCGGGCACCAGCAACGGCCCGCCCACGTATTTCTCGCAAGCGGCGCTGCGCTCCACGCTTGATGTGCTGGCGCGCGCCGGCATCGATCCGCACATCCACGTCGATGGCGACCGCGCCGTGCGCGAGACGCTCGATGCGATCGCGTGGCTGCGCGGCACGCCGGCCGGCAAGAAAGCGCGCCCTGCGCTGGCCCACGACGAAATCGTGGCCCCAAGCGACTACGCCCGCTTCGCCAAACTCGATGTGACGCCGGTGCTGTCGTTCCAGTGGGCCAAGCCGGCGCCCGACACCCTCGGCGCGCTGCAACCCTACATGGGACCGCAGCGCTACCCGCTGGTGCAACCGCAGTCGGTGCTGCTGGACGCCGGCGCGCGCATCGCCTACGGCAGCGACTGGCCGGTCGATCCGCTCGACGAATGGTTCGCCTTGAAAGTGGGGGTCACCCGCACCGCCGCGCCCGACGCGGGCGCCGAGTACGCGGGCCGGCTGGGCGACGTGCCAGGCATGCCGCGCGCGGCGGCCCTGCGCGCGATCACGCTCAACGCGGCATACACCTTGCGCCAGGAAAAGCTGACCGGTTCGCTCGAAACCGGCAAGCTGGCCGACCTGATCGTCCTCGACCGCAATTTCTTCACGATACCCGCCGAGGACATCGCCAACATCAAGGTGCTGCAAACGGTGGTGGGCGGCAAGGTGGTGTACCAGGCGGATGCCATGCAGTCGGTCGCACCCTGATCGGTTAAGATGGCGGCCTGATTGTCCGCCCCTGTTACCTCATGCAACTGCTTATCTCCATCCTGATCATTGCCGTCACCGCGCTGGTGGTGTACTGGATCGTCAAATCGAACCCGGCGCAAAAAGTGGCGCTGCCGCCGCTGCCGGCCGCGCCGTACACGCCGGTGCTGCCCGACACGCCGGTGGCCCACTACTGGTCCGACGGCGGCCGCTTCCTGGTGGAGGTGGTCAACGAATCGCGCTACCAGCCCGTATTGAAAGCGCTGGCCGGCGAGCATGGCGATGCTGCCGCGCGCGCGCCGCACACGGCGATGCTGTTCTGCGACGACCGCAATGCGTATGAAGACGCGGCGGTGGCCGTGTTCCTGCAAGGGCAGATGGTGGGATACCTGGAAGCCAAGGCGGCGGTGATCTTCCGCGCCCGCCTCAAGCGCGACGGCTTTGCCGGCCAGCTGACCAGCTGCGACGCGCAGGTGCGCGGCGGCGGCCTGTGGCAGACCGCGCGCCTGTCGTACAACGTGGTGCTCGACCTCGAACCGCTCGAAAAGCGCTAGGCCGAACGCCTTTATTTTTTAGAGAACACCAGGTCCCACACCCCGTGGCCCAGCTTGATGCCACGGTTTTCGAACTTGGTCAGCGGGCGGTAGGCTGGCTGCGGCGCGTAGCCGTCGGCGGTGTTTTGCAAGCCCTCTTCCGCGCTAAGCACTTCCAGCATCTGCACCGCGTAGTCTTCCCAGTCGGTGGCGCAGTGGATGTAGCCGCCCGGCGCCAGTTTTTGCACCAGCAGTTTGACAAACGGCGCCTGGATCAGGCGGCGCTTGTTGTGGCGCGCCTTGTGCCACGGGTCCGGGAAGAAGATGTGCACGCCATGCAGCGAGCCATCGGCAATCATGTGGTTGAGCACCTCGACTGCATCGTGCTGGATCGCCTTGAGGTTGGTGAGGTTTTGCTCGCCGATCAGCTTGAGCAGGCTGCCCACGCCCGGGGTATGCACTTCCACGCCAATAAAATCCTTGTCCGGCATGGCGGCGGCAATGTGGGCCGTGGTGCCGCCCATGCCGAAGCCGATTTCCAGCACCGTTGGCGCCTGGCGGCCGAATGCCTGCGCGTAATCGAGCGGCGCCTTCTCGTACTTGATCAGGAACTGCTGCTGCTCTTCCAGCGCACGCGCCTGGGCGGTGGACAGGCGGCCGGCGCGGGTGACGAAGCTGCGGATGCGGTGTTCGGTCGGATCGTAGAGCATGCCCCGCGCTGGGGGTTCTTTTGGAGTATCGGAAGACATGGTGGCGGTGCAGTGAAAGAATGAGGCGGCATTATATCAGTGCCGGTCCGTGACAAACCCGCCTGCCATGCCATGCGCGGGCCGCTGTTGCGTGCCGGCGCCGCTGAACAATGCCATGAAGTTATCAATTGATTGACACTGGATTCGAGTTCGGGTTTAATCTCTGCATCCATTTGAAATCGTTTTCAAGCCTCCTTCACCCGCATCTTGCCGACCCATAGCCGACCCATGACCGACATCCGCCACGAATTCACTCAATTTCCGCCATCGTTTACCTGGGGCATTGCGACCAGCGCCTTCCAGATCGAGGGCGCCGCCACCGCCGATGGCAAGGGCGCGTCGATCTGGGACACCTTCAGCCACACCCCGGGCAAGATCATCGACGGCACCAATGGCGATGTCGCGTGCGACCACTACAACCGCTACCCCGAAGACGTGGCGATCATGGCCAGCCTGGGCGTGGACGCCTACCGCTTCTCGATCGCCTGGTCCCGCGTGCAGCCGCAGGGCAAGGGCGCCTGGAACGAAGCCGGTTTCGCGTTCTATGACAAGCTCCTGACCGAACTGGAAAGCAAAGGCATCAGCGCCCACGTCACGCTGTTCCACTGGGACCTGCCGCAGGCGCTGCAGGACGAAGGCGGCTGGCTCAACCGCGATACCGCTTACCACTTCGCCGGCTACGCGGCCGAGGTCACGCGCCGCTTCGGCAACCGGGTGAAAACGATTGCAACTCATAACGAGCCATGGTGCACGGCCAACCTCGGCTACGGCAACGCCCAGTTCGCACCGGGCGTGGCCGACATCAAGCAGTCGGTGCAAGTGTCGCACCACCTGCTGCTGTCGCACGGCCTGGCCATGCGCGCCATGCGCGACGTCGCCAGCTCGGCCCAGCTCGGCATCGTGCTGAACCAGTGGCCAGCGCACCCGGCCACCGACAGCGCGGCCGATATCGCCATGGCCGAGTTTGAATACTCGCGCTCGGTGGAATGGTTCATGGACCCGATCTTCAAGGGCCACTATCCGGCACTGGCGCTCAAGGTCCACGGCGACAACGCGCCGGACGTGCAGGACGGCGACATGGACATCATCTGTGGCAAGCTCGACTTCATGGGCCTGAATTACTACTTCCGCTCGTTCTGCAGCGCCGAAGTGCCGCCGCGCCAGCCCGAAAACAAGCTGGGCACCACCGACATGGGCTGGGAGATTTACCCGGACGGCCTGACCGAACTGCTGCTCAAGCTGCACGCCGACTACGATCTGCCGCCGATCTACATCACCGAAAACGGCATGGCCAACGCCGACACCATCGTCGATGGCGAAGTGCCGGACGAGGCCCGCATCGACTTCGTGCTGCGCCACCTGAAGGCCATCAATGACGCCCGCCTGCAAGGCGTCGATGTGCAGGGTTACTTCCTGTGGAGCCTGCTCGACAATTTCGAATGGAACTCGGGCTACGCCAAGCGCTTCGGCATCGTCCACGTCGATTACGCTACCCAGAAGCGCACGCTCAAGCACAGCGCCCTGTGGTACCGCGACTATCTGGTGCAGCAGCGCGCCGGCGGCCAGCTGGAACAAGCCGCATAATCAACCGGGCAACGCAACCGTAGTACCCCTCCGGCGTACGCGCCGGAGGACCCGCAGAGCCGGCCGCAGAGCCCGCCTGCAAAGCTATACTCCGCAGAGAACAACGAGGACGACACCATGCACCAAGAATCCACGCAGCCGCCGGCACCATCGGCAGCCAAGCCGCAGCGCCTGCCGCCCGGCGCCGAGCACCCGTCGCTGCTGGCCGCCATGTTCCGCCCCGGCACGCCAATGTTATGGGTGCCGAGCAGCTATTTCGCCATGGCGCTGACCTACATGATGCTCACCAGCGTGACGTCGATCATGTTCAAGAACCTGGGCATGGACAACGGCAAGGCTGCGGAGTACGCCAGCTACCTGATCCTGGCTTACACCATCAAGCCGCTGTTCGCGCCGTTCGTGGAAATGTACCGGACCAAGAAATTCTTCGTGCTGTGCACGCAGGTCATTGTCGGCATCGGCTTTGCCGGCGTGGCGCTGGCCATGTCGCTGCCCAATTACATGGTGGTGATGGTGTTCCTGTTCGGCCTGCTGTCGTTGGTGGGCGCGACGCAGGACATCGCGTCCGACGGCGTGTACGTCACCTCGCTCGACTCGCGCGCGCAATCGCTGTTCTGCGGCATCCAGAGCCTGAGCTGGAATGTCGGCCCCATCGTTGCCTCGGGCGGCATGGTGTACCTGAGCGGCTGGCTGCACACCCATTATTTCGGCCACCCGGCCGGCGAGTTCGGTCCGCAGTGGATCGAATCGTGGCGCGTGATCTTCTTCATCGTTGCGGCCATCATCATCGTCTCGGCGATCTGGCACGCGCGCGTGATGCCGGACGGCGCCAAGGCCGAGAACGCCCCCAGGTCGGTTGGCGAAGCCGGTTTCATCCTGTGGGACTCGTTCGTCACGTTCTTCCAGAAGCGCGACGTGTGGCTGATGGTGGGCTTTGCCTTCCTGTTCCGCCTCAGCATCGGCCTGCTGGAAAAAATCGGTCCGTTCTTCATGGTCGATCCGGTCGCCAAGGGCGGCCTGGGCCTGTCGAATGAATTGCTGGGGCTGGTCTATGGCACCTACGGCCTGATCGCCGTGCTGGTGGGTTCGCTGCTGGGCGGTATTTTCGTCTCGCGCCGGGGCCTGCCGTCCACCCTGTTCATCCTGTGCTGCGCAGTGAACATTCCGAACGTGACGTTCCTGCTGATGGCCATGTACCAGCCGGAGAGCCTGTGGGTAATCAGCGCCGGCGTGGCGATCGAGAAATTCTTCTACGGTTTCGGCTCGGTGGGCTTCATGATTTACCTGATGCAGCAACTGGCGCCAGGGAAGTACAGCACCACCCACTACGCGTTCGGCACCGGCCTGATGGGCTTGTGCATGATGGTGACCGGCGTGGTGAGCGGCCACCTGCAACAGGCGCTCGGCTATGTGCATTATTTTTGGCTGGTGATGGTGGCAACCATCCCGTCATTCCTGGTGACGTGGTTCGCGCCGTTCCATCACAAGGACTGAGCGACCGCCCGGAGGTCCTCGGCGCGGACCTGGCGCTCGGGGCTCAGCACGCGGGCGATCACCTGCGGGTTGAGCCCGATGTTTTGCAGCATTTCCACGGCACCGGGGGTGCCGATGTCGCGCTGCACCTGCAAGGCCTGGCGCACGATAAATTCGAAGGAGTGCCAGCCTGCCGTTTCTGATGTCTGCGACGTTTCCGGCCGTCGCTGCCGCCTGTCGAGCTCGGGAATCATGGCGCTCTCCTGTTTGACCAGGCGCCAGCTTAGCGCAAGCGCCGCCGTCGTGCACGCGTGCGTCAGGCGTGCGCGCTTACTTGCATGCCGCATTGGACATCGAAGCGGCCTCGCCAGCCGGTACCTGTACCCCGTTCTTTGCGCCCAGCTTCTGCAACTCGCCCGCGCGCACCATCTGGCCAAACAGCAGGTTGTACTGCTGGCGCGCGGCCGCAAACTTCGGCGTGCGCGGAAACGCCAGGTAGCCGTCGATGCGGCCGATGTCGGGGCACAGCACGGTAATCGTACCGTCCAGGCGCAACTCCTTGACCAGCGCGTCGGTATTGCGCTGGTTGCTGGCAAACAGGTCCACGCGCCCCAGCGCCAGCATGCGCAAGCCGTTATCCACTTGCGATACCTCGCCCAGGTCTAACAGCGGCCGCGCCACGTCGAAACTGTCGCCATAGTGCCAGCCGCGCACTGCCACCACGCGCTTGCCCGCCAGGCTGCGGAAGTCGCCCTGCCAGGTGGCGCCGCCCTTGCTGCGCGCATAAAACACCAGGCGGTCGCGGTAAAACGGCTGGTCGAGGAAGTCGAAGCGCTTGAGCCGCTCGGCCGACCGGTAGGGACCGACCAGGATATCGGCCTGGCCGCGCTCCACCATCGCCTGCGCACGCGGCCAGGGATAGAACTGGAAGCGCACCGTGTCGCCGGCACGCGCGGCCAGCGCACGCAGCACGTCCACCGCCAGACCGGTGGGCCGGCCAGCCGCATCCTGCTCGTACACGAGGTGAAAGCTGGCCCCGACCGCCACCCGCTCGATGGCGACGGCGGGCGACCACACGCCAGCGCTGAGCAGTACGGCAAGAAACCAGTTCGTTACCCGCATCCCTTTATCTTTCCGATAAGAAACCATTGCATGGTAGCACAGCATTTGGGGCCATGCCGAGGGCTGCCGCCGCGCTGATGACCCGCTGATGACCCGCTATTTTTAACTGGCGCACGATTGGATCGGCAGGGTAGGATATGCAAAGCTTGAGTATGATGATTCTATGAGGTCTAAAGCAACTTTTACATAATTTTCGGCAACGTCAAACATCCCGCCGCATCACATTACAGCACAAGGAAATGCGCCATGGCTACCAAGATTTTACGGTCCATCAACGTCGGTAGCGAGCCTGGCCATGATCCATCAGCATCGGACATGGAAGATATCCGCCGGCAGATCGAAGAGCGTCTCAGCCAGGCGCTACCCGACCAGGGCCGGTCCGATCCGCTCACGGCCGCCATGCGCGCCGCCACGCTCGGCACCGGCAAGCGTATGCGTCCGCTGCTGCTGATGCTGGTCGCGCGCGACCTCGGCTGCACCTCGCCAGCACTGCTCGACGCCGCCTGCGCGGTGGAACTGGTGCACGCCGCCTCGCTGATCCTCGACGACCTGCCGTGCATGGACGATGCCAAGCTGCGCCGTGGCCTGCCCACCGTGCACCGCCAGTTCGGCGAACATGTCGCCATTCTGGCGTCGGTCGCCCTGCTCAGCCGGGCATTCCAGCTGTTGTCGCAGGCGCCCGACATTCCGGCCCACGTCCGCACCCGGCTGGTCGGCGCGCTGGCCGACACGGTCGGCGCCCAGGGCCTGGTGCGCGGCCAGTTCCTCGACCTGCACGGCAACCCGCAGCGCTCGCTCGACGACATCGCCCGCACCAACGAACTGAAAACCGGCGTGCTGCTGGGCCTGTCGGTGGAAATGGCCGCCATCATTGCCGAGGCCGACGAGCGCGTGCTGCACGCGTTGCGTGCGTTTGCGCTGTCGGCAGGCCAGGCGTTCCAGATCAAGGACGACCTGCTGGACGACACCGACGCCGCCATCACCGGCAAGGATGCCGGCCAGGATGCCGGCAAGGCCACTTTCAACGCCACGCTGGGGCGCGAACGCACGGCCGGCCGCCTGGCCGACCACCTGCGCGAGGCGGACACCTACCTGAGCGACGCCATCGGCGGCAAGCAGGGCACGCGCGGCCTGGTAGGCACGCTGTTCCGCAACGCCGGCCCACTGGCCGCTGCGCGCGCGTCGTGACCGACGGGCAGGTCGCAGCGACCGGCCTGCGGCAGGCTAACGGAGGAGCGCCTGAACTTCCACCCGCGTCCGGCACGGGCGCGCCGGCGTTTCCGCGCCACGCTGGCGTGGTAGCGCCGGCCGTGCCATCAGTGGCAGGTGCAGAGGCGTCCGCATCGGCGCGCCCGCCAGGCGTGGCGGCGTCAATCTGCCCGCGCCATTTCGGCGTGGTGGCGCCGGCGTTTCCCAGTCACTTCAGCGGGCTGGCCGCGCTGGCTGGCGAACTGGTGCGTCGCGGCCACCGCGTGACGTTCCTGCACCGGCCGGATGCGGCCGCCTACCTTGGCGCCAGCATTGCCGGCGCATTGAACGGTGGTGCCGGCCACGCCGCAGGCAATGGCGCTGTCAACCTGGGGGGCAATCGCGCAAACACCCAAAGCGCCGCAGCCCCCCTTGTTCCCGCCATCGCTTTTTACGCGCTGGGCGCCCGGCGCTTTCCGCCCGGCTCGCTGGCAGCAGCGCTGCGCCGTGCCGCCAATCCCGGCAGCCCGCTGGGCCTGCGCAAGGTCATCCTCGACATGGCCGACGCCACCGACATGCTGTGCAAGGAGCTGCCTGCCGCCATTGAGGCGCTGCGCATCGATGCCCTGCTCGGCGACCAGATGGAAGCGGCAGCGGGCCTGGTGGCCGAGGCGCTGCAACTGCCGTTCGTCTCGGTCGCGTGTGCCCTGCCCGTCAACCGCGAAGCAGCCGTGCCGCTGCCGGTGATGCCGTTCGGTTACGACGCCAGCGCGCGCGGCCTGCAAATGGTGGCGGGCAGTACCAGCGTGTACGACTGGATCATGACACCGCACCGGCGCGCCATCGAACGCCAGGCGCGCAACCTGGGGATCTCCCCGCGCGACGCCATGCACGAGTGCCTGTCGCCGCTGGCGCAGATCAGCCAGACGATCGCCGGCTTCGATTTCCCGCGTCGGCACCTGCCCGACCATTTTCACCACGTCGGCCCACTACGTGGCGGTGCCGGAGTCCAGGCGGACATCACGCCACTGCCCGCTTTCGATCCGGACCGGCCGCTGGTGTTCGCCTCGCTCGGCACCTTGCAGGGCCAGCGCTTCGGCGCCTTCGAGCGCATCGCCAGGGCCTGCCGCGCGCTGAATGTACAGCTGCTGGCGGCCCACTGCGGCGGCCTGACCGCGCGACAGGCAAAGGCGATCGAGCAAGCCGGCACACCAGGCGCCACCACCGTGTGCGCCTACGCGCCACAGCAGGCAGCCCTGGCCCGGGCCGACGCCGTGGTTACCCACGCCGGCCTCAATACCGTGATGGATGCGATCGCCACCGGTACGCCGATGCTGGCACTGCCGATCGCCTTCGACCAACCGGGCGTGGCCGCGCGCGTGTGCCATGCGGGCATCGGCCGGCGGGCATCGGCGCGCATCACCGGCGCGGGCGCACTGGCGGCGCACCTGCGCGCCCTGCTCGATGATCCGTCGTACCAGCGCCGCCTGGCGCCGTTATCGAGCGAACTGGCCCGGGCCGGTGGCGCTGCGCGCGCGGCAGATATCGTGGAACAGGCCCTGGCCGACGTTTCTGCCGGAGCAGCAACATGAGGCCTGCCGGCACCAGCGCCACGCTGAACGCGAAGCCGTACGACCTGATCCTGGCCGGCGGCGGCCTGGCCAACGGGTTGATCGCCTGGCGCCTGCGCACGGCGCGCCCTGACTTGCGCATCCTGCTGCTGGAACAGGATGCGCAGATCGGCGGCAACCACACCTGGTCGTTCCACGACAGCGATCTCGATGACGCCCAGCGCGCCTGGATCGCGCCACTGGTCTCGGCCCGTTGGCCGCACTACGAAGTGATTTTTCCGGAACTGAAACGCACGCTGGCCGGCGGCTACGCCAGCATCGCGTCCGACGATTTCGCCCGCGTGCTCGCACCGATACTGGGCGGCACGCTGCGCACCAACACCACCATTGCCTCGATCACTCCAACCTCGGTCACGCTGGTCGATGGCACCGTGCTGCACGCCGGCGCCGTAATCGACGGTCGCGGCCCGGTCCATAGCGACCGGCTGGCGCTGGGCTTCCAGACTTTCCTCGGCCAGGAAGTTCGACTGGCAGCACCGCACGGCCTGACGGCGCCGATCCTGATGGACGCCAGCGTGGCCCAGCAAGGCGGCTACCGCTTCGTGTACGTGCTGCCGTTCGGGCCGGACCGGCTGCTGATCGAAGACACCCATTACGTCGATGCGCCCGAGCGCGATCCCGAACGGCTGCGCGCCAACATCGCCGCCTATGCCGCCGCGCGCGGCTGGACCATCGTCGACGTGCTGCGCGAGGAACGGGGCGCGCTGCCGATTACCCTGGCGTCCGACCACGACGGCTACTGGGACGACCTGCGCGGCCAGCCAAGCAGCGGCCTGCGCGCCGGCCTGTTCCACCCGACCACCGGCTACTCGCTGCCGCACGCGGTGCGGCTGGCCGAGCGCATCGCTGCGCAACCAGATTTACACGCACCAAAACTGTTTGACGCCATCCGCGCGCACGCCACCGGCGAGTGGCGCCGCCAGCGCTTTTTCCGCCTGCTCAACCGCATGCTGTTTTTGGCCGGCGAAGCCGATCACCGCTGGCGCGTGATGCAGCGCTTTTATACGCTGTCCGCGCCCCTGATCGCCCGCTTCTATGCCGGCCGCCCGACGCTGGGCGACCAGCTGCGCGTGGTCTCCGGCAAGCCGCCGGTGCCCGTGGGCCAGGCCGTGGCAGCCGCACTTAAAACCCAACCTCAACAGATCAGGACTTCCGCATGAACCAAGCAAAACAGGCCGTGGTGATCGGCGCCGGCTTCGGCGGCCTCGCGCTCGCCATCCGCCTGCAGGCCTCCGGCATCCAGACCACGCTGCTAGAACAACGTGACAAACCGGGCGGCCGCGCCTACGTGTACCACGACCAGGGTTTCACGTTTGACGCCGGCCCTACCGTGATCACCGATCCGTCCGCCCTCGAAGAACTGTTTACGGCCGCTGGCAAGCGCCTGTCCGACTACGTGGAGATGCTGCCGGTGACGCCGTTCTACCGCCTGTGCTGGGAAGACGGCAGCCACTTCGATTACGCCAACGACCAGGAAGCGCTCGACCGCCAGATCCATGCCCGCAACCCGGACGACGTGGCCGGCTACCAGCGCTTTCTCGCCTACTCGAAAGCCGTGTTCGACGAGGGTTATCTGAAACTGGGCGCGGTGCCGTTCCTGTCGATCCGCGACATGGTGGCCGCCGGCCCGCAACTGGCCAAGCTCGAAGCGTGGAAGAGCGTGTACGGCATGGTGTCGCGCTTCATCAAGGACGAGCAGCTGCGCATGGCGTTCTCGTTCCACTCGCTGCTGGTTGGTGGCAATCCGTTTGCCACCTCGTCGATCTACACGCTGATCCATGCGCTCGAGCGCAAGTGGGGCGTGTGGTTCCCGCGCGGCGGCACCGGCGCCCTGATCAACGGCATGGTCAAGCTGTTCGAGGACATCGGCGGCAAGATCGAACTCAATGCCAAGGTGGCGGCGATCGACACGGCCGGCAACCGCGTGACCGGCGTGCGGCTGGAAGATGGCCGCGCCTTTGCTGCGCAGGCGGTGGCGTCGAACGCCGACGTGGTGCACACGTACGGCAAGCTGCTGGGCCAGCACCCGCGCGGCCCGGCGCAAGCGAAAAACCTGGCCGGCAAGCGCCATTCCAACTCGCTGTTCGTGCTGTACTTTGGCCTGAACCACCACCACAGCCAGCTGCAGCACCACACCGTGTGCTTCGGCCCGCGCTACCAGCCGCTGATCACGGAAATCTTCAACGGCAAAACGCTGGCCGAAGATTTTTCCCTGTACCTGCACGCGCCGTGCGTGACCGATCCGTCGCTGGCGCCCCCCGGTTGCGGCAGCCATTACGTGCTGGCGCCCGTGCCGCACCTGGGCAATGCCGACATCGACTGGGACGTGGAAGGTCCGCGCTACCGCGACCGCATTCTCGCCTACCTGGAAGAGCGCTACATGCCGGGCCTGCGCAGCCAGCTCGTTACCAGCCGCTTCTTCACGCCGTTCGATTTCCGCGACCAGCTCAATGCCCATGTCGGTTCGGCCTTCTCGCTGGAGCCGATCCTCACCCAAAGCGCGTGGTTCCGCCCGCACAACCGCGATGCCGACCTGGCCAACCTGTACCTGGTGGGCGCCGGCACCCACCCGGGCGCCGGTGTACCCGGCGTGGTCGGTTCGGCCAAGGCCACCGCCGGCCTGATGATCGCGGAACTGGCGGGGACGGCGCGATGAACGAAGCGTTGATGGACCACGCCACCGAGACCATCAAGGTGGGCTCGAAAAGCTTTGCGGCCGCCGCCACGCTGTTCCCGGCCGACGTGCGGCGCAGCGTACTGATGCTGTACGCGTGGTGCCGCCATTGCGACGACGTGGTCGATGGCCAGGAACTTGGCTTCGCGCCGGCTGCCGCAGCCCCCGCCCACGACGCGTATGCCGAACTGGCCACGCTGGAAGAACAAACGCGGCGTGCCTATGCGGGCGAGCCGATGACCGAGCCGGCCTTTGCGGCCTTCCAGGAAGTGGCGCTGGGCCACGCGATTGCGCCGCAATACGCGTACGACCACCTGGCCGGTTTTGCCATGGACGTGCACGACGCGCAGTACGAAACCATCGACGACACGCTGCGCTACTGCTACCACGTGGCCGGCGTGGTGGGCCTGATGATGTCCACCATCATGGGTGCCAAGGATGCGGATGTGCTGGACCGCGCCTGCGACCTGGGCCTGGCCTTCCAGCTGACCAATATCGCGCGCGACATCGTCGCCGACGCGGACATCGGCCGCTGCTACCTGCCAGCCGCCTGGCTGCGCGAGGCGGGCATCCCGCCGTCCGAACTGGCGCTGCCCGAACACCGGGCGGCGCTGGCCACCGTGGCGGCCCGGCTGGTCGATTATGCTGAACCGTATTACGACTCGGCCAATGAAGGCATCGTCGCGTTACCCCTGCGCTCGGCGTGGGCGATTGCCACTGCGCGCAATGTCTATCGGCAGATCGGCATCGAGGTCAAGGCGCGTGGCGCGCACGCGTGGGACGAGCGGGTCGGTACGTCGAAAGCGGCCAAGCTGTGGTTGCTGGCCAAGGGGGGCGTGAGTGCGCTCACTTCGAGGTTGCGGAAGATGCAGCCGCGTCCTGCCGGCCTGTGGCAGCGCCCTCCGCCGGAACGGCGTCGCGCTGAAGACGGCCTTCGAGCGCCCCGCCATGCAGCGCCTGCAGCTGGCGCTTGAGCTCGGCCACGGGCGGCGCATACAGGAAGCCGAACGACACCGCGCCGTGCTTGCCCGGCACCGCGTGGTGCATGCGGTGGGCTTGGTACAGGCGCTTGAGGTAACCGCTGCGCGGCGTGTACGAAAACGGCCAGCGCCGATGCACCAGGCCGTCGTGGGCGATGAAGTACAAGGCGCCGTAGGCCGTCATGCCGGCGCCGATCCATTGCAGCGGCGCATGGCCTTCGGTGCCGAAATAAATCAGGGCAATCGCCACGCCGGCAAACACCACGGCAAACAGGTCGTTTTTCTCGAACCAGCCGGTGCGCGGCTCGTGGTGCGACTTATGCCAGCCCCATCCGAAGCCGTGCATGATGTACTTGTGCGCGACGATGGAAAACAGTTCCATGAACACCACGGTCAGCAATACGATAGCTGTATTCAATAACATCGCCACTCCAACACACTCAACACACTTATTACACAAGGAAAACCACATGCGTACAGCCTACCACAAGCCCTCCTTCTCTCGCGCCATGCTGTGGCTGGCCTGCGCCCTGTTTGCCGGATCGGCCTCGGCCGCCAGCGTCGAGGTCAAAGTGAGCGGCGTGGCCGGCGGCAAGGGCAAGATCAATGCGGCCGTCTGCGACAAGGAACACTTCCTCAAGGATTGCACGTACTCCGGCTCGGCGCCGGCGCAAGCGGGCCAGACCACCGTCACCATCGACAACGTGCCAAAAGGTACGTGGGCCGTGCTGGTGTACCAGGATGAAAACCAGAACAACAAGCTCGACCGCAATTTTATTGGCGTGCCGAAGGAAAATTATGCGTTCAGCCGCGATGCACGCGGCAAGTTCGGTCCGCCGGACTTTACCGACGCGGCCATCGAGATCGGTGACGACAAGGTGGTGGTGCCGGTCACGCTGAAATAAAAAAAGCCCCCACGGCAAAGCGCAAGGGCTGAAGACCACAGACAACACTGGATCACATGACATGCATAAGCCATGAAATCGTTTTCATACTACCGAGTATCGGTTAAGGCTGTCAACGTCAGTTTGATGACAATGTTGTTTGGTGGTCAGCTTTTTGCCGGTGCGCCAAGGCGGGCGCTGGCAGCGATCACCAGCATCGCGCAGCCGAGGCCCGCAAACGCCAGGTTCAGGCTCGATGCGTGGGCCACAAAACCGATCACTGCCGGTCCGGCCAGGATGCCAGCGTAGCCGAGCGTGGTAATGGCGCCGATCGCCAGTCCGGCCGGCATGGCCTGCTGGTTGCCGGCGGCGGTAAACAGGATCGGCACCACGTTCGAGGCGCCCAGGCCCACCAGCAAAAAGCCCAGCAGCGCCAACGGCACCGAACTGGCCATCACGGCCGTGAAGAAGCCGAGCGCACCGCACAGGCCGCCCAACAGCAGCACCCGCTTGCCGCCGAGCCGTGCCACCACGCGGTCGCCGGTCAGGCGGCCGATGGTCATGGCCACCGCGAACGCGGCGTAACCGAGGCCGGCGCGCGCCGCATCCATGCCCTGCTCGGCGGTGAGCAGCAAAGCGCTCCAGTCAAGGATGGCGCCTTCGGCCAGGAAGCACAAGAAGCACAGCACGCCGATGAAAATCACGGCGCCGTGCGGCACCACGAACACCGGCGCCTCGCGGTCGGCCGCTTCCGGCTCGCGCAGGAAATGCTGCGCGCCGAACAGCAGCGACAGCGCCACCAGCGCGGCCACGATCACCGTGGCCAGCACCGGGCTCAAGCCCAGCCACAGCATGGCCGCCATCAGGCCGGCGCCGACGAAACCACCGACGCTGAACAGGCCGTGGAAGCCCGACATCAACCGTCCGCCGCTCTCGCGCTCGACGATCACGGCTTGCACATTCATGGCCACGTCCAGCGCACCGAGCGAGGCGCCAAAGCCGAACAGCGCACAACCGAGCGCCAGCGGCGTGGGCGCGAACGCCAGCGCGGGCAGGATCAGGCACACGCACAAGCCTGCCACCAGCATCACGATGCGGCAGCCGTAGCGCGACGTCATCAGGCCAATCGCCGGCATCGCCATCAGCGACCCGGCGCCCAGGCACAGCAGCAGCAAGCCGAGGTCCGCCTCACCGAGTCCCAGCCGCGCCTTGGCGAACGGCACCAGCGGCGCCCACGCCGCCATGGCAAGGCCGGAGGCGAGAAAGGCGAGGCGGGTGGACAGGCGTTGCTGGGGACCGACGTGCATGGGGATTCCGGGAGGTGAGCGAAGTGAACCGTGAAGTATACGGCAACATCGCTTGGGGTGTGCAACGTGGCAAGAAACCTGCTATAACTGTGCTGTCGAAAGAGCGCAGACCAGATGGTAGCCCGGTCACCGCCCCGCTCCGGGGTGGCAGCTTTTCCCTACAGGGTATCCGCGACACCTGATCCGGCTTTTGCCGGTAGTCCAGGTGTGCCTGCGGCATCCGTCCTTTCGTAGGCACGCCTTTCTTAAACCTTGAGAAAGACAGCGACATGAATCTGACCAATAACACCATCCTTATCACCGGCGGCGCTGCCGGCATTGGCTTTGCGCTGGCCCGCGCCCTGGCGTTGCGCGGCAACCGCGTGATCATCTGCGGCCGCAACCAGGCGGCGCTGGACTCGGCCCAGGCGCAGGTACCGGAACTGGTCACGCGCGTATGCGACCTCAACGACAGCGCCAGCCGGGACGCGCTGGTCGGGTGGCTGCGCGCCGCCCACCCCGACCTCAATGTGCTGGTCAACAACGCCGGCGTGCAATACCGGCGCCAGCTGGTCGAGCCGGATGCGCTCGACGGCCTGGAGCTGGAAGTGGCCACCAACTTCACCGCGCCGGTGCTCCTGATCGGCGCCCTGCTGCCAACGCTGCAACGCCACCCGTCGGTGATCATCAATGTCAGTTCGGGCCTGGCGTTTGCGCCGATGGCCGACGTGCCCGTGTATTGCGCAACCAAGGCTGCCCTGCACTCGTACACGCTGAGCCTGCGCCACCAGTTGCGTCACACCAGCGTGCGGGTGGTGGAAATGGCCCCGCCCATCGTCGATACCGGACTGGGCGGCGGCGCGCGCAGCAGCGGCACGGCCAGCGCGCCGATGATGTCGGCAGGCGACTTCGCTGCCGACGCGCTGGCGCAACTGGCCACCGGCCAGGACGAGGTGCTGGTAGGCCTGTCGGCCGGTTCGCGCAAGATGGGCGAGGCGCTGTTTGCGCGCATGAACGGCGCATGAGGTAAATGTGCGCACGATGGTGACAGGAACTGGCACCAGCGTGCGCTACATTGAAGCCTTACCAGCCCAACAGTGAGCATGACCATGATGAAACGACTCGAGTACCAGCAATACGGCGGCCCGCAAGTGATGCGCGTGGCCCCTTTCACCCTGGATGTTCCGGGCAAGGGCCAGGTGGCAGTGCGCGTCACCTCTGCCGCCATCAACCCGATCGACTGGAAAATGCGCCAGGGCGACATGAAAATCGTCACCGGCAAGCGCTTCCCGCGCGCCATGGGCATGGACCTGGCCGGCACAGTGCTGGCGGTGGGGCCGGGCGTGACCCGCTTCCAGGTTGGCGACGAAGTGTTCGGCCAGTCGCGCTTCAAGGAATGCGGCGCGCTGGGCACGGCCGTCATCGCCAACGAAAACGCACTGGCGCGCAAGCCCGCCGGTCTCGACTTCGACCAGGCCGCCTGTCTTGGTTCACCCGGCATCACGGCCTGGAATGCGCTGTTCGACAAGGCCGGTCTGACCGCCGGCCAGCAGGTGTTCATCAATGGCTGCATGGGCGCGGTGGGTGAAGCGGCGGTGCAACTGGCGCGCAGCGCCGGCGTGCGCGTCGCGGGCACGTGCAGCGAGGCCGACATGGAACGGGCGCGCGCGCTCGGTGTCGAGCAGGTGTACGATTACCGCCGCACCGATTTGACCGGCATTGCCACCCGCTACGACGCCGTGTTCGACACGGCCGCCAATCTGACCGGTGCGGTCGGCTTCGGCCTGCTCAAGCCGAGCGGCGTGCTGCTGGACCTGCATCCCACGCCGGGCAAGTTCCTGCGCGCCGTGTTCAACCGCCAATTGAAACTGGTGCTGTGCACGCCGCGCGCCGAATTGCTCGACCAGCTGGCGCGCAAGGCCGGCGACGGCGCGCTGCGCCTGACAATCGGCAAGGTCGCACCGCTCGATGACGCCATCGCCATGATCACGGCACTGGAACAGGGACAACGGCTGGGCGGCAAGGCCGTCATCAGGATGGATGGACCATGACGCGCAGCCACCGCTTGCAGGACCTGATGCAGGTGATGCGCCGTCATCGCGGCACGGTGGCGGGCGCGGTGCTGGCGCGCGAGACCGGCGTGTCGCTGCGCACGCTGCGGCGCGACATCGCCACCCTGCAAACCATGGGCGCCGATATCGCCGGCGAAGCAGGCGTGGGCTACCTGCTAAAACCCGGCTACACCCTGCCGCCGCTCACCTTTACCGAAGAAGAACTGCAGGCGCTGGTGGCCGGTGCGCAATGGGTAAGCCGCCACACCGACGAGGGCCTGGCGCGCGCGGTGCACAACGCGCTGGCCAAGATCGACGCCGTGCTCACGCCCGAGCTGCGCCGCACCCTCGACGACAACGCACTCTACATCAGCCGCCACCAGGACCATGCCAGCGTGGACCTGGGCCGCCTGCGGCGCGCAGTGCGCGAACAGCGCAAGGTACTCATCAGTTCGCTCGACGATGCCGCGCCGCGCACCGCCACCGTGCTCTGGCCGGTGATGCTGGGCTTTGTGGAATCGCGCTGGTCGGTGGCGGCGTGGTGCGAAACCAGCGGCGCATTCCGCGTGCTGCGCGTGGACCGCATCGCCACGCTCGAGTTTCTCGACGACTGCTACCCTGGTCACCGGCGCCAGCTGGTCAAGCAATGGCGTACGGACGTCAACAACCCGTGCACCCGGCGCGATTGCGGTTGATGTTGTGTTGTCAAACTAACTTCGCCCAAAGTTGGTGCGCGAACATACGATGGGTCATCCTTGCCCCATGATCGGTCCTGCCTGATAACACAATCATAAGGAGCAATCATGCAAGCACAACCAGCAGGACCAGGGACCACGGTGGTCAGCCGTGAATCCAGTGACAATTTATCTTCGGGTGTCTCGTGGGGGGCCATCCTGGCCGGCGCCGCAGCGGCCGCAGCCCTGTCGTTCATCCTGCTGATACTCGGCATGGGCCTCGGCCTGTCGTCGGTATCGCCGTACGAATACAACAACGGCGGCGCCCTCGGCACTGCCGCCATCGTCTGGATCGCCTTCACCCAGCTTGCCGCTGCCGGCATCGGCGGCTACATGGCCGGTCGCCTGCGCGCCAAGTGGGCCGGCGTGCAAAGCGATGAAGTGCACTTCCGCGACACCGCCCACGGCCTGCTGGCCTGGGCCGTGGCCACGCTGGTGACCGTTGCCGTACTCGCTGGCGGCATGCGCGCTGTCATCGGCGGCGCCATCGACACCGCCGGCGCCGCCGCACCAGCCGTGACGGCCGGTGTTGCAGCTGCCGGCGCCAACAACGACGACGGTACCAACTACTTCTCCGACATGGTGCTGCGCTCGCCGAACGGCACGCCAGCAACCGACGCCGAACGCGCCGAGATCAACCGCATCCTGCTGGCCGACCTGGCCAACGGCAAGATCAACGCCGACGACCGCAACTACCTGGCGCAAACCATCGCCAAGCGCACCGGTCTGACCCAGGCCGAAGCCGAACAGCGCGTGGACCTGATCTACGCCCAGGCCAAGCAGGCTGCCGCCGACGTCAAGGCCAAAGCCAAGGCTGCTGCCGAAGAAGCACGCAAAGCTGCCGCCCACTCGGCCCTGTGGATGTTCGTGGCCCTGCTGCTGGGCGCCTTCGTTGCCAGCCTGCTGGCCACGGTCGGCGGCCGCCACCGCGACCATGCCCGCGTATACGTACGCACCACCATTTAATCGAAGGAGAACGCCATGCGCTCGATATTGTTACTGCTGATCGGCATTCCGCTGCCCATCGTGATTCTGATTGCGTTGTTCGTGCATTGATTTTTTGCTGACGACGTAGCAGGGCTTCAAGCTGCGCCCTCGTGGTTCTTTGGACTGCGGGGGCGTTGTGCCGTTTACGACGAAGTATGCTAAGGTAATACCTGTCAATACTACAGATGGACCTCGACATGACAGCCAACACTTCCCGGCCAGTATCGGTCAAGCTGGACCCGGAAACCCGCGCCCGCTTGGAGCTGCTTGCGCAGTCCCGCCGCAGAACCCCGCACTGGATGATGCGAGAAGCCGTTGCCCAGTACCTGGAGCGCGAAGAGAAACGCGAATCCTTTCGACAAGACACCCTTAAAGCATGGGAAGAATTCCAGGCCACGGGTTTGCATGCCACCGCCGAAGAAGCCGATGCATGGCTGGCACAACTGGCTGAAGGCAACGACATCGAGCCCCCGGAATGCCACCGCTGATCTGGTCACCGCCGGCGCTGCGCGATGTGCAGCGCCTGTATCGCTTCCTGGCAGACAAAAATCCGGGGGCTGCGAAGCGTGCTGTCCAAGCGATCAGGCAAGGTGTAACGGTCTTGGAAAAGCGGCCGCAGATCGGTAGGCCAGTGGAGGATATGGATGAAGCATTCCGCGAATGGCAAATCGATTTCGGGGACAGCGGCTACGTGGTGCGGTATCGCGTGGCGACTTCTGCAGTGACGATATTGGCGGTGCGACACCAGAAAGAAGCTGGCGGCTGAGGCGCCTGGAGCGGGTGAAGGGAATCGAACCCTCGTATGAAGCTTGGGAAGCTGCCGTTCTACCATTGAACTACACCCGCGTGCCCCGCATTTTACGCGCTGGCGGTAAACAACACCAGCATCACCGCTAAACATGGGCGCCAGGCGAACCGATCGCTTGAACACCCTGCCCCCACCCGCTACATTGGGCGCAACTCACCTCAAGCGGATCCCCCTATGCGCTTCACCACCCAGCTGGCCGCCGGCCTGTTCGCCCTCTCGGCAATATTCACTACCTGCACCACCGCCGCCCCGCTGCGCACCGCACCGGTCGATCCGGCTGCCACACCGACAACCCGCGCCATCTATACTTACTTGCGCGACACCTGGGGCAAGGCCGTCATCGCCGGCCAGTCCGACCTGAGCTGGGACGACAGCATCGACATGGCCGAGCGCGTGCATGCGGATACGGGCAAATACCCGGCCCTGATGGGCTACGACTTCATGGACTATGGCAAGACCGGTCCCGGCCAGTCGGGCCAGCACCAGGTAGAGGAGGCGATCGCCTTTGCTGCCAGGGGCGGCCTGGTGAGTTTTCACTGGCACTGGCGCGATCCGGCGCTGCTCAAGACAGCGCAGGTGAACCAGGCGAATTTCTATGCCGGCGGCGACGATCCGGCCAAGCGCACCAACTTCACCATTCCCATGGCCGATGGCAAGCTCGACCGGCGCAGCCCGGCGTTCGGGCAACTCAACGACGGTATCGACCTGGTCGCCGTGCAGCTCAAGCGCTTGCAGGATGCCGGCGTCACCGTGCTGTGGCGCCCGCTGCACGAGGCGGCGGGCAGTCATGGCGAGGGCTGGTTCTGGTGGGGCCGCGTGCGCACCGATGGCCAGTCTGCCGCCACGGCCCATATCGCGCTATGGCGTCATATGTACGACCGGCTGGTGCGCGTCCACGGCTTGCACAACTTGATCTGGGTGTGGAACGGCCAACACGCAGCGTGGTATCCGGGCGACGACGTGGTCGATATCGTCGGCTACGACGTCTATGACACCACCGACAACCGCACCTACCGCTCGCAAATCGAGACCTACCGCAAGACCGCCGCCATGACGGGTGAACCCAAGCCGGTGGCGCTGACCGAAACCAGCTATATACCCGATCCCGATGCGATGGCGAAAGATGGCGCGTGGTGGTTGTGGTTCATGGTGTGGAACGATGGCGGCGGGCCGGCAGGTGTGACCGATGCCAACAACTTCTGGACCGGCGAGCAGTACAACACCAGTGCCCACAAGCGCGAGGTATACCAGCATCCGAATGTGATCACGCTCGACAAACTGCCGCGCTTTCAGAATCCCTGATTCGTCCAGGCAGACGGTACGCTGCCCGCCGCCGCCAGCGCGGGCGCCACCGCCTCCAGCACGATGTCGCGCAGGCGCTGCGTCACCGGCGCCGGCTGCGCTTCCGCTTGCAACAGCGTGATGCCAATGGTGGGCAACGGCGGCAAGGCGGACGGCGGCAGCAAGCGCACGGTGGCAGGCACGCCCACCGCCGTGCGCACCGTCACGCCAAGGCCGGCGGCCACCGCCGCCCACACTCCGGACAAGCTGGTACTGGTGAACGCGATGCGCCAGGCGATGCCGGCCCGGTCCAGCGCGTTGATGGCGGCCGCCCGCATCAGGCATGGCGCATCGAGCACCACCAGTGGCAATGGCGCCGGGCCCGGCTGCGTTTGTGCCTGCGTTTGCGGCAGCAGCAACGGCTCGCTGGCGGCTGCCAGCCAGCGCAGCGGCAACCGGCCCAGCGCTGCTGCATGGGGCCATGTCACCCCACCGTTATCCCAGGCCAGCGCCAGGTCGAGCTGGCCGGCCGTGATCTGTTCCAGCAACTGGACGTTGCGCGCAACCCGGGCGTCGATGCACACCTGGGGATGGGCGCGGGCGAAGCGCCCCAGCACGTCGGTGAGCAAGTGCTCGCCGAAGTCCTGCTGCATGCCGAGCCGCACGCTGCCCGCCAGCGTGGCGCCGCGCAGCGCCGTCACCGCCTCGTCGTTGAGCGCCAGCAAACGGCGGGCGTAGATGTGCCGCCCACCGACCGCTTCCAGCTATTCCACCAGCACGAGGCGCACGAAATGAGTTGCGATCCCCATTACGAGGTGGCCGATGGTGCGCAGCGCTCAGCCGGCTGGCTGGTGTTTGCAATTACCATCGGCAAGCCCCGCACGGCAGCCGTCAAGCAGGCGTTCTACCGCAAGCTGGTGCAAAAGCTGGCGCAATCGCCGGGCGTGCGGCCGCAGGATGTGATGGTCACCATCCTGCCCGCCCAGCCCGAGGACTGGTCGTTTGCCGATGGCGCGCCGGCCAGTTCGCTGGGACCGGTGGCCGGCTCATAGGCCGCGCACGCTTGAACTGTTCAAGCGTGCCACACTGATGCAAAATGGCAAAGCTTCCACCATCGACCAGAGGACTTTCCATGAAATCAGTTGTTTCGCTCAGTGTTGCGCTCGCTCTCGCCGCACCGCTGGCACTGGCCCAGCCCCCCACCTCCCAGGCTCCGGTTCAAACTGCTGCGCCCGTTGACCCGATCGCCACCCTGGTCGGCCAGCTGGAGCTGGAAAAATACAAGGCCACCATCAAGAGCCTGACCCTGTTCGGCGACCGCCGCCAGGGCACCCAGCGCAACCGCGATGCACTCGACTGGATCGAGGCGCAACTGAAATCCTATGGCTGCACCAACACCGAACGGCTGCAATACCAGTACACGGAACTGGCCAAGGATGCGCCGCGTCCCAAGCGCGCGCCGGGCATTGCCAGCGGCGGCGCCGGCGGCCCGCCGGGCCAGGGCGGCAGCACGCTGTTCGGCAACCGCATCAAGACCGGCGTGAATAACGATCCGATGCTGCAGCCCGACGAAAAGCTGCGGGCGCTGAACGCCGAGCAAACGCCGGTGGGCACATCGCTGCGCGAGAACGTCTATTGCACCAAGGTAGGCAGCAAGCATCCCGAGGAAATGTACATCGTCAGCGCCCACATGGACGGCATCGGGTTCGGTGAGGCCGCCAACGACGACGGCTCGGGCACGGCGCTGGTGATGGAACTGGCGCGCATCTTCAGCGCACCGGGTGTGGAAACCGACCGCTCGATCCGCTTCATCCTGTGGAACAACGAAGAGACCGGCCTGAACGGCGCCGCCGCCTACGTCGAGCAGCGCAAGGGTTTGCAGGGGAAAGAGTCGCCGAAAGGCTCGGGCAAGTACCCGGAACCGAAATGGCTGGGCATGATCCAGCACGACATGATGTTGTTCGACCATGGCATGCCGTTCCAGAAGATCGATGGCTATGGCAAGCCGGTGGTCGATGAACACGGCGAGCCGGTGTTCGTGGCGCCGCCGGAGCAGCGCCTGGAAGCCGATGTCAACATCGAATACCAGTCGCAGTCGAAGCAGGCCGAAGGCTCGGCCAAGCTGGCCTGGCACTTCCGCAGCGCCAACGACAAGTACGCCACGCACTACCCGGCAGCGGTCGGCTTCCACATGACCAACACCGATTCGACGCCGTTCATGGACCTGGTGCCGTCGATTTCGCTGCGCGAGAACGAACGCGGGCAACAGATCGGCGCCGGCTGGGATCCGCACTGGCACCAGCCGACCGACCTGTATAAAAACTTCTCGGACAAGGACTTCATGCTGGGACTGAACGCCGCCCAGACCACGCTGTCGGGCGTGGCGCAACTGGCCGGCGTGCGGATCAAGCAGTAAGGTTATTCCGGCTTTTCCACCACGTAGCCCCTGGCCTGCAAGGCCGCCATATAGCCTTTCGGGTCGAGCAGGTCGTTCAGCGACAGCGTGGCGAAGGTCGAGGTATTGGCCGCCAGCGATTTTTCGGCAGCGGCCAACCAGCGTTCCTGCATGCGCGCCTCGATCGAGCGCATGCCGGGGCGGTTCTGCATCACCGCGCTGTTGAGGACGGCCGCATTGCAGGCGCCGCGACGGTCGGCATAGCTGAGCTTTTCGATGGCGGCCAGGTCGCCCCTGGCCCAGGCATTGGCGCGCACGCGCATGGCGTCGACGTCTTCCTCGAGCCGCGCCAGCGTGTTGGCGAAACAGGTGGCGTCCTCCAGCGGCGTCTTCTTGAACTCGCGCAGCATGGTGACCGGATCGTCCACCTCGAGCTGCACCTGGGTGCCGGTTTGCTTGATGCCGCTTTGCTTGATCAACTTGCCCAGTGACCTGCTCAGTTCCCCTTCGTACAGGCCGGCCTGATTGATCGCCTTGTCGTACAGCGTTGCCGCGGCAAAGATCGGCCGTTCGCGCTCGACACCATCGTCGTCGCCCAGGTACTTCGCCTTGAGCACCAGCCAGCGCGCATAGACCGGCTCCGGCACCAGGTCCTTCAACCGGGCGCCGTCGGGGCTTTTCTTGAAACCGATGGCGAACGGCAGCATCGCCGCCTGCTTGAGCCAGCCCACTTCCGCGTGCGCGCCCGGCGGTTGCAGGTATTCCTGCGACTGCGCCAGGATCGATTCCACCTGCTGCGAGCGCCATTCCATGTTCTTGGGCAGCGGACCATAGGTGCCAAACACCCACAGCACGTGGTCGCCCTTGCTCACTTTCCACAGGCCGGGGCCCGGGCGCTGGCCCGTGACCAGGATGGTGTCGAGCAGTGGCGCCTGGTCGGCGGTGGTGTCGGCGGCAACCTCGGGGACGACATTGGCCGCCGGCGCCGGCGGTGCTTCGGTCTGCGCCCGGGCCGGCAGCCCCGCCAGCGACAAAGAAACCATGAAGATCAGACGGGACCACAATGACAAGCGCAACATATTGTCCTTTCAGGAACGATGATGTTGCTGATTGTATATTTCAATATAGCAACCAGGCGATAGCGGACGTAAAGTATCGCCCGCCGCTACCGCGCGTAGCGTTTTCCGGCTCAGGCGCTGGCGATCGCTGGCAGGTTGTCGAGCCGGGCGTGCGCCTGCGCCAGTTGTTCGGGGTCGAGCCGGGCGGCGGCGCTGGCCAGGTAGCGGGCGGCGGCCGCGTGGCCGCTGCGGTGGGCCAGCGCCAGCCAGGTCCAGGCCTGGGCGGCGTCGGCGCGGGCGCCCTGGCCTGCCAGGTACATCAGCCCCAGGTTGAACTGCGCGCGCACGTGGCCCTGCGCGGCGGCCAGCGCATACCAGTGCAGCGCCTGGGCGTAATCCTGCGCCACGCCCTGGCCGTTGTCGTAGCGCAGGCCGAGCGCGAACTGCGCCAGCGTGTGGCCCTGGCGCGCCGCACGGGCGTACCAGTGGCCGGCCTGTTGCGGGTCTGGCTGCGGGCTGACATCGCGGTCGTACAGCAGGCCAAGGTGGTACTGGGCGGCCGCGTAATCCTGCTCGGCGGCGCGGCGGTACCAGGCCTGCGCCTGGCGCAGGTCGTG
Organism: Duganella sp. Leaf61; assembly: GCF_001421905.1. NCBI lineage: Bacteria > Pseudomonadati > Pseudomonadota > Betaproteobacteria > Burkholderiales > Oxalobacteraceae > Duganella > Duganella sp. Leaf61. The sequence continues at coordinate 819,643 of NZ_LMLM01000001.1, forward strand.
CGGCGCGCCGCGTGCCGTCTCGTAGCGCAGGCCCAGGTCGAACTGGGCGCGCAGGTGGCCCTGCTCGGCGGCCTTGCGGTACCAGTCGGTCGCCGCTTGCGCATCGGCCGGCACGCCGTGGCCGGCGTCATGCAACTGGCCCAGGTGGTACTGCGCGCCGGGGAAGTTCTGCGCGGCCGCCTTGCCGTACCAGGCGTGCGCTTCCACGTAGTCCTGTACCACGCCCTGGCCGTGGTGGTAGCGCAGCCCGAGGTTGTTCTGCGCGCCTGCGTGGCCCTTGGCGGCGGCCTTGCGATACCAGTCCAGCGCCTTCTGTTCGTCGCGCGGTACGCCCTGGCCGTTATCGTAGATCAGGCCCAGGTTGAACTGCGAACTGGCGTGGTCCTGTTCGGCCGCGCGGCGATACCAGAGGATGGCCTTCTGGCTGTCCTGCGCCACGCCGTCGCCCTTGTCGAAGCGCAGCGCCAGGTTGAACTGCGCCGGCGCGTAGCCCTGTTCGGCCGCCTTGCGGTACCACGACATGGCCTGCCCCACGTCGGCCATCTCCGGGGTCAGGCCCTGGCTGTTTTCGTAGCGCAGTCCCAGCTGGTACTGGGCGCGCGCATACCCTTGCTCGGCAGCCTTGCGGTACCAGTGCAGCGCTTGCGCCGGGTCTTGCGGCACGCCCTTGCCGGTGTCGTACATCATGGCCAGGTTGTTCTGGGCGCCGGCGTCGCCCTGGGCGGCGGCCTTGCTGAACCAGTGCATGGCCTGGCGCGTGTCGGCCGCCACGCCCTGCCCCCTGGCGTACAGCCAACCGAGGTTGTACTGGGCGGCAGCGTAACCCTGGCTTGCCGCCAGCTGGTACCAGGCGGCGGCCTCCTGAAAGTCCTGCGCCACGCCCTGCCCTTTCTGGAACATCACGCCCAGGTTGTACTGCGCCTGCGGCATGCCCTGCAATGCCGCCTGGCGGTACCACACCACGGCCAGCTCGTAGCTGGGCGCCACGCCCTGGCCGTTGAAATACATGAAACCCAGGCTGTGCTGGGCGCCGGCCACACCGCGTTCGGCCTGGGCCTTGGTGCGCAGGAATTCGGCCGTCGGCTGCTGCACGGCAGTGGGTGGCTTGGTAGGAGTGGTCATGCGCATCGGTCGGTTTTCACGCCTGCACCGCCATCAGAAACGGCTGCGCATGCAGCATGGGCGGCACGCCGGGCAGCGGCGCGGGGCCCGCCTGGTTTTCCAGCACGGCCATGAACTGCGCCAGCGGAATCGGCCGGTGGTACAGGTAGCCCTGCATGGTGGTGCAGCCGTTCGCTTGCAGGTAGCGGGCCTGCACGGCAGTTTCCACGCCCTCGGCCACCAGGTGCAGCCCCAGGCCGCGCGCGATGGAGATGATTGCCAGGATCACCGGGTAGTGGCCGTTTTCGTCGTGGATCTCCTTGACGAACGACTGGTCGATCTTGATGGTGTGGATCGGGAAGCGGTGCAGGTATGACAGCGACGAGTAGCCGGTGCCGAAATCGTCGATTGCTACCGACACCCCGAGCTCGCACAGTTTGTTGAGCTGTTCGATGGCGTCCTGCGGGTTGCGGATGCAGATGTTCTCGGTGATCTCCACCTCGATCTGCGCGGGCGCGATGCCGTAGCGGGTGAGCGCACCGCGCATCTTGTCGAAAAAGTCGCCACGATCGAGATATTGCGGCGACAGGTTGAGCGACAGCCGTATCTGCTCGCCGCCGACGGCATTCCAGCGCACCAGGTCGCGGCACAGGGCGCCCAGCATCCAGTCCGAGATCGGCAGCATCAGGCCATTGTCCTCGGCGAACGGCAGGAATTCGCCAGCCGACAGCACGCCGCGCTGCGGATGGTTCCAGCGCATCAGCCCCTCGGCGCCGACGATGCGGCCGGTGACGATGTCGATCTGCGGCTGGTAGTACATTTCCAGCTGGTTCAGTTCCAGCGCCTGGCGCAGGCTGCGCTCGAGCACGATCTTCTGGTGCGACACTTCCTGCATCGACGGGTGATAGAAGGTGTGACCGTTCTTGCCCAGCGCCTTCACCTGGTACATGGCGATGTCCGCGTGACGCAGCAGTTCGTCGATGCCGTCGCCATCGTGCGGGTAGATGGCGATGCCGATCGAGGCCGAGATGTGGACCTGGTGGCCATCGAGGTCGAACGGCGCTGACAGGCTCTCGATGAATTTCTCGGCGACGCCCCGGGCTTCCTGGCGGTCCTGCAATTCCGGCAGCACGATGGTGAATTCGTCGCCGCCCTGGCGCGCCAGCGTATCGCCGCGCCGCAGGCAGTCCTTGAGGCGGCGCGCCACCTGTTGCAGCAGCTCGTCGCCCTTCACGTGGCCCAGCGTGTCGTTCACCAGCTTGAAGCGATCGAGATCGATGAACATCACCGCCAATTCGGCTTGCTTGCGCCGCGCCTGGATCACGGCCAGGCCCAGGCGGTCCTTGAACAGCATGCGGTTGGGCAGGTCGGTGAGGATGTCGTGGTAGGCCTGGTACGAAATCATCTCCTCGGCGCGCTTGCGGTCGGTGATGTCGCGCGCCACGCCATAGGTGCCGTAAAAGTCGTGCGGGCCGATGGCGCTGGGCGTCATCGAGGTGAGCGTGATGCTGAAGGTGCGCTCGATGCCGCTCTTGCACTTGAGCCGCAGCTCGGCGGTGCGGCCGCCCGCATCGCTCACCCGCGTCCTGCCCTGGCCATGCCCCTGGCGTTCGCCGAAGGCGTAACGGGCGCGGTCCTGGTCCTCGTCGTGCACCAGCACCGAGTAGTGGCGCCCCACCACCTCGTCGCGGTCGAAACCGAGCAGGTGCTGCACGCGGTCGTTCACAAACGTGATGCGGCCATCGTGGGCCAGCGTGTAGATGATGTCGGGCGAGCTGTCCACCAGGTAGCGGTACATCTTTTCCGACGTTTCCAGCTGCGCGGCGATGCGCTCGTTGTCGATCGCCAGCCGGCGCTTTTGCAGCACATTGTCCACCGTCTTGAGCAACTCCTCGCGGCCGTACGGCTTGCGCAGGTAGTCGTAGGCGCCGCGCTTCAAGGCGCCGATGGCGGCGTCGATGCCCACCTCGCCGCTCATCACCACCACGTCGCCGCCGATGCCGCGCGCGTTCATGAAGTCCATGATGTCGTGGCCACTCATGTCGGGCAGGCGCAGGTCGAGCAGCACCAGGTCGAACGGTTGCTGCGCCAGGTGGGCCAGCGCCTCGGCGCCGGTGGCGGCGGTACACAGCAGGTAATCGTGCCCTTCGTGACTGCGCAGTAGTTCGTACAGCGACGACAGCAGGCGCGGTTCGTCGTCCACCAGCAGCAGGCGCGGCCTCGAATCATGGAGATGGGCGACAGGGGTTGGGTCGTCCTGGAAGTTCAGGTTCATCATGGCCTTAAACGGAATCCATCAACCGGGGGGGTTGGCCGGCGCTGGAACTTGCGAGGGGGCTTGCGGAGGTATTGCTGCCGGCGGCCGGCAGCAGGATTTCGAACGTGGTGCCGGCCTTGCCGGAACGGCAGGCGATCAGGCCGCCCATCTTGCTCACCAGGCTGTGGACGATCGACAGTCCCAAGCCGTGGTGGGAGCCTTCCTTGGTGCTTTTCACCGGCGCGAACAGGTTGGCCAGCAGCTCGGCCGACAGGCCCGGGCCGGTGTCGGCCACCACCAGCTCCAGGTACAGCTTGCGCTCGCGGTTGACCAGGCCACGGTTGGCGATCTCGATGCGCCCGCCCTCCGGCATGGCTTCCACCGCGTTCTTGACCAGGTTGACCAGCACCTGCTTGAGCAGGTCGGCGTCGCCCTCGATGGCGCCCGGGCCTTCCTGCATGCGCACCACCATCTGCACCGAGGCCGGCACGAAACCGGTGGCGCGGAACAGGCGCAGCACGTCGTCCACCACGCCGGCCACCTCGGTCACGCGCGAAGCCTCCGCCGGTTGCAGGTCGGCCAGGCCGTTGAGCAGTTGGCCCACGCGGTCGATTTCTTCGTTGAGGATCGACAGTTCGCCCACCACCGGCTCGCGCCGCGCCAGCTTGCTGTCGAGGATGGACAGGTAGTTCTTGATGATCGACAGCGGGTTGTTCACCTCGTGCACCACGCGGCGCGACGCGTCGCGGTATTCCTCCGCCACCTGCGCCAGCTGGCGCCGGGCGTGACCGCGCTCACTGAGCGCGGTCTCGAGCGCGCCCGCCGCCTGGGTGGCGTACGATTGCAGGAAGCGCTCGCGCTGCTGGCAACCGGCCAGTTGCCAGCCTGGTACGCCGCCGATCAGCACGCCCAGGCAGCGTTGATTCGCCACCAGCGGCAGGCATACCAGCGCCTCGCTGCCGAGGATGCGGAACAGCTGCTCTTCGGCCACCGACAGCGGCGCGCCGGCCTGCGCGTTCATGCCGGCGCGGCTGGCATACACGGGCTTGCGCGTGCGCGCCGACAGCGCCACCTGGCCGCCCTGCTCCGGGTCCAGCGCCAGCATGAATTCGGCCAGGCGCCCGGGCTGGTTGCCAGTGGCGGTGCCCAGCAGCGCCTGGCCGGTGGGATTTTCCAGCATCACCAGCACGTTTTCGAAATCGAACAGGATGCGCGCCGAGCGCGTCATGGCGTCGAGCAGGCCCGTTTCGCCATCCTGGCGCGCAAACGTCTGCGCCATCTCAGACACCAGCATCATGTTGCGCACTTCTTCCGACAGGCGCTGCTGCACCGGATCGACCGGCGGTGGCGGCGCATACGCCGCTGGCGCCACGATATCGTCGGCGCCGGCCAGCTCGATGCCCAGGTACCCGGCTGATTTTTCCACCTGGCGGGCGGCATTGGCGAGGATAGGCTCGAGCGCCGCGCCATCGAGGCCGCACAGTTGGGCCGCGTCTTCGATGGCGTCAGGCTCGTCGCCATGGCCGCACAGCAGGTGCGCCAGGCGCACCATGCGGATCAGAGGATGGGCGGAGGCCAGGCGCGCGACCGGCTCGTGGTGATACAGCACGCTGTCGGCCAGAAAGGAGTCGAGCTGCCAGCGTTCGATCAGCCAGGCGCCCGCCTCGGCATGGGTGATTTGCAGGGTGCGCTGCTCGACCGCGCACAGGTCTTCGTCATCGCGCGCCATGAAGTTGACGGCATATTCGCGCGGCGCGGTGGCCAGCAGCGCCAGGCGGCCCACGTTGTGCAGCAGGCCTGCCAGATAGGCTTCCTCCACGTGCGGGTAGTCCATCTTGCGGGCCAGGTCGCGCGCGATGACGGCCGTGGTGAGCGAGCTTTTCCAGAAGGCGCGCAGGTCGGTGCTGGCGGAATGAGGGAAGCTGCTGAAGGTCTGGAACACCGATTCGCTGATCACCAGGGTCTTGATCATGTCGGTGCCGAGTGCAACCAGCGACTGCTCCAGTCCCACGGCGCGCGCGCCGCTATTGCGGTGAAAAGCCGAGCTGCTGGCGACCGAGAAAATCTTGCTGGCCATGGCCGGATCCTTGGCGATCAGCGCGGCCAGTTCCGGCATGCCGGCGTCGTCGGCCTGCAGATGCTCGATCAGTTTGATCAGGATCTGCGGCATGGCGGGCAGGCGCGCAATCAGCAGCCGGTGGCGGATATCAAGGTCAGGTTGCAGCATCGTCATATACCAATAATCAAGTCAGACCGGAAACGAATAATGCCGAGAAAGAACTTATATTAGCATAAAGTATGATAGCAACTTAGCACTTGCAAGCCAATCGTGCAGGAGATCGCGCGCATTTCCTGATGTAAAGATTTATTGTCCCGGATGGGGTAACAGAATGCGCCGGTAATGGCGCGCGGTCAACCATAAAACCAGCGCGGAGCCTGTAAGTACCAGTTGTCCGAGGGCTAAAGACAACACCGAGTGCGACAGCGCGGGCGCCAGCACGCCGGCCACGATGGCGCCCATCATGGTGGTGGCGAACGACTGGCACGACGCCACCGTGCCGCGGATGTGCGGGAACAGGTCCAGCGCGAGCAGCGTGGCGCCCGGCGCCACGATCGACATGCCAAAGGTGTAGAACAGCATCGGCAGCACGGTCCACGGCAGCGCCGGCGGCAGGAACACGTGGTACAGCGTATTGCACACGGCGGCGGCGATCAGGAAGCAGAAGCCGATGCCGATCTGGCGCGAGAACGAGATCTTGCCGGCGATGCGGTTGGCCACCAGCGCACCGAGGAAAATCCCGCTCACCGACGGAATGAACAGCCAGCCGAACTGGCTCGCACCCAGCCCCAGCGAATTGGGCAGGAACTCGGGCGCCGCCGCGATGAACAGGAACAGGCCGCCGAAGTTGAGCGCCACCACGCCCGACTTCAGGTGGAACAGCTTGGAGCGCATGATCTCGCCGTAGTTGCGCGCCAGGTGGCGCGGGTTGAACGGCTGGCGCTTGTGGACCGGAAGGGTCTCGGGCAGGTTGCGGTAGCAGTAGATGAACAGCAGCACGCTGTAGGCCAGCAGCGACAGGAAGATCGCGCGCCAGTCGAACAGCGTGACGATCCAGCCGCCGAGGATCGGCGCAATCGCCGGGGCAATCGAAAAGATCATGGTCACCAGCGACAGCAGGCGCGCGGCCGCCGCATCGGAATACAGGTCGCGGATGATGGCGCGCCCCACCACCACGCCGGCGCCGGCCGAAATACCCTGCATGACGCGGAACGCCCACAGGTACGGCACCGAGTGCACCGACGCGCAGCCCAGGGTACCGATCGCGAACATCACCAGCGAGACCAGGATGACGTTGCGCCGGCCGAATGCATCGGACAGCGCGCCGTGCCACAGCACCATGCCGGCAAAGGCCAGCATGTAGAAGGTGAGGCTTTGCTGCACTTCGAGCGGGGTGGCGCCCAGCGTGGCCTGGATGTTGGGGAACGCTGGTAAATAGGCGTCGATCGAGAACGGCCCGAGCATCGACAGCAGGGCCAGGATCACCGCCAGCGCCGTGGCGCTGAGCACCTTGGGGGTCGATGGCGGCGGCGGGGGAACTTCCTTGACGGGATCGGGGAGAACGTTGTCGGGCGGGGTCGGGTACATAGGTTCCTTGACTGGGGTCCGTCCCCGCCCGGTGCTGCGGGGTCCGGCGGCGCAGCAGGTGGTTAAGCTTCTTTGGGCTTGGCAGCTTCGCGGCGGTTGAAACCGGCCACCATGTCGAAGCGGAACAGGCGGCATTCCAGCGCACCGTTGAAGAACGGTGTCTTGCGCGATTCCTTCAGGCGCAGCATCTTGGGCAGGCCCAGGTCGGCCGTGAACAGGTACACGGTCCAGCCGGCGAAGCGCTGCTTGAGGGTGCCGCTGAAGTCCGAGTAAAAACTCTTGGCCAGTTCGTCCTCGCCCAGCGAGCTGTCGCCGCGCACGCCGATCCGCTCGCCGTACGGCGGGTTGGTCAGCATGATGCCCGGCTGCTCGGTCGGCGCCTTGACTTCCTGCGCTTCGATCTGCTTGAGCGGCACGTCGAACATGATGCCGGCCGCGCGCAGGTTGTGGCGCGTCATGGCCACCATGTCGCCCGAGATATCGGAACCGAAGATGGTCGGTTCGCTCGGCAGCGGGTTCGGCTTGATGGCGTTTTTCATTTCCTGCCAAGGCGCCGGATCGAAGTCGTTGAAGGCTTCGAACGCGAAGCGGCGACGGGCGCCCGGTGGCACGCCCTGCACCATCTGCGCCGCTTCGCACAGGATGGTGCCGGAGCCGCACATCGGGTCGAACAGCGGCATGCCCGGCTTCCAGCCGGCCACGCGCAACAGGCCCGCCGCCAGGTTTTCGCGCAGCGGCGCGTCGCCGGTCTCTTCACGCCAGCCGCGCTTGAACAGCGCTTCGCCCGAGGTGTCGAGGTAGATGATGAACTGGTGGGCGTCGAGGAAACCGACGATGCGCATGTCGGGCTCGCGGGTATCGACCGACGGGCGCTTGCTGTACATGTCGCGGAAGCGGTCGCAGATCGCGTCCTTGATTTTCAGCGTGGTGAATTCCAGGCTTTTCAGTGGCGACTTGACGGCAGTAACGTCCACGCGGATGGTGTGGTCGTACGTAAACCAGTCTTCCCACGATTGGGCCAACACCAGGTCGTAGATGTCGTTCTCGGTCTTGTAGCCGGTGACGGCCATGCGCATCAGCACGCGCGACGCGATGCGCGAGTGCAGGTTGATGCGGTACGAATCAATCAGCTCACCCGAGCAGTGCACGCCGCCAGGAACCTGGTTGTGCACTTTCATGGTGGTGCTTTGCTGGGCGATTTCGCCCAGCTCTTCGGCCAGCGCCGCTTCCATGCCGCGCGGGCATGGGCAAAAATATGAAGCCATCTTAGGTGTACCTTTTATCCGTTAATAGTGTTGTGCATGGTCAGAAGGGTTTGACCACCACGAGTACGATAATTGCCAGCAGCAGGAACACCGGCACTTCATTAAACACGCGGAACCATTTATGGCTGCGGGTGTTGACGCCCTTCTCGAATTTTTTCAGGATGCTGCCGCACGCATGGTGGTAGCCAACGATCAGCACCACGAACAGCAGCTTGGCGTGCATGAAGCCCGGCATGCGCGGACCATACAGCATGTACACCAGGATCGCGCCGAACACTATCGCCAGCACCGAAATCCACATCGAAAACCGATACAGCTTGCGCGCCATGATCAGCAGGCGTTCGGTGACGGCGGTGTTGGTCTCCATGGCCAGGTTGACGAAAATGCGCGGCAGGTAAAACACGCCCGCCATCCAGGCGATGACGAAGAAGATGTGCAGCGATTTAATCCAGAGCATGGCGATCCTTTAGTGGAATTACTGGCGAATTTCGCCGTGACCGAACACGACGTACTTGAGTGAGGTGAGGCCTTCGAGGCCCACCGGGCCGCGCGCGTGCAGCTTGTCGTTGGAGATGCCGATCTCGGCGCCCAAGCCGTACTCGAAGCCATCGGCAAAGCGGGTCGATGCGTTGATCATCACCGACGCCGAATCGACTTCGCGCAAGAAGCGCATGCCAGCGCTGTAGTCTTCGGTGATGATCGATTCCGTGTGCTTGGACGAGTACTGGTTGATGTGGTCCATCGCCTCGTCGATGCCGTCGACAATTTTCACGGCCAGGATCGCGGCCAGGTACTCGGTGGACCAGTCTTCTTCGGTGGCAGCAGCGAGGTGCGGGTAGCCGGCCAAAATTGCCGCGGCTTCCGCGTCGGCACGCAGTTCCACTTCCTTGGTTGCGTACAGCTTGGCCAGTTCCGGCAGCACCTGGGCCGCGATCGGGCGCGAGACCAGCAAGGTTTCCATGGTGTTGCAGGTGCCGTAGCGGTGGCACTTGGCATTGAAGCCGATATCGACCGCTTTTTGCAGGTCGGCCTTGTCGTCGATGTACACGTGGCAGATGCCGTCGAGGTGCTTGATCATCGGTACCGTGGCTTCTTCCATCAGGCGCGCGATCAGGCCCTTGCCGCCGCGCGGCACGATCACGTCCACGTATTGCGGCATGGTGATCAGGACACCCACGGCGGCGCGGTCGGTGGTATCGACCACTTGCACGGCGTTTTCCGGCAGGCCGGCGCCCAGCAGGCCTTCCTTGACTAGCTGCGCCAGCGCGCGGTTGCAGTGGATTGCCTCCGAGCCGCCGCGCAGGATGGTGGCGTTGCCGCTCTTGATGCACAGGCCTGCCGCATCCACCGTCACATTCGGGCGCGACTCGTAGATGATGCCGATCACGCCGAGGGGCACGCGCATCTGGCCTACCTGGATGCCGCTCGGGCGGAATTTCAGGCCGGAGATTTCACCGATGGGATCAGGCAGCGCGACAATCTGGCGCAGGCCTTCGACCATGGTGGCAATCGCCTTGTCGGACAGCGCCAGGCGGTCGAGCATGGCCGGCGCCAGGCCGTTGGCAGCTGCCGCATCCATGTCGAGCCGGTTGGCGGCGCGCAGGGCGTCGGCCTCGCGCTCGATGCCGTCGGCGATCAGCGTGAGCGCGCGGTTGCGGGTGGCGCTGTCGGCACGGGCCATGGCACGCGACGCCTTGCGCGCCTGCTGGCCCAGTTGTTCCATGTACTGCTTGATATCCAGCTTCGTGTCCATTATCGTCTCGATTCTTTACAGGGCTGCTTACCCGCGCGCCACTTTGAGCCCCAGCTGCAGCATGGCATCCCATGCATCGCCGCTGTAGGCCTTGGCGCGCAGGCCCTTGATCATCTTGTCCACTTGCGCGGCGTCTTTCATGGCCGCCTCCAGCGTGGCCAGTGAAATACGCCGCAGCGCCGGGTCCATCATGCGCTCTTTCGGCCCCCAGATGCGGTACTCCTTGAGCAGCGCACCGAGCGGCCGGCCCTGCGCCATGCCCGCCTTGAGCTTGAGCAGCGTGCGGATTTCTTCCGACACGGCCCACAGCACCAGCGGCAGCGCTTCGCCCTCGCCTTTCAGCCCTTCGAGCATGCGCACGAGACGCGCCGGGTCGCCCATCAGCATCGCTTCGCTGAGTTTGAACACGTCGTAGCGGGCGACATTGAGCACGGCGTCGTGCACCTGCTCGTAGGTGAGCTTGCCCGGTTCGTGCAGCAGGGCGAGCTTTTGTATTTCCTGGTGGGCCGCCAGCAGATTGCCTTCCACGCGATCGGCGATGAAGTCGATGCTCTGCCGGTCCGCGCTTTGCCCTTGTGCGGCAAGGCGCTGGCCTATCCAGTTGGGCAATTGCGCCCGTTCGATTTGCGGGATGTCGATATACACCGCCGCCTGTTGCAACGCCCCCACCCACGCCGCCTTCTGGGTTTGCCAGTCGAGCTTGGGGAGCGTAATCAATGTCAGATTGTCGGGGCTCAGGTCTTTCACGTACGCTTGCAGCGCGGCGCCGCCATCCTTGCCCGGCTTGCCGGTGGGGATGCGCAACTCGATGAGCTTTTTATCGCCGAACAGCGACAGCGCCTGGTTGGCCGCCAGCAGTTCGCCCCACTTGAAGCTGCGCTCCACCGTCAGCACGTCGCGCTCGGAATACCCTTGTGCGCGCGCGGTACGGCGGATCTTGTCGGCCGCCTCCAGCGCGAGCAAATGCTCGTCGCTGGTGATCACATACAGCTGCGACAGCGACTTGTTCAGGTGGCCGTCGAGCGCGTCCAGGCGCAATTGCATGGTGCCGCCTTACAGGATCGGCACGGCCGGCGCGGCGGACGGATCCTGCGGCGCCGGGCCCGGGCCGGGCACCGACATGCGCGTGGTTTTCACGGCCGCCATGCGGCGCATCATCTGCTGCACCAGGTCGGTTTGCATGTCCTTGTACAGCAGCGCCTCTTCCTGTTCCTTGGCCAGCAACTGGGTTTCGTTGAAGTCGATCGGACGGCTCAGCGAAATCGTCGTGGGCCCCAGCAGCTCGTTACCTTGACGGTCAAGCACGCGGAACACGATGGTGTATTGCAGCAGGTACTGGCGCACGCGGCCATTGCTGTTCAGGGACAGGATGGTCTTGGTCTTGGTGGTTTCCGGGTTGGACAGCACTTCAACCACGCCGTCGGCATCCTTGGGGCTATTGACCACGGTGGTGTTGCCGTTGACGCGGATGTTGCGCTTGAGGTCAATCGCCAGTGGCGACGACTCCGGCAGTCCGATGTACATGGTCGGGAACGGCAGCGTGTAATGGCCGCCGTCGCCGCGCAGGTGGAAGCCGCACGCAGACAACGAGGTTGCCATTACCGCTGCCAGCAGCAGCGTCATGCCGGCCGCGCGGCCGCGTCGGAACAATCCGGAAGTAGTCGTCATGGCGTCCTCTTACACTACGATGTTGATCAGTTTGCCCGGGACGACGATGATCTTCTTCGGCGTGCCTTCGATGAACTTCTGCACCGCTTCGTTGGCCAATGCCAGCGCCTCGATGCTGGCCTTGTCGGCGCCCTTGGCCACGACCACGCTGCCGCGCAGCTTGCCGTTCACCTGGATCATCATTTCGATCTCGGACTGCTCGAGCGCGGCCGGATCCACTTGCGGCCATGGCGCGTTGAGGATGTCGCCGGCCGCAGTTGCATACCCCAGTTCCGTCCACAGCACATGGGTGATGTGCGGCGCGACCGGGTTCAGCAAACGCAGGAAAATCGCGTAGCCTTCGGCCAGCACGGCCGCTTCAACATCCTTGGCCGCTTCGATCGTGTTGAGCATCTTCATGCAGGCCGACACCACGGTGTTGTACTGGATGCGCTTGATGTCGTAGTCGGCCTGCTGCAGCAGCTTGTGCAGCTCGCGGCGCAGGGTTTTGCCGGCGTCGGTGGTAGCGGTTGCCGTCAACGGCGAACCGGCGGCGACGATGGCAGCCTGCTGCGCGTAGCCGAACGCCCACACGCGGCGCAGGAAGCGGTTGGCGCCTTCCACGCCGCTGCCCGACCATTCCAGCGTCTGCTCCGGCGGCGAGGCGAACATGGTAAACAGGCGCGCGGTGTCGGCGCCGTATTGTTCGATCTGCGCTTGCGGGTCGATGCCGTTGTTTTTCGACTTCGACATTTTTTCAGTGCCGCCGATGTGCACCGGTTGCTGGTCGTCGCGCAGGATTGCCGCTTGCGGACGGCCCTTGTCGTCCACCGTCAGATCGACGTCGGCCGGGTTGAACCACGTCTTTTTGCCAGCCGCGTCTTCGCGGTAATAGGTTTCGTTCAGCACCATGCCTTGCGTGAGCAGGTTGGTAAATGGCTCGTCGAACTTCACCAGGCCGAAGTCGCGCATGACCTTGGTCCAGAAGCGCGCGTACAGCAGGTGCAGCACGGCGTGTTCGATGCCGCCGATGTACTGGTCCATCGGCATCCAGTAGTCGTTGCGTTCATCGACCATGGCGTTGGCGCCTGGCGAGGTATAGCGCATGTAGTACCACGACGAATCGACGAACGTGTCCATGGTGTCGGTTTCGCGGCGCGCTGGCTTGCCGCACTGCGGGCAGTCGCATTTCAAAAATGCTTCGTACTTGTTGAGCGGGTTGCCGCTGCCGTCCGGTACGCAGTCTTCCGGTAACACCACCGGCAGGTCTTTTTCCGGCACCGGCACCGAACCGCAGTCCGGGCAGTTGATCATCGGGATCGGCGTGCCCCAGTAGCGCTGGCGCGAAATGCCCCAGTCGCGCAGGCGGAACGTGATTTTCTTCTCGCCCAGGCCTTTGGCGGCCATGTCGGCAGCCACGGCTTCAACGGCGTCGGCGTAGTTCAGGCCGTCGTAGTTGCCCGAGTTGGTGACGATGGAAATGCTCTTGTCGCCGTACCATTCCTGCCAGGCGGCGTCGGAGAATTCCTGGCCTTCGGCGCGGATCACCTGCTTGATGGCGAGGTTGTATTTTTTGGCGAACGCGAAGTCGCGCTCGTCGTGCGCCGGCACGCCCATCACGGCGCCGTCGCCGTAGGTCATCAGCACGTAGTTACCAACCCACACCTCGACTTGCTCGCCGGTGAGCGGATGGGTGACGAACAGGCCGGTCGGCATGCCCTTCTTTTCCATCGTGGCCATGTCGGCTTCGATCACGGAGCCCAGTTTGCATTCGGCGTTGAAGGCGGCCAGTTCCGGGTTGTTCTGTGCGGCGTGCACGGCCAGCGGGTGCTCGGCAGCGACGGCGCAGAAGGTCACGCCCATCACGGTGTCGGGGCGGGTGGTGAACACGTACAGCTTGCCGTCGCCGATCAGGGCGCCGTCGGCATCTTTAATTTGGTGCGGGAAGGCGAAGCGTACGCCGGTCGATTTGCCGATCCAGTTGGCCTGCATGATGCGCACGCGCTCGGGCCAGCCCGGCAGCTTGTCATCGACGTAGCCGAGCAGTTCGTCGGCGTAGTCGGTAATGCGCGCGTAGTACATCGGGATTTCGCGTTTTTCGATCGGCGCGCCCGAGCGCCAGCCCTTGCCGTCGATGACCTGTTCGTTGGCCAGCACGGTCTGGTCGATCGGGTCCCAGTTCACGGTACCGGTCTTCTTGTAGATGATGCCTTTTTCCAGCATCTTGAGGAACATCCACTGGTTCCACTTGTAGTACTCGGGCTTGCACGCGGTCATTTCGCGCGACCAGTCGATGGCCAGGCCCATCAGCTCCATCTGCGAGCGCATATGGGCGATGTTCGAGTAGGTCCATTGCGCCGGCGGCACGTTGTTGGCCATGGCCGCGTTTTCCGCCGGCATGCCGAACGCATCCCAGCCCATCGGCATGAGCACGTTGTAGCCGTTCATGCGCAGGTAGCGGTACATCACGTCGTTGATCGTATAGTTGCGCACGTGCCCCATGTGCAGCTTGCCCGATGGGTAAGGCAGCATCGAACAGGCGTAATACTTACCTTTGGGGAAACGCGGGTCGTGCTCGACCGCCTTGTAGGCGTCGATGGCTTTCCAGTGGGATTGCGCTGCGGTTTCTACGTCGGCGTGACTATATTTATCTTGCATGATGATGTGCGGCCAGAGTTGAATATAAACCGGCCATTATACCGGTTCATGCCCCAAATGAGCGGCAGGGCTCGGTCATGGTTCGCTGGAGCAAGGCAGAAGTGCTGAGCTAAGTGTCTGTTCGCTCGATATGGTGCAATTTTACGGCAGCCGGACATAGGATAAGATGCCAGTGTTCATACGTACTGCAAGCCTCGCACCATGATAGAAGACATCAAAAAGACAGCTCCAGAATTCGCTGGCATCTTACAAGAGGCAGCCTGATGGCTTTCGACCGCAACCAGCCCCATAACGATCTGCCGCTTTTGCCTCCGCTTGATGACCTGGAGACCAAAGCAGTACTCAAGCAAGCCATCGGCGCCAACCGAGCATTGGCCAACTTGCGCGGGCTGGCTGGCCAAATCCCTAATCAGGGCATGCTGATCAGTAGCATCACCTTGCAGGAAGCACGGCTGTCTTCGGAGATCGAAAACATCGTCACCACTAACGACGAGCTTTACCGTGCCGATGCCGATGCCGATGGCAAAACTGATCCGCATACGAAGGAAGTGCTGCGTTACCGGCAGGCGCTGCAGCACGGCTTCGCGGCCTTGCGCGAGCGGCCTTTGACGACCAACCTCTTCATCGAAATTGCCCGGTTAATCAAACAATCCGAAATCGGCATCCGGGCAATCCCCGGCACGGCACTCAAAAATGAGATGGGCGAGATCGTGTACACACCTCCCGTTGGCGATCACGTGATTCGAGACAAGCTCTCCGATCTCGAGCGTTTCATTCATGCGGAGGATGGGATTGATCCGCTGATCAAAATGGCCGTAATGCACTATCAATTCGAGGCGATCCATCCTTTCCCAGATGGAAATGGACGTACGGGGCGTATCCTGAATTTGCTTTACCTCGTGCAAGCGGGGCTGATGGATATTCCGGTGCTGTTTCTATCGCGTTACATCATTGCGAACAAGCGTGAGTACTATCTGGGGCTGCAGAAGGTAACAGAGCAGCAGGATTGGGAAAACTGGGTGCTGTTCATGCTGCGCGCTGTAGAAAGCACTGCGCAGCAAACGTTCGATCAAGTCAAACGCATTCTTGCGCTCATGGAAACTGTACGTGAAAAAGTACATCGTGAGCTTCCGGGTATTTACAGCAAAGACCTGATTGAAGCGATCTTCCGACATCCTTACACCAAAATCCAGTTCCTGGTAGATGCCAACATCGCAAAGCGTCAAACATCGTCGGGTTACCTTCAGGCGCTAGCGGCACATGGTGTGTTGGTTGAAAAGCAGATCGGACGAGAAAAATACTTTATCAACCAGGCATTGCTGGCAGAGTTGGCGCGATAGCAATAGGTTGATGCGATCGACAGATTCCAGAAACGTGTCGATTTTTCCGGTTTTTTTAACCATATTTGATCAATGTGTCGATTTGATCGACATATCCATGTCCGTGAAAAGCAATACGGCTAAGAACGCTGCGCAAACGCCGCCCGCGCCCGCATGATCTCGCCATGGTGGGTTTCGGCCCATACCCAGACCCCGCAAAACGCTGCGCCCAGGCTGTGGCCCAGCGGCGTGAGCACGTAGTCGACGTGGGGCGGAATTACCGGGTGCACGGTGCGGTGGACCAGGCCGTCGCGCTCCATCTGGCGCACGGTTTGCGTGAGCATTTTCTGGCTGATGCCGGGCACGGCCTTGCGCAACTGGGTGTAGCGCAAGGTGCCGCCTGCTTCGAGCGCTTCGAGGATCAGCATGGTCCAGCGGTCAGCCACCTGGCCGATGATGTCCTGTACCAGCGCTTCGATCACGGGGTCGAGCTGGTCGGGAATCGGCTCGTGCCGGCGCATTTCGATCAGCGCATCGGGTTCGGCTTTACGCATGGGCTACCTACACTCTCTTTTGGGTATGTATAAATCTTTTGGGTGCCTACTTTATCATCGCGCCTGTCCTTTGTACACTGGTCCCACATTCACAGGAGGACTGACCATGAAATCGACTGGAAACACCATCTTGATCACCGGCGGCGGCAGCGGTATCGGCGAGGCGCTGGCCCATCGCCTGCACGACCTGGGCAATACCGTCATCATCGCCGGCCGCCGGCTCGATGTGCTGCAACAAGCTGCCGCCGGCCGCGCCAACATCGTGCCGGTGCAATTCGACGCCGACAACGCCGATGCCATCGACGCGTTCGCACGCCAGGTCGTGGCCGACCACCCTGCCCTCAATGTCCTGATCAACAACGCCGGCATCATGCGCTTTGAGGATGCCAGCAAGCGGCGCGACCTGGCCGATGCCGAGGCGACAATTACCACCAACCTGCTGGGGCCGATCCGCCTGATCAACGCGCTAACCGATCACCTGCGCCAGCAAGCCGATGCCGCCATCATCAACACCACGTCGGGCCTGGCGTTCGTGCCGCTGCTGGTCACGCCCACCTACAACGCCACCAAGGCGGCGCTGCATTCGTACACGGTGGCACTGCGCGAAGTACTAAAAGGTGCGGTGGAAGTGATCGAACTGGCGCCGCCGGCCGTACAAACCGACCTGACCCCGGGCCAGGCCACGCGCGAGGGCTACCTGCCGCTGGCCGACTATATCGATGAGGTGATCACCCTGCTCACGGCCAGCCCCACACCGGCCGAAGTGCTGGTGCAGCGCGTGCTGTTCCTGCGCAACGCCGAAAAGGAAAACCGCTACGAGCAGACGCTCGCTGCCCTGAACAGCCACTAAAACGACCTTCCATTTTTACAATCGCCGGTCCCGGTTTTATGCCAAGATGATATTTTTCATATCATTGAGGGGGACAAGCATGATCAAGGGACTGCGCACGGTGGTGTACCCGGTGGCCGACCTGGCCGCCGCCCGCGACTGGTACGCCACCGCATTCGAGACGGCAGCGTATTTCGACCAGCCGTTTTACGTGGGTTTTGCCATCGGCGGTTTCGAACTGGGCCTGATTCCGGCCGAGAAATTCACCGCCGCCCACGCGGGCAGCATGGTGTACTGGGGCGTGGACGATATCGAGGCCGAGACCGACCGCCTGGTGGCGCTCGGCGCCACCGTGCACGGCGCCATCGAGGAAGTGGGAGAAGGCATCAAGACGGTGGAACTGGCCGACCCGTTCGGTAATTTGCTGTGCCTGATTTATAACCCGCACTTCGACCTGGCCGCCGTTCGCTGAGACTGATACCGGTGGTTTGTGGCAAACTACGCCCCTTTGCCCTAAGAAAGAGGTAGTCATGTCCCGCCGCAACGCCAATCTGATCAAGTCGCCCGAACAAATCGTCCTGGCGCGCGTCGCCGCCCAACTGGCGGCCGACGTGCTGACGATGATCGGGCCGCACATCAAACCCGGCGTGACCACAGCCTACCTCGACCAACTGTGCAATGACTACATCGTCAATGTGCAGAAAGTTACGCCAGCCAATGTCGGCTACGGCGGTTTCCCGGCCACCGTGTGCAGCTCGGTCAACCAGGTGGTGTGCCACGGCATTCCATCCGCGACCGAGATTTTAAAGGAAGGCGACATCATCAACATCGACGTGGCCGTCATCAAGGATGGCTGGCACGGCGACACCAGCCGCATGTACTACGTGGGCGAACCGTCCAAGGCTGCGCGCAAGCTGGTGGAAACGACGTACGCAGCGATGTGGGCCGGCATCCGCGCCGTCAAACCACGGGCAACGCTCGGCGACGTCGGCTTTGCGATCCAGACCGTGGCAGAAAAAGCGGGCTTCAGCGTAGTGCTCGATTACTGCGGCCATGGCATCGGCATGACCTACCACGAAGATCCGCAAGTGACGCATTACGGCCGTCCCGGCCAGGGACTGATCCTGAAACCGGGCATGCTGTTTACCATCGAGCCGATGATCAATGCCGGCCGCGCCGCCACCCGCGAACTTGACGACGGCTGGACCGTGGAAACGCGCGACCAGTCGCTGTCGGCGCAGTGGGAACACATGGTGACGGTGACCGAGACCGGTTTCGAAGTACTGACGCTGGCGCCGGGCGAGACCGGCGCCAAGGCCGACATTCCCATCGTCGGTTGAGGGGACCTCGAAAAACCTGCTGCGCGACCCGCTACGGTTTTTCGAGGTCTCCCAAGGCAGCCCCCGGTACGGTCGGGCAGGCTTATTTCAAGGTCAGCTTCAAGGCCGGCTTCTCGCCATAGTCGTCATAACGGTCGTTGATGCCGGCCACGCAGTAGCTGACTTCTTCCAGCAGATCGGGCGCGGCGGCCGTCAAGGCGGCCGAGTCGGTGATGACGATGTCCAGCACTTCGTTGGGCTTGAGCTTGAATTTGCTCATGTTGTCGTCGTCTCGCAGGTAGCTCAGGCAATCGATCCAGGCATCCATGGTGTTGCCGTAGCTGTCGGGAAAACCCAGTGCTGCCTTGCAGGCCGCATGGAAGCTTGCGGCATCAAGGATTGCTGCGCCGTTCAGTTGTGCGGTTGCCATTATTTACTCTCTGTTTTTCCGGGATCGGTAACGAAACCCAATTTGGTTAATCCGTGCGTTTGCGCGGCAGCCATGACCTGCGCCACCACCTCGTAACGGGTGTCCTTGTCGGCGCGCAGTTGCAGATCGGGCTGCACGTCCAGCTTGGCCGCCTCCACCAGGCGCTGCTCGAGCACCTTGGGCGCCACCGCCTCGTTGTTCCAGTACACCTGCCCCTTGGCGTCGATCGCCACCGTTATGGTCGTGGCCGGCGCGGGCGGCGCGCTTTGCGCCTGCGCCTTGGGCAACTCCAGTTGAACCGAACTGGTCCACACCGGCGCACCGAGGATGAAAATCACCAGCAGCACCAGCATCACGTCCACCATCGGCGTGACGTTGATGTCGGCCATGGGGCCGGGCTGGCGGTGGTGGTTGAAAGCGCCGAAGCTCATTTTTTGACCAGGTACGCGTGCAGGTCGTGGGCGAACGCGTCGAGTTCGGCCAGGGTCAGGCGGTTGACGCGGTTGAAGGCGTTATACGCAAGCACGGCGGGAATCGCCACCGTCAGGCCCACGGCCGTCATTACCAGCGCCTCGCCCACCGGGCCGGCAACCTTGTCGAGCTGCATGGCGCCGCTGGTCGAGATATTGGCCAGCGCATGGTAAATCCCCCACACCGTGCCCAGCAGGCCGACAAATGGCGCGGTCGCGCCGATCGAGGCCAGCATGGTCAGGCCGCCTTCGAGGCGGTTGGTGGAGTGCTGGATCGCCGCACGCAGCACGCGCGTGATCTGCGCCGAACGGTCCATCTCGCCACCGAGGGTGGGATGGTCGGGCACGACCAGTTGCGCCGCGCCCTGCCGGGCCAGCGGCACGAAGATGTTTTCGGGGTCGGCCAGCGCCAGGGTGGCGACGCCGTCGGCCATGGTGGGCGCGTCCCAGAACGCTTGCACGGCCGGCGCGCTGCGGCGAATGCGCACCGCGCCATACAGCTTGGCCAGGATGAAGAACCAGCTCACCAGCGACATGGCCAGCAGCACCAGCGCGACCGCGTGGCTGACCGCATCGGCTTGCGCCCAGAAGTGCGACAGCGAGAAGTTGCCGGCCACGGGTGCTTGCCCGCTTAACCGTTAAGGGACAGCACGTCGTACATGTCGAACAGGCCGGTCGGCTTGTCGGCCAGGAAGCGGCAGGCACGCAACGCGCCGTGGGCGTAGGTGACGCGGCTGCTCGATTTATGGCTGATTTCGATGCGCTCGCCGATGCCGGCAAACAGCACGGTGTGGTCGCCGACGATGTCGCCGCCACGGATGGTGGCAAAGCCGATCGACGACGGGTCGCGCTCGCCGGTCACGCCTTCGCGCGCGAACACGCCGCATTCTTTCAGGTCGCGGCCCAGTGCATCGGCAATCACTTCGCCCATTTTCAGCGCGGTGCCGGACGGTGCGTCCACTTTAAAACGGTGGTGGGCTTCGACCACTTCGATGTCGTAGCCGGTGGACAGCGCCTTGGCGGCCTGCTCGAGCAGCTTCATGGTGACGTTGACGCCCACGCTGAAGTTGGGCGAGAACACGATCGCGGTTTTTTTGGCCGCCTCGGCAATCGCAGCCTTGCCGGCTTCATCGAAACCGGTGGTGCCGATCACCAGCTTGATGCCGTGTTCGGCGCAGTAGGCCAGGTGGTCGAGCGTGCCTTCGGGGCGGGTGAAGTCGATCAGGTACTGGGCATCGGCCAGGCCGCGCGCCAGGTCCGATTCCACGATCACGCCGGCCGGCTGGCCGAGGAAGGCGGCGGCATCTTCGCCCACACCGGGTGCACCGGCGTGGTTGAGGGCGCCGGCCAGGCGGGCGTCGTCGGCCTGCTGGACGGATTCGATCAGGATGCGGCCCATGCGGCCACCGGCGCCGGCAATGGCGATATTCATCTCGGTCATGCTGTTTCCTTGCTTATTTCGTTTCTGTGCTGACGCCCACGCCAACCGGCGCGGCATTGGCCTTGTCGGTACCCGCTGGCAGTGGTGCGGTGGACGGGGCCGGCTTGTTCTCGGGCGCGTCCTGGTTTTTCTTGATCTTCGGCGCCGGGCCGGCGATGCGGGCAATGTATTCCTTTTCGGTCGGCAGGTTGCCGCCTTCCCAGCGCTCGACCTTGCCGTCCTTGTCGAAGAACACGATCACGCGGCTGGTGGTGATTTCGCCGCTGCCCTTGGCCATGCGGAACGCATAGTCCCAGCGGTTGGCGTGGAACGGGTCGGCCAGCAGCGCGGTGCCGAAGATGAAGCGGACCTGGTCGCGCGTCATGCCCACCTTGAGCTGGTTCAGCATTTCTTCCGAGACGAAGTTACCTTGCTGAATGTCGGGACGGTACGGCGAGAAGAACCACATGAAGCGTTGCAGCTTGGTGATGGTGGTGGTCTGTGCGCCCTTGCTGGCGTCCAGCGTCGGCTCGGCGTCCTTGACCTCGTTCGATCTTTCGCCCAGCGTGGTTTTGGAAGCGCAGCCACCCAGCGCTGCGGCCAGCACGACACATGCGACCACCTTGGAAGTAGAACCGTGCAACAACGACTGCGATAAAGCCTGGGTGACGCGCATAAATGTCCTCAATCTGGTCAAGCGGAATGCCAAAAAACGCCATATCATAAAGCACAATCCCTGATATGTCCTTGTTTTGCAAGGCGCAAGTGTAAAAGTTTGCAAATGCCAAAAAACCGCCAGGGCTGCAAGATGGCGGCAGATTGTGTGCGGCGCGGCGCGGAGTGCGTTAAACTACGGGCTAGCTAATCGCCAACCAGAATAAGAGTGTCCACCATGGGAAATAATCCAACCGATCTGAAGGCCAGCGGCCTGAAAGCCACGCTGCCTCGCCTTAAAATCCTGGACATCTTCCAGACCAGCGACGTGCGCCACCTGACCGCCGAGGATGTTTATAAAATCCTGCTGGCCGACAATATGGACGTGGGCCTGGCCACCGTCTACCGCGTGCTGACCCAGTTCGAACAAGCAGGCTTGCTCAACCGCAATCATTTCGAAACGGGCAAGGCCATCTTCGAACTGAACGCCGGTTCGCACCACGACCACCTGGTGTGCCTCGATTGCGGCCGCGTGGAAGAGTTTTACGACGAAGCCATCGAGGAGCGTCAGAACGCGATTGCCAAGGAGCGCGGTTTCAGCATCGCCGAGCACGCTTTAGCGATTTATGGTAACTGCACCAAGGTCGCCTGCCCCCACAAACCAAGCTAATCAATTATGGCTGAGCGCGTTCGATAGCAGCTTGGCCGTAATATCCACAATCGGTATCACCCGCTCGTACGCCATGCGGGTGGGGCCGATCACTCCCAGCGTGCCGACGATCTTGCCGTTGGCCGTGTACGGCGCAGTCACCACGCTCATCTCGTCCATCGGCACCAGGCTCGATTCGCCGCCGATATAGATTTGCACGCCACTGGCCTTGCTCGACATGTCGAGCAGTTGCAGCAAGCCGGTCTTTTGCTCGAACATGTCGAACATTTGCCGCAGCGACGACATGTTGCTCGACAGGTCGCTGACCGACAGCAGGTTGCGCTCGCCCGAGATCACCATGTCGTCCTTGTCGTCGGCCATCGCCTCGCTGCCCGCCGCCACCGCCACCTGCATCAACCGGCTCATATCGTCGCGCAACTGGCGCACTTCGCCTGCCAAGCGGCGGTGCACGTCGTCAAGCGACAGGCCGCCGTAGTTCTGGTTGATGTAATTGGCCGACTGCACCAGCTGCGACGGGCTGTAATCGACATCGGTGAGCAGCATGCGATTCTGGACGTCGCCAGTGGGGCCAACGATGACCAGCAGAATGCGCTTTTCGCCCAGGCGCAGGAACTCGATCTGCTGGAACACCGATTCGCGACGCGGGCTCAGCACCACGCCGGCAAACTGCGACAGCGACGACAGCATCTGCGCAGCATTGGAAATCATTTTTTGCGGCTGCGGCGCCTGCAGGCGCATGCGCGACTCCACCGACTGCTCGTCGAACGGTTGCACCGTGAGCAAGGTATCGACAAAAATCCGGTAGCCGCGCGGCGTGGGCACGCGCCCGGCCGAGGTGTGCGGACTGGCCACGTAGCCGAGATCTTCCAGGTCGGCCATGATGTTGCGGATGGTGGCCGGCGACAGGTCGAGACCGGAGATCTTGGACAAGGCGCGCGAGCCCACCGGCTGGCCGTCCGCAATATAGCGTTCTACCAGGGCTTTGAGCAGGGTTTGGGCGCGGGTGTCGAGTTGCATGGTGATTATCTTCAGTGTCCCTGGGGTTGGTCCTGCTTATTATGCCGCATCTGGTCCTTCACCCACACCAGCAGTTCGTCGAAACTGGCGCAGATGGCATCGGGCACGATGCCGGCGTCGAGATGGGCGGTGCTGCCACTGCGGTTGATCCACACCGCACGCATGCCGACCGCCTGCGCGCCCTGCACGTCGAGCCGCAAGTCGTCGCCCACGTAGATGGCATGCTCGGGCGCCACGCCCATTGCCGTGCAGGCGGCCAGGAAAATTTCCGGTGCGGGCTTGGCGCGACCGAAACTGTGCGAGGCCAGCGCCACTTCAAAATGGTGATGCAGGCCGATGACTTCAAGGTCGGCGTTGCCGTTGGTGATCACGCCAAGGCGCAACATGGTGCGCAGCTGTTCAAGTGCGGGCAACACGTCGTCGAACACGGTGACGGCGTTGCGCAGGGTGTGAAAATGGGCCATGGCGCCGTCGATATGGGCAACATCGGCGCCGGTCTCGAGAAACACGGCTTCCAGTGCGGCGCGGCGCAATTGGTACAGGTCGGCCACCATCTCCGGCTGGCGCTCGAGCAGCGCCATGCGCAGCGCGCGCAATTGCTCCACTGTATACTTGTCGGTCACCAGCGGCGCGCGTTCGGCCAGCCAGGCATGCCAGCCCAGTTCGGCCGCCGCGATCACGGGACCGATCGGCCACAGGGTGTCGTCGAGGTCGAACAGCATGGCTTGCGGGGTACGAGTGGTCATGATGGCATCGTTATGAGTCGGCAGAAGCCACTATTGTCGCACCGATCGCTGCCGGTCTCCCTCTGGCGCCACGTGCCGCACTAACACGCTGTTACATCCGTGGCGGCGACCGCTGTTACCAAATGCACTAAAATACCGCTCAAACCCGTGTAAGATGCTGCACCCGTGCTACCCACGTGCGTGCTGCCGGCCCCTATTCGTTTTGGAGAAAGATCTGATGAAAAATATGACTCTGCGCTCAAGCGTGGCCCTGCTGTGCGGCGCCATCCTGAGCGCCTGCGGCGGCAGCGACGGCAGCCTGCAAA
The DNA here is from genome assembly GCF_001421905.1 of Duganella sp. Leaf61. Classification (NCBI taxonomy): domain Bacteria; kingdom Pseudomonadati; phylum Pseudomonadota; class Betaproteobacteria; order Burkholderiales; family Oxalobacteraceae; genus Duganella; species Duganella sp. Leaf61. The sequence continues at coordinate 843,703 of NZ_LMLM01000001.1, forward strand.
TTGCCGGTAGCATTACCGGATTGACCAAAACCGGGCTGGTGCTGGTCAACGAAGGCAACGGCGACACCCTCACCATCGCCGCCGGCCAGCCCACTTTCACGTTCCAAAAGCCGGTGTCGGTCGACGATAACTTTAACGTTGTCGTCCAGAAGCCCGGACCGGTCGGCGCCACATGCGCGGTCAGCGGTGGCTCGGGCAAGGCCAATGTCTATAACGCCTATAACGTGCAAGTTGTGTGCACCAACGATCCGCGCAAGCTTGGCGGCGCGGTAGTCAACCTCAAATCGGACGGCCTGGTCATGGCCAATGGCCCCGATACCGTGAGCGTAACCGCAGGCGCGGCCTCGTTCGTGTTCCCGCACACGATCGGCGATGGTTCGGTCTATGGCATCAATATCCTCGAGCAGCCCAAGACGCAGCGCTGCACCATCACTGGCACCGCCGTGGGTACGATAGGCAACCAGGATTTGATCGTTGGCACCGGCACCACCCCTGCTGTCACCATTACCTGTGCTGACGTTCCAGCCACCTGATCAATACGCTCAACACGTTATCGATAAACTCCGGAGAAATACATGAAATTTTCGTACGCGGGCGCGCTGGTCGCGCTGACCCTGGCCAGTCTGCTGTCGGCATGTGGCGGCAAAGCCCAATACACGGTGCAAGGTTCGGTGTCGGGCCTGACCGTGGATGGCCTGCAACTCATGAATGGCGGTCAGACGCTGGACGTACCCAAGGGCGCCTCGTCGTTTGCCTTCCCCCAGCAGATCGACTACGGCACCGAGTACGACATCACGATCAGTAAAAATCCGGAATTCTTTACCTGCGGCGTGGCCGGCGGCAAGGGCTCGGCCGGCTACACGGTCAGCATCGGCGCGGTGGTCAGATGCGATCCAAACTCTTATACCGTGGGCGGCACGTATTCGGGTCTGGTGTCGGTGGAAAAGGAACTTCTCACAGGCGCAACGGTAGAAACTGACGTCGCGAACAAAGTGACTCTGATCAACGGCAGCGGCAGCCAGGTCGAGCTCAGCAGTGCTACTGCCACCAGCGGCACGTTTACCGTAGCGACCCTGACCAACGGCGAGGTCTACAGTATCAGCATCCTGAAGCAGCCGAATAAACTGACCTGCACTCTGGCCAACCAGAATGGCGTGATCCGCGCCCCGAATTCGGTGACCAACCTGACCCTCACTTGCGTACCTTCCACCTGAACTGGTCGGTAGCGGAGGAGGCAACATTCACATTGATGATGTTGGATATGTGAAAAATAAAGTGGCGTGATATGCCGCGACGCAGCATACTGCACTTGTCTCCTCCACTTCTTGCAAAGGAATTGGATTTAGCCCGCTCCCTGAGCGGGCTTTTTTTTACCTGCTCAGACCGGCTTGAGGATATTTGCCAGCGCCACGTACTGCGCCAGGCCCACCACTTCCGGGCGGTGGGTAGGATCGATGCCAGCGGCAACGATTTGCTCTTCCGTGAACATGCCGGCCAGGCAGTTGCGAATCACCTTGCGGCGTTGCGAAAACGCTTTCTGCACGACCGCTTCCAGCGTCTCGCCGTCGCACGGCAGCTGGTTGGCGACCGGCACCATGCGCACGATGGCCGATTCGACTTTCGGCGGTGGGTCGAACGCTTCCGGCGGCACCACGAACAGCAGTTTCATGTCGTAGCGCCATTGCAGCATCACCGACAGGCGGCCGAAGGTCTTGCTGCCCGGTTCGGCCACCATGCGCTCCACCACCTCTTTTTGCAGCATGAAGTGCTGGTCCTCGACCTGGCTGGCAAATTCCGCCAGGTGGAACAGCAAGGGGCTGGAAATGTTGTACGGCAGGTTGCCGACGATGCGCAGTTTTTTGCCGGCCGGCACCGGGATCGCGCCGAAATCGAATTTCAGGGCATCGCCAGCGTGGATCGTCAGTTGTTCGCGTGAAAAATCCTTCTCCAGACGGGCGACCAGGTCGCGGTCCAGCTCCACCACGTGCATGTGCTTGAGCGTGCGCAGCAGTCCCTTGGTCATCGCGGCCAGGCCGGGGCCGATCTCGACCATCGTGTCGTCCGGTGCGGGGCCGATCGCCGAGGTGATGTCTTCCAGTACATATTTATCGTGCAGGAAATTCTGGCCAAAGCGTTTGCGGGCTACGTGTTTCATATTTTTCTATCTTTAAGTCGAAGTGTGGGGGCGGGCATTGCGGACCGCGTCGGCCATGCCGAGCGCGGCCGTGATCGCCGCGTCCATGCTGCCGCAGTCGGCGTGGCCGAGGCCACGTGCGGCCAGGTCGAGCGCGGTGCCGTGATCGACCGACGTGCGGATCAGCGGCAGGCCCAGCGTGATGTTGATGCCGTGGCCAAAGGTGGCGAACTTGAGCACCGGCAGGCCCTGGTCGTGGTACATGGCCAGTACGCAGTCGGCATCGCGCAGGTATTTGGGCTGGAACAGGGTATCGGCCGGGTACGGGCCCAGGGCGTCGATGCCGCGCGCGCGCGCCGCGTCCAGCGCCGGGGTGATGGTGTCGATTTCCTCGCGGCCCAGGTAGCCGCCCTCGCCCGCGTGCGGGTTCAGGCCGCACACCAGGATGCGCGGTGCGGCGATGCCGAACTTGGTCTTCAGATCATGGTCGATGATGTCGAGGATGCGGGCAAGACCATCCTGGTTCACCGCGGCCGGCACATCCTTCAAGGCCAGGTGGGTGGTGGCCAGCGCCACCCGGAACTGCCGGGCCGGTTCGTCGGCGGCGTTGAACGCAGCCGGCATCGGGCCGGCCAGCATCATCACCACCTGGTCGGTCCCGGTGTGCTCGGCAAAGTACTCGGTATGGCCGGAAAACGCCACGCCGGCGTCGTTGATGGTACTTTTTTGCAGTGGCGCGGTGACCACGGCCTCGAACCAGCCGGCCTGGACGCCTTCGATGGCGGCGTCAAGCGTGGCCAGCACGGCGCGGCCGTTGTCCTTGTCCAGCGTGCCCGGCACCACGTGGGCGCCGAGCGGCACGTCGATCACGCTGATACGCTCGGGACCGAAATGCGGCAGGCCGCCATTCCGTACCGCCATCAGGGACAGCGCCGAGACGCGGATGGCGGGATCGATGGCGGCGGCCGTCATGGCCAGGAAAGCGGCATCGCCCAGCAGCACGCAATTGACTTCGTGCCGGCGCGCCCAGGCGGCGCGCAGCGAGATTTCGGGACCGATGCCGGCGGGTTCGCCCACCGTCACGGCAATTGCCGGACGGCTGCGCCGTGGCTGGTGAGTGGACGGCAGGCCGGTGTGCGCAGTATGCGCGGTGTTCGCATGTGCGCTCACGGATGCTCCAGGTCAGTAGGTTACTTCGGCGGGGTGGCGACGGTGCCGTCTTCGTTGCGGAACTCGACGAAGGCGCGGTCGCGCACTTCGCGCTGCCAGCTTTCGGTTGCTTCTTCCAGCTTCTGATCGCGCAGGGCCTGGCGGGCCATATTGCGTTCGCGCTCTTTGGAAGCATCGTCCGATTTACGCTCGAGCACTTCGATCAGGTGGACACCGAAACTGGTTTCCACCGGGTCGCTGATCTCGCCGATTTTCAGGCCATTCATGGCGGACTCGAATTCCGGCGTCAGGTCGCCCGGGTAGAGCCAGCCGATGTCGCCGCCCTTGGAGGCCGAGCTGTCGTTGGAGAACAGGCGCGCCAGCTCCTCGAAGGTGGCGCCCTTGTTGACCAGGCGCTCCTTGAGTTCGGCCAGCTTGCGCTTGGCGTCGGCCGCGCTCATGGTGGGCGTGACCTTGATCAGGATGTGGCGTGCATGGGTTTGCTGTACGACGGCGGCGGCTTGCGCTTCGGCCACGCTGCGGCGATCGACGGCCTTCAGGATGTGGAACGCGCCCACGCTCTTGATGATCGGCGTGACCTGGCCCGGGGTAAGTTTGGACAGCGCCTCGGCAAACACCGGCGGCAGGCGCTCGGGCTGGCGCCAGCCGACTGCGCCGCCTTGCAGCGCATCGCTGGCGTCGGAATACGTGGCGGCGGTCTTGGCGAAATCGGCGCCGGTGCGCAGCTGGCGCATGACGTCCTCGGCACGGGCGCGGCGCTGGGCGATGATTTCGGCGGTGGCGTTGTCCGGGATGCGGATCATGATCTGCGAGATGTTGATCTCGTACTGCTCGGCAGCGGCAGCCTTCTGGGCGGCCAGGTAGCTGTCCACCTCGGCGTCCGAGATCTGGATCTTGGCATCGACCTCGTGCTCGCGCAGGCGCTGCATGATGATTTCTTCGCGGATCTCTTCGCGGAACGCGGCGAACGGCGTGCCGTCCTTTTCCATCTGGTTGCGCAAGTCTTGCACCGTGGCTTTTTGCGCCTCGGCAATCCGGGCGATGGCGCGGTCGAGCTGGTTGTCATCGACGCGCACGCCCATTTCCCTGGCCAGTTGCATTTGCGCGCGTTCGACGATCATGCGCTCGAGCAGCTGGCGCTCGAGGTCGACCGCCGGCGGCATCTGCACGTTCTGCTGTTTCATGCGGGCGGTCACGGTCTTGATGCGGTTGTTCAGTTCACGGCGGGTGATGACGTCGTCGTTGACCACCACCACGATCGAATCGATCGCCACATTGCTCGACGAACCTGGCGGCACGAAGCCGGAACCGTCGGCCTTGGCCACCGGTTTGGCGGCCGGCTTGGCGACGGGCGCGGCAGCGGCTGCCGGTGCGGCAGGCGCTGCGGGTTCAGGCTTTTTCGAGAACAGGCTGCAACCACTCAGGGCTACGCTGCACAGCAAGACGGCGAGGACTTTCATTTGGTACGCATTACGCATGGTGGAACGCTCATGAGTCAGGTAGTAAAAATCACACGGCATGAACAACGCGCACCGTGTGCCTTGCTGGAAAATATCGCAAAGCGCCAGGTAGCGGGCGCTTTGTTACATCTGCTTAATGCCGCTTAACGGCCTTCGTTCAGGCGTTGGTAGCCGGGAATACTGTTCTTCATCGCATCGAGCGGACTACCCACGCCCAGGTGCGACAGGCCGTTGAGTTCAAGCTGGAAGAAGATCGGCGTGGATGCCTTGGTCGAGGTAGTCACGAAGCGCTGCGCGCCCATGCGGAACACCCAGCAATCGTGGCTGTACTCGAGGCCGATCAGGCTTTCGAGGATCTTCTTGTCCTGGGCCGAGTAGCTGACCCGGCCCACGCCGTACCAGCGCTTGAACAGCGGCCACTGGCTCGACAACTCGATATTCTTGAAACTGTTGCGCAGGTAGCGGTAACCGAGGTTGAGCACTTTCTTTTGCGCCGGCGTCCACTGGAACGTATAGCTTTGCGACGACACCTGGCTCAGGCTCGGATTGTATTGCACCGCGCTGTCGAAGGTCCAGTGCTCGGAAATGCGGCCACTGGCGGCCAGCAAGATATCGGAGTGGGCATCGACCACCGGCGTGGAGGAATCGAGCTGCACGCGCTGGTCGTCGAAGTAGAAGCGCTGGCCGAACGACAGGCGCAACTGCTCGGCGCCGGAGCTGTCGAGGAAGCGCGACACCAGCGCAGCGGTCAGCTGGTTGGCGTCGCCGATACGGTCGGAGCCGACGAAGCGGTTTTCGCTGAAGATCTGGCTGAAGTTGAACGTGGCCGCGTCGGTATCGAAAGTGGGGAACTGGGTCTGGTCGCGGTACGGCGTGCGCACGTAGAACAGGCGCGGCTCCAGCGTCTGGGTCATTTCCTTGCCAAGGTAGTTGGCGTCGCGCTCGAACACCAGGCCCGAATCGATCGATACCGTGGGAATCGCGCGCGACAGGTTTTTCGAACCGCCGCCGGTCTGGTTGTCGAGCTGGTAACTGGCCGCGTTGAGCATCACCTTGGGGGTGATGAAGTAACTCGGTCCGATGATCGGGTAGCTGACTTGCGGGATGCCTACCAGGCGGGTGCCGTTGAGCAGGGTCGGGTGGTGGAAACGCGTGAGCTCGCTGTCGAACGCCCAGTCGAAGCCGCCCAGCACATCGTACTGCGCGGCATGGAAATTAATTGCCGGCAGGCGGTCGTACGGCCGCGAAACGAACAGCGAGCCATCGGTGGCCGCCTCCGGGTCTTGCAGCACCTGGTACTTCTGCACGCGCGCGGTCAGGGTCCAGAAGTCGCCGTGGTAGTCGGTGCGCAGTTCGCGCAACAGTTGACGCTCGGTCGAGCTCGACACCGTCTTGGAGAAATCGTTGGGATAGTTGTTATCCGACGAGGCGCGCACATTCCAGCCATACGACCAGTCTTCCGACAGCGCCTGCTTGTGTACCGACTTGACGGTCCAGCGGTCAGTCGAATCGCCTGGCGACGCTGGCACGTATTTCTTGTCGTGCGGCAGGTATTCCAGATAGGTTTCACCCGCGTACAGGCCGCCATCGGTCTCGCCCATGTAGCGGCCCTTGGCGCCCATTTGCAGGCCACGGCGCAGGATCACTTTCGGGTACAGGGTCAGGTCGCGGTTCGGCGCAATGTTGAAGTAGTACGGCACCAGCAGCTCGGCCTCGCCTTTGGAGCCGAAGCCCGGCGTGGGCGACAGCCAGCCCGAGCGGCGCGCGCCCGACAGCGAGAACGACAGCGCCGGCGTGCCCAGGATCGGCACATCCTTGAAATAGATGACGGTCTGGCCGGCGGTGCCCACGTCGCGACCGGAATCGAGGTTGAGCGTGTTCGAGCGCAAGTACCAGTCGGGGTCGGAACCCTGGCAGGTGCTGTACGTGCCGTTGATGACCTGGGCCTCGTCCGCGTTGATGAAGTTGATGCGCTCGGCCTTGCCCTGCGCATTGTTCGCTTCCATCTTGTAGGTCGGGTTGAGCATGTAGCCCTTGCCGCTGTCCATGTTCAGCTTGAGCTGGTCGCCGGTGAAATAGTCGCCGAAGCGCCAGATCTTGACGTTGCCATCGGCTTCGACTTCATTTTCCACCTGGCGGAAGCAGGCCGAGTCCGATTGCACCCTGGTCTGGTCCTTGACGATCTCGGCGTCGCGCACCAGGTTCAGTTCACGCTCGGGGCGGCCGTTGATTTCCTCGGCCTTGACGACGGTGGGCGCGTTGACGTCCTCCACCCGGGGGGCGCGCTGCTTGCCCGGCACGGGAGCCTGGGCTGGTACCAGGACCTGGGTCTGGGCGTAACTGGGCACTGCCGAAGCAGTGACGATGGCAGTCAGGGCAGTGGCCCAGCGGTGCGAGGGTGTGGGGGGCAGAAGCCAGCGCATGCAACTCATGAAAAGAAGGGTGGAAACACCGGGCGATTTGAAAATAATCCCTTATTATATGGGAATCTATCCTCAACGCCGGTTTCAACCGCTCGCTTCATGTCTTTATTACAGAATTTAACGCCAGATGTTCGCCTGGAGGCGCTGACCGCCTGGCTGGCCACCCTCAACGTCGTCGATACCGCCTCGGCACGCCCCGCGTCGAGCGACGCCAGCTTCCGCCGTTATTTCCGTGTCAACGTTCTGCCGGAACACCAGGCCAGCCTGGGCGCCACCCTGATCGTGATGGACGCCCCGCCCGAGCGCGAAAACGTGCTGGGCTTCGTCAAGGTTGACGAAATGCTCATTCACGCCGGCGTTTCCGTGCCGCGCATCGTGGCCACCGACTACGAACGCGGCTTCATGCTGATGTCCGACCTCGGCAACACCACGTACTTGCAGGTGCTCGACCACGACAACGCCTCGGCCATGTACGCCGACGCACTGGAAGCGCTGGTCAAGTTCCAGCTCACCAGCGAACCGGACGTACTGCCCGAGTACGACCGCGCCTTCATGGAACGCGAACTGGGCATCTTTACCGAGTGGTACCTGGGCCGCCACCTGAAGGCCACGCTCAACGACAAGCAGCAGCTTGAACTGAAAGCCGTGTTCGACGCCATCCTGGCCAACGTCACGGCCCAGCAGCAGGTGTATGTGCACCGCGACTTTCATTCGCGCAACCTGATGCAGATCGACGCCGGCAACCCCGGCGTGCTGGACTTCCAGGACGCGCTGTACGGCCCGATCACCTACGACGTCGTCTCGCTGCTGCGCGACGCCTACGTGCAATGGGACGAAGAACTGGTGCTGGACTGGGCCATCCGCTACTGGCAGCACGCCAAGTCGCTGGGCCTGCCGGTCAACAAGGACATCGACAGTTTCTACCAGGACTTCGAGTACATGGGCTTGCAGCGCCACCTGAAAATCCTCGGCATCTTCTGCCGCCTGCACTACCGCGATGGCAAGGACCAGTACCTGGCCGACCTGCCCACGGTGATGGACTACGTGCGCAAGACGGCCGGCCGCTACCGCGACCTGAAACCGCTGGTGCGCCTGCTCGACCTGCTGGAAGACGTGCAGCCGCAAGTCGGCTACACGTTCTGAGGTCGGGCTGATGAAGGCCATGATTTTTGCCGCCGGACGCGGCGAGCGCATGCGTCCGTTGACGGACACCTGCCCCAAGCCGCTGCTCAAGGTGCGCGGCCGTCCGCTGATCGTCTGGCACATTCTCGGCCTGGTGCGCGCCGGCATCACGGAAATCGTGATCAACCACGCCCACCTGGGCGACCAGATCGAAACGACGCTCGGCGACGGCAGCAAGTACGGCGCCAAACTGCTGTACTCGTGCGAAGACACCGCGCTGGAAACGGCCGGCGGCATCGCCAACGCCCGCCACCTGCTCGGTGACGCACCGTTTGTGGCGATCTCGGGCGACATCTATTGCCCGCATTTCGACTTCGAGCAGGTCAAGGACGTGCTGCACGACGAAGACATGTGGGGCAACCCGTACCCGGCCGACCAGCGCGACATCTGCTGGCTGTACCTGGTGCCGAATCCCGACTTCCATCCCGAGGGCGACTTCGGCCTGTCGATGTACACGCTGAACAACGACGGCACGCCGAAGTTCACGTTCGGCAATATTGGTGTGTACCGTCCCGAAATGTTCGACGCCATCACGCCCGGCGACCACGCCAAGCTGGGCCCGCTGCTGCGCGCCTTCATCGACAAAAAACTCGTCGGTGGCGAAGTGTACGAGGGCGAGTGGCACAACGTGGGCACGGTGCAGCAGCTCGAGTTGCTCAATGCACCAAGGGCCGCGCTGGCGCCGGGTCCCAGGGCTGCGCAGTGACCAGGGAGACAGCTGCTCGTCGTGCGCGCCTGCTGGCGCAACTGCCACCGGGCGCGGTGGCGGTCCTGCATACGGCGCCCGAGGTGGAGCGCAACGGCGACAGCCACTATCCTTACCGCTACGACAGCGCGTTTTATTATTTGACCGGTTTTACGGAGCCGGAAAGCGCGCTGGTGCTCGTCGCCGCACACGGTGCTGCGCCGGCCCGAAGCCTGCTGTTCTGCCGCGAGAAAAATCCTGACCGCGAGATCTGGGATGGCTTTCGTTATGGACCGGAAGCCGCGCGTGCCGCCTTCGGTTTCGCCGAGGCATACCCGATCGAGGACCTCGACGGCGCACTGGCACAGCTGCGCGCTGGTGCGGCGGCCGAGCCGGTTGACTTGCTGCCGCTGCTGGCCGAGATGCGCCTGCTGAAAGACGACAGCGAACAAGCCACCATGCAGCGCGCCGCCACCATCTCGGCGCTGGCCCACGTGCGGTCCATGCAACACGCGCGCGCGGGCATGCACGAGTATGAAATCGAAGCGGAACTGCTGTACGAATTCCGCCGCCATGGCGCCCAGGGCCAGGCGTATCCGCCGATCGTGGCGGCCGGCGCCAACGCCTGCGTGCTGCACTACAGCGCCAACAACGCCCTCGCCCGCGACGGCGACCTGGTACTGATCGACGCCGGCTGCGAGCTCGATGGCTACGCCTCGGATATTACCCGCACCTGGCCCCTCAACGGACGCTTTACCGCGCCCCAGCGCCAGCTGTACGAACTGGTGCTGGCCGCGCAAAGCGCCGCCCTGGACGCCGTGGTGCCGGGCCGCCCGTACGCCGGCATCCATGCGGCAGCATTGAATGTGCTGGCGCAGGGCATGCTGGACCTGGGCCTGCTCGATAAAAACACCTGCGGCAGCGCCGCCGACGTCATCGCCGACAAGCGCCACCTGCAGTTCTACATGCACGGCACCGGCCACTGGCTGGGCCTGGACGTGCACGACGTGGGGGCCTACCGCGACCTGGGCGTCGCGGACCACCGTTCGCGCGCGCTGCAGGCGGGCATGGTGCTGACGGTGGAACCGGGCATCTACGTGCGCCCGGCTGCCGGCGTGCCCGAACAATTCTGGAACACGGGGATCCGCATCGAAGACGATGTGCTGGTCACCGCCACCGGCCACACGGTATTGAGCGCAGCCGCGCCCAAGTCCGTCGCCGACATCGAAAAGCTGATGCCATGACCGACCACGACACCCCGCCCGTTACCTTGTCCTGCGATGTGGCCATTTGCGGCGCCGGCCCGGCCGGCATGGCGCTGGCCGCCCTGCTGGCCAAACGCGGCATCCCTGCCCACCGCATCGCCCTGATCGACGCCAAGACCCTGGCCCAGTCGAGCGCCGATCCGCGCTCGCTGGCACTGTCGTGGGGCAGCCGCCAGATCCTGGAGGACATAGGCGCCTGGCCCTTCGCCGGCACGGCGATCAACGAAATCCACGTCTCGCGGCGCGGCCAGTTCGGCCGCAGCATGATCACCAGCACCGAGCAAGGCGTGCCGGCGCTCGGCTATGTCACCCGCTACGGCGACATCGTCAAGGCGCTGGGCGCCGTGTGCGAGGCAGCCGGCATCGCCACCCAGCGCCCGGCGCGGGTCGATGCGCTCGACGAACTCGATGACGAAGTGGTGCTCACCATTACCGACCTGGCGACGGGCGCGGCGCGCTCGCTGCACGCGGGCTTGGTGGTGCAGGCCGAGGGTGGCCTGTTCAACGAACAGCAGGACCGCGCCCAGCGCCGCGACTACGGCCAGACCGCGATCATCGCCCAGGTGCGCAGCAGCCGAGCCATCGCGCACCGCGCCTACGAACGCTTCACCGACGAAGGCCCGCTGGCGCTGCTGCCGCAGGGCGAGGCGCATGTGGGGGCGCAGGCGGCTGTGCATTCGGGTGCCCGGTCGGGTGAGTATTCGCTGGTATGGTGCGTGCGGCCGGCGCGCGCGGAACAATTGCTGGCACTGGACGACCAGGCGTTCCTGGCGCAGTTGGGCGAGGCGTTCGGCGACCGCGTGGGGCGTTTTACGTACGCCTCGCCACGCCTCGGTTTCCCGCTCGGCCTGAATGCCGATGCAAGGACCACGGCCCGCACGGTCGCCATCGGCAATGCCGCGCAGACGCTGCACCCGGTGGCGGGACAGGGCCTGAACCTGGGCCTGCGCGACGTGACGGTACTGGCGCGCCTGCTGGCGCAAGGCGCTACGCCGCAGATGCTGGCGCAGTTCACTGCGGCCCGACAGCAGGACCGCAGCACCACCGTGCGCCTGACCGACACCATGGCGCGCGTGTTTGCCAACAACTCGCCGGCGCAGGCGCTGCTGGGGTTGTCGCTGGCGGCGATCGACGTGGTGGGACCGGCGCGCAGCGTGCTGGCCGAATTGATGATGTACGGCCGGCGCTAGGCTTTACTCGACCGCCTTCACCATATCCTCGATCACCTTCTTGGCGTCGCCAAACACCATCATGGTATTGGCCTGGTAAAACAGCTCGTTGTCGAGCCCCGCATAGCCGGACGCCATCGACCGCTTGTTGACGATGATGCTCTTGGCTTTATAGGCTTCCAGGATCGGCATGCCGGCAATCGGCGAACCCGGGTCCTTGGCCGCCGGATTGACCACGTCGTTGGCGCCCAGGATCAGCGCCACATCGGCCTGGCCGAATTCGCCGTTGATGTCCTCCATCTCGAACACCTGGTCGTACGGCACCTCGGCTTCGGCCAGCAGCACGTTCATGTGGCCCGGCATGCGGCCCGCCACCGGGTGGATCGCATATTTCACGGTCACGCCCTTGTGCGTGAGTTTTTCCACCAGCTCTTTCAACGAGTGCTGGGCGCGCGCGACGGCCAGGCCGTAGCCAGGCACGATGATCACGCTCTCGGCATTGGCCATGATGAAGGCCGCGTCGTCGGCCGAGCCGGATTTGACGGGCCGCTGCTCCTTGGCGCCGCCGGCGCCGGCATCGCTTGGTGCGCCGCCAAAGCCACCCAGGATCACGTTGAAGAACGAACGGTTCATGGCCTTGCACATGATGTACGACAGGATCGCGCCCGAGGAGCCGACCAGCGAACCGGCGATGATCAGCATGGCGTTGTTGAGCGAGAAGCCAATACCGGCAGCCGCCCAGCCGGAATAGGAGTTCAGCATCGACACCACCACCGGCATGTCGGCGCCGCCGATCGGGATGATGATCAACACCCCAAGCACAAAGGCGATCGCGGTCATGACCAGGAACGGCGTCCACGCGGGTGCCACGCCATCGGCAAAGCAGAACGCCAGGCCCAGTCCCACCATGATCAGCGCCAGCACCAGGTTCAATGCATGCTGGCCGGCGAAACTGACCGGCGCGCCCTGAAACAGCCGGAACTTGTATTTACCCGACAGCTTGCCGAAGGCGATCACCGATCCCGAGAACGTGATCGCGCCCACGAACGTGCCGATGAACAGTTCGATGCGGTTACCGAATGGCAGCGCCTCGCCCACGGCTGCGATCCCGAACGCGTGCGGCTCCGACACGGCAGCGACCGCGATGCACACGGCGGCCAGGCCAATCAGCGAGTGCATGGCGGCGACCAGTTCCGGCATCTTGGTCATCTCGACTTTTTTCGCCAGGATGGCGCCAATCGCGCCTCCCACCACCACGCCCACTGCCACCAGCGCCAGCCCCATGCCGCCATTGAGACCCGCCTGCAATGCTTCCTCGCGCAGCTTGAGTATCAGGGCGATGGTGGTAATAAAGGCGATGGCCATGCCGGCCATGCCGAAGGCGTTACCCGAGCGCGCCGTGGCCGGCGACGACAGCCCTTTCAGGGCCTGGATGAAGCACACCGAGGCGACCAGGTACAGCATCGTCACCAGGTTCATGGTGATAAAGTTCATTTGCCGTCCTCCCGCTTGGCCTTCGGCTCTTTTTTGCGGAACATCTCGAGCATGCGCTGCGTGACCAGGAAGCCGCCAAACACGTTGACGGCCGCCAGCGCCACGGCCACCGTGCCGGCCACCTGGCCGACGATGCCCTCCGTGAGCGCAGCCGCAAGCATGGCGCCCACGATGATGATCGCCGAGACGGCGTTGGTGACGGCCATGAGCGGCGTATGCAGCGCCGGGGTCACGGTCCAGACCACGTGGTAGCCGACATAGATGGCCAGCACGAAGATAATCAGGTTGATGATGGTGTGGCTCACTTCCATGGCGTGTCCCCTTTTATTGTCGTAGCAGTTGGCCGTCCGCGCACAGCAGCGTGGCCTTGATGATCTCGTCTTCGCGGTCGATGACCAGTTGATCGTCCTTGTCGATGATCAGCTTGAGGAAGTCGAGTACATTGCGCGCGTACAGCGCCGAGGCGTCGGCCGCCACCAGCGTGGCCAGGTCGGGTTCGCCGACGATGTGCACGCCGTGTCTGATCACGGTTTTATTGAGCTCCGACAGCGGGCAGTTGCCGCCCTGGGATACGGCCAGATCGACGATCACGGAGCCGGGCTTCATCGCCTTGACGGTGTCTTCGGAAATGAGCACCGGCGCCGGGCGGCCGGGGATCAGCGCGGTGGTGATGATGATGTCGGCCAGCTTGGCCCGTTCGTGGACAAGGGCAGACTGGCGCGCCATCCAGTCGGGCGGCATCGACCGCGCGTAGCCGCCCACGCCCTTGGCGATTTCGCGTTCCTCGTCGGTGAGGAATGGTACGTCGATGAACTTGGCGCCCAGCGACTCCACCTGCTCTTTCACCGGCGGACGCACGTCGGACGCCTCGATCACGGCTCCCAGGCGCTTGGCCGTGGCAATCGCCTGCAGGCCGGCCACGCCCACGCCCATGATCAACACGCGCGCCGCCTTGACCGTGCCGGCGGCCGTCATCAGCATCGGCATGAAGCGCTGGTAGGTATTGGCCGCGATCATCACCGCCTTGTAGCCGGCGATGTTCGCCTGCGACGACAGCACGTCCATCGACTGTGCGCGCGTGATGCGCGGCACGGCTTCCAGTGCCAGCGCGCGCAGGCCGGCGGACGCCATGGCGGCGTTGTTGGCCGCATCGAAGGGGTTGAGCATGCCGATGACGACCGTGCCGGGCTTGATCAGTGCCCGTTCGGCATCGTCGGGCGCGCGCACCTTGAGGACGACGTCGGCGCCGAAGGCCTCGGCCGCGCCAGCGATTTGCGCACCCGCTGCCGCGTAGGCGTCGTCGGTGATGGAGGCGGCCAGGCCGGCGCCCGCCTGCACGATCAGTTGATGTTTCGCAGATAACTTCTTGACGGTTTCAGGGGTTGCTGCCACCCGGGTCTCCCCCGGTTTTGTCTCAACCGGTATGCCTATTCTCATTGTGTCTCCCCAGCAGATATCGCAAACCTACTGCGCGCCCCGCTCTCGCTTTCCGTTGCTCAGCGTACTTCCGTACGCTTGCGCTACTCGAAGCGACAGCAGGCCGCTCGCTACGGTTTTCGAAAATCTGCAAATGATTAATAAAGTGACTAGCCAATCTAACACGGTTTTTTGCGCAAAAGTCGTTATCTGGCGTTGTTTATCCCATGAAACGTTGCGTAATTTCAAAGCAAATGCTGTTTTTAACGACAGTGGTTTCAAACCAAATCGGCGGAACAGGCTAAAATGTCGGCTCTTTTCAAGGATGACTCATGCCGCGTATCTGGAAACCCTCTGTTACTGTTGCCGCCATCGTCGAAAAAGACGGCAAGTTCCTGCTGATCGAAGAAGAGACCAGCGACGGCATCCGCATCAACCAGCCTGCCGGCCATCTCGACCCCTACGAATCGCTGGAACAGGCCGTGATCCGCGAGACGCTGGAGGAAACCGCGTACGACTTCACACCCACCGCGCTGGTGGGCATGTATATGTCGCGCTACACCTCCAACCGCACCGGCGAGGAAGTGACGTACCTGCGCTTTACCTTCTGCGGCGTGCCGGGCGCGCAGCACGACCGCCCGCTCGACGAGGGCATCCTGCGCACCATGTGGCTCACGCGCGACGAACTGGCCGCCTGCGCCGACCGTCACCGCAGCCCTACCGTGCTGCAATGCGTGGACGAATACCTGGCCGGCATCCGCGCCCCGCTTGAATTGATACAGACCCACGCTTCCGTGTACAAAGAAGCCGTGAGTACCGCTATTGGATAGACAAGGATTGATGTAATGAGCAAGAAAAAAGTCGTGATCGGTATGTCGGGCGGGGTCGATTCCTCGGTCGCGGCGTGGATGCTCAAGGAGCAGGGCTACGACGTGGTGGGCCTGTTCATGAAGAACTGGGAAGACGACGACGATTCCGAATATTGCTCCACGCGCCAGGACTGGATCGATGCTGCCAGCGTCGCCGACGTGATCGGCGTGGACATCGAAGCCGTCAACTTCGCCGCCGAATACAAGGACCGCGTGTTCGCCGACTTCCTGCGCGAATACCAGGCCGGCCGCACCCCGAATCCCGATGTGCTGTGCAACGCCGAAATCAAGTTCAAGGCTTTTCTCGATCACGCCATGCACCTCGGCGCGGACCTGATCGCCACCGGCCACTATGCGCGCGTGCGCCAGAACGGCGAGAAGTTCGAGTTATTGAAAGCCGTCGATCACACCAAGGACCAGAGCTACTTCCTGCATCGGCTGAACCAGTCGCAGTTGTCGCGCACCCTGTTCCCGCTCGGCGAAATCCCGAAAACCGAAGTGCGCCAGATCGCCGAAAAACTGGCCCTGCCCAACGCCGCCAAGAAGGATTCGACCGGCATCTGCTTCATCGGCGAGCGGCCGTTCCGCGAATTCCTGAACCGCTACCTGTCGTACAAACCGGGCCCGATGAAAACCCCGGACGGCAAGGTCGTGGGCGAACACGTGGGCCTGTCGTTCTACACGCTGGGCCAGCGCAAGGGCATCGGCGTAGGCGGCATGAAAGCGTACAAAAATCCCGACGGCAGCAGCGACGCCTGGTACGTGGCGCGCAAGGACGTGGCCGAGAACACGCTGTACATCGTGCAGGGCCACGACCATCCGTGGCTGCTGTCGTCCACGCTGCGCGCCGACCAGGCCAGCTGGATTGCCGGCGAGGCACCCTCCCCGCGCGCGCTGTCGGCCAAAACCCGCTATCGCCAGGCCGACGTGGCGTGCGAAGTCGCGCCCGAGGGCGACTCGGACTTTGCGTTGCGGTTCATGGAAGCCCAGTGGGCGGTCACGCCGGGCCAGTCGGCCGTGCTGTATGACGGCGATGTTTGCCTCGGTGGCGGCATCATCGACAGCTCCACCACTTAAAGCGCCCTCAGTTATTCGGCAGCGGCGCTGTCTTCTTCCGGCTTGGGCGCCAGGGCCGCCATCGCGGCGCGCTGGCGCTTGACCATCGCGATCACCACGTTGCGTATGGTATTGAGGACCGTGTCGGCTTTAAAAGGCTTGACGATGAAGCCGTTGACGCCCATCGCGTGCGCGGACTGGATCGTGGCCGCGTCGAGCTGACTCGAGACCATGAAGATCAGCGCCTTGGGCCACTTGGCCTTGATCTCGCGCATGCCGTCGAGATCGTTTTCCACCTGCTCCAGCGCGATGCACACGATGTGCGGATTGTGCTTGATCATCAGGGCTACGCCGGCCGCGCACGTGTGGGCCTGCCCCGCCACGTCGTAACCGCCATCCTGCAACACCGTATTGAGCAGGCCGCGCGCGACCGCGCTTGAATCGATAATTATCGCTTTTAACATCTTAAAACTGCTCCCAGGCCAGCATATTCCAGGTGACGCCGACGGTTACGTCGGTTTTCAGCGCCACCAACTGTCGAGAAAGATACAGCATTTCACGTTCTTTTCGTAAAGTTTCACCCAGAGAATCTTTAAGAATGCCGGCGCCGGCCATGATGGCGTCCAGGGTGCCGTAAGTACGCAACAGGCGGGCAGCGGTCTTCACGCCCACCTTGGACACGCCGGGAATCGAATCGGTGACATCGCCCATCAGCGCCAGCAGGTCGGGCAATTGCTCGGGCGGCACGCCCCACTTGCGTTCGACCCAGGCGTGGTCGTGCCATTCGCCCTTGAAATGATCCCACACGCGGGCGCCGTGGGCGATCAGGCCGTGCAAGTCCTTGTCGGTGCTGGCGACGGTGGCGTCGCCGCGGCTGTCGGCCAGCCAGCGCAGCACCACGGTGCCGATCACGTCGTCGGCCTCCACCTCGGGCACGCACACCACGTGCATGCCGATGGCGCGCAGCTTGTCGTAAAACGCCGGCAACGCCGCGCGCAGCGGCTCGGGCATCGGCGCCCGGCCTGCGCGGTAGCCGGCAAACAGATCGTGGCGCCAGGTGCGCCCGCCGAAGTCGAACGCGGGCAGCACGTGGGTGGGCTGGTGGTCGTTGATCAGGTTGCGCAGGGAAGAAAACGCGTGGCGCAGCGCGATCTCGGCCTTTTCGGGGCTGTCAGGTTCGGGGCTGGCTTCATAGACACGGCGCACGATATTGAGGCCGTCAATGGCAAGGAGTCTACCCATGTTAAACGTGGTCCGGGCTACTTGGTGAAGCCGCCATTTTAACCGAGCGAGATGCGGTGGCGCTTGCTTGAAATCGGTGACAGATAGCGTAACATCAACCGAATCCTGCGGAGGCGATGTGGCCCACCATTGCTTTGGAAGAGTTTCTGGCAGACCCGCAGAAGGTGCTTAAAAAAATCGCGGCGTCCAGCGACATCTATTTCATTACCGAAAACGGCACGCCGATACCCGATATCCGTCCCTTCCGCTCGGTGCCAAACGAAAAAATGCGCGGCAGCGTGCTGGCCGAAGGCGACATCGTGTCGCCCATTGAAGCTGACGGCTATGCGTCCTTCCGATGATACTGCTCGATACTCACGCGTTGATTTGGTGGTTTGAAGGCAGCCCCAGGCGCCTGCCCTCACGTGCGGACCATCTGATAGCGCCATCCACATTACTTCAGCAGCGCATACTCCCCGCCACGCTCGATCGCCCGCTTATAGGCAGGCCGCGCATGGATGCGCTCGAGAAAGCTCATCAGCCGGGGACGGCGGCTGTCGAGGCCGGCCCGGGCGGCGGCCGCTTCCAGCGGAAAGCTCATCTGGATGTCGGCGGCGGTAAATTCGGCGCCGGCAAACCATGGCGACCTGGCCAGTTCGGCTTCGAGGTAGTCGAGGTGAGAAGCGATTTGCGGCTCGATGTAGGTGCCCTTGACCTTGCGGGCGATGCCACGCGTGATCGGCTTCACAAAAAACGGCGCCGGGCTGGTTTCCACGCGATCGAATACCAGCTTCATCAACAGCGGCGCCATCGCCGAACCTTCGGCGTAGTGGAGGAAATAAGTCCAGCGGCGGCGGTCTTCGGTGCCGGCGGGCGGCACCAGGCGGCCATTGCCGTAGGTGTCGACCAGGTATTCGACGATGGCGCCCGATTCGGCCACCACCACGCCGTTGTCGACAATCACCGGCGACTTGCCCAGCGGGTGGATGGCGCGCAGCTCGGGCGGCGCCAGCATGGTCTTGGCGTCGCGCTGGTAGCGCACGATCTCGTAATCCAGACCCAGTTCTTCCAGCAGCCAGAGCACGCGCTGCGAGCGCGAATTATTGAGGTGGTGAACGACGATCATGTGGATTCCAAAAAAGAACGGCCGTGCCGCGATATGCCTAGCTTAGCATTACTGGCACGATTGCACTGCTGGCCGATCGGGAGAATATGCAGCGCTCCGGCTGGCGATTGGCAAACGAGCAACCCTTTCCGATAAAGCAAGGTATGATCGACCGGTGATCCAGTACCGGGTTGTCGCATGATCTTTGTCTCCCTCAATTGCCCGCAGTGCGGCGCCTCGTTGCCGTCCTCGGCGCGCTGGCGCACCGTGCAATGCCTGTACTGTTCGGCCATCGTCTCGCCCCAGGTCCGCACTATCCTGGCGGCCGATTTTCGCGCCGCTTACGAGCGTTCGCTGGCGGACGACAGCGCTGCCAGCCACATCGTGTGCGCCGGCCAGCGCTACCGCATCATCACGCCCCTGACGTCCAGCGCCAGCGTGCTGCTGGCACAGCGTATCGGCGCCGGCCCGGAGCGGGTCGTGATCAAACTGGCGCAGTCACCGCACACCCTGCAACACGAAGCAGCGATCCTGCACCAGCTGCAAGCTGCGGCCATTCCCGGCACCGCGTATTTTTCACAGCGCCTGCCGCAACTGGTCGCGCAAGGCGCGGCCACCGGCAACGTGGCAGCGGGCGCGCAGGCGCTGGTGCTGCGCCACCCGGTCGGATACTGGGGCAGCCTGGCCGACGTGCGGCGCCATTACCCGGGCGGCGTCGACCCGCGCCACGCGGTGTGGATGTGGCGCCGCATGCTCGAAGTGCTGGGTTATGTGCACGCCGCTGGCTGGGCGCATGGCCGCCTGGCCCCGGAACACCTGCTGGTCCATCCCGCCGATCACGGCATCCTGATCATCGGCTGGGCAGGCGCAAAGCGGCTAAGCGTCAACGCCACGGCAGCGCGCGACCTGATGCAAGCTGCGTGGTCGATCCGCTGCCTGCTTGACGGTAGCGGCGACGATGGCAATGAGCCGCCAATTGCCGCTGCGGTACCGGCGCCGCTGGCCACGCTGCTGCGGCGCGCCAGCGAAGATGCCGACTGGTGCGCGCGGCACGGCGCCGCCGGCATCGACCAGGCCCTCAAGACCGCCGCCGCAGCCGCGTTCGGCCCGGCGCGGTTTATCCACTTTACCCCCAACCCTCGCTGACAAGGAGCTTCCATGGGACACGGAAATTATTCGCAGGCGGCCCACGCCGCCATCATCGCCGACCGCGCCAACGACGCGCATCGCGAAGTATTTACCCAGCGCCAGTGCCACCCGCTGATGAATCCGCACGGCATGGGCGTGCGCGAGGCGCGCGACAGCGCCGACCACCCGCACTCGCTCGGCATCGTGTTCGCGCTGGACGTCACCGGGTCGATGGGTGCGATTCCCAACAGCCTGGCCACCCGCGAGCTGCCCACCTTCATGGCCTTGCTCACTGCGTGCGGCGTGCGTGACCCCCAACTGCTGTTCATGGCAATCGGCGACGCCACGTCCGACGACGCCGCGCTGCAAGTGGGCCAGTTCGAATCGACCGCGCAGCTGATGGACCAATGGCTGACCTGGAGCTATCTAGAGGGCGGCGGCGGTGGCACCGGCGAAGAAAGCTACGAGCTGGCGTTCTACGTGGCGGCGCAGCACATGGAAATGGATTGCTGGACCAAGCGCCGCAAGAAAGGCTATCTGTTCCTGACCGGCGACGAGCATCCGTATCCGGCCGTGTCGCGCCACCAGATCGATACGCTCATCGGCGACAAGCTCGATGAAGACATCCCGATTGCGGAAGTGATCGCGGCAGCGGCCGAAACCTTCCACATCTTCTTCCTGGTGCCGGACCTCCAGCGCCGCAAGAACTGCGAACGGCGCTGGCGCGATCTGCTGGGCGACCGCGTGATCTGCATGGAGGCGCCGGAAGACGCTTGCGCGGTAGCCGCCTCGCTGGTGGCGCTCACCGAAAAATCGGTCGCCGGCATCGATGCCCTGGCGCCCACGCTGGCCGCCAACGGCATTGTCGGCGACCGGATTTCCGCCATCATCCGCGCAGTCCGCCCTTACGCCGCGCTCGGCGATCCGGACGCCGCTGCCCACGGCATGGGCGGCGCGGCAGTTGGCGGCAGCAGCTGGTGGCGCCGCCTGTTCGGTTGAGTGCGATGGCAACCCGGCTGGTGTCGGTCCAGGGGCTGGGTTTTGGCGACTGCGGCAAGGGCATGTTCATCGATGCGCTGTGCCGCGCCATGCAGGCGCACACCGTGGTGCGCTTCAATGGCGGCGCCCAGGCGGCGCACAACGTGGTGCTGCCCGATGGCCGCCACCACACGTTTTCGCAGTTCGGCGCAGGCAGCTTCCATCCCGGCGTGCACACGCTGCTGGCCTTCCCGGTCATCGTCCATCCCACCGCGCTACTGGTCGAGAGCAGCTACCTGCAGCGCGCCGGCGTCACCGATGCCCTGCAACGGCTGGTCATCGATGGCCGCTGCCGCCTCACCACGCCGTTCCACCAGGCGGCCGGGCGCATGCGCGAGCTGGCGCGCGGCGCCGCCGCCCATGGCAGTTGCGGCGTGGGCGTGGGCGAAACCGTCCGCCACGACCTGGCGCATCCCGAACTGACGCTGCGCTATGCCGACCTGCTCGCGCCCGCCCGCGCGCTCGACAAGCTGGAAGCGCTCCGCACCTCCCTGCTTGCGGCGGTAGAGCAAGACGGCGCCTCCAACGACGCGAACGCCGGCTGGCGCGAAGAGCGGGCCGTACTGCGCGATGGCGCCCTGGCGTACCGCTGGCTGGAACGGGCGCGGGAACTGGTCCGGCATGCACCGCCCGCGCCGCAGGCGGACGTGGCAGCCCGGCTGCACCTGCCCGGCACCGTGCTGTTCGAAGGTGCGCAAGGCGTCCTGCTCGATGAGTGGCGCGGCTTCCACCCGTACACCACCTGGAGCACCATCCATACGTCGGCAGTCGAAGCGGTGGCCGTTGACGCCGGCCAGCACGGCCGCATCAGCCACCTGGGCGCGATGCGCAGTTACCTGACGCGCCACGGCAACGGTCCGTTCCCCAGCCACGACCGGCGCCTGGACCTGCTGCCCGAGCCGCACAATGCGGCAGGCGGCTGGCAGGGAGCTTTTCGGCGCGGCCATCCCGACCTGGTGCTGCTGCGCTATGCGCTGGCAGCAATCGGCCGGCTCGATGGTTTGCTGGTCAGCCATCTCGATGCGTTCGACCGGGCGCCGGCACTGCGCTGGTGCGAGGGATACGAGGTGACGCATGGGGCGCATGAAGCGCAGCTATGCCAGCGCAATGCACAGGGCGCAGTCATCGGCCTGCACCAGGGCGCCAGGGGCGACCTCGAACACCAGGCAGGTTTGACGGCGCTCTTGCAGCAGGCCGCGCCAAGGCTGGCGGCGCAGCCCATCGCCAGTGCGGCGCAGTTTATCGAACAACTGGAACAGGCGACCGGTCTGCCGGTGGCGCGGGGCGCCTTTGGCCCCACGTGGCAGACGGTACGAAGCTTGAAGACTGATCGGCTCTGAGAGAGCGCGCAGATCAGCGCTGCACGTGCAGCGGAATCACGCGCTTGAGCGGCTGCGACGTATCGCCGGCGGAACCGGCCGCCGGCGCCCTGTCCTCGGTACCGCACGACCCGCACGAACCACAGCCGGTGCCGCAGTCGGGCGTGGTCTTGAAGAATTTGGCGGCCTTGTCCTGGTTGACGCCACGGCGCGCCAGGAAGTACACGATATGCCGGCGCCAGGCGGCCGGCAAATACCTGGTACTGAAGTGCGCCAGGGCTGCCGCCACGATCACTGCCACGATAAGGTTCTGCCACATATATCAGCCTCCGATGATTGCCGTCGAAATGCGGAACGTGAGGAATGCCGCCACGTACGCCAGCGCAAACAGATAACCGGCCATGAACCAGGCAGCTTTGACGCTGTTGGTTTCACGGCGGACCGTACTCAGGGTGGCCAGGCACTGCGGCGCAAACACGAACCATGCCAGCAGCGACAGCGCGGTCGGCAGCCCCCAGCTGGCGGCCAACACCGGCGCCAGCGAATTGGCCAGTTCGTCGCCGGTCTGCGACATCGCATACACGGTGCCCAGCGCACCCACCGCCACTTCGCGCGCAGCCATGCCGGGCACCAGCGCGATGCAGATCTGCCAGTTGAAGCCAATTGGCGCGAAGATGTATTCGAGGCCGCGGCCGATGATGCCCGCCACGCTGTAGTAGATGGCCGGCTGGGTGGCGCCTTCCGGCGCGTCCGGGAACGAGCTCAGTGCCCACAAAATGATGGTGAGACTGAGGATGATGGTACCGACGCGGGTGACGAAAATCTTGGCGCGTTCCCACAGGCCCAGCGCCAGGTTGCGCAGGTGCGGCCAGTGATAGGCCGGCAGTTCCATCATCAACGGGTGCTTGCCCTTGCCGCCCATGGTGCGCTTCATGACGTACGCCACCAGCATGGCCGAGACGATGCCGGCCACGTACAGGATGAACAGCACCAGGCCTTGCAGGTTCATGATGCCGAGCACTTCGCGGCTCGGGATGAAGGCGGCGATCACCAGTGCGTACACCGGCAGGCGCGCGGAACACGTCATCAACGGCGCGATCATGATGGTGACAAAGCGGTCGCGCCGGTTTTGAATCGTGCGCGCGGCCATCACGCCCGGAATGGCGCAGGCAAAGCTCGAGAGCAGCGGGATGAAGGCGCGGCCCGACAGGCCCACGCCGCCCATCAGGCGGTCGAGCAGGAAGGCGGCGCGCGGCAGGTAGCCGCAGTCCTCGAGGATCAGGATGAAGAAGAACAGGATCAGAATCTGCGGCAGGAACACCAACACGCCGCCCACGCCGCCGATGATGCCATCGACCAGCAAGCTGCGCAGGTGGCCTTCCGGCACATACGCGCCCAGCACCGCTCCCAGGTGCTCGAAGGCGCCGGTGATCATGTCCATCGGCGTGGCGGCCCAGCTGAACACGGCCTGGAACACGAAGAACATCAGCACCGCCAGGATGATCGGGCCGACCACCGGGTGCAGCACCACGCTGTCGATTTTTTCGGA
Organism: Duganella sp. Leaf61; assembly: GCF_001421905.1. Taxonomy (NCBI): domain Bacteria; kingdom Pseudomonadati; phylum Pseudomonadota; class Betaproteobacteria; order Burkholderiales; family Oxalobacteraceae; genus Duganella; species Duganella sp. Leaf61. The sequence goes on from NZ_LMLM01000001.1 coordinate 867,386, forward strand.
CGTGGACGATGCTTCGTCGTCGCCGCTGACAGCGGCAGCGATGATGCGGCGCACTTCGCGCTGGGTCTCCTCCACCGACACCGCGTCGATGGCCGACAGCGGCTTGGTGACGACCTGCGGCAGCGGCAGCATGGCGTCAAGCGCGGCGACCAGCGCCTTTTCGCCGCCCGGCTGCACGGCCACGGTCTCCACCACCGGCATGCCCAGCTCCTGCGACAGGCGCGCGGTGTCGATGACGACGCCGTTCTTTTTGGCCACATCGACCATGTTCAGGGCCAGCAGCATGGGCAAGCCCAGGCGCTGTACTTCGAGCACCAGGCGCAGGTTCAGGCGCAGGTTGGTGGCGTTGACCACGCACACCAGCACGTCCGGCGCGGCGTCGCCCCGGCGCAAGCCCGCCACCACGTCGCGCGTGATCGCTTCGTCCGGGGTGTGGGCGGTAAGGCTGTAGGCGCCCGGCAGGTCGAGCACGCGGAAGGTGTGGCCAGCTTGCGAGTTGAAGGCGCCTTCCTTGCGTTCAATGGTCACGCCCGCGTAATTGGCCACTTTCTGGCGCGCGCCGGTCAGGCGGTTGAACAGCGCAGTCTTGCCGCAATTGGGATTTCCCAGCAGGGCCACGACGGGTGGCAGGACATTGGCCGGTGCGTTATGAACACCCGGCACCGTTTTTTCTACGACAGCCATTATTAATTATTCCGGTTGGATCGAAATCAGCGCTGCTTCAAAGCGGCGCAAGGCAAAGGTGGAGTTGCCCACCTTGATGGCCAGCGGTTCGCCGCCGGGCATGCCGCGCTTGAGCAGGCGGACTTTTTCGCCGGGCACGAAACCGAGTTCCATCAGGCGGCGCGACAGCGACACGCCGTCTTCGGCGACATCGCCGGGGGCGACCTGGGTGACGATGGCCGAGGCGCCGACAGCGAGCGCATCGAGAGTGAGAAAGGGAACAGCTTGCGTCATATGCTAAATCCAGGCTGGTGAGTCGGCACTTGTCGGCTGCGCGCAACAAACTTTTAGTGCGGCAAAGAACAGGATACTAGCATTATATTCGTTAATGCGAATGACTACTATTTAGGCTTGCATCCGCAACGGAACTGAGGCAGTATACGGCTAATGATAATGATTCGCATTAAGTTAGTAGCAAGCTTGTTCTTAGCCAACTACTTGCAACTTATTGCAGTCACCGTGCAAACCCGCTGTAGTGCGAGCCTAGCCAGAAGGTGTATCAATGATTGTATGTGTCTGCAACAACATATCTGATCGTGAAATCCGTCAAGCCATGGAGTTTGGCATCACGTCGATGGAAGAACTGCGCCGCGATCTCGGCGTTGCCACCTGCTGCGGCCAATGTTTCAGCTGCGCTGAAGACATTTTGAACGAGCACCTGGCCACCGCGCAGGCTGCCGCCATCGAAGAAACTGTGCTCAAGCGCCCAGTGTTTACCAACTAATCATGAATACAATGCTCTATGAACGGACCGCGAGCGCGATGTCCGTGGATGGCTCCGGCCTGATGTGGCGCGCCCGGCGGTTATGGCGCGTACGCGGACGCAAGGCAGCCCCAGTGGCGGCAATTGTCGCAGTACATGGAGTGCTGTTCTGGATGATGAGCACCGGCATGCTCAACAAGGTGGCGCAAGCCGTCATGCCCAAGGTCGTCACGGTCAGCTTCGTGGCGTCGCCCGAGCCGCTCAAGCCCCCACCGGAACCGAAGATCGTGCCGATGGTCGTGCAAGTGCCGAAGTTTATTCCGCCGATGCCGGTCCTGCCCACGCCGCAAACGCAGCCGACCATCACGGTCGCGCCGCCTTCGCCGCGTAACTCCGAGCCGACCCCGCCCGCTACACCGGTGGCTGTCACCACGCCCACGCCGACACCGCCCGCGCCTGCACCAGCTGCACCCAAGACCATCCACGGCGCCGACTATATCCGGGCGCCGCAACCGGTGTACCCCAATATCGCCCGCCGCATGGGCGAAAGCGGCACCGTGCTGCTGCGCGTGCTGATCAACGTCAAGGGCGAGGCCGAGCAAGTGCTGATTCAGAAATCGTCAGGCTCGACCAACCTCGACGAAGCCGGCCGCCAGGCCGTGCTGCGCGCGCTGTACAAGCCGTATATCGAGGATGGCAAGGCCATCCCCGTGTATGCGCTGGTGCCGATCAATTTCCAATTGGGTTAAGACAGCCTCAAACGTCCAGGCGGCCTTCGATGGAATCATCGAGGGTCTTGCCGGTAATAGCCCCCACCAGCATCTTCACCCCTGCCACAGCACGTCCGTGCTTGGTGTCCCAGTAGTAGCCGTAGGTTGGCGCGAACTTGATCAGCGTGATGCGCGGGTCGTCCTCGCCTTCGGTGAACCACGTCTTCAGCGTAAAGTTCCACAATTCCTTTTGCTTGACCGGATCGCGCAGCACGGTGGCGATGCCCTCCAAGTGCAGGAACTCGTGCGACGCTCCCTGAAAGTACAGCGTGGCCGACGGATCGGCGGCCAGTTCGCGGTTTTTCAGGCTGTCGCTGGCGCTGAAGAACCAGAGGTTGCCCAGGTCATCGACCTGCATCGTATGCATTGGACGGGTGTCGCCGGGGCCGCCGGCATCGCTGGTGCAGAAGAAGCATTCGGGGGTGCTGTCGACCAGGTCGCGGATCTTCTTGATGGCGTCCTGGCCCATCAGGTCTTCGTGGTTGTGTTCCGGCTGGTTGGCGTTGATCGAATCCATGGGGCGCTCCTGTTGGGTGAAAAGTTCGAACACCCATACTAGCCTTGAGCGCGTGCGCACTAGGTTGGCTGCTTCACACACAGCCAAACCCGCGCAAACGACGTCAGATGCGGATGCTAATTGTTCTCATTATTCTCACTGGTCTCGTTACGCGCAATTAAATACGTATTTACTGCATTTAAGCGAAATTAACTTCACATCGCAGCGAAGTTCGTGGCAGAATGCGGTCATTGTAACCATTTGAGAAAGCCGCATATGAAGGGCGACGCCGACGTTATCCGCTTGCTGAACGCACAGCTGACCAATGAACTGACTGCCATCAACCAGTACTTCCTGCACGCACGCATGTACCGCCACTGGGGCCTGGAAAAAATTGCGAAGAAGGAATACGAAGAGTCGATCGGTGAAATGAAGCACGCCGACAAACTGATCGACCGCATCCTGATGCTCGACGGCCTGCCGAACCTGCAGGCCATGCACAAGATCATGATCGGCGAGAACACCGAAGAAATGATAGCCTGCGACCTGAAGCTGGAAAAAGCTGCCCACATCACGGTCAAGGAAGGCATCGCCACTGCCGAGAAAGTCGGCGACTATGTCTCGCGCGACCTGCTGTTGATGATCCTGGAAGACACCGAAGAGCACATCGAGTGGCTGGAAACCCAGCAAGACCTGATCGCCAAGGTCGGCATCCAGAACTACCTGCAAAGCCAGATGCACAGCGAATAAAAAAACTGCCCGACGTAGCGGGCAGGTTTCATCAAGCCGCAGCCGGAAGCGATTCCGCCTGCGGCTTTTTAATTTTCACGAACAGCACCGCGACCGCGCCGCACAGCATCAGCACGCCGGCCAGGCGTATCACGTTTTCCGGGTTGCCACCCAACAGGCTGCGGTAGTACAGCGGCAGCGTGAAGATCTGGATGATCATCGGCAGCACGATGAACATGTTGAAGATGCCCATATAGACGCCGGTCCGCTCGGGTGGGATGCAGCCTGCCAGCATCACGTACGGATTGCCCATGATGCTGGCCCACGCCAGGCCGATGCCGATCATCGGCACGAACAGCAGCGCCTCTGAATGAATCGACGGGATGCTCATCATGGCAAAGCCGGCCAGGGTCAGGCATACGCTGTGAGTAATCTTCGGGCCATAACGGCGCGTAAAGGGCACCAGCGCCAGCGCACCGACAAACGCGATGAAGTTATAGAACGCCCCCACCTGCCCGGCCAGCAAACCGGCATCGCGGAAGCCCTGCGAGGCCTGGTCGGTGGTGCCATACAAGGTGGTGGACAGCGACAGCATGATGTACTGCCAATAGCAGAACATCGCATACCACTGGAACAGTTTTACCCAGGCCAGCTGGCGCATGGTCTCCGGCATTTCACGGATGGCGGTGACAATATCGCCCAGCGTGTGGCGCCAGCCCACCGGGCGCGAACGGATCTCGGCCAGCTCCACCGGCGAAAGCGGATGCTCGGGCGTGGTTTTGAGGGTCCACAGCACCGACGTGATCGAGAATACGGCGCCGATCATGAAGGCGGCAATCACGATGTGCGGAATATGGCTGCCGTTGACGGCGTCCTTGTTCATGCCCATCCACACCAAGAGCGACGGTGTCAGGTAAGCGAGCGTTTGCCCCAGCCCCGTAAACGCGCTTTGGGTGAGGAAGCCCAGCGAGTGCTGCTTGGGCGCGAGCTTGTCGGAAACGAAGGCGCGGTACGGCTCCATGGTGACGTTGTTGGCGGCGTCCAGGATCCACAGCAGGCTGGCGGCCATCCACAAGGTGGGACTGAACGGCATGGCGAGCAAGCCCAGGCTGCACAGGATGGCGCCGATCAGGAAGTACGGCGTGCGCCGGCCCCAGCGCGTGACGGTGCGGTCGCTCATGGCGCCGATCAGCGGTTGCACCAGCAGGCCGGTCATCGGGCCGGCCAGCCACAGGTAAGGCAGGCTCGCCTCGTCCGCGCCCAGGTACTTGTAGATCGGGCTCATGCTGCTCTGCTGCAGGCCAAAGCTGAACTGGATCCCGAAGAACCCGATGTTCATGTTGACGATCTGCCAGAACGACAGGTGCGGCTTCATGCGGCCACTCCCAGGTCCGCTGCCGGTGGCAGCACCTGCCCTGCGTGCCAGGCGGCCAGCCACGGCGCGTAGAAACCGATATCGGTTGGCACCGCGCCGGCCACGCCGCAAATGGCGCCGGCAAACGCGTTGGCGCGCGCCAGGGTCAATGGCAGCGGCCAGCCTTGTGCCTGGCCATACAGGAACACGGCGGAAAACGCATCGCCCGCCCCCACGGTATCGACGATGTGGGCTGGCGCGTGGCACTTCTGGTTGATGGTGACGGCGCCGTCGGCCTCGAACACCATCGCGCCGCGCTCACCGAGCGTGACGATCAGGGTTTGCAGGTTAAAGGTGCGCATCAGCGCCTGGCAGGCGTCGGCCATCTCGCGGCTATCGACCGATTTGGTGCCGGGCTGCGTGTGGGTGTACCACTTGAACAGGTCCTTCAGTTCTTCCTCGTTGACCTTGACGATATCGGCCAGGTGCAGCGACTCGAACGCGCAGCGTTCGGTGACCTGGCCGTCGCGCACGTTCAGGTCCAGGTAGCGTTGCGCCTTCGAGGCCTCGAGCATGGCGCACACGGTGGCGCGCGAGGTTTCGTGGCGCTGGGCCATGGTGCCGAAGTACAGCACCGACGGCTTTGAGGCTGCCAGCGCGGCCAGTGCCGGTGCTGCAGCGACGTAGTCGTAGGCCTGGTCGGGCAGAATGATGAAGCGATGGCCGGCGTCATTGCGCTCGACCACCACGCGGCCGGTCGCTTCCAGGGCGTCGATTTGCAGGCCAGCCTCGGTCATGCCGAAACGCTCGAACTCGCGCCGCACCAGCGCGCCGTTTTTATCTTCACCGATGCGGGTGACCATCAGGGTCGCCACGCCGAAAGCGGCCAGGTTGCGCGCCACGTTGAACGGTGCGCCGCCCACCACCTGTTCGGTGATGAAGTCGTCCACCAGCGATTCGCCGAATACGGCGATGGTTTGTTGGTTCATGCTTGTCTCCGCGCCCTTGCGGACGAGTGTATCCCAGCCCTGGGGGCCGGTTTGGAATTATTCGCGCACCAGCCAGTGCAGCGCGTACGGCGCCAGCGTCAACGTTCCGGTCAGGAGACCAGGCGTAACAACGTCGCGCCACGCGCCATCGAGCGGGTACTGCTGCGGCGTTGCCGAGAAGTTGAACAGCGTGAGGAAGCGTTCGCCGCGCGCCAGCGCCAGCACGCCGGCCGGCGCATCGGCCAGCAAGGTGCGCGGGGCGCCGGCAGCCAGGGCGTCGTGGCCACGGCGGGCGCGCAGCAACTGCGCCAGCCCTTCGTACATCGCGCCTGCGGTGGTGCCGGCGTCGTGGCGGTGTTCCCAGCGCTGCTGGTCGAACACGGGGCGGTGCAGCCAGCGGCTGTCCATCGCGTGCTCGGGGCGGGCCAGGTAGCTCTCGTCGTTCAGCATCGCCAGCTCGTCGCCCATGTACAGCACCGGCAGCGCGCCAAAGCTCAGCGCCAGGCCGTGCAGCAGCAACATGCGGCGCAGCGCCAGCGCGCGTTCTTCTTCGGTGACGGCCGTCTGCAAACCGGTCAGCGACGCGGCCATGCCGTTGCTGCCGTGCGCCGCGTTGGGATCGGTGCTCTGGAAAATCGCGCCGCGCGCATAGCTGCCCGGCATGGCGCCGGCAAAGAAGCGCGAGGCGGCTGCCAGCCGTGCTGCGCTGTTCTCGCCCGCTTCGGCGCGCAGCACGTTCCAGCCGATGTCGTCGTGGCAGCGCACATAACTGAGCCAGGTCGCCGCGCGCGGCAGGTCCGGCGTGTTGTTCACCACGGCGCGCAGTACTTCGGTATCCTGCTCGGCCAGCGCCACCCAGCCGGCCGCCATCAGGCTGCTGTGGTAGGCGATATGGCATTCGGGCGCGTCGGCACTGCCCAGGTAGGCGGGCAGTTCGCGCGTGGGCACGATCGCCTCGGCTTTCAGCAGCACACCCGGCGCGACGATATCGACGATGGCGCGCAGCGCTTGCAGCAGCTGGTGCGCCTCGGGCTGGTTCATGCTGTTGGTGCCTTCGCGCTTCCACAGGAAGGCGGTGGAGTCGAGGCGGAACGCTTCGATGCCGCGGTTGGCCAGGCGCAGCATCACGGCCGCCATCTCGGCAAATACGTCCGGGTTCGACCAGTTCAGGTCCCACTGGTACGGGTAGAACGTGGTCCAGACCCAGCCGCCGGCCGCTTCCACGTACGTGAAATTACCGGGCGCCACCTGCGGGAACACCTGGCCCAGCGTGCGCTCGTGGCGATCCGGCAGGTCGCGGTCCGGGAACACGTGGAACCGGGCGCGGGCATCCGCATCGCCGGCCTTGGCGGCCAGCGCCCACGCGTGGTCGTCGGCCACGTGGTTGAGGATCAGGTCCGAGCACAGGCTCACGCCGGCGCCGCGCAGCTGTTCCGTGAGCGCTTCGAGGTCGGCATTGCTCCCGAGTGCCGGATCGACTTCGTCGAAACTGGTGACGGCAAAGCCGCCATCGTTTTCACCAGAGCGCGGGCGCAGGAACGGCAGCAGGTGCAGATACGTCACGCCCAGCTCTTCCAGGTACGGAATGCGCCGCGCCACGCCATTCAGGTCGCCACCGAACTTTTGCACATAGGTGCAGTAGCCGAGCATGCGCTGGTCGAGGAACCAGCCTGGATCGGCCGCGCGCTGTGCGTCCTGCGCGTGCAGTGCCGGCGCGCGCTCGGCGTGCAGCCGGCCCAGCGACTCCAGCAGGTTGCCGAACCAGGCATCGAAACCGGCGTGGCCGCAGCGGTCGCCGTACAGGCCGGCCAGCAACCGGTGCAGCACCGGGCCACTGGTGGCCAGGCGCTGCGCCGCCGGCGCGCGCAGTTCGTCGGGAAGGACCGCCAGCAGGCGGTCGGCAAAAACATCAGGGGCCATGGTCGGTGTGCTTGGGCTAATTAAAAGGCGTAGGAAACGGTCGCCTTGACGGCGCGACCGGTGACCGAGCGTGCGGCATGGCCGTCGCCTTCGATCTCGGTGTAGCCGATCTTGTTGAACAGGTTGTTGGCGCTGAGGGCAATGGTCGCCTTTTCGGTCACGCGGTAGTTCACGAACGCGTTCACGATCGCATACGACGGCATGATGATGGTGTGCGCATCGTCGCCCCACGATTTGCCGGTACCGACCACGCTGGCGCCCACGGTAGCATCGCCGAAGGTGTAGCCTGGCGCCACCTGGTAAATCCACTTGGCCTGGCGGCGCGGGGTGTTGCCGATGTTGGCCACGTCCGCCGCTGCCGTGCCGACGATCTTGGCATGGGTGTAGGTGGCGCCGCCGGTGATGCGGAAGTCGCCGATGCTGTACGCGCCTTCCAGTTCCACGCCCTTGGCGTCGTAGCGATTCGAGGTGCTGCGCTGGGTGGTCGCTTCGTAGTTGCTCTCGTCGGTCTTGGCCTGGAACAGGGTCACGAACGTGCTCACGCCGCCGCTGCGCCATTTCACGCCGCCTTCGTACTGCTTGACGGTGTTGATGTTGATCGGCGCGCTGCCGTCGAGCGGGGTGCCGAACAGGATGCGGTCGGCATTGAAGGCCACGCCATCGCTCACGCGGGCGAACGCCGCCAGGTTGCTGGTGATGCGGTAGTTACCACCAACCGAGTACGAAGTATGGTCCACCTTGTAGTTGACCATCTGTTCGGTGGCCGGGTTGTACAGCAGGCCGTTGACGGCATTGGCCGAGGTGCTGGCCGAGGCCAGGTTGGCGGTGCCGGTGGCTTTCTGGTTATCGCGGCGCACGCTGGCGTCCAGGTTCAGCGCACCCACTTCGTAACCGACGTTCAGGTACGGCGACGTGGTCTTGTATTCCATGTCCACGGCGCGCGAGCAGCAGCCGCCGAAGGCCGGGCCGACCAGGCCCGGGGTGGCGCTGGCCGTGCGTAACAGGGCCGGCTTGTCGCCGGTGGCCTGCATCAGGTATTCATTGAAGTTCCAGGTCAGCGCCAGCTTCTGGTTCGACAGGTACAGGCCCGCCGTGGTGGTCAGCTTGGCGCCGCCGCCGAGGGCAAAGGTCTTCGACAGCTTGGTGTCGTTGAGGGTGTTACCGGCGTCGTCGATCGACGTGTTGAACACCACGGCCGAAAACGCGCGGCCGTTGTAGGCCTGGCCGCGGTTCGGACCGGTGGCGATGGTGTAGTTGCCGACCGCGCCGTTGTTGCCGGCGAAGATGCCGGTGAAGCGGCCGCTGTTGTCGGCGGTGCGGAAGTTGTTCGACAGGGTCCAGCCGTCGCCGAGCTTGAACGAGCCTTCGAGGCCGAAGGTGTTGCTCTTGACGTGCAGGCCGTCGTTGACATCGGTGGAGACCGGCGTGTTGTTCTTGCTCAGGACCACGTCGCGGGTCCAGTACGGCGAGTAGAAGCTGACCGTGCGCGGGTCGATGCCCGGGATTTCGCTGATGTGCTGGTTGTTCACGCTCACCGGCACCGGCAGCGCGGTCGGGGTCTTGTCGTCGAGGTGCTTGAACGACAGGCGGATGAAGCCGTTGTCGAGTTCGTGCGTGATATTGCCGCGCACCTGGCCGCCGCTGGCGGTGCTCATGCCGGTGTCGCGCACGCCTTCGCCGGTGCGGTAGTTACCGCCGATGAAGAAGCGGGTCTTGTCCGAGATCGGCGCGCCGTAGCTGAAGTCATAGCGGGTTTCGTCGTAGCCGAGGCCGCGGCTGATGGCAATCTTGCCGCCCTGCTCTTCGCCGGTCTTGGTGATGAAGTTGATGATGCCGCCCGGGGCGTTGGTGGCCAGGGTGGAGGCCGAGCCGCCGCGCACCACTTCCAGGTGGTCGAGCGTGCCGTCGATCTTGACGAAGCTGTCGGGCGTGGTGAAGTTGAAGTCGCCGAATTGCAGCACCGGCAGGCCGTCTTCCTGGATTTGCACGTAGCGCGCGCCACCGGCCGAGACCGGCACACCGCGTACGGTGATGTTGGCGTTGCCTTCGCCACCCGACGATTCGGCGCGCACGCCCGGCACCGAGCGCAGCACTTCAGCGGCGCTGAGCGGCGCAGCGTTCTGGATGGCGTCGCCCTCGATGGTACTGATCGACACGCTTGATTTCATCTTCGACGAGCCCAGCGTGGTGCCGGTGACGATCACGCGTTCCATGTTGAGGCCGTCTGGTTGGGCTGCTGGCGCAGCGGCGGTGGTGTCTTGTGCGTGGGCGCCCAGGTGCAACATGGCGATAGCGACAGCGGCGGCGATGCCGCCCAGTTTGGGGGTGCGTTGAATCATGGTGATCTCCGGTGTTGTTGTCGTTTTGCTCTGCTGCATTATTGAGCAGATGTGACATTATTCACCGGATTGAAAATTAATGCAATCGATTGCATACCGTGCTGCACAAAGCTATCCATGCAGAATGACTACCTAAAATCTCGTAGGGAATGAACGGATGTGGATTGCTGCGCTGCGGTATAAATAGTTATGCAATCGGTTGCATAAACCCCACAATCCTCAGACTGTGCGGCTGCTGCTGCGCACGACCAGGGTGGTCGGCAGTTGTTGCGACGGCGCTTCGCGGCCCTCGATCAGTTCCAGCAGCGACGTCACCAGCGCCCGGCCCGCTTCGCGGATCGGCTGGCGGATCGTGGTCAGCGGCGGGTGGAAATAGCTCGACAATTCGATATCGTCGTAGCCGACCACGGCCACCTGTCCCGGCACGTACAGGCCGTGCTCGCGCATGGCGTTAATCGACATCATGGCCAGCAGGTCGGAGCCGGCAAAGATGGCGTCGAACGCCACGCCCCGGCGCAGCAGTTCCTCGACCGCCTGCTGTCCGCCCGACGGCAGGAACGACACCGGCACCAGCAGTTCCGGATCAATGCCGACACCCGCGCGTTGCAGGGCGCGGCAATACCCGGCATAGCGCAGCCCGACCTCGGGCAGGTTGATGTCGCCAAAGAAGGCGATGCGGCGCCGGCCCTGTTCCAGCAGATGGTCGACGGCCAGCTCGCCGCCGGTGACGTTGTCGCCGCCCACGGTACAGTACAGCTGCTGCGGCAGTTGCGCGCCCCACACCACGATCGGCACATGGCGCGCGGCCAGCTGGTTCAACTGGTCGTGGTGGCGCCACTGGCCGATCAGCACGATGCCGATCACGCGGCCGGTGTCGAACGGCGCGGCAGCGGCGTCGAGTTCGTCGGCGTCCACGCGCGAGACCAGCATGTCGAAACCGAGTTCGGTCAGCGCATCGGCCAGGCTGCCGAGCATGCCGAGAAAGAACGGGTCGGACAGGTGCTGGCGCGTGTTGTGGTCGTACGGGATCACCACGCCGATGGTGCGGTTCTGCTTCATGCGCAGGTTTTGCGCGCCGATATTGATGGTGTACTTGAGCGAGCGCGCCAGTTCCATGATGCGCACCCGCGTCTCTTCACTAACCAGTTTGCTGCCGGCCAGCGCGCGCGACACGGTGGACGTGGACACGCCGGCCAGGCGCGCAATGTCGGCCATTTGCAGGCGCCGCTGCTGGGCGGCGGACGGGTTGCTGTCGTCGGCGGACGGCTTGGAGTCGGCCATCAGTCAGGCGGACGGGAAAGTGTCCTTGAACGACTGGCGCTCGGACAGCTTGTCGAACAGGCGCGCCAGGTTGGCGTGGTCGTCGCGCCAGCCGATGTCGGGGAAACGGAACGTCAGCCAGCCCAGCGTGCAGCCGACCGCGACGTCGGCCAGCGAATAATTTTTGCCCATGCAGTAAGGCAGGTCGCCCAGCTTGTCGGACAGCGCGGCCAGGCCCAGCTTGACCTTGCCCTGCTGGCGCGCCACCCAGTCCTCGCTTTGCAGCTCGATCGGCCGCAGGCGCTCGAGGCGCACGATGACCGCCGCATCGATGATGCCGTCGGCCAGCGCTTCCCAGCACTTGACGTCGGCGCGGTCGCGGCTGTTGGCTGGCAGCAGCTTGCACACGGGCGTGAGCGTATCGAGGTACTCGACCATCACGCGCGAATCGATCATCACCGAGCCGTCGTCCATGACCAGGCTCGGCACCTTGCCCAGCGGGTTGAGCTTGCTGATGGCGGTATCGGGCGCCCAGACATTTTCCAGTTCGAACTGGTAGTCGAGTTTTTTCTCGGCCAGCACAACGCGTACTTTGCGGACATAAGGACTGCCGAGGGAACCGATGAGTTTCATAGCACGCTAACGTAGATGACCGAAGCACAGGCCGGGGTTGAAGATCGGTGGTGAGTATAACATCGGCAGGCACCTGCCCTGCCAATGGTAAAATCTGCCTTTGCGCATTTTTCACCCTACCCCTGCCATCATGACCACTACTCCTTACTCCACGCTGTCGGCGCTGTCCCCGCTGGACGGCCGCTACGCCGGTAAAACCGATCTGCTGCGTCCCATCCTGTCCGAGTCCGGCTTTATGCACCACCGCGTCAAGGTGGAAATCTCGTGGCTGCAAGCGCTGTCGCTGGCGGGCTTCGACGAGATCAAGCCGTTCTCGGCCGAAGGCTCGGCCCTGCTGGACAAGATCGCCTCGAACTTCACCGAGCAGGACGCTGCCCGCATCAAGGAAATCGAAGCCGTCACCAACCACGACGTCAAGGCCGTGGAGTATTGGCTCAAGGAACAAGTGAAGGATGTGCCGGAACTGGTCGCCGCCTCCGAATTCATCCATTTCGCCTGCACCTCGGAAGACATCAACAACACCTCGCACGGCATGATGCTCAAGGCTGCGCGCGACACCGTGATGCTGCCGTCGCTGCGCAACGTGATTGCCAAGCTGACCGAAATCGCCCACGCCAATGCCGAACTGCCGATGCTCTCGCGCACCCACGGCCAGACCGCCAGCCCGACCACCCTGGGCAAGGAAATGGCCAACGTCGTGGCCCGCCTGCAGCGCGCGATCAAGCGGATCGAGCAAGTGGAAATCCTCGGCAAGATGAATGGCGCCGTGGGCAACTACAACGCCCACCTGTCGGCCTACCCATCGTTCGACTGGGCAGCGTTCTCGAAAGACGTGATCGAAACCCGCCTGGGCCTGGAATTCAATCCGTACACGATCCAGATCGAGCCGCACGACTACATGGCCGAACTGTTCGACGCCTTTGCCCGCGCCAACACCATCTTGCTGGACCTGAACCGCGACATCTGGAGCTATGTCTCGCTCGGCTACTTCAAGCAAAAGCTGAAGGCTGGCGAAATCGGTTCGTCCACCATGCCGCACAAGGTCAACCCGATCGACTTCGAAAACTCCGAAGGCAACCTGGGCCTGGCCAACGCCGTGCTGAAACACCTGTCGGAAAAACTGCCGGTCTCGCGCCTGCAACGCGACCTGACCGACTCGACCGTGCTGCGCAATATCGGCGTGGGCTTCGGCTACACGCTGCTGGCCTACGACAGCTGCCTGCGCGGCCTGAACAAGCTGGAAGTCAATCCGGCCCGCCTGGCAGCCGACCTCGACGCCAACTGGGAAGTGCTGGCCGAGCCGGTGCAAACCGTGATGCGCCGCTACGGCATCGAGAACCCGTACGAGCAGTTGAAGGAACTCACGCGCGGCAAGGGCATCTCGAAAGACGCGCTGCGCGACTTCATCACCGGCCTGGCGATTCCGCAGGAAGCCAAGGACGGCCTGCTGGCGATGACGCCAGCCAACTACATCGGTATCGCCGCCACTCTGGCAAAAGCCATCTGATGTTGTAAAGCAAACTCGCTTACACTAGCCCCCGCAACTGAAAAGTTCCGGGGGCTTTTTTATTCTGGTTTAATGCAAAGTTAAGCAAAAGAATTATTTGTTTGCTATAGTCCGATTTAGTCCTAACACGTACTAATTTCTGGAGCACCTATGCAACGCTATACCAAGACAGCCATGCTCCTGCACTGGCTGATCGCCCTGATGATCATCGCAGCCTTTTTCCTCGGGCTGACCATGGTTGCCATTCCCGGCTTCTCTCCCACCAAGCTCAAATACTTTTCCTGGCATAAATGGATCGGTGTGACGGTACTGGCCCTGGTCGCGATTCGCCTGCTGTGGCGCCTGTCGCACAAGCCGCCTGCGGCGCTGGCCAGCATTCCTCCGCTCCAGCACAAGCTGGCCGAAGGCATGCACTACCTGCTGTACTTCCTGATGTTTGCCGCGCCTATTTCCGGCTACCTGTACGGCAGCGCGGCCGGCGTGCCGGTGGTGTACCTGAAGCTGGTGCAACTGCCGATGATCATCGCCCCCGACCCTGAACTCAAGGCGCTGTTGAAGACGGTGCACTACGTCCTGGTCATGACCATGGCGGGCGCAGTTGTCGCCCATGCCCTGGCCGCCCTCAAGCATCACTTTTTTGACCGCGACACCACGCTCAAACGCATGCTGCCGTTCTAATTCCACGACTTTACTTACCCGGAGCCCTACATGAAAACACTGAAGAAAACCCTGAACAAACTCGCCTTCGTCTCCCTGCTGGGCGTGAGCCTGATCGCCGGCGCCGCCGTGCTCAAGGCCGATCCCGCCAAATCCACCGTCAGCGCCACCTTCAAGCAGATGAACGTGCCGATCGAATCGAAATTCAAGAAATTCACCGCCACCATCGACTACGACGCGGCCAAGCCGGACGCGTCGAAAGCAACCGTGGAAGTGGAAACGGCCAGCCTCGACATGGGCGACCCCGACTACAACAAGGAAGTGGCCAAGAAAGAATGGTTCAACGCTGCCCAGTTCCCGAAAGCGACGTTCGTCTCGAGCTCGATCAAGGCCGCCGGCGCCGGTAAATTGACCGTCACCGGCAAGCTGACCGTCAAGGGCAAGACCACGGACGTCACCTTCCCGCTGACCGTGAAAACCGAAGGCGGCAAGCAGGTATTCGACGGCGCCCTGCCGATCAAGCGCCTGGCCTACAATATCGGCGAAGGCGAATGGAAAGACACCAGCATGGTTGCCGATGAAGTGGTCCTGAAGTTCCACGTTGTCGCCGGCTAATCAATCACAACCACCACCAGGGAGATACCTCGCATGAAGCTGAAGTTACTGATCGCCACGCTGTTGACCGCCGCCACCGCTTCGTCGATGGCAGCGAGCACGACCTACAATCTCGACCCGACCCACACTTTCCCGAGCTTCGAGGCCGACCACATGGGCCTGTCCGTCTGGCGCGGCAAGTTCAACAAGAGCAGCGGCACGGTAACGCTCGATCCGGCAGCCAAGACCGGCGCGCTGAACGTCAAGATCGAGGCCGACTCGATCGACTTCGGCCTCGATGCGATGAACAAGCACGCCAAGGACGACACCATGTTCAACGTGGCCAAGTATCCCACCATGACCTACGTCGGCAAAACCTTCAAGTTCGACGGCGACAAGCTGGTGGGCGTGGACGGCGAGCTGACCATGATGGGCGTGACCAAGCCGGTGTCGCTGAAGATCGACAAGTTCAAATGCATCATGCATCCGCGCTACAAGAAGGAAGCGTGCGGCGCCGACGCCACCGCCGAGTTCAAGCGCAGCGACTTCGGCCTCAATATCGGTCTGCCCGCGTTCTCGCCGGAAGTCAAGCTGGCGATCCAGATCGAAGCCATCAAAGCCGACTGATTTCCCGGCATTGCAACAAAGCCCTGCCATCCACCGCCGTGGATGCGCAGGGCTTTTTTTTGTTGATATACTCCACCCGCTGTTCCCAATCACCACTTTGGAAAACGATATATAACAAATGCATAAGACACTGATCGCGCTCGCCATCCTGAGCACAACCGCTGCCGCCCACGCCGACGAAGGCATGTGGATGCCACAACAGCTGCCACAAGTAGCCAAACAACTGAAAGCGGCCGGCCTGTCGCTCGCCCCTGCCTCGCTGACCAAGCTGACCGAGTTCCCGATGGGCGCCATCGTCAGCCTGGGCGGCTGCTCGGCGTCGTTCGTCTCGCCGCAAGGCCTGGTCGCCACCAACCACCATTGCGTGTATGGCAGCGTGGCCCACAACTCCACGCCCGAGCGCGATCTGCTGGCCAACGGCTTCCTGGCCAAGACCCTGGGCGAAGAACTGCCGGCCGCCCCTGGCAGCCGCATCTTCGTGACCAAGGCGGTCACCGATGTCAGCAAGCAGGTGATCACTGCCGACGTGGCCAGGTTGAACGGCAAGGCCCGCCTCGACGCGATCGAGAAAAACACCAAGACCATCCAGGCCGAGTGCGAAAAAGACGCCGGCCACCGCTGCACCGTGTCGTCGTTCTACGGCGGCCTCGAGTTTTACCTGATCAAGCAACTGGAAATCCGCGACGTGCGCCTGGTGCACGCGCCGCCTGCCGGCGTCGGCAAATTCGGTGGCGACACCGACAACTGGATGTGGCCGCGCCACACCGGCGACTACGGTTTTTACCGTGCATATGTCAGCAAGGACGGCAAGGCTGCCGACTTCAGCAAGGATAACGTGCCGTACGTGCCGCAGCACTTCCTGAAACTGGCCAAGCAAGGCGTGAAGGAAGGCGACTTCGTCATGGTGCTGGGCTACCCGGGCCGCACCAACCGCCACCGCCTGCCATCGGAAGTGGCTTACACGTTCGACTGGAGCTACCCGGCCTTCGTGAAATCGTCGGGCGAGAGCCTGGCGATCATTGCCGAGACCACCAAGGACAACAAGGACACCGCGCTCAAGTACGCATCGCAAGTGGCCAGCATCAACAACTATTACAAGAACCGCCAGGGCATGCTGGACTCGTACGCCGGCAGCGACATGCTGGCCCGCAAGACCGCCGAGCATGAAGCGCTGAAACAGTGGATCAACGCCAACGCCGCCCGCAAGCAGGAATTCGGCGCCGACATCGCGGCCGTGGAACAACTGATTGCCGAGCGCGACGCCGACACCAAGCGCGACTACTTCCTGTCGTCGTCGAAACCGCGCCTGCTCAACACCGCGCGCATGTTGTACCGCCTGGCCAACGAAAACGCCAAGCCGGACACCGAGCGCAAGTCCGGCTACCAGGTCCGCGACGTGCCACGCATCAAGTCGAGCGTGGCCGCACTGGTGCGCAACTACGACGAAACCGTCGACAAGGCACTGGTGATGAACAGCCTGGTGAAGTACGCCGCCCAACCGGCCGCCCAGCGCAACGCCGCCTTCGACCAGGTTGTCGGCATCAAGGACGGCATGAGCCGCGCCGACCTGCAAGCGGCACTCGACAAGCTGTACGCCGGCAGCAAGCTCGGCGACGCGGCCGTGCGCACCGCCTGGATCGACAAGCAGCCGGCCGACTTCAAGGCCAGCGACGACAGCTTCATCAAGGCTGCCGTGGCACTGTACGGCCCGGACCTGAAAGAGGAAGAGCAGGAAGAAGACCTGGGCGGCAAGCTGCAGCAAGCCTACGCCAACTACATGAAGGCAAAAATCGCCTACATGAACAGCAAGGGCCAGGCCGTGTACCCGGACGCCAACAGCACCCTGCGCGTGACCTTCGGCAAGATCGCCGGTCGCAAGCCCGGTTCCGACGGCACCGACTGGAAAGCGTTCACCACCGTCGCCGGCGTGGTCGCCAAGGCCACCGGCACCGGCGAGTTCAACGTGCCGAAAGCGCAACTGGACGCAATCAAGGCCAAGGACTTTGGCAAGTACGTCGATCCGGCGCTGAAAACCGTGCCGGTCAACTACCTGGCCACACTGGACATCACCGGCGGCAACTCCGGTTCGGCAGCGCTCAACAGCAAAGGTGAATTCATCGGCCTGGCCTTCGACGGCACGCTCGATTCGATCATCTCGGACTGGGACTTCAACAAGGCCATGACGCGCTCGATCCAGGTCGACCTGCGCTACATGCTTTGGAACATGAAACACGTGGACCACGCCGACAATCTGCTCAAGGAAATGAACGCCGAATAAGCGTTTATCCCGGCAAAGCAAAACCACGCCCCGGCAACGCGGCGTGGTTTTTTTATGTGGGCTGATGTGGCCTTAACGCTGCTGGCGGACGCCGAGCTCACGGCGCGCGATGTCGCCAAGCTCGCGCAAGGCGCGCGCCTGCTGGCCGGTCAGGCGACGCGGCTCGGTATCGATTACGCACAGCGAACCGAGTTTGAAGCCGTCGGCGTCAATCAGCGGCACACCAGCGTAAAAGCGAATATGCGGAGCGCCGGTCACCAGCGGGTTGTCGCGAAACCGCGCGTCGTCGAGCGTATCGGTGACAAAGAAAATGTCGTCCTGGGCAATCGTGTAGTTGCAGAAGGCCCAGTCACGCGGAGTGTCTTTCATCGTCACGCCCTGGCGCGATAAAAACAGTTGCTGCGATTGCGTCAGCAACGTCAGCAAGGCAATTGGCGCCGTGGTGACGGTGCCCGCCAGCCAGGTCAACGGGTCGAATATCCGTCCGGTCTCGCGTTCTCGTAATCCCGAGCGCTCCACCGCCGCCAGCCGCTGCACTTCGGCAGGACTCAGCACATCGCCGCTCATCGGTGCGACGTCGGCCAGGCCCGCATCATGAGCGAGGCGCTGTTGCAAGCGCTGCACCGACAACAGGTGCACGCGGCGATGCCCGCCCGGCGTTTTCCACGACGGCAAATTGCCGTTTTCCATCCACAACTGTGCTGTCGAGATTGAAATGCCCAACAGGGCAGCTACGCCCTTGCTGGTCAGGATGGATTGCGGATCGCTATCGGCCGCTGTTTCGGGAGAAGGAAGTCTGTTGACCATGCCGGACTGTAACGCAATCGATGTGGCTGAACAAGGACCAGACTTCCGCCAAAATGCTAAATTCAATAGAAAAATATGATGAATTCAAATTATGGTGCTATAGTGCAACTCTAATTAACCTAGTACAATGAATTCTTGAGGCAATCGATGCTGTCAAATATCAAAATTAAACATCTGGTCATCGCCGCCCTGGCAGCACTCATGGCCGTCATCGTGCTCATCGGCAGCTACGGCATTTATGCCGCCGACCACTCGGTCGCCCTGATCAACGATGTCACGCTGGCCGACCAGGCCCGGTCCGGCGAACGCAATGCCATTCGGCTCGACATGGAAACCAACCGCAGCCAGATCCTGCAGGCGCTGCAACACAACACCGAATTCGAATGGGCCAAGCTGCACGACCACGAGCTGGGCGTGCACTGGGGCGTGATCGACGCGGCCAGCCAGCGCATCAATGACCGCTGGCAGCGTTATATCGGCAGCATCGACAACGTCGAACAGAAACGCCTGGCGCAGGAGTGGTACCGCGCCAGCGACGGCCTGGGCGTGGCCCACATTGCCGCTGCCGTCGCCGCCATCCGGAATGGCGACTGGGACGATGCCGAGCTGGTACTCATCAAGAAGATCAATCCCACTTACCGCATCGGCGACGTGGCATTGGCCGCGCTGGAGAAGTTCAGCGGCGCGCACGCCGACGCCAATCACGCTCTCGTCCAGGACAGCCTGGCCACCATGCGCTACAGCACCATTGCTGCATTGGTCCTCGGTGCTGCGCTGGCGCTGGCTGTCGGCTACTTGCTGATCAAGTCCATCGCCCAGCCCCTGCAACAGGCGATGGCGATTGCCGGGCGGGTCGCGGCCGGCGACCTGCGTGGCAGCGCCACCGCACATAGCACCAACGAAATCGGCACCTTGCTGACCGCGCTCGACACGATGAAAGGCAACCTGGCCGGCATCGTGGCCGAAGTACGCGGCAGCACCACCCACATGGCCAGCGCGTCCGCGCAGATTGCGGCCGGCAACCAGGACCTGTCGCAGCGCTCGGCCGAACAGGCGGCGTCGCTGGAAGAAACCTCGTCGTCGATGGAAGAAATGACGGCCACCGTCAAACAGAATGCCGACAGTGCGCGCCAGGCCAATACGTTGGCGCTCTCGGCCTCCGAAATCGCCGTCAAGGGCGGCGTGCTGGTGGCGCAGGTGGTTGAAACCATGGGATCGATCAGCGCGTCGTCGAACAAGATTGCCGACATTATCAGCGTCATCAACGGCATCGCGTTCCAGACCAATATCCTGGCGCTCAATGCGGCAGTGGAAGCGGCGCGCGCCGGCGAACAGGGCCGGGGCTTTGCGGTGGTAGCGTCCGAAGTGCGCAACCTGGCACAACGCTCGGCAGCCGCAGCGCAAGAAATCAAGGCGCTGATCGAGGACTCAGTGCAAAAAGTGGGCAGCGGCGCCAAGCTGGTGGACCAAACTGGTGCAACCATGCAGGAAATCGTGGGCAGCGTGCAACGCGTGACCGGCATCATGGGCGAGATCACCGACGCCAGCCAGGAACAGGCCATCGGCCTCGACCAGATCCGCGCGGCCATCGTGCAAATGGACGGCCTCACCCAGCAAAACATGGCCCTGGTCGAAGAAGCAAGCGCCGCTGCCGACTCCCTGCATGAACAGGCGCAAGGGCTGGACACTGTGGTCAGCGTGTTTCAACTCGACAACGTGAAGCAGGCGCCTGCCGCGGCTCGTCAGACCGTAGCACGGCTTTCACCGGGGCTGCAATTGCGGTATGCCTGAGAGGGTTGCAAACGCCACCTGCGGGCACGCCAGCGGTCCCTCCCAAAAGGCTGGCGCGCGCCTTGTGGCGGCGGGGATCGGTTACAGTAAGAGGTCGTTTATTTCCCCATTGTCCATCCCCACAGGAGATTCCATGTCCGCCAAGAAAATCGCTGTCATCATCGGCAGTCTGCGTAAAGACTCGATCAACCGCAAGTTCGCCCACGAGGTCATCGCGCTGGCGCCCGAGTCGCTGAGCCTGGAGATCGTCGAGATCGGCGAGCTGGCCATTTATAACCAGGACCTCGAAGAAAACGGTGCGGTGGCGCCGCAGGCCTGGACCCAGTTCCGTGACCGCGTCAAGGAATACGATGGCGTGCTGTTCTTCACCCCGGAATACAACCGCTCCACCACCGCCGCGCTGAAGAATGCGCTCGACGTCGGCTCGCGTCCTTACGGCAGCAGCGTGTGGAGCGGCAAGCCGGCGGGCGTGGTCAGCGTCACCCCGGGTGCGCCCGGCGGCTTCGGCGCCAACCACAGCGTACGGCAGTCGCTGGTCTTCCTCGACATGCCGGTGCTGCAACAGCCGGAAATGTACATCGGCAACGCCACCAAGCTGCTCGGCGACGACGGCAAGGTCAGCAACGAAGATACCAGGAAATTCCTGAAAAAGTTCATCGACACCTATGCGGCGTGGGTCGAGACCAACGCCAAGAAGTAAATCCGCACTGCACTGGCAGCGCCAGCCGCCCTTGAACGCCTGGGGTCGGTTCCTGCAAAGGTCGACAGGGACGCAGGTCCCCTGTTGGCGCTGTGGACTGGCGGCTAGCGCCGCACAGCCGTGAATGCGTAACCTCCAACGGTCAGTGGCTCTGGCGCCTGCCGGCGGCGCACCGGCAGCAATTGCAGCCCCTGCTGCGCCGGCAACAGCGCCATGTCGGCGCCCGGCAGGCGGTCGGGCAAGGCGCGTACTTCTTCGTCCGCCAGCGGCGTGCAACCGAGGTACACGCGGTACGACGCCCTGCCATGGCCCAGCTCCAGCATGAAACCGGCCACGTGCGCCGTCCCCGGCTGACCGGGCATGGCGGTGACGCGCAGCGAGGTTTTGCCCTTGCGCAGGTGCAGCGCATCCCAGGTGTGCAGCGGATACCAGCGCGGCCCCTGCCCGTCTGGCGGCGGCACTGCCAGGTGGCCGCCCACCTCTGGCAACACCACGCCCAGTCCATGCGATGACGCCAGCGGCGCCAGGCCGCCGTAGCGCCCGTGACTGGCCGGCGTCAGCACCAGCAAATCGGCGGCCGGCCAGTGCCGTACCGCCTCGGCGCTGTAGGCATCGGCATCGGCGCCCACCGCCAGGATCGCCAGCCCCTGGTAGCGGATCAGCGCCAGCCCGTTGCCTGCCAGCGCCACCCGGCCCTGCTGCGACGGCGTGTACTGACCGGGCTTGAGCTGCACCGAGTAGCGCGGTCCGATCTGCGCCAGCACCGCCCGGCATGCCAGCGCCAGCAACACCACGATGACCAGCATCGTCGCCCCAGACCTGTTCCGCATAGCCGCCTCCCGCGTTGATGAGCATGGCGCCAGTACATCATCGACAGCCGATATTTTCCTTGCAGCAACGCAACTGCAGCGCCGCAACCGCTCAAAAAACGGGCAGCAATGATACAATTGCTGCCCTTGAAACGTGCCGGCAAGCTCACGAGGCACACCGCACGCACCGCCACCATGCACCCTGAGAACCAGACCGCCATGCACCCAGAAATGCCGACACCCTACGAACAGGGCAATCAAAACCAGACCACCTTGCACAGCGAATGCATCGCCTTCTACGAGCAGCTGGCGCAGCGCTTTCCGCAAGTGCTGCGTTTTGAACAGATCGGCACGTCCGATGGCGGCATCCCGATCCATGCCGGCGTGGTCAGCGCCGATGGCGTGTTCGACCGCCACCTGATCAAGGCGCAAGGCCGCCCGGTCTTCTTCAACAACAACGGCATCCACCCCGGCGAACCCGAAGGTGTTGACGCCTGCATGGCCATCGTGCGCGACCTGTGTTTCGATGCCGACAAGCTGGCGGCACTGGGCACCACCGTGCTGCTGTTCGTGCCGCTGTACAACGTCGATGGCGCGCTGAACCGCGCCAACACTTCGCGCGTGAACCAGGACGGCCCCGAGCAGTTCGGCTTCCGTGGCAACAGCCGCCACCTGGACCTGAACCGCGACTTCATCAAGTGCGACACCCTCAACGCCCAGCTGTTCAACCAGCTGGTCAGCACCTGGGACCCGGATGTGATGGTCGATACCCATACGTCCAACGGCGCCGACTACCCGTACACGATGACCTTGATCCACACCCAGGCCGACAAGCTCGGCTACGGATTGGGTCCGTTCCTGCGCCAGACCATGCTGCCGCATATCTACGAGCAGATGGCCGCCAAGGGCTGGCCCACCTGCCCGTACGTGAACCCGGTGCACGACACGCCCGACGATGGCATCGCCGAATTCCTCGAAGTGCCGCGCTTTTCCACCGGCTTCGCGGCCCTGCACCACGTGATCGGCTTCATGCCGGAAACGCACATGCTCAAGCCGTTCAAGGACCGCTACGAATCGATGCGCGCGTTGCTCGACGTGACCATGGCTTTTACGACCACCCACGGCAAGCAGATCATCGAATTGCGCGCCGACGCCCGCGAGCAAGCTGCTAACGCCACTGAATTTACCGTCAACTGGAAGATGGACGAGGCCAATCCATCGACCTTCCGCTTCCAGGGCTACGCCGCCAAGCGCAGCCCCAGCCTGCTTGGCGACTACCAGCGCCTGTCGTACGACCGCACCCAGCCGTGGGAAAAGGACATCGCCTACTACAACAGCTTTGTGCCGGCCGCCACCGTGCGCGCGCCCAAGGGCTACATCGTGCCGCAAGCGTGGCGCGAAGCGATCGAGCGCCTGAAGTGGAACGGCGTGGAAATGGCGCCGTTCGACGAGGCTGCCACCATCGAGGCGCAGTACTATCACATCGTCTCGGTCACCTCGCGCCCGAACGCCTACGAAGGCCATATGTACCACGACGCGGTCGAGCTCGAAGCGCGCACGGCCAGCTTCACGGTGCAGGCCGGTGACTGGTTCATTCCGCTCAAGCAGCACAATGCCCGCTACGCGGTGGAAACGCTCGAACCGCTGGGCCACGATTCCTTCTTCCGCTGGGGCTTTTTCAACAGCGTGCTCGAGAAGAAAGAGGCATACTCGGACTACGTGTTTGAAGACCTGGCGCTGGACATGCTGGGCGCCGAGCCTGAACTGAAAGCGAAGTTCGACGCGTGGAAAGCGGCCAACCCGGCGCTGCTGTCACAACAGGATGCGGTACTGGGCTTTATCTTCGAACACGGCCAGCGCCACGCCGAGCCGGAATGGCGCCGTTACCCGGTGTTATCGGTCTTCTAAGGTTTTAGACAATCTGAGTTCTTCGGATGCACGCAGCGGCGATCCCGCCGCGTGCATCTTGTCGCTTGTTCCGCTGCCCACAAGGTCACCGCATGCACTACGCACTCAACCTGCGCACGTTTTTCTACAGCCACTATTTTTACCTGGGGCTGCGTTTTGCCGCCGGCCTGGTCGGCGTCACCCTGATCTCGCTGCAATTTACCGACCTGCACACGGCAATGACCGTGTGTATCGGCGCGCTGTGCACGGCGCTGATGGACATGCCCAGCCCGCTGCGCCACAAGTTCAACGAGATGAGCGCGTCGGTGCTGCTGTGCAGCTTCGTGACGTTGTTGATCAGCCTGTGCGCGCCGCTGCACTGGCTGTTGATGACCATGCTGGTCCTGATCAGCTTTTTCGCCTGCATGATGGTGGTGTACGGCAAAAAGTCGATGCCGCTGCAACTGGCCACGCTGTTCATCATGACCATGTCGATGGAACACTCGATGACAGCCACCCAGTCCTTCATCCACACCGCCTGGTTTACCTCCGGCGCGGTGGCTTACCTGGCGTATGCGATGGGGATTTCATGGATCTTGCGCCATCGTATCAAGCAGCAGGTGCTGGCCGAGGCGCTGTTCGAGCTGGCCCATTACATCGACATCAAGGCCGATTTCTACGACACCCGTTTCAACCTGAACGAGCAGTTCAACAAGCTGGTGCGCCAGCAAAGCGTGCTGGCCGACCGCCAGCAGGCCTCGCGCGACCTGATCCTGCGCGCCCACCTGAACGCCAAGGACGCCATCGTGGTGCAAACCCACGTGTGCATGCTCGACCTGTACGAACTGGTGCTGTCCACCCATACCGATTACGCCCAGTTGCGGCTGCACCTGGCCGACTCGCCGGTGATGAAAACCCTGCACGACCTGGCCTGGAAGTGCGCACGCGATATCGAATCGGTGGCCTACGACGTCACCCGCAAGAAAGCCTCCTACCCGGAAATTACCTACGGCCCGGAACTCGACGCCATCGAAGCGGAACTGGCGGCCCTGCAAGCGCGCATCGCCGCCGGCAAACCGGAGCAGGAGGCGCTGGCGGTGCTGCGCGCGCAGCGCAACAAGATCCGCGCCATCATCAAGATGATCGGCGAACTGCACCAGGCCAGCCAGAAGGCCTACGCGACCACGCCATTCTGGGTCGATGCCGACATGGGCCCGTTCCTGTCGCAGCAGAAATACGAACTGCGCATGATCCTGTCGCACCTGCGGCTCGACTCGCCGATCTTCCGCTTCTCGCTGCGCGTGGCCATGGCGATCTCGGTGGGGCTGGCCGTGGCGGCGCTGTTGCCGTACGCGGCGCACAGTTACTGGATCGTGCTGACCATCGTCATCATCCTGAAACCGAGCTTCAGCATGACCAAGCAGCGCAGAACCGACCGCATCATCGGTACCATCATCGGCTGCGTGATCACGGCAGTGGTGCTGCACGTGATTAACAGCATGGCGGTGATCCTGGCCATGCTGGTACTGGCCACGGTGGCCACCCCCACGTTTATTTACCTGCGCTACCGGTATGCGGCAGTGGCGGTCTCGATCATGATCCTGCTGCAAATGCACCTGATCGCACCCGGAAATAACGACCTGATCATGGAGCGGCTGGTCGATACCTTTATCGGCGCGGCAGTGGCCACCGCCTTCAGCTTCGTGCTGGCCAACTGGGAATACCAGAGCGTGCCCCGGCTGGTGCGCGGCGTGCTCGAAGTAAACCTGCGCTATATGCAGGCCAGCTTCGACCTGCTGCAGGGCAAAGGCAAGGACGACTTCGCCTACCGCATCGAGCGCAAGCGCCTGATGGACAGCCTGGCGGCGCTCAGCTCGGCGCTGGTGCGCATGTTGGACGAGCCGGCCAGCAAGCGCCGCGCGGTTGAAGATATCAATTTGTTCATCGTGCAGAATTACCTGCTGGTGGCGCACGTGGCTGCCCTGCGCGCCATCCTGCGCCGCCACGTGGTCGAGTTGCCGACCGAGCCGGTCAACGCCATGCTCGGCATCAGCCACGAGCAGGTGGTGCGCACCCTGAGCCAGGCGCTCGATCCGCAAGCTGCTTATATCCAGGCGCAACCAGCGCTGGAAACAGCGCCCTCGGCGGACGCCGTGCCGTGGTCGGGCTGGCCGCTGGTACAGCGCCGCATCCGCCTGCTGCAGGCCGACGCCGTGAAAATCATCGGCTACAGCCAGACAGTCCTGCGCAATATTGCCTGACTAATAAAGTTGCATCGCCATGGCGTGACTTATCACGTCCATGAATATCATACCGCGCGGCAACGCTATAGTGTTATATGCTTTTTCTATCGCATGCATCACAAAATGAAAGTATATTTATTTCTCGGAGAGGCGCATACTGCACTGCATCAAACAGACATTCTCAAGGAGCAACACATGACTACCACCGTTTTCAACTACCACACCAACGTTACCGACTTCGCCAGCGACGTTACCAACGCAGTGCGCAAGTTGTTCGTCGCGGTGTTCGTCAAGAAGCCAGTTGCCGTTGCCGAGCAAATCGCTGCTGAACAAAGCACCGAAGAAACCATCTGGTGGCTGAGCAGCACCGCCAACGAAGTAGCCGCGCACTCGCCGAGCCTGGCGTCGGAACTGCGTTACGCCGCAGCCCGCGCTTAAGTTGTCCGGATCCCTGTTTGAATCACTGAATTCTAGGAGAAATAACATGCTGACCATCATCGAAAACCTGCCAGTTGCCGTTGCCCTGACCGCCGTTGCCCTGCGTCTTTACCTCGGCTCCAAGCCAGGCAGCGCTAAGTAAGTCGTCATCTGTAAATGGGCAAAAGCCCCGGCCGCGCAAGCGGACCGGGGCTTTTTAACGTCCGGGCCTGGCCTGGCTGTCTATGCTTTGTTCAACTTTGAGTTGCGCATGCCGTACAGGAAATACGTAATGACAGCCGCCGACATCCAGATCGCAAAGATCGTGTAGGTGGTCAGCGACAGGCCGAACATCAGATACAAGCAGGCGCTGATGCTCAGTCCCGGCACCAGGTAAGGGCCGAACGGCACGCGGAAACCGGCGGTCGGGTTGGCGCGCTGCTTGTAGCGCAGTACCGGCACCGCCAGCGACACCACGATGAACGCCGTCAAGGTGCCCATGCTGACCATGTCCCACAGGAAGGTCGCATCGACAAAGCCGGCCACCAGTCCCACCACCAGGCTGACGATCAGGGTGTTTTGCACCGGCGACGCCGTGCGCGGATTCACTTTCTGGAAGGTCCTGGAAATCAGGCCGTCCTTGGAAATCGCGTACAGGATGCGGGTCTGGCCATAAATCGTTACCAGGGTCACACTGAAGACCGAAATCACCGCGCCGGCCGCCAGCACCAGTGCCGGCCACTTCTGGCCGGTGACGTTCTGCAAAATCACCGCCAGGCCTGCTTCCTGGCCGGCAAACATCGACGCCGGCTGCGCGCCCATGGCCGCAAATGCCACCAGCATATAAAACACGGTAACGATTGCCAGCGCCGACAAGATGCCGATCGGCACGTTGCGGGTAGGATTGCGCACTTCTTCGCCGGCGGTGGCCACCGTGTCGAGGCCGATAAACGAGAAGAACACGGTGGCGGCAGCGGCAGTCACCCCGGCCATGCCGGTGTAGTGGACGCCATTGTCCGGGCTGAAGAACGGGTGGAAATTATTGATATCGAAACCCGAGAACGCGATCACGATAAAGAACACCAGAATCGCCAGCTTGATCAGCACCATGATGGCATTGGTGGTGGCCGATTCCTTGGTGCCACGGATCAGCAACACGCAGCATAAGATCACCAGCAGGATCGGCGGCAGGTTGATATGACCGGGGCGCAACTCGATGCCATGGCTGGCCGTGGCCACGATCATGGGTGAGCGCAACATTTCCGGGATATGCCAGCCGAAGGCATTATTAAGGAAGTTGTTCAGGTAGTCGGACCAGCCGATTGCCGTGGCGCTGGCCGCCAATCCATACTCGAGCAGCAAGCAGGCCGCCATAATAAAGGCCAAAAACTCTCCCACCGTGGCGTACGCGAACGAATACGACGATCCCGACGCGGGTATGCGGAACGACAACTCGGCATAGCACAGCGCCGTCAGGCCGGCGGTAATGGCCGCGATCAGGAACGACAACACTACCGACGGGCCGGCCTTGGGCACGGCCTCGACCATCGTGAAGAAAATGCCGGTGCCGATGGTGGCGCCAACGCCGATCATGGTCAGCGGAAACAATCCCATCGAGCGATGCAGGCGGTTGCCGGAAGGCGCTTGATCGGCGCTGACATGCTCGACGGGTGGAGCGACCGGCTTGGTACGGGTCAGCTTCTGGACCAGCGTTTGATTCACAGTGATTCCTTGTGGGAGATATGTTCGGGCAAAAAAACTAAGCGATTATAGGCCTTTACGCCTTCCCTAAAGAAAGTTCTTGTGTGTGATCTATACAACTTAAATAAAGTGTTAACAATGCTATTGTCGTTACAGTTACTTACTTTTGATACAGCCAGGATGTAGATCGAGATCGATACGCGCGCTACTCTTGGTACAAGTTTGATACTTATATAAGACATCGAGGAGATTCGTGTTATGCCGGTTAAAAAAATTCATTCCCATATTCCCACCGTCTCGCGCCGCGTCCACCCTGCCGTCGGCGTTGCTGCCGCTCTGCTGGGCTTTGTCGCCACGCTTGCCGCCGTCCTCATCGTGCGCGGCCAGGGAAGCAACTAACAAGTTACTGCTGACCAGCCGGAAGCCAGGCTGTAAAATTGAGCCGGTCGGGATAAGAAGGGGTATCCCTGACACCCAGGGTCAGCCAAAGCAGTCCAAGCCAGCCTGTGACGGGAGCCGTCGTCCCCTTGGCTTTGGATTTATGTGGTAACACGCTACTACCGAGAACTGCTCAATTTCCTGTCGCGCGCGGTGAACAACCGCGAGGCTGCCGCCGACCTGGCGCAGGAGAGCTATGCGCGCGTGCTTGCCATGCAGCAGGACGGTGTGACCATTGCCGAACCCCGCGCCCTGCTCTACCGCACCGCGCGCAACCTCATGATCGACCAGCACCGGCGCGACACGGTGCGCGGCGTCTCCGCTGAACCAGATCACCACGCCGACGACTTCAAGGTGCTCGATACGCTGGCCGCCCCCGCCGCCCTCGAACCCGAAACCGCCGCCATGTCCGCCCAGGGCGTGCAGGCGATGCTGGCCGTGATCGGCGAGCTGCCGCTGCGCTGCCGCGAAGCCTTTATCCTGCATAAATTCGACGGCCTGTCGCAAGCGGCCGTGGCGCAGCAGATGGGGATTTCGGTGACGATGGTCGAGCGCCACATCAAGCACGCCATGCAGGCATGCCGCCGCTGCGCGGAAAGTCCACCGCATGAATAAATTGTTCGCCGCCCGGGGTTGGGCTGGCGCCGACTCGCGCGTCTACATCCATATCCCCATGACACCGCCATGAACCCAAGCCCGTCATCCCCCGCTCACGCAAGCGACGTCGATCAACAGGCGCTGGACTGGTTCGCCCGCCGCCAGCGCGCGTTCACGGCCGCCGAGGAAGCCGCGTTTCACACCTGGCTGCAAGCCGATCCGGCCCACCGAGCGGCGCTGGCCCGCTGGCACGACGACTGGCGCCAGCTCGACGAGTTGCCGGCCGATGGCGTGGCCCAGCTGCGCCGGCAGCTGGCGGCAGACCTGGCGGCGGAGCAGCGCGGCAGTGCCCCAGCATCCCGAGGCCGGCGCGACTGGCTGGCGAGCCTGGCGGCGATGGCGCCGCGTGCTGCGCTGGCGACAGTTGCCCTGTCGGCAGCCGGCGGCGGCTTCCTGGCCTGGAACCGCTGGCAGCAGCAACCGCTTTACGCGGGCAACTTCCGCACCCAGCGCGGCCAGCAGCAGGACGTGACCCTGCCCGACGGCAGCATGCTGCGGCTCGATACCGACACCCGCATCGCCGTGGCCCTGTACCGCGAGCGGCGCGAGGTGCGCCTGCTGGGCGGCCAGGCCGTGTTTCACGTCCAGGGCGACCCGGCGCGCCCGTTCGAGGTGCTGGCCGGCGCCGTGCGCGTGACCGTGGTGGGCACGCGGTTCTCGGTGCGCCACACCCCGGACATCCCCGGCGCCGACGAGATCCGGGTGCAGGTCGAGGAAGGCCGTGTACGCGTGACCGGCGGCGCCGGCTCGCCGGTGATGGAGCTGGGCGCCGGCCAGCGCATCGCTGCCGATGCCGATGGCCAGCTGGGCCTGATCGGCCGGGTGGCGGAAGCGGGCATCGCACCGTGGCGGGACGGCCGCATCACGTTCGATAACACGCCGCTGGCGCAGGTGCTGGCGGAATTCGGCCGTTACGGCAGCACCGGCCTGCAGGTGCGCGATGCCGAAGTCGCCGCCTTGCGCGTGACCGGCACGTTCGATCCGCAACGGCTGGAAAACTTCCGCCGCGTGCTGCCGCGCGTGCTGCCGGTGGCGCTGCGGCGCGACGGCGCGGTGACCGAAATCGTCTCCAATGACAAATAACTGAAAAATATTTTGCTGCGGGGGTTGGGGTTCCGTTACACCATGCGTCTACATGAGAAGGATTCTTATTCAACTTCTGGAGATCGCATGTCCCGTTTCAGCTTTCAACCTGCGCCGCTGGCCTTAGCCATTGCCCTCGCATTTGCCACCACCGGCGCGTGCGCCCAATCTGCGCCGTCGCCAGCGGCGGCAGTCGCGGTCGAGATCCGTATCGGCGCCCAGCCGCTGGCGCCCGCGCTCGACGCCCTGGCGCGCCAGACCCGGCTCGAGCTGATGGTGCAGCCGGCGCTGGTGGCCGGCAAAACCGCGCCGGCCGTCAATGGCCGCATGACTGCGCGCGACGCGCTGCACATCCTGCTCACCGGCAGCGGGCTGGCGGCCGATATCGACGGCACCGTGGTCACCATTCGTCCCCAGCGCCGCGACGACGCCGCCGTGCAAACGCTGGGAGCGGTGTCGGTCACCGCGCAGGCCAGCCCCACCACCGAGGGCACCGGCTCGTACACCACGCGCGCGGTCAGCATCGGCAAGGGCGAGCAGGCGCTGAAGGACATTCCGCAATCGATCAGCGTGGTTACGCGCCAGCTGCTCGACGAGCAGGCGCTGACGACCGTGTACGACACCCTGGCCAGCACCACCGGTGTCACCATCCAGCAAAGCCCGCAAGGCGGCAAATACATCTACTCGCGCGGGTTCGATTTGACCACCGTGCAGTACGACGGCGTGCCGCTCAATCGCGGCATGTACGGGCGCGCCAGCAATCTCAATGCCGGCACCGCCGTCTATGACCGGGTGGAAGTGCTGCGCGGCGCGGCCGGTCTGCTGCAAGGCGCCGGCAATCCCGGTGGCGCGGTAAACCTGGTACGCAAGCGCCCCCTGGCCACCGACGCCACCAGCGTGGTGGCCAAGGCCGGCTCGTGGGACAACTACGGCGTGCAGCTTGACGCCAGCCGCGTACTGAGCGACGACGGCAAGGTGCGCGCGCGCGTGGTGGCCGACTACGAAGACAAAAAATCGTTCATCGACTACGCCGACCGCCGCAGCCCCACCCTGTTCGCCACGCTCGAAGCCGATCTGTCGCCGCAAACCACGGTGAACCTCGCGCTCAGCTCCGAGGAAGTGAAAGGCCGCCCGTTCCTCAACGGTCTGCCGCGCTACAACAATGGCCGCGACCTCGAGCTGCCGCGCTCCACCTTTCTTGGCGCCACCTGGAACCGCCAGAACAACAGCAACCGCGGCGCGTTCACCGACCTGACCCACTATTTCAACGACGACTGGACCCTGAAAGTCAGCACCGCCTACGTCGAGGAAAAAAACGACATGAAGTACGCCGGCTCCGGCGTGGCGATCAACCCGACCAGCAATCGCGGTGCGCTGCGCGCTTCGAACACCATCGCCAAGAACAAGCTCTCGGGCATGGATGCCAACATCACCGGCAAGTTCGACGCGCTGGGCCGCCGCCACGAAGTGGTGGCCGGCGTGACGTACTCGTACGCCGAAGCGCGCACCATCTACGGCGTGAGCAGCAACTACTACACCTACGACATCAATAACTTCAATCCCGATTTCCCGGAACCATCCGACGATTTCATTTATCAAACCACGCGCGAGGCGCGGGTAGGCAAGTCGCGCGAAATCGGCGCCTACACCGCCGTGCGCCTGCAACTGGCCGACCCGCTCAAGCTGGTCATCGGTGGCCGGGTGGGCTGGTCGCGCACCGTGTGGGACACCGTTACCACCGGCCGCGCGGCGTCGATCTCGACCACCAACCAGGGCGAACACGCCAAGCTGGCGCCGTACGCGGGCCTGATCTATGCGATCAGCCCGACCTGGAACGCCTACGCCAGCTACGCCGACATCTTCTCGCCGCAATACGAGCAAAAGGAATCGGGCGAAGCCCTGAAACCGCTGGTAGGCGCCAACTACGAGGCGGGCGTAAAGGGCGAGCTGCTGGGAGGCCGTTTGAACACGTCGCTGGCGCTGTTCCGCGTGGTGCAGAAAAACCGCGCGCAGGAAGACTTCAGCACCAGCCCCACCTGCCGCAGCGACTACTACTGCTACACCGACACCGGCAAGGTGCGCAGCCAGGGCATCGATGCGGAAGCGAGCGGCGAACTGCTGAAAAACTGGAACATCTTCGCCGGCTACACCTTCAACCGCACCAAGTACCTGGAAGACGTCAACAGCGGCGGCCTGGCCTTCAATAGCTTCACGCCCAAGCACATGCTGCGCCTGTGGACCACGTACCAGCCTGACGGCGCGCTGCGCGACGTCACCGTGGGCGGCGGCGTCAATACCCAGAGCATGAGCTATCGCACCATTGGCGCGCAGTCGGCGGTGGTCAGCGGCCGCGCGGTGTGGAACTCGATGATCAAGTACCAGATCAACCCGCGCTGGTCGGCCACCGTCAACTTCAACAATATGTTCGACAAGCGCTATTACAGCACCCTGTCGAGCTTTGTGAACGCCAACTATTACGGCGATCCGCGCAACGTGATGCTGACCCTGCGCGGCAGCTTCTGATCGTCGCGGAGTTCAGGTCGTGATGAAAGACGGTTTCCGTCAACAGATGTCATGGCTGCACACTTGGTGCGGCCTGACGGCGGGCTGGGTGCTGTGCGCGATTTTTCTCACCGGGACGCTGGCGGTGTTCCGCCAGCCGATCACGCAGTGGATGGAAGCACGGCCGGTGGTGCAGGACGCTGCGGTCGGTGACCGCGCGGCCGTGCTGCGCGCGGCCACCACGCACCTGGCGGCCAACGCCGGCAAGGCGCGCTTCTGGCGCATCGAACTGCCGGGAGAGAACGGCGGCCCGGTCCTGCTGGTGTGGCAAGGCGGCGGTCCTGTCGCGCTGAACCCGGCCACCGGCGCGCCGCTCACTGGTGAACAAGCAGCGAGCCGCAAGACCGAGGGCGGACGCCACTTCATGTCGTTCCACTACATGCTGCAGGCCGATACGCCCGGCTACTGGCTGGTGGGCTGGGCCTCGATGTGCATGCTGGTGGCGCTGGTCACCGGCGTGGTCGTCCACAAGCGCATCTTCAAGGACTTCTTCACGTTCCGGCCCGGCAAAGGCCAGAGATCATGGCTCGACGCCCACAATGCCACGGCGGTGCTGTCGCTGCCATTCCTGTTCATGATCGTGTATACCGGGCTGACGTTTTTCTACACCAGCTACATGCCCTGGCCGCTGCAAGCGGTGTACGGCCAGGACGGCTACCAGCGTTACCAGCTTGAGCTCGATGGCGAGCAAGCCGCTGCACGCCGGCCACGCGGCGGCGCGCCAGCGGCGATGCAGGACCTGGCGCTGCTGGTGCCGCAGGCTGAAGGCCTGATGGCCCGTCCGGCGCGGCGCGTGCTGGTCGAGCAGCCGGGCCGCGCCGGCATGGTGGTGCGCGTATTCGGCCCCGCCGACGATCACCGCGCCGCGACCATCGCCCATACCTTGTCGAGCGTGGCGTTCGACGGCGTGACTGGCGCCGTGATCGAAGTGAAGACGCCGCGTGTGAATGAGCCTACTAGCAGCGCCGACGTCCACGAAGTTTTAAAGGCGCTGCACCTGGTGCGCTTTGGCGGCTGGAGCATGAAGTGGTTGTATTTCGTGAGCGGCCTGCTGGGCACGGCGATGATGGCGACCGGCACCATCCTGTTTTGTGTCAAGCGCCGCAAGAAGAGCGAACAGGAATTCGGCCGCGCCACCGCCGGCGTGTATCGCGTGATCGAGGCGCTCAACGTGGCGGCGATTGCCGGCATCGCGCTGGCCTGCATCGGCTACTTCTATGCCAACCGCTTGCTGCCGGTCGAGTGGACCGACCGCGCGCTGTGGGAAATCCGCGCCTTCCTGTGGCTGTGGCTGGCGACCTTGCTGCACGCGCTGGTGCGCCCCTCCATGCGCGCCTGGGTCGAGCAACTGGCGGCCGGCGCGGTGCTGTGCCTGCTGCTGCCGCTGTTGAACTATCTGACGACCGGCCAGCACCTGCTGGCGTATGCAACAGCTGGCGACGGGCAGCGCGCCGGCGTGGAGCTGGTGGCGCTGGGGTTTGGCGTGATGCTGGCTGTGATGGCACGGCGCGCACAGCAGGTTCAGAAAGGGAAACCATGAGCGCGAAAACGACTGGGGTAAGTGCACGCTATCGCTGGGAAGTGGCAGGCAGATTCGTGCTGGCCGGCGTGGGTGGCTACGGGTTGACGGCGCTGCTGTCGACGGTGCTGGCCTTGGCGCTGCCATGGCTACCAGGCGTGTCGCGCGCCGAGGGCGTATTGATCGCCAGCCTGCTCAGTTTTACGTTTTACACGCTGTATGTGCTGTGGGTGTTTGCCACCCGCAGCGCTTGGAGGGTGTGGGTGGCGACTGTGCTGGCCTGCGCGCTGTTGTACGGCGCGCAGGTGCTGCTCAGTTAAACCTGCCTCAGGCTACCCGCACCACCATCAACCCTGCCCGTAACCCCACCCGCACATCGGGATTGGGAAACACCACCAGCTCTTCCGGATGCTGCACCGTGTAGACAGTGTCGCCGTCGCGGGCGATTTCTTCGCCCTGCTTCATCGCAGTGAAGTTGTGGGTTTCCTTGCCGAAGGCCATGCGGAAGTCGTCGCTGAGCTTGATGATCTGGCGCGCGGTGTTGAAGATGTGCGGCTGGCGGCCGGCGCCCGAGGTTGGGGTGCCGCGCAGCAGGTCGTCCAGTGCCTGCGACGCGTCGGCGAATTGCGCCAGGTCATTCTGGCCCAGCGTGCCGATGCGACCCAGTTCCACCGTGGTGCCGGCCGCGCCGTGGTGCTCGGCCGAGTAGTAGCTGTACGTGCCCACCGATGCCGGATTCATGATCACGGCGCCGATTCCCGCTGCCCCCAGCCAGTCGAGCAGCGCACGGCGCGGTTGCTCGGCGATGATCTCGGGGACAATGGCAAAGGTCGGATAGACCGAAGGGCGGATCGCCGTGTGCAGGTCGAGGTGCCAGCGCACCTGGCCCGCGTCACCGAAGAAATCGGCGGTGGCGGCAATCAGCTGGTCGGCGCGCGCTGCTTCGGCGGTACCGGCCAGCGTACCGCGCTCGGCGCGGAACATGCGGTTCAAGTCGGCGTCGATGAAGCGCTTGCCGGCGCGGATGGCGCCGATATTGCCCACGCAAAGCATCAGGTTCACTGCCAGCTTGTCCGCCTCGCGCGACAGGGCGTCGAGCAGGTACGCGACCATTTCGATCGGTCCCGTCTCGTCGCCGTGCACGCCGACTGAAATCAGCAACGCTGGCCGCTCCCCGGGGTTACCCTCCGCCTTGATGGTCAGGATGCCGTCGGCCGGCTGCGCCACCGCGAAGCCGGCGGCGCCGAAGCGCTGCGCAACCGCGCTGAAATCGGCTTGCGCCAGCGCGCGTACCGGCTCTGGCAATGCCGCCGGTACTGGCGTGCGATAGCCAGCCATGCGCTTACGCCGCCAGCAGGGTGGTCCCTGCCGTGGTGCCCGCGTTGACCGCCTCGGACAATGCCCACACATCGAGCATCGCCTGTTCCAGGTCGGTCGGCTGCGCATAGCCCGACAGGCCGAGGGTGTTGGCCACCAGTTCCACCGCTTCGGCCGCCGAATGGCCGCCGGTTGCGTGTTGCAGGACCTTGGACAGCAGGCGTTGCTGGGTGCGGCGCAGCGCGTTTTGTGCGTAGTTGCGCAGCTGCTCCTGCGAGCGGTTGGCTGCCGGCAGTTTCAGGCCGCGTTCGAGCACGTCGATGCCCACTTGCGTGCGCAGCGCCAGGCCGATTTGCAGGAAGGCCGGCAAGTCCATGCCCGCCGGACGCTGCACCGACAGGGCGGCAAACACGAACGCCGCCACCGCTTCGATGGCATCGACCGCGTTCCATGCCTGGACGAATTCAGGGCGCAGACCGGTGGTCAGTTCGGCATCGGACTGGCCGTCGGCTGGCGTCAGTTGCGACAGCAGTTCCGGCTGGTCGAACAGGCGCGTGAGTTCTTCCACGCCGCCGCGCAGCTGGTCGGCTGGCACGGTCAACGCGCCTTCGATCACGGCGCGTTGCAGCACGCGGGTGCGGGCATCGACCTTGATCGAGACGGCGCGCGGGATCTTGAGCGCGTCCGCGTCGAGCGTGGCAAATACCGGCGCCAGGTTCAGTGCCGACCAGGCCTGGCCCCAGGCCTGGATCACGTCGGTTTCATCGACGCCATGTTCGCCGGCCAGCTGGCGCAGCATCAGCGGACCGCAGCGGTTGACCGCTTCGTTGGCCAGCACGGTGGCCAGGATGGCGTTGGCCAGCGGGTGCGCCAGCGCCGGACGGGTGGCGACCATCAGCTCGGGGAAGTACGGCTTGAGCATCGACTCGGCCCAGCTGTGTTCCGTCAGCGGCAGCGCCGACAGGATGCGCTTGTAGCGGTTTTTCACGTTGGCGATCACCACCGCCAGTTCCGGCGTGGTCAGGCCGCGGCCGTCGGCCTTGCGGCGCGCCAGTTCGGCCACCGTCGGCAGCTGCTCCAGGTCGCGCGACAGCGCCCCCTCTTCTTCCAGGAACGCGATCAGGTCGGCGTAGCCGTCCTGCACCGCCGGTTCCACCTGCGCCTGCGCTTCGCGCACCAGCAAATGGGTTTGCAGCGTGTTGTCGCGCAGGACCAGGCGTTCGATGTCGGCGGTCATCAGGTTGAGCGTGTGGTTGCGGTCCGCTTCGCTCAGCTGGCCGGCGTTCATTTCCACGTCCAGCCACATCTTGACGTTGACTTCGTGGTCGGAGCAATCGACGCCGGCCGAGTTGTCGATGGCGTCGGTGAAGATGCGGCCACCGGTCAGCGCGAATTCGATCCGGCCCGCCTGCGTGGCGCCCAGGTTGCCGCCCTCGGTAACGACCTTGCAGCGCAGCTGGTTGCCATCGACGCGGATATTGTCGTTGGCGCGGTCCTTGACCTGCGCGTGGGTTTCGGTCGATGCCTTGATGTAGGTGCCGATACCGCCGTTGTAGAACAGGTCCACCGGCGCTTTCAGGATGCGGTGCATCAGCTCTTCCGGCGGCAGCGAGGTCTCTTCGATGTCGAGCACTTCGCGGATTTGCGGCGACAGTGCGATGGTACGCGCGGTGCGCGGGTACACGCCGCCGCCGGCCGAAATCAATTCCTTGTTGTAGTCGTCCCACGAGGAACGCGGCAGCGCGAACATGCGCTCGCGCTCGACGAACGACTGCTCCAGGTCCGGGTTCGGATCGAGGAAGATATGGCGGTGGTCGAACGCAGCGACGATTTTCAGCTTGCGCGACAACAGCGCACCGTTGCCGAACACGTCGCCCGACATGTCGCCCACGCCGACCATGGTGGTTGGCGTAGCGTGGATGTCGTGGTCCATTTCGTAGAAGTGGCGCTGCACAGCTTCGAAGGCGCCCTTGGCGGTGATGCCCATTTTTTTATGGTCGTAACCATTGGAGCCACCCGAGGCAAACGCGTCCCCGAGCCAGAAGCCGCGCTGCACGGCGATGCTGTTGGCGATGTCGGAGAAGGTCGCGGTGCCCTTGTCGGCGGCCACTACCAGGTACGGGTCGGCACTGTCGTAGCAGACCGTGTCTGCTGGCGGCACGATGTTACCGAGCACGCGGTTGTCGGTCACTTCCAGCAGGCTGGAAATGAACAGGCGATACACTGCTTCGCCTTCGGCCGCGATGGTTTCGCGCACGGCGTCTTTCGGCATCTGCTTGCAGACAAAGCCGCCCTTGGCACCGGCCGGCACGATCACGGCGTTCTTCACCATCTGGGCCTTGACCAGGCCGAGGACTTCGGTGCGGTAGTCCTCCATGCGGTCGGACCAGCGCAAGCCGCCGCGCGCGACCGGGCCGCCGCGCAGGTGCAGGCCCTCGAAGCGGCGCGAGAACACGTAGATCTCGCGGTACGGCTTAGGTTCCGGCACCAGCGACAGGTTGCTGGTGTCGAACTTGAAGATGATCTTGTCGCCCTTCTGGTCGTTCTGGAAGTAGTTGGTGCGCAGGGTGGCGGCAATCAGGTTGGCCAGCGCGCCCAGTACTTCCTCGCTGTCGGCGTGGTTGATCCCCGGCAGGCGCGCCTTGATGTCGGCCAGCTTGTCGAGCGCTTCGGCGCGGGTGGCCTCGGCCAGCGACGGGTCGAACCGGCGCAGGAACACGTCCACCAGCTCTTTGACCAATGCCGGCTGCTTGCGCAGGGTTTCGGCGATGTAGCGCACCGAGAACTGCGTGCCGGTCTGGCGCCAGTAGCTCATGTACGCGCGCACCAGCTGCACTTCGCGCACGCTCAAGCCGCCTTCGATGACCAGGCCATTGAGGCGGCCGTCTTCGGCTTCGTTGTTGAACAGTGCCGAGAACAGCTCTTCGGCCACCATCACCACGCCAGGCTTGGACAGGCTGGCCGCGCTGGCCGGGTCCACCGACAAGCTGGTGACGTAGCGGCGCTGGCCGTCAAGGCGCAGCGAGTGCGATTGTTCGCGGTCGATGGTCACGCCGGCGTTATGCAGCGCCGGCAGGATGATCGACAGCGACGGTACCTGGTCCACCGAGTACAGGCGGATCGAGGTGCCACCGTTGGAATTCTCCACCCGTACATCGACGCGCGACGGGTCGATGTTGTGCAGGATGGTTTGCAGGTCCTGGAAAGCGGCGACCGGCGTGGTGGACGCCACGTAATCGACCGGCAGCGTGGCGCACATCTTGCGCAGGTGGGCGCGTACCGGCTCATTGGGCACGGTGTCGGCCAGTTGCGAGAAGCTGTCGTGCCAGCCGTCGAGCACTGCGGTGAGCGGCTGCTGGATGTCGGTTTCCAGGTCGAGCGGATAGCGCGCGCCATGGGCGATCAGGTACACGCGGGCCAGCGGGCCATCGGCCACCAGCGTTTGCAGGCTGACGTGGCTGGCGCCGGACGTGCTTTGCAGCGTGCGCGCCAGCGACGAAGCGACGCTGTTGCTGTAACGCTCGCGCGGCAGGTACACCAGCACGTTCAGGTGGCGCGCATAGACGTCGCGGCGCGCGAACACCTTGGTGCGCGGCTGCTTGTACAGCGAGACGACGGCGCCGCAGACTTCGGCCAGCCATTGCGGATCGGCTTCCAGCGCTTCGGTGCGCGGCAGCGATTCGAGGATCTCGATGAATTTCTCGGCGCGGAAACCTTCCTGGCGCACGCCCGCAATCGACAGCACCTTGGCCACGCGGCCGCGCGCGAACGGCAGGCGGTTGAGCGGCGTGGACGTGGCGGCGCGGGTGAACAAACCGACGAAGCAGTATTCGCCGAGGATCGCGCCTTGCGCGTCGGTGTGGCGGATGCCGATGAAGTCGAGCTGCTGGTCGCGGTGCAAGGTGCCTTCCACGTCGGCCTTGACGATGGACAGCGTGTGGGCGCGCTTGGACAGCGTGTCGAAGTCGCCGGGGATGTTGGCCAGGCAGGTGCCATAGACCGGGTGCGCCGTATCTTGCAGCACGCCGATGCGGCTCGGGATGTCGCGTTCGAGCTCACGCACGCCCGGTTTCACCTGGTAGTAGGCATAGCCGAACGGCTCGAAGCCTTCGGTGCGCGCCCATTCCAGGAAGGCGGCGACTTCCTTGCCTTCTTCGCCGATGGCGGCAGCTTCGGTGCCGATGCGGCCCAGGTGCGCCAGCATGGCGGCCTTGTCGCGGCGGACCACGGCAGCGTCGCGCGAGACCATCTGGATGCGGTCCACCAGCGCGCCCAGTTCGGCGGCAGGCAAGTCTTCGGCCAGCAGGCACAGTACGTACGATTCGAGCTTGTCGCCGGCCTGGCCGACACTGGTGACCACGCCGTCGGCGTTGCGCGCCACCGGCAGCACGGCGTTCATCACGCCGCTGGCGGCGACGTGCAGCTTGCGCATGGCCATGACGATGGAGTCCACCAGGTACGGCATGTCGTCGTTGAGGATGAGCAGCGCGGTGGCTTTGCCGCCACGGCCATCGTCGTAAGGGAGCGTCACCACTTGCGCACCGGCGCCGGTGCGCTGGGCCGCTTTGCTGAAACCTTCCATCAAGACCGGCGCCAGGCTGGCGGGCACGGTGCCGGCCAGGTCTTCGTCGTCGAGGGCTGCGAGCCAGGCGCCGATCAGGGCCGGGACCTGGGCGTTGCTGCTGGCAGGCTGGCTGGCGTTGATCGATGCGAGCGTTTGGGCGCGCAGGTCTTGTGGTGTTTGTTTCATTGTTTCTTCTCCAATACGTAACGGGTATTTTAGTATTTAGGTAGTTCTCGCAGACCCACGCCGCGCCGCTTGTGGCGGCGCGGCGTGGGTCTGTTGCTGCTGGTGATGCGGTATTAGACCAGCTTTTAAAACTTCGCGCCCATACCAGAAGGATTGCCGGTCAACTCAGGTCGTACAGGTCGGGCAGGTTCAGGATGC
This sequence comes from Duganella sp. Leaf61, assembly GCF_001421905.1. Lineage (NCBI taxonomy): Bacteria > Pseudomonadati > Pseudomonadota > Betaproteobacteria > Burkholderiales > Oxalobacteraceae > Duganella > Duganella sp. Leaf61. The sequence goes on from NZ_LMLM01000001.1 coordinate 907,844, forward strand.
GGCTCAAATCTTCCAGCGCCGTGCGCACCTCGATCGCCAGTTGCGGGTCGGCCAGGTCGTCCGGCGACAGGCTGTCGCGGTAGTGCTTTTCCACCCACGCCACCAGCGCGTGGTACAGCGTCTCGGTCATCACCACGCCCTGGTGCATGGCTGCGGCTTCCGCGCCGGTGAGCGCCACGCGCAGGCGCAGGCACGCGGGGCCGCCGCCGTTGCGCATCGACTGGCGCAGGTCGAACGTGATCAATTCGTCGATCGCGCCTTGCTCCGCCAGCAGGCCTTCGAGGTAGCGCGCAACCGATGCGTTTTCCTGGCATTCCTGCGGCACCACCAGCGCCATCTTGCCGCTGTCCTTGGTCAGCAGCTGGCTGTTGAACAGGTAGCTGGCCACCGTGTCGGCCACCGCCACCTGCGCCGTCGCCACGCGTATCGGATTGAACTCTGCGCCCAGGTCGCCCACCGCGCGGCGCAGGCGCTCGATGGCGTCCGCTTCGTCGGCAAACGCCTGCTCGTGGTAGAACAGCACGTTGCCGTTGCCGACCGCGATCACGTCGTTGTGGAACACACCCTGGTCGATCACGTCGGGATTCTGCTGCACGTACACGGTGCGCTCACGCGACAAGCCATGCAGGCGCGCCACGGCTTGCGAAGCTTCCAGCGTTTGCCGCGCCGGGAAGCGCTTCGGCGCCGGCGCCGCCGCATCGAACTCGGTGCGGCCATACACGAACAGCTCCACGCCGGCGCTGCCATGATCCTTCGCAAAGCGCGTGTGGTTGGCCGCGCCTTCGTCGCCGAACGCCGGCGTGCCGGGCAGCGCATCGTGTACGGCAAAATGTTTTTGATCGGCGAAGATGGCGCGCAGGCTGCGCGCCGACTGCGTGTGCTCGAAGGCGCGGTGCAGCTTGTTGTTCAGGTTGGCGGCGGTGAAGTGCGCGCGCCCGTCTGCGCTGTCGGCCGACGGACTGACGGTCGCCGCATTCGCGGTCCACATGGGCGAGGCCGAATATGCGCTGGCCAGGATTACCGGCGCCTGTTTCGCAGCCTTGGCCAGCACCTCGGCGTCGGTGCCGGTAAAACCCACGCTGCGCAGCAGGCGGAAGTTGGGACGCACCTGCGGCGGCATCACGGCCTGGCCAAAGCCGCGCGCGGCCAGCGCGCGCATCTTGGCCAGTCCCTGCAGGGCGGCCAGCTTGGGGTTGCTGGCGCTCTTGACGTTGTTGAACGAGGCGACGTTACCAAACGACAGGCCGGCGTAGTTGTGCGACGGCCCGACCAGGCCGTCGAAGTTGAATTCGCGTGCGCTCATGCCAGCCTCTTAAAAATGCATGCCGGGCGACAGCTTGGCCGGCAGTTCCAGTGCGGGGTTTTCAATCGAGGCGACCGGGTACGCGCAGTAGTCGGCCGCGTAGTAGGCGCTCGGGCGATGGTTGCCCGACTTGCCCACGCCGCCGAACGGCGCGGTGCTGGCCGCGCCCGTGGTCGGACGGTTCCAGTTGACGATGCCGGCGCGCGCGCGCACCTGGAAAATCTTCCACAACTGCTCGTCGTTCGAAATCAGCGCCGAGGCCAGGCCGAATTCGGTGGCATTGGCAGCACGGATGGCAGTGTCGAAGTCCGCCACGCGGATCACCTGCAGCAGCGGACCGAACCACTCTTCGTCGGGGATGTCCTCGGCATCGGTCACATCGACGATGCCGGCCGTGACAAAGCCGGTGTCTTCATCAAGGTGGCGCATGGCGAGCAGGCTCACGCCACCCTTGGCGACCATGTCTTCCTGCGCCTGCACCAGCCGTTTGGCAATCGCAGACGACACGACCGGCCCCATGAACGGCGCCGGTTCCGCGTTCGACGCGCCGACCGTCAGGCGGCTGGCCACGTCCACCAGGCGAGCGATGATGGCGTCGCCGGCAGGGCCCTGCTGGACGATCAGGCGGCGCGCGCAGGTGCAGCGCTGGCCGGCCGAAATGAACGCCGACGACACGGCCATGAACACGGCGGCATCGATATCGTGCGCATCCCAAATCACCAGCGGATTGTTGCCGCCCATTTCCAGCGCCAGCATCTTGCCCGGCTGGCCACCGAACTGTTTATGCAGCGCGGTGCCCGTGGGGCAGCTGCCGGTAAACAGCACGCCGTCGAGCTGTGGATTCTGGCCCAGCGCAATGCCGGTTTCGCGGCCACCGTTGACCAGGTTGATCACACCGGCCGGCAAGCCGGCCTGCTCCCACAGCTGCACGGTCTTGATCGCCGTGCGCGGTGCGTATTCGCTCGGCTTGAACACCACCGTGTTGCCGGCGATGAGCGCCGGCACGATATGGCCGTTGGGCAGGTGGCCCGGGAAGTTGTACGGTCCGAACACGCCGAACACGCCGTGCGGGCGGTGACGCAGCACGGCCTCGCCATCGGCCACCCTGTTTTGCGACAGGCCAGTGCGGGCGTTGTAGGCTTGCACCGAGATGTCGATCTTGTTGGCCATGGTGGTCACCTCGGTGCGCGCTTCCCACAATGGTTTGCCCACTTCCTCGGCGATCAAGAGCGCCAGTTCTTCCGCGTCCTGTTTTAACAGGTCACGGAAGCGCAGGCACACGGCGATGCGTTCTTCCAGAGGTGTCAGCGCCCACGCTTCGAATGCGGCTTGCGCAGCGGTGCAGGCGGCATCGACATCGTGCGGCGTCGATTCGCGGCTGGCCCAGGTTTGCTGGCCGTTCGATGGATCGACGGTCACCAGCTCGGCGCCGCCGCCCACCGACCACTGGCCGTTGACGAAGTTGCTCAGGACATTGCTCAGGGGGTTGTTCACGGTATTAAACATGGGGATTTTTCCTCGAGTTGAGCGACAGGGTGCGCACGGCGTCGCCGTCGGCGCAGCGCAGGGCGTCCTGCTCCGCTGCCGACAGCGCCACGGCGCCATTCACTGGCGCGGTCTGCGACAGGATCATGCGGAAATCGTGGAGCGTAGTGTTCGACACCAGCAGCGGCTCCGGGTCGGGCACCGTGGCGCACGCGGCGTCCGGCACAGCAGCACTGCCCACCTGCGCCAGCACGCTGTCGCGCATGGCGCGCAGTTCGGACACGCGCGCCTGCAGCACCGGGCCGGCATCGAAAATATCGACGTAGCCCTCGAAATACAGGCCCTCCTGTTCCAGCAGCCGGCGCGCCGGCGCGGTGGACGTGTGGACCTTGCCGATCACCTCTTGCGCGTCGTCGGGCAGGTAGGCCACGTACAAAGGCTGGCGCGGCATCAGCTCGGCGATGAACGATTTTTTGCCGACCGCGGTAAGCGCATCGACGTGATCGAAATCCATCTTGAAGAAGTGGCGGCCCAGTCCTTCGTAGAACGGCGAGCGGCCGTTTTCTTCCTGGTAGCCGCGCATTTCGGCGATCAGCTTTTCGGTAAACAGGTGCGGGAACTGGGCGATGAACAGGAAGCGGCTTTTCGACAGCAGCTTGCCGTTGTTGCCGCTGCGGTAGTCGGGATGCAGGAACAGCGAGCACAGTTCGGTGCTGCCGGTAAGATCGTTCGACAGGTACAGCGTTTCCATGCGCGTAAACACATCGATCTCGCGGCTCGAGTGCACCAGGGTGCCGATACGGTAGTTATAAAACGGCTCGTTCAGGCCCACCGCCCCCTTGATGGCGCACACGCCGGCCAGGCGGCCCGAGTCGGTATCTTCCATCACGAACATGTAGTCGCGTTTTTCGGGCGCGATGGTTTCGGCAAACGAGGCGACCGCGATCGCCAATCGGTCGCCCATCATCTTCATGTCGGGCTTCAAGGTGGTCATGCCGCTGCCGACCTGCGTGGCCATCACGTACAGGGCGTCGAGGTCGTCGGCTTGGATGGCGCGTACTACTAGCATAGGTGGTCCAGTCTCAGATTCGGACGCAGATGACGGTGTCGCCGTCCGCGATGTTCAGCGTGTCCAGCACCTCTGCCGGCAAGGCCACGGTTACCTGCGCTTCGAGCGCGGCGCAGTCGGCGATGACGGCGCGGAAATTGTGTTCGGCGCCGGACGAAATGGCGTAGCGCACCGGCGGTTCGCGGCCGCGATCGCGCAATTCCGGCGCCACGGTGGCGCGCCGTTGCAGCGCGCCGGTGAAGGTGCGCAGCGAGTTTTTATGGGCTTGCAAAATCGGGCCGCCATCGAAAATATCGATGTAGTCGTCGGCCTCGAAACCTTCGGCCGTGAGCAGATTGAACGCCAGCTCGCCCGACGGATGGATCTGGCCCATGGCGGCCTGGGCGTCGCCCGGCAGCAGCGGCACGTACACCGGGTAGTGCGGCATCAGTTCCACGATCAGGGTGCGGTTGCGGGCGCCGCCGATCACGCGTTCGGCATCGAGAAAATCCATCTGGAAGAACTTGCGGCCCAGCGCATCCCAGAACGGCGAACCGCCATTGGCATCGGTGACGCCGGCCAGCGGCACGAAGAAGCGGTCGGAGAAGCGGTGCGGCGCGAGCACGGCAAACATCAGCCGCGCACGCGAGAGCAGCGCCGCTTCGGCCGTGCCCTGTTCGCGCTCGCCCACGTAAAAGCTCGACAGCTGCGAATAGCCGGTCAGCTCGGAGCACAGCGTGAGCGCGTGCACGCTGTGGCTGATATTGAGGTCGCGCGAGACTTGCTGGATGACGTCGTTGCGGAACGAAAAATAGGTGCCGTTGGACCCGGCGGCAGCAAAGATGGCGGCGGTGCCCGCAATGGCGCCGTCGGCCAGGTTTTCCAGCACCAGCAGGTACGATTCCTCGCTGGCGATATCGACCTGCGCGGCAAAAGAGGCGATCGAACCCTCGATCATGGCGAGGATTTTCTCGCGTGTCTTGGGCAGGGTATGCACTCCCGGCATGGGTACTGCGGCCAGCGCCTCGAGGGCGTCGATATCCGCTAGTTCGACCGGACGGACTACATACATGGGAACTCCTTCGGTAGGGGGCTCGAAAACCTGCTGCGCGGGGCGCTATTGCCTGTGCGTTGCTCGCTACGGTTTTCGAGGCCCCCGTTAGGGTACAGGCAAGGCGCCCACCCGGAAACGTCGCGCCGCCCTGCCCGCGCAGGCGGAAAGGGCGGCGCGCGGCGCAATTTACGCCTTCAGCAAACCATCGATCGACAAGCGCAAGATGCGGTCGGCTTCGGCGATCTGTTCGTCGGTGACGATCAGCGCAGGCGCCAGGCGCAGCACGTCCATGCCGGCGATCAGCACCATCAGGCCGTTCGCTTCAGCGGCTTTCTGGATGTCTTTCGAGCGGCCTTTCCAGGCGTCGGTGACCACCATGCCCAGCAGCAGGCCGGCGCCGCGTACCAGCGCAAACACTTGCGGGTAATCGGCGACCAGCTGCTCCATGGTGCCACGCAGCTTGTCGCCGGCCTGCTTGACGCGCGCCAGGAACTCGGGCTGGTTGATGGTTTCCAGCACCGTCAGCGCCACGGTGGCGGCCAGCGGGTTGCCACCGTAGGTGGTGCCGTGGCTGCCGACGTTCAGGGTGGCGGCCAGTTCGTGGGTGGTCAGCATGGCAGCGACCGGGTAGCCGTTGCCCAGCGCCTTGGCGGACGTGAGCACGTCCGGGGTGATGCCGTAGGTCATGTAGTGGAACAGGTCGCCGGTACGGCCCATGCCGCATTGCACTTCGTCGAAGATCAGCACGGCGCCGGTCTGGTCGCACAGGTCGCGCAGCGCTTGCAGGTAGGCCTGGTCGCCCGGCACCACGCCGCCCTCGCCTTGCAGCGGCTCGACGATCACCGCGCACACGTCATCGGTAATGGCGGCGCGTGCCGCTTCGATATCGTTATAGACGATATGGTCGATTGACGGTGGCAGCGGCTCGAAGCCTTCGGTGTACTTCGACTGGCCACCTACCGAAACGGTAAACAGCGTGCGGCCGTGGAACGATTGCAGGCACGAGACGATGCGCGACTTGTGCGGGCCGAACTTGGCGTGCGCGTATTTACGCGCCAGCTTCAGCGCTGCTTCGTTGGCTTCGGCGCCGGAGTTGCAGAAGAAGGCGCGGTCGGCAAACGTGGCTTCGGTCAGGGCCAGGCCCAGGCGCAGTACAGGCTCGTTGGTGTAGCCGTTACCGAGGTGCCACAGGGTGTTGGCCTGGCGCGTCAGCGCCTCGACCACGATCGGGTTGCAGTGGCCGAGCGAGTTGACGGCGATGCCGGACGTGAAGTCCAGGTAGTGCTTGCCATTCTGGTCCCACAGGTCCAGGCCAGAGCCTCGGACCGGAACCATCGCTGCCGGTGCGTAAGTAGGCACCAGGACTTCGTCATACGTCTGACGAGTCACAGGACGGGTGGTAGCGGTCGTATCTTTGGCGTTCATGGCATTCCCTATTCATGTTGGAGAGTACTTGGGTTGCGCGCGGCAACGTGCCGCGAGACCCATTATAAAAAACGGCATGCTAAAACTCTTTTCTAATGGCGACAAGGTTTTTCACTTTTGGCCGCCAGGAAAGTCGAGAGCGCGTGACATAGCCTTCAGAGCAAGGCGCAGCGACGAAGACAGTACGCCTGTACAGCGAGGCGCTGCAACGCAGCGCTGGAGGTTTTGTCACGCGCTCTAGTTGGCCAGTTTGCGTTGGCGTTCTTCGCGGGGAGTATTGCCGAATAAAGCACCGAACGCCGTGGAAAAATGCGAGCCCGATGAAAAGCCGCACATCAGTCCCACCTGCACGATCGAGTGGTTGGTTTCGAGCAGCAACTGGCGCGCACGTTGCAGGCGCAACTCCAGGTAGTAGCGCGACGGCAGGCTGTCGAGGTACTGCTTGAACAGGCGTTCGAGCTGGCGGCGCGACAGGCCCACCAGGTTGGCGATGTCGTCGGTGGACAGCGGTTCTTCGATATTGGTTTCCATCAGGGTCACCGCTTCCGACAGGCGCGGCTGCAAGGCGCCGAAGCGGGCCTGCAGGGCAATGCGCTGGCGCTCGTCGTGGCTGCGCACGCGCTCGATGCACAGGTTTTCCTTGATCGCCGCCTGCACCGTGGCGCCGCACAGGTGTTCGACCAGGGTCAGCGCGAAGTCGATGCTGGCGGCGCCGCCGCAGCAGCTGAGGTGGCGGCCGTCGAGCTCGAACAAGTGCTGGCTCAGGATGGCGCGGTCGGTGATGCTTTCGGTGTCGCCGTACAGCGCCCACGGCAGCGCCACGCGCACGCCGGCCATCACGCCCGCCAGCGCCAGCCATAGAACGCCCGCGCCCACGCCGCCCCAGTATTCGGCGCTGCGGATGCGCTCGATCACGGCGCGCGCCAGCTCCGGTGCCATGGTGCGGTCGGCGTCGTCCGCCACCAGCAGTGCAATCTGCCAGCCAGGCTGTGCCAGCACCACTTGCGCGGGGGTCATGGTTTCAAGCTGGAAGGCGTCGCGGCCCAGCATGGCGGCGGCCATGCGCAGCGGTTGCACCAGGCCGGCCCAGGTGAGCGCGTCGGCCTCGCCCGCATTGACCAGCAGCACGCGCAGCGGCCGTTGGCGGGCCAGGCCGGACAGGTTAGCAAAGGACATCGATACGCTGGGGCATGAATGGAAGTTCACTATAGTACCCGCCCCGGCTGCAAATTGCGAACCAGCTATAATCACGCCCCATGGGCGAACGATATTTGAAAAGTGTCCGGCTGCTGGCCGAATGCATGCAAAGCTTTGAGCGCAGCTCGGCGGAACACGCGCGCGCCTGCGGCCTGACTCATGCGCAGTTCGACATCATCGCCACGCTGGGCAATACACCGGGCATGTCGTACAAGGAGCTGGGCGAGAAAACCCTGATCACCAAGGGCACCATGACCGGCGTGATCGAACGCCTGGAACAGAAAGGCCTGGTCGAGCGCGAGCGCAGCGACTGCGACAAGCGTTCGTTTTTTGTCCGGCTCACGGCCGCCGGCGAGGCCACGTTCAACACGGCGTTTCCGGCAATGGTGGCGATGGGCCGGCAAATGTTTGCCGATTACAGCGACGAAGACTACGCGGCCCTTGAAAAAAATCTCGCCAGGCTTAAGAATGCCGTCATGGCTGGCGCCAATCACTGTGCGCCCATCACCGACCCAACCAAGGAAATCATTTGAAAACTGCTCTGATCGACGGCGTCAAGCCGGCAAAATTCGACAAACACATCATCGGCAACCTGCTGCTCAACGTCGCCCACGAGGACGAAGTGCGCCTGGAAAAGCTGTTGATCGGCGTGCGCAATGAAGAAGGCGAAATCTTCCGCCTGATCGGTGCAACCAAGCCGAACAGCTATATGAACGCGGTGGAAGAGCTGGAAGACCTGGGCCTGGTGGACGAGCTCAAGGGCATGGACAATACCGACGGCTACGACGCCATCTTCAGCGAAGAGTAAGACAGTTTAAAAAGTCTTTACATAAAAGTTCCACCGAAAAGTTCTACGGAGCAATATTCCGCGTATAATTTTTCGGATGGACAGACTCGACGCATTCAAGGCCATCGCTGAACAGGCTGGCCGCGGGGAATTGACCTTCCCCGCCAACGTCAACGCTTCGCTGCGCTTGCAGCAGGCATTGAACGATCCCGACTGCCACGTGGAAGCGGCAGCCAAACTCATCCAGGCTAACCCATTGCTGGCTGCGCGCAGCGTGGCGATTGCCAACTCGGCAGCCTACAACCGCTCCGGCATCGAGATTACCAGCGTCAAAACTGCCGTGCAACGGCTCGGTGTACGCACCCTGCAATCGCTGGTGGCGGCCCTGATCGTGCGCCAGATCGGCAGCGAAGTCACCAATCCCGCCCTCAAGCAGCAAATCAACCAGTTGTGGGAGCACACGGCGCACGTGGCCGCGCTCGCGCAGGTGATCGCGCGCCGCGTTACCCGGGTCGATCCGGAAACCGCGCTGTTCGCCGGCATCATGCACGAGGTGGCGGGCTTTTACATGCTGTCGTGCGCCGGCGACTACCCGGAGATCATCGACGGCGAACCGGAAGACTGGGTGGACCATGGCGAGATCAAGATCGGCCGTGGCGTGTTGACGCGGCTGGGCGTGCCCGACGGCGTGTTCCAGGCCATCGAGGCGATGTGGGCCGGCTTGCGCGCGATTCCGCCGGAAACCCTGGGCGATACCCTGCTGCTGGCCAACGACCTGTCGCCCGTGCCGTCGCCGCTGTACCAGCCGCGCGCCAACATCAGCGAACAGGGCGCGCGCACCATCGACTTCCTGATCGGCGACGGTTCGCTGCATGGCATCATGCTCGAATCGGCCGAAGAAGTGCGGTCGCTGTACTCCGTGCTGATGATGTAGGCAAAAAAAAAGCCCGCTGGGTAGCGGGCGAAGTCCAAAACTAGGGATCTCCTCCAGAGGAGATGACTGAACAATATCAGCTCTGCGTGACTCGCTCCGTGCGCCACTTCACACAAGCGCACCATTCGTTTCCAAATCCAAATGTTTTTCGGTCTGGCGCCATGCCGGCAGCTGGCGGATGCGCGCGTGCCACGCCGCCAGGTGGATGTAGCCGTCCAGCGGCAGACGTGCCTGCTGCGTGTACATCAGCGGCGCGGCCAGCGCGAAGTCGGCCAGGCTGAGGGCGTCGCCCGCCACCCAGGCATGGGCGCGCAGGTGCCGATCCAGCACGGCCGCGTGACGGGTCAGGTCGTACGTGCCGCGCGCCACTTCGAGCGGATCGCGGGCGCCGCCGCCGGTCATGCCCTTCCAGATATTTTCCCAGGTGAGCACGCTGATGGCCGGCGCGAAGTGCTGGCATGCCCACAGCATCCAGCGGTTGACATCGGCGCGCTGCGCCGGGTCGCGCGGGTACAGCGCCGCGCCGCCCGCCGTGGTGTCGGCCAGGTATTGCATGATGGCGCACGATTCCCACAGGATGAATTTGCCATCCTGCAGCACCGGCAGCATGCCGTTCGGATTGAGCTCGGCCAGGCGGCGGCGGTCGCCCGCGTCCATCAGGCTGATTTCGGTCAGATCGAGCTGCACGTCCAGGTGGATGGCGGCCATCATCACGCGGCGGGAATTGGACGAGATCGGGTGGTGGTACAAGCGCATGCGGGGCTCCGTGTGGTATAGAAGAGCCTCGATGGTAGCGGCGCGGCGCGCCAGTTTCTGTCAGGAGTCGGGCCGGATATTGTGTTCGCGGCGCCAGGTGGCCAGCAGTTCGTGGCGGCGGGTGGGGTAGCGCTCGCGCGTGGTCTCGACGGTAGCGATGCGGTCGATACGGAAATGGCGGAAACCGGCGCGCAGCTCGCACCACGCGGCCAGCAGGCGCTTGCCCTCGAAAAACGCCAGTGCGAACGGCCACACCATGCGCTCGGACGGCTGGCCGTGCTCGTCGCAGTAGCCGATGCGCAGCCGGTGCTGGTAGCGGATGGCCTCGCGCACCGGGCCCACGTGCTGCTCGTTCACCGGCTGCCGTTCCATGCCGAGCGGCACCCATAAACTGGTTTCGGCCATGTCGTCACGCAGGTCTTTTGGCGTGGCGGCGGCGATGCGGGCCAGGGCGGTCTGGGCGGCAGCGGCGAGCGCGGCGTCGCCCTGGCCGCGCACCCAGCGCGCACCGAGCACCAGCGCTTCGAGCTCGTCCATGTTGAACATCAGCGGCGGCAGAAAGAAGCCGGTCTTCAGGCGGTAACCGACGCCGGCCGCGCCTTCGAGCGGCGCGCCGAGGCTGCACAGGGTCTGGATGTCGCGGTAAATGGTGCGCTCGGAGACGCCCAGTTGTTCGGCCAGGCGGGCGGCGGTGACGGGACGGCGATAGCCGCGCAAGGCATCCATCAGCTGGAAAAGTCGGGTGGTGCGGCTCATGTTGTAGGTGTTAGTCGAGCAGGAAATTACGCCGGGAAGATGCCAGCGCCGGATCGTCGTCCGAGGTTTCATCCTTGAGCGCCACACCCGATAACTGGCGGCGGCGCGCTTCGGACAGCAAGTAGTGCAGCTTGAACGCTGCCGCCTCCCAGGTCAACCCCGCCGGCCGCACATTCGAGATGCAGTTGCGGCTGGCGTCGGTGAGGCCCACGCGCGGCGCCCAGGTCAGGTACAAGCCCATGCTGTCCGGCGAGCTCAGGCCCGGACGTTCGCCCACCAGCACCAGCACCGCGCGCGCACCGAGCAATTCTCCCACCTCGTCACCCACGGCGACGCGGCCCTGCAGCACGACGGCCGGCGGTGCAATCGTCCATTCCTCGAGGGCGAGGCGCGCCGTCAGGCAGCGCAGGAATGGCAGCACGTTTTGCTCGATGGCCAGCGCTGACAGGCCGTCGGCGATAACGAACGCCAGGTCGTAGCTGCCGGCTGCGGGTAGCGGTGGCGACTGTGCCGCTGACGGCTGCGGCTGCAACTGCCCGTATTGTTGCAACAACTGGCGCGAGGCAGCGTCCAGTCGTCGCCCCAGGTCGGGCCGTTGCAGGTAGATGTCGCGGCTGGCGGCGGCGCTGTGCAGCGCCAGCGCGGGTTGACCGCTCAGTTCCTGCAAACCTTCGAGCAGCGGCGCCACGTCGAGCGCCTGGTGCACGGCGTCACGCGCGCGCGCATGGGCCAGCTGGAACGCCAGTTGCGGCGCGGTCGGCTGGCTCACGCCGACACGTCCAAGCGCGATGCGCGCGGCGGTGAAACGGCGCAGCGCGGCCCAGGGGTTGACCACTACCAGCGCGTCTTCAACGTTGGCATTGGCATTGGCGTCACGCTGCCGAAATTCGAGCTCGTTCATGGCGCCCTCACGTCAGTTGCGCCAGCGCGCGTTGGAACGATGGCGGCATCGCCCGGCCCAGCGTGGCGCGCTCGTCGCCCGTGAAGATTTCCATCTGCTTGAGCCATATTTCGAACTCCGGTGCGGGTTTGAGGCCCAGCGCGCGGCGCGCGTACAGCGCGTCGTGGAACGACGTGGTCTGGTAGTTGAGCATGATGTCGTCCGAACCCGGAATGCCCATCACGAAGGTGCAGCCAGCCGCGCCCAGCATGGTGAGCAGGATGTCCATATCGTCCTGGTCGGCCTCGGCATGGTTGGTGTAGCAGACGTCGCAGCCCATCGGCAGGCCCAGCAACTTGGCACAAAAATGGTCTTCCAGCCCGGCGCGCACGATCTGCTTGCCGTCGTACAGGTACTCGGGGCCGATGAAGCCGACCACCGAGTTGACCAGCAGCGGCTTGAACTTGCGCGCCACCGCGTAAGCGCGCGCTTCGCACGTTTGCTGATCGACGCCGTGGTGGGCATTGGCCGACAGCGCACTGCCCTGCCCCGTTTCGAAATACATGACGTTGTCGCCCACGGTGCCGCGTCCCAGCGACAGCGCGGCGTCGCGCGCCTCGCCCAGCAGCGCCAGGTTGAGGCCGAAGCTGGTGTTGGCCGCCTCGGTGCCGGCAATCGACTGGAACACCAGGTCCACCGGCGCGCCGCGCTCGATCGCGGCAATGGTGTTGGTGACGTGGGTCAGTACGCATGACTGGGTGGGAATGCCGTAGCGGTCGATGATTTCGTCGAGCATGCTGACGATCTTGATCACCTGCGGGACGTTGTCGGTGGCCGGGTTGATGCCAATGACGGCGTCGCCGCTGCCGTACAGCAGGCCGTCGAGCAGGCTGGCTGCAATGCCGGTGGCGTCATCGGTCGGGTGGTTCGGTTGCAGCCGGGTGGCCATGCGGCCTTCGAGCCCGATGGTGTTGCGAAAGCGCGTGACCACGCGGCACTTGCGGGCCACCAGCACCAGGTCCTGGATGCGCATGATTTTCGATACCGCTGCTGCCATCTCGGGCGTGATGCCGGGGGCGACGGCCGCCAGCGCGGCACTGTCGGCAGCGTCGCCGAGCAGCCAGTTGCGCAGGTCGCCCACAGTGAGATGGGCGATGGGCGCGAACGCGGCGGCATCGTGGTCGTCGATGATCAGCCGCGTGACTTCGTCGTCCTCATACGGCACCACCAGCTCGTTCAGGAACAGCCGCAGCGGCAGGTCGGCCAGCGCCATTTGCGCCGCCACGCGTTCTTCCGCGCTGGCGGCAGCCAGCCCCGCCAGCGCATCGCCAGAGCGGGCCGGCGTGGCCTTGGCCATCAAGTCCTTCAGGTCGCGGAACTGGTAGGTCCTGCTGCCTGCCGTGTGCGAAAAGCTGCCCATTGCCCCTCCGGGTTTAAAAATTGCGCGTGGCCGTCACCAGCAAGCGCTTTTGCACCACGTTCTTGCTGCTGCCGTCGGCGTTGAAAAAGGTCCATAACGGCGTGCCGTTCTTGCTGGCGTCGCCACTGTTGTACACCCCTGCCGCCGCGAACGCCCAGTTGCCGACGGTCTTGGTCACACCGACCTTGGCGTCGTAGAAATTGAAGTCGTCCATGTGGCGCACTTGCTGGCGGCCCGCGTGCAAATTCAATACCAGGCCCGGGGCAAGTTCCGGATTCCAGTTCAGTTCGCCGTACACGGTGCCACGCGTATCGACCAGCTCACCGCTACCCGGTTGCACCGTGAAGCCGAACCAGTAACGGCTCAGCGACACCCGGCCGGTAGCATTGAAACTGCCGATATTCACGCCGAGCTTGGCCTCCTGCGTATGGTACTTGATGTCCTTGCCGCCTGTCGCATAGTGCGCGCCGGGGAACCAGTACGTGACCAGGCCGGCGTCGATGGTGGTGTCCGCATTGACGCTGTGGCGGTAGCCGCCGTACACGTCGAGCTCGGAACCGGCGCCATTGTTATAGGCCGCGTGCGACACGCCCGAGCCGAACAGCCCCAGGTACACGCCGCTGCTGTGGGTGAAGTCGAGCGTGGCCTGGGCGGTGGGCTTGGCCTGGGTTTGCGAAATGCCGCGAAACAGGTAGTCGGAGACGGCCGTGATGTTGCCGGTTTCGGTCCAGGCCGACGGTACCGGCTCGGCGGCGCAAGCCGTGGTGGCCAAGGTGGCCAGGCAACTGGCGGCGGCCAGGCGGTGCAGTGTGCGGGACGGGGAAAACATTCAGACTCCTTTGATGGGGGTGGCGGCGTGCAGTGCGCGGCTGCCCTTGGTGGCGCGGAAGTACCCATAACCGGCAGCAAGGAAAGCAGCGAACAGGCAGAACACCAGCGGGTTGTAGTAAATCATCGTGACCAGGCAGACCACGGCGCCAGCCAGGGCAATCGCCGGGAACACCGGGTAGAACGGCGCGCGGAACGGCCGCACCATGGCCGGCTCGTCGCGGCGCAGCTTGAACAGGCTCAGCATGCTGAGGATGTACATGGTGATGGCGCCGAACACCGACATGGTGACGATGTTGGCGGTCAGGGTCTGGCCGCCGATCTTGATCAGCTCGTCGCTGAAGATGGCCGCGATACCCACCGCGCCGCCGGCCAGGATGGCGCGGTGCGGCGTCTTGAAGCGCGGGTGGATCTTGGCCAGCGCTGGCGGCAGATAAGCTTCGCGGGCCAGCGCATAGATCTGGCGCGAGTAGCCGAGGATGATGCCGTGGAACGAAGCGATCAGTCCGAACAAACCGAGCCACACCAACATGTGCAGCCAGCCGCTGTTCTCGCCGACGATCATTTTCATGGCCTGTGGCAGCGGGTCGTTGATGTTGGCGAGCTTGGTCCAGTCGCCGGCGCCGCCGGCAAACGCCATCACGCCGATGGCCAGCAGCACCAGGGTGATGATGCCGGTGATGTAGGCGATCGGGATCGAGCGCTTGGGGTCCTTGGCTTCTTCGGCTGCCATGGCCACACCTTCGATCGCCAGGAAGAACCAGATGGCAAACGGGATCGCGGCAAACATGCCCGGAATCGCGGCAGCGCTGAACACGTCCTGTCCCGACCAGCCGCCCTTGGTGAAGTTGGCGACCGAGAAGCCCGGCGCCACCACGCCCATGAAGACCAGCAGCTCGAAAATCGCCAGCAAGGCCATCAGCAGCTCGAAGGTGGCCGCCACCTGCACGCCGACGATGTTGAGCGTCATGAACACCACGTAGGCGCCCACGGCCGCCAGCTTGGGATTGATCTCGGGGAACTGCACGTTCAGGTAGGCGCCGATGGCCAGCGCGATGGCGGGCGGTGCGAACACGAATTCGATCAGGGTGGCGGCGCCGGCCAGGTAGCCGCCGGTGGGGCCGAACGCGCGCTTGCTGTAGGCAAACGGACCGCCCGCGTGCGGGATCGACGTGGTCAGCTCGGTAAAGCTGAAAATGAAGGTGGTGTACATGGCCGCGATGAACAATGCGGTAATGGTGAAGCCCAGGGTGCCTGCCGAGGCCCAGCCGTAACTCCAGCCGAAATACTCCCCGGAGATCACCAGGCCGACGGCGATGCCCCAGAGCTGGAACGTGCTCAGCGTCTGTTGCAGAGCCGGCTGACCGGCCGGCGGTTTTGCGTTCATGTGGTTCCCCTTAAAGATAAGCCGTCACCGGCGCCCCTGCCCGTGCAGGGGGCGGGTATGAAAGTTGCTCAATGTGTTGAGTCGGATTTCAGTATAGGAGCGCGCTTGGCAAGGGCGTTATCGCAAATCGGCAAACCTGCAGCGGGCCTGCCGCGCGACTGCAACACCACCACTGTGGAGCAAATATGCACCAGACTGCGACACCACCATCGCACCACGCACCGTCATTACGCACGGTGCTGGCGCACGATGCCGACGAACTGGCCAGCAAGCTGACCAACTGGCAGCAACGCTATGACCAGGTCAGCGCCGGCCGCTTTTCGGGCGCGCTGACCGAGCGGCAATTGCCGCAGCTGCAAGTATTCAGGGAAAGCCTGAGCCAGGCGGTACGGCAGTCATGCCGGGTGTGGCCCGACGCCATCTGGTTCGGCCTTCCCGACCACGACACTGCCACCCGTATCAACGGTCGCCAGGCGGCAGACAACACCTTGATGGTGCGCCCGGGCGACGTCGAGTTCGAACTGGTCACGCCCAGCGCCTACAGCATTTACGGTATCGTTGCGAGCCGGCAATTGCTGGAAGATGCCGCGCAGCGGCATGGTTGCCGGATCGACTGGCAGCAGGTGCAGGCGGCCGAGGTGTTGCAGGTGGATGCAAGCGCACGCGCGGCTTGCTTGCGGACCCTGTCGGCGGCGCTGCCGCCTGGCGCGGCGTACGCAGTCGATGGTGCAGCGGCAGCCGACGCCAGGGTAGTTGCGCCGGGTGCGGGCAGGCTGCCAGCTGGCGCAGGGGCGTCCGGGGACGCTGGCTATGCCTGGCAGGATGGCGTGCTGTCGTCACTGCTGGACCTGCTCGATCGCAGTTGCGGCGAGCCGGTCGCCAGCCCCAGCCTGCAACGCCGGCGCCGCGTCGTCGAGCACGTGCGCGCCTATATCGATGCGCACATGGCCGACCATGCGGCGCTGACGGTGCCGCTGCTGTGCCAGCAGGTACACGTCAGCCGCCGCACCTTGCAGTATTGTTTCGAGGATGTGTTGGGGATGAGTCCGCTGCTCTATATGCGCATGATGCGCCTGAACGGCGCCCGCCGCGAGCTGCTCGACCAGGGCGCGGGGCGCGCCGCCATCGGCGACGTCGCCGACGCCTGGGGCATGAGCAATTTCAGCCAGTTCTCCAGCGATTACCGCAAGCTGTTCGGCGAGTGTCCGTCGGCCGCGATGCGGGCGCGACGGACACAGTAGGGAACCGCGAAAAACCTGCTGCGCCGCTCGTGACAGTTTTCCGAAGTTCCTGCTTGGTCGTTACTTGTTGTCGAGCTTATCGACACTGCTCGGCCGCGATACCGGCTGCGGCACCGTGCCCTCGCGTCCCGCCGCAAACGCCGCTGCCGTCAACGGCTTGACGGGAATGGCGATCTTGCGCACCTTGGCCACGTCCTTGGCCACCACCGTACCGCCCTGGTTGCCCCAGCTGGTCTGGATGAAGTTGACCACGTCGGCCACCTGCTGGTCGTTGAGCTCTTTCGCATACGGCGCCATGGTCAGCGCCGACGGCGCCGTGTGGGTTGATGGCACCGCGCCGCCCGACAGGATGATGTTGATCGCCGAGGTCGCATCCTTGCCCTGCAATACCGCGTTGCCCGCGAGTGCCGGGAACGCCGTGCCATAACCCTTGCCGTCCGAACGGTGGCAGCCCGCGCACTTGTTCAGGTAGAGCAGCGCGCCTGCCGTGGCGGGCTGGCCGTTGAACAGCTGCGTGGCCACCTTGGCGTCGGCCACGAACGGCTTGGCCTGGTTATTGGCCGGCAGCGATTTCAGATACACGGCCATGCTGGTCAGGTCCTCGTTGCTCAGGTACTGGGTCGAGTGCGCGACCACGTCGTTCATGGCGCCGAACGATGCCGTGTGACCGTTGCGTCCGGTCTTGAGGAAATCGACAATGTCAGCCGTGCTCCAGCGCGCCAGGCCACCGCCGTGCTCGTTGCGCAGCGATGGCACGTTCCAGCCATCGATCACCTGGCCGCCGGCCAGGAAGTCGGTATTGCCGTTGCTGGTATAGGCTTTTTCCTGCATGGTCACCGCGCGCGCCGTGTGGCAGGCGCCGCAGTGGCCCAGGCCTTCGACCAGGTAGGCGCCGCGCAGGATCTGGGCGTTGGCCGTGTTGGTGGCGGGCGGCTGGTACGGCTCGGGCTTGGGCGCGAACGCCCAGCGCCAGATCGCCAGCGGAAAGCGCATCGACAGCGGCCAGACGATGTCGGAATCGCGGCTCGGCGTGGGGTCGGGCTTGACGCCGTGCATGAAGTACGCGTACAGCGCCTGCATGTCGGCCTGGCTCAGGCGCGAGTACGACGGGTATGGCATGGCCGGATAGACGGTGTAGCCGGCCTTGGTCACGCCAGTGCGCATCAGCTTGTCGAAGTCTTCGAAACTCCAGGTGCCGATGCCGGCCTTCTTGTCAGGCGTGATGTTGGACGAATAGATCTTGCCGATCGGCGTCTCTATGCCGAGGCCGCCAGCGAACGGCTTGCCGCCGGTCACGCTGTGGCAGGCGAAGCAGTCGCCGGCGCGGGCCAGGTATTCGCCCTGCTTGATCAGTTTGGCATCGGGCGCAGCCCAGGCCGAGGTCGCCAGCGCCAGGCCCAGCAGGGCCAGTGATTTGGTGAGGTAATGGGTCATGGACGGTCTCATACGGCAACAAGGGGACGGGGATCTTTGAGGTACTGCTCGCGGATCGCCTTGGCCGACCAGTACGTCAGGGCGGCAGCGAGGCCGGTCGGGTTGTAGCCGATCCCGATCGGGAACACGCTCGATCCGACCGCGAACACGTTGTAGACGTCCCAGCTTTGCAGGTAGCGATTCAGTACGCTGATCTTGGGATCGGTGCCCATCGCGGTGCCGCCGGCCCAGTGCGTGGTCTGGTAGTTGCGCAGGTCCAGGTGGTCGCCGAAGTTTTTCACCGACACGTGGATCGATTTCGGATTCATGGCCTTGGCGACCGCGAGCATCTTGTCGGTGACATAGCGGCTCATCTTGATGTCGTTGTCGTGCCAGTCGAACGTGAAGCGCAACAACTTCTGGCCGAACTGGTCGGTGTAAGTCGGGTCGAGATCGACATAGCAGTCGCGGTACACCATGTTGGCGCCGTGCACGTCGAACGATACCGTGTTGGTGTAGTTGTCCTTGACCGCGCGCTTCCAGCCCGCGCCCCACGACGGCGTGCCGTCCGGTACCGGGATGCCGGCAATCGGTTTGACGCCGGCCGGGTTACACCACGCGGGCGAGCCGCCGACAAAGCCGAGCGGCCCGTGGTCGAAATGGTCGCCGTTGTAATCATCGACCGCCACGCCGTTGCCGCCGGAGCCGATAAAGGGATTGGTGTTCTTGTTCGGATCGAAAAACATCTGCACGGTGGACATGGTTTGATAGGCGATATTGCGCCCCACCACGCCCTCGTTTTTCACCGGGTCGTACGGTTTGCCGACGCCCGACACCAGGAACAGGTGGGCATTGTTGTAGGCAAAGGTGCTGGCGATCACCAGGTCGGCCGGCTGCTCGACAGTCTTGCCGTCCTTGTTCACGTACGTGACGCCGGTGGCCTTTTTCTTGCTGCTGTCGAGATTGATGCGCAGCACATTGCAGTGCGGGCGCAGCTCGAAGTTCGCGGCCTTGCGCAGCGCCGGCATGATGTTTACCTGCGGCGACGCCTTGGAATAGTTGTAGCAGGCAAAACCGGAGCAGAAGCCGCAGAAGTTACACGGCCCCATCTGGCAGCCATACGGATTCACGTACGGTTGCGACGCATTCGACGACGGCGCCACGAATGGGTGCAGGCCCACTTCGGCAGCGGCCTTGTGGAACAGGTGCGCCGTGTACGGCACTTTTTGCGGCGGCAGCGCGTAGTGGTCAGAACGGCTTGGTTCGAAGAAGTTTCCTTCTCCCACCACCTTGCCATCGACACGGTAGGCCACGCCCGACGTGCCAAAGACTTTTTCGACGAAGTCGAAGTGCGGCTCCAGCTCCTCGAAAGACACGCCGAAGTCCTGGGTGGTCATACCTTCGGGGATGAATTTTTTGCCGTAGCGCTCGTTGTAATGCGTGCGCAGTTTCAGTTCTTCCGGCAGCACGCGCCAGTGCTGGCCCGACCAGTGCAGGCCGGCGCCACCGACGCCGGTGCCCGGCTTGAACGCGCCGATCTGGCGGTACGGGACCGCCACGCCACCGACGTCGTGGCGGAACGTGAACGAGCCTTTCGACAAATCCTGGAACAGCTTGGAGCGCTGGATATAGGTCAGTTCGTCCAGCGTCTTCGGGTAGGCGCCGTCCGGGTACGTGTCCTGGAACGCGCCGCGCTCGAGCGCCAGCACTTCCATGCCCGCTTCCGTCAATTCCTTGGCCATGATGGCGCCGGTCCAGCCGAAGCCGACAATGACGACCTCGACTTTTTTGAGTGTGATATCTGCCATGCTGTTTCCTTACGCGATCGAGGCGGGTGGCAGCGGATAGTGCTTGCCGTATTGCTCGACCCAGTCCATGTAGTCGGCGCGGGCGCCGGGGAAGTTGATCATTTTCCAGGCCGCCATGTCCTTGTTGCCACCGTGGACGGGGTCGCTGAAATACCCCTCGCGCGTGTTTTGCAGCAACTGGCCGAAGAAGGTCTTCGGCGGCACGGCGCCGATGGCCAGCGTGCCCTGTTCCAGTTCGCCGATCACGGCATCTTTCTGCGCTGCATCGAGCGTAGTAAAAGCCTTGCCCAGCTTGGCCTGGACCGCGTGCTCGAGGCCTGCGAGGGCGCTGCGGTACAGGTCACGCGGCGCCATGTGGAACTGGTAGCCGAACTCGGGCGGGGACTCGGGCACGAACGGCGCCTGCATGAACCACAGCTTGCCGTATGCATACGGCGTGTTCATCTGCAGGTCGATGAATTCGTGCACGCCCGCTTCAAGCGCGCCGGGGCCGTCGCTGTTGGCCGGGATCAGGCGATCGACCAGCGCTTGCAGCGTGGCCCACTCGGCTGCGGTGAAGTAGGCAGGGCGATAGGCGGGCTGGGTGTTGCTGCTGGCCGCCACGCCAACGCCGGCGGCAGCGACCAGGGCGACGGCTGGCCCGGCGGTGACCGCCTTGCGCAGGAAGCTGCGGCGGTGCGGAGAGATACCAATGGTTTTCATGAGAACCCTTTTATTCGACTTGCAGTACCAAAAGTACATAAATAAAGTAAGTGACGAATTGACATCCTACGCCTACATCCATCGGCCTCGCGCACGATACGGATTTGACTACGCGTTGTTACTGACCACAGGTACAGGCGAAAAAAAGCCGCCTCCCGAGGGAAGCGGCTTTGTGCCGGGAACAGGCGGGGGGCTTACACCACTGCGCCGTCGGTCTCGTCTTTTTCCTTGACCGGCTTGATCAGGTCTTCACGCTTGACGCCGAGCCACATGGCAATCGCTGCCGCCACGAACACCGACGAATAAATACCGAAGCAGATGCCGATGGTCAGCGCCATGGCAAAGTAGTGCAGCGTCGGGCCGCCGAAGAACAGCATCGCCAGGACCATCATCTGGGTGCTGCCGTGGGTGATGATGGTACGCGAGATGGTGGACGTGATCGCGTTGTCGATCACTTCATGCACGCTGGCCTTGCGGGACTTGCGGAAGTTTTCACGGATCCGGTCGAAAATCACGACCGATTCGTTGACCGAGTAACCGAGCACGGCCAGGATACCGGCCAGCACCGTCAGCGAGAATTCCCACTGGAAGAACGCGAAGAAGCCGAGAATGATGACCACGTCGTGCAGGTTGGCGATGATGGCCGAGACGGCGTATTTCCACTCGAAGCGGATGGCCAGGTAAATCATCACGCCCACCACCACCATCACCAGCGCGTTCAGGCCGTTCTGGGTCAGTTCTTCACCGACCTGCGGGCCGACGAACTCCACCTTGCGCAGCTCGACCGCTTCGGCGCCGGAGGCGCTCATGCAGGCCTGCTTGACCACGTGTTCGCCCTTGGCGTTGACGTTGTCGATCTGGGTCAGCGCGCCTTTTTCAGCCTTGCACAGGGTCTCGTAGACCAGTTGCGAAGCATCCTTGGCGCTGATGTTCTTCACCACCGGCAGGCGCAGCAGCACGTCGTGCGCAGTGCCGAAGCCGGCCGCTTCCGGGTGCTCGTAGCCGATGCCGCGCAGCGAGTCGCGTATCCCTTCGAGGTTGGCCGGTTGCTGGTACTTCAGCTCCATCACGGTGCCGCCGGTGAATTCCACCGACAGGTGCAAGCCGCGGTGGAACAGGAAGAACACGGCCGCCACGAAGGTCAACGCCGAAATGACGTTGAACACCAGGGCATGCCGCATGAACGGTATGTCTTTCTTGATGCGGAAAAATTCCATTTGCTATGCCTCGAATTATTTGGTGTCCGGACGCCAGATGGTGCCGATGGCGATCGATTGCAGCTTCTTCTTGCGGCCGTACCAGAGGTTGACCACACCGCGCATGATGAACACCGCAGAGAACATCGACGTCAGGATGCCCAGCGTGTGCACCACGGCAAAGCCGCGGATCGGACCGGAACCGAATACCAGCAGCGCCAGACCGACAATGAGGGTGGTGACGTTGGAGTCGATAATCGTGGCCCAGGCGCGGTCGAAACCGGCCGTGATGGCCGCCTGCGGCGACGCCCCGGCCCGCAACTCCTCGCGCACCCGTTCATTGATCAGCACGTTCGAGTCGATCGCCATGCCGAGTGCCAGCGCAATAGCAGCCATGCCCGGCAGGGTCAGGGTAATGCCCAGCAGCGACAGCAAGGCCACCAGCAACAGCAGGTTGCACGCCAGCGCAAACACGCTGAACAGGCCGAACATCATGTAGTACGCAATCATGAAGATCGCCACGGCGGCAAAGCCGTACATGGTCGAGTGCATACCCTTGGTCACGTTCTCGGCGCCCAGTTGCGGGCCGATCGTGCGTTCTTCGATCACTTCCATCGGTGCGGCCAGCGCGCCCGAGCGCAGCAGCAGCGCCAGTTCGGCCGAATTCTCGGCATTGCCCATGCCGGTGATCTGGAAGCGGCTGCCCAGTTCACTCTGGATGGTGGCAACCGACAGCACTTCCGGCTTGCCCTTCTCGAACAGCACGATGGCCATTTTCTTGCCCACGCGGGTGCTGGTGGCGTCGCGCATGCGGCGGCCGCCATCGCCGTTCAGGTCGATGCCGACGGCCGGTTGCTGGTTCTGGTCGAAGCTGGCGGTGGCGCTGGAGATGTAGTCGCCGGTCAGCACCACGTCCTTGGTCAGTACGACCGGTACGCCTTTACCGACGGTAAACAGTTCCGAGTTCAGCGGAACCGCCGACGTCAGCTCGGTACCCGGCGTGATCGATTCGTCGACCATGCGGATTTCCAGGGTGGCGGTGCGGCCGATGACGGAACGCGCGCGCGCCACGTCCTGCACGCCTGGCAGTTGCACGATGATGCGGTCGGGACCTTGTTGCTGGATGATCGGTTCGGCCACGCCCAGCTCGTTGACACGCTTGGACAGGGTCGAGATGTTCTGCTTGACGGCTTCGTCCGTGGTCTGCTTGAGTGCGGCAGCTTTCAGGCTGATCACGGTTTTCAGGTCGGTGTCGCTGCCGGCGTCGGCAAACGTCACGTCCGGCATCTGCTCGCCCAGCACGGCCTTGGCCTTCTGGCGGGTTTCATTGTCGCGGAAGTTGATGACGATGGTGTCGCCCGAGCGCTCGATACCGGCGTGGCGCACATTCTTGTCGCGCAGCTGGCTGCGGGCGGAAGCCTGCATACCCTGCAAACGCTTGGCCAGCACGGCCTTGGTATCGACTTGCATCAGGAAGTGGACGCCGCCGCGCAGGTCGAGGCCGAGGTACATCGGCGCCGCGTGCAGGGTTTGCATCCATTTCGGGGTATCCGGTTGCAGGTTCAGCGCCACCAGGTACGATGGATCTTCAGGATCGGCGTTCAGGCCTTTTTCCAGCACGGCCTTGGCGCGGAACTGGGTGTCGGGATCGGGGAAGCGCACGCGCACGGAAGCGTAGGTGCCGGTGCCATCGAAGGAGAGTTCGCTGTGCGGGATTTTTTCGCGGGTGAGCACGTCATCGACCTTGGCGACCATGTCGGACGTCAGCTTGAGCGTCGATTTACCGCTTGTCACCTGCACTGCCGGCGATTCGCCGAAGTAGTTGGGCGCGGAGTAAAGCGCACCCAGCAGGATGGTGACGGCAATGAGTATGTATTTCCAGACGGGATAGCGATTCATATTGTTCAACGTTCAGGGTTAGGCGTCGGATGCAATACGGCCCGCCTGTCGTGCGACAAAGCGGGCCGGGGCCTGGGCCGGTTACAGCGCCTTGAGCGTGCCTTTCGGCAGGACCATGGTCACCGAGCTTTTTTGCACGGTCATTTCCACGCCGTTCGAGATTTCGATGGTCAGGTACAGGTCCGAAATCTTCGAGATACGGCCCAGAACGCCACCAGCGGTCACGACTTCATCGCCCTTGGCCAGCGCTTCCATCATGGTCTTTTGTTCCTTGGCGCGCTTCATCTGGGGACGGATCATCAGGAAGTACATTGCCACGAACATCAGAATCAGGAAGCCGTATTGGCCCAGGAAGCCGCCGGCGCCGCCGAGCGACTCGAGAGGGTTGGATTGGGCGTAAGCGTTGGATATAAACACAGTGACTCCGATAATAGTTTGAAAAAACAGCGCTGTATTCTAGCACTGGCCGGAAGGCGCTAGGACTTCCGGTCATGTTGGTGGCTTAATTTCTTTTACAAGACTTACAAGCCTGTCAGCTAAAAATTTAAACCCCGCGCGCGCGGTCGGCGTGGAATTGCTGCACCCATGCCGGGAAACGGTCGGCATCGAGGGCATCGCGCATTTGCTGCATGATGTCGAGGTAATAATGCAGGTTGTGGATGGTATTGAGGCGCGCACCGAGGATTTCCTGGGTGCGGTTCAGGTGGTGGTGATAGGCGCGCGAGAAGTTCTTGCAGGCATAGCAGGAGCAGGTGCTGTCGAACGGCTCCTTGTCTTCCTTGTAACGCGCGTTCTTGATCTTGATGTCGCCATAGCGGGTGAAGATCCAGCCGTTGCGGGCATTGCGGGTCGGCATTACGCAGTCGAACATATCGACACCGTGCGACACGCCGGCCACCAGGTCTTCCGGCGTGCCCACGCCCATCAGGTAGTGCGGCTTGTTGGCCGGCAGTTTCGGGCCGACGTGCTGCAGGATGCGCATCATGTCTTCCTTCGGCTCGCCCACCGACAGGCCGCCGATGGCCAGGCCCGGGAAGTCGATGGCTTCGAGGCCGGCCAGCGACTCGTCGCGCAGGTTCTCGAACATGCCGCCCTGGACGATACCGAACAGCGCGTTCGGGTTTTCGCCACGGTGGAATTCGTCGTGCGAGCGCTGGGCCCAGCGCAGCGACATGCGCATCGACTTGGCCGCTTCCTCGATGGTAGCCGGGCGCTTGTCGATCTCGTATGGCGTGCATTCGTCGAACTGCATGACGATGTCGGAATTGAGCACGCGCTGGATCTGCATCGACACCTCAGGCGAGAGGAACAGCTTGTCGCCGTTGATCGGCGAATTGAAGTGCACGCCCTCTTCCGTGATCTTGCGCATCGCACCGAGCGAAAACACCTGGAAGCCGCCCGAGTCGGTCAGGATCGGCTTGTCCCAGCCCATGAAGTCGTGCAAGCCACCAAACTTGGCCATCACGTCGTTGCCTGGGCGCAGCCACAGGTGAAAGGTGTTGCCGAGGATGATCTGGGCGTTGATTTCCTTCAGTTCCAGCGGCGACATGGCTTTCACCGAGCCGTAGGTACCGACCGGCATGAAGATCGGGGTCTGCACCACGCCGTGGTTGAGTTTGACTTCACCGCGACGGGCGTGGGTGAGACCGGTGGTATCGGTTTTGTGTAGCTTGAATTCCAACATTGCGTATTCCTTAATTATGCTCGTGCTTGCGTCGTCAGCAGCATGGCGTCGCCATAGCTGAAGAAGCGGTATTCGTTGGCGATCGCATGCGCGTAGGCGGTGCGGATCTCTTCAAAACCTGCAAAGGCCGACACCAGCATCAGCAGGGTGGACTTGGGCAGGTGGAAATTGGTGATCAGGCGCGTGACGGTCTTGAACTGGTAGCCGGGCGTGATGAACAGCGCGGTGTCGGCGCTGCCCGCTTCCAGCTGGCCGCTTTGCGACGCCGATTCCAGCGCGCGCAGGCTCGTCGTACCGACTGCCACCACGTCGCGGCCGGCTGCACGGGTGGCGCGCACTGCGTCCACCGTCTCTTGCGGCATGGTGTACCACTCGGTGTGCATCTGGTGCTCGGACAGCACTTCATTGCGCACCGGCTGGAAGGTGCCGGCGCCCACGTGCAAGGTCACGAACGCGAAGTTCACGCCTTTCGCCTTTAATGTATCGAGCAGCGCCTGGTCGAAGTGCAGGCCGGCCGTGGGCGCAGCCACGGCGCCCGGCACCTTGTTGAACACCGTCTGGTAGCGGGTTTCGTCGAACGAATCGGCATCGTGCTCGATGTACGGCGGCAGCGGCAGGCGGCCGTGCGCTTCGATCAGGTCGAACACGTCGGCGTCGAAATGCAGCGTGAAAAATTCGCCGGCGCGCTCGCCGACGGTAACGTCGAAGGCGTCGGCCAGGCGCATCTTCGTGCCGGCCAACGGCGAGCGCGAAGCGCGCACCTGCGCCAGCACGGTGCGGTTGTCGAGCACGCGCTCGACCAGCGCTTCGACCTTGCCGCCGCTTTCCTTGGTGCCGAAAAAGCGGGCCTTGAGCACGCGCGTGTCGTTCATCACCAGCAGGTCGCCGGCCTGCAGGAGGCCCACGATGTCGGCGAACTGGCGGTCGATGATCTGCGCGCCGTCCAGGTGCAGCAGGCGCGAAGCGCTGCGGTCGGGCAGCGGAAATTGCGCGATGCGCTCCTGGGGCAAGTTAAAATCGAAATCGGAAAGCGAATACATGGCGAACTTGTGAAAACGGTTGAAGAATCGGGTGTGCTTCTACGGATGGCTAGCCTTACAATACCGGCGTTGCTGCTTCGGGTTTGTTACGGCCAACCCTCTATTTTACGCTAGTGTTCGAAAAATGCTCCAATATGCCCGTCGCCCCATCTAAACCCGTCAAGAAGACCGTCAGCCCGCAGGTGAAGCTGGCCAAGCTCGGCCTGCATACCGACATGGACCTGGTGCTGCACCTGCCCATGCGCTACGAGGACGAGACGCAAGTCATCACCATCGAGGAGGCGCGCCTGCATGGCGGCGACACGTCGCAGGTCGAGGGCGTGGTGGTCAAGAACGAGATCACCTTCAAGCCGCGCCGCCAGCTGCTGGTGCATATCTCGGATGGCACGGGAGAGCTGCAACTGCGGTTCATGAATTTTTACGGCAGCCAGGTCAAGCAGCTAGCCGAGGGCACGCGGGTGCGCGCGCGCGGAGAACTCAAGCACGGCTTCTTCGGCGCCGAGATGGTCCACCCGGCCTACAAGATCGTCAACGAAGGCGCGCCGCTGCCCACGTCGCTTACGCCCGTGTACCCGTCCGGCGAAGGCCTGTCGCAACCGATCCTGCGCCGCGCCATCGGCGACGCCATGAAGCGCGTGGACTGGACCGACACCCTGCCCGCCGACCTGCGCGCAGCGATGCAGCTGTCCGACTTCGAACCGGCCGTCAAACTGCTGCACTATCCGCCGCAGCAGGTCGATGAGCACGCCCTGGCCGACCGCTCGCACCCGGCGTGGACGCGGGTGAAATTCGACGAGCTGCTGGCGCAGCAGCTGTCCCTCAAACGCGCGCAGCACGCACGCCGCTCGAAAGGCGCCGCGGTGCTGAAGGTGGCAGGCCAGTTGTCCGCCCAGTTCCAGGCCGCGCTGCCGTTTCAGCTGACCGGCGCGCAGCAGCGCGTGCTGGCCGAAATCCGCGCGGACCTGCGCCAGCCGTACCCGATGCAGCGCCTGCTGCAAGGGGATGTGGGCAGCGGCAAGACGGTGGTGTCGGCGCTGGCCGCCGCCCAGGCCATCGACAGCGGCTTCCAGGCCGCGCTGATGGCGCCCACCGAGATCCTGGCCGAGCAGCACTTCCGCAAGATCGCCGCGTGGATGGAGCCGCTGGGCGTGAAGGTGGCGTGGCTGACCGGCAGCCTGAAGAAAAAGGACAAGCAGGCCGCCTACGACATGATCGAATCGGGCGAGGCGCGGCTCGTCGTCGGCACGCATGCGCTGATCCAGGAGGCGGTGGTGTTTGCCAACCTGGGGCTGGTGATCGTCGATGAACAGCACCGCTTCGGCGTGGGCCAGCGCCTGACCTTGCGCAACAAGGGCAACGAAGGCGCGATTCCGCACCAGTTGATGATGTCGGCCACGCCGATTCCGCGCACACTGGCCATGACGTATTACGCCGACCTGGAAGTGTCGGTGATCGACGAACTGCCGCCGGGCCGCACGCCGATCGTCACCCGCACCATCGACCAGAACCGCCGCGACGAAGTGATCGAACGCGTGCACGCGGCGGCGCTCGAGGGTCGCCAGGTGTACTGGGTGTGCCCGCTGATCGAGGAATCGGAAGCGCTGCAACTGCAAACGGCCACCGACACCCACGCGCTGCTGGCCGAAGCCCTGCCCGACCTCAACGTGGGACTGGTGCACGGCCGTTTGAAGCCGGCGGAAAAGCAGGCCATCATGGATGCCTTCACGGCCAACGAAATGCAGGTGCTGGTGGCCACCACCGTGATCGAGGTAGGCGTGGACGTACCCAATGCGTCGCTGATGGTGATCGAACACGCCGAGCGTTTCGGCCTGTCGCAACTGCACCAGCTGCGCGGGCGCGTGGGCCGGGGTTCGGCGGCCAGCGTCTGCCTGCTGCTGTACCAGAGCCCGCTGGGCGGCATCGCCAAGCAGCGTTTGATGACAATGCGCGAAACCACCGACGGCTTCGAGATCGCCCGACGCGACCTGGAGATACGCGGGCCCGGCGAGTTTTTGGGTGCACGCCAGTCGGGGCAGGCGATGCTGCGCTTTGCCGACCTGGAGACGGACGGCTGGCTGGTGGACCAGGCCCGCGACGTGGCGCACGACCTGCTCCATGCGGGCACGCCGGAGAAAACGGCAACGGTGGAGGCGCACTTATCGCGCTGGCTCGGTGGACGCGAGGAGTTCCTGAAGGTATAACGAATATGCGCGCCTTTGAAGTCCCCGGTCAAAAACACATATAAACCCGGTTCGCCAAGTCCACCACAAACCCCGGCTGCAAATACGCCACGAACACCAGCGCCAGCACCGCCGCAATCACGCCGCGCCAAAGCCAGAGGTTCATGTCACGCCGCCTGCAAGCCGCCACGCACCAGCGGGCGTTCGTTGATCGGCAGGTTGACCAGGCCAGCCACCACACCGAGCGCAATCGAAATCCCCCACACCACGTCGTAGCTGCCCAACAGCGTATACAGGTAGCCGCCGAGCCACACGCCGAGGAAGCTGCCCACCTGGTGCGAGAAGAACACCATCCCCGCCAGCATCGACATGTGCTTGACGCCGAAGATGCCGGCGATGATGCCGTTGGTGAGCGGCACCGTGGACAGCCACAGCACGCCCATGGCAGCGGCAAACAGATACACGGTCAGCGGCGACAAGGGCAGCAGCACGAACGCGGTGATCACGAGCGCCCGCAAAAAATAGATCCCGGAGAGCAGGTAGCGCTTGGGCAGCCGCCCACCGAGCTTGCCCGCGTGGTAGGAACCGACGATGTTGAACAGACCGATCAGCGCCAGCGCCATCACCGCCACGCTCGGATCGATCACGCCCTTGTCCTTCAGGTACGCCGGCAGATGGACGCCGATGAACACCAGTTGAAAGCCGCACACGAAGTAGCCGGCCACCAGCAGCAGGAACGAGCGGTTGCGCGTGGCCTCGCCGAACGCTTCGCCGATGCTCTGGCGCGGACCGTCGTCGTGGACTGTGGCCGGCTCGCGCAGGAAGAACGCCATCGGCACCATCAGCGCCACGACCACCGCCGCCAGCACGAAAAATGCGTGCTGCCAGCCGACCGCCGAGATCAATTGCTGCTCGACCGGCATCAGCACGAACTGGCCGAACGAGCTGGCCGCGCCCGAAATGCCGAACGCCCACGAGCGCTTATCGACCGGCGCGGTGCGGCCGATGATGCCACTGACCGCACCGAACGCGGTGCACGCCAGCCCCAGGCCAATGAACACGCCCGAGCCGATCACGAATAAGGTGGGATCGGTGACCAGCGCCATCCACACCAGGCCGGCCATATACGACAGCGCACCAACCAGCACCACGCGCATGGTGCCGAAGCGGTCGGCCGCCATGCCGGCAAACGGACCGAACACGCCCCACAACAGGTTTTGCAAGGCCATCGCCAGCGAGTAGGTCTCGCGGGTCCAGCCGTTGGCCTGCGAGATCGGCTGCATCCAGAAGCCGAAACCGTGGCGCACGCCCATGGCCAGCGTCAGCACGACGCCGGTGGCAAGCAGCACGGTTTTCAGGGAAGGCGCGCGGGTGGCGAGGAACATGGGGCATCCTGGTGATCAAAACGACATCAGGCGATTGTAACGGCTATGCGCCGCCCGCGCTTGAGAGGTTATCGGTCGGCGGGGTAGCGCAGGCCGATCTGGTCACGGATGGCGTCGAGCGTGCCCATGAGATTGAGCGTTTCAGCGTGCGGCATCACCGGGCTTTCGATCAGGCCGGCGCGCAGGCAGCGGCCTACTTCCTGCGCCTCGTGGGTGTAGCCGTTGCCGCTGCGCGGCACGTTGACGGTGCGCTCGGTGCGGCTGGCGCCATCGACCACGGTCACGCTGAATGCCTCGGTGTTGTGGAAGCGGTCGGCGAGACGGACGAATCCCTTGGTGCCGGAGATGGTCAGCTCGGTGGGCGTGCGCGAGCGCAGGCTGCACACGCACGACGACAGGCCGCCGCCGTCATGCATCAGGGTGAACGCCGTCTGCATGTCCACGCCGGTATCCGTCATTTGCGCCTGCGCCTTGACGCTGGCGACGCCGCCCAGGAAGAACGAGGCGATCGACAGCGGATAAATTCCCAGGTCGAGCAGCGCGCCACCACCGAGCTCGGGATTGAACAGGCGGTGTTCGGGACCGGCGTCGGACGTGAAGCCGAAGTCGGCAGTGATATTGGCCGGGGTGCCAATCTCGCCGCTGTCGACGATGCGTTTGGCCTCGATCACGGCCGGCATGAAGCGGGTCCACATCGCTTCCATCACGAACAGGTTTTTGGCGCGGGCCAGGTCGATGATGTCTTCGGCCTGGCGGCGGTTCATGGTGAACGATTTTTCCACCAGCACGCCCTTGCCCGCGTTCAGGCACATCAGCGCGTTCTCGTGGTGCATCGGGTGCGGCGTGGCGATGTACACCACGTCGACTTCGGGATCGTCGGCCAGCGCCTGGTAGCTGCCGTGGCAGCGCTGTGCGCCATACTCGGCGCCAAATTTGGTAGCGCTATCTACACTGCGCGAAGCAACGGCGGCGAGATGTGCGCCGGGCGTGTCCTGCAAAGCGGTGGCAAAGGCCTTGGCGATTTTTCCGGTGCCTAGTATGCCCCAGCGGATGTCCTGCGTCATGGCGTGCTCTTTCTGCCGCGTCGGCGGCGATGGTGGTCGATATCGGAATGACATTGTACTGCGGAGCGCGCGTGCAGGGTCACGCTGGACGCTCGTCGCTGGCGGGCACCGACCGCTGCGCCTGGCGTTGATGGCGTTGATGGCGTTGATGGCGCTGAAGGCGATGGCCGGTGCGGCCAAAGCGTCAGGCCTGGCGCTTGGGCCGGAACACCGCCTGGTCGGCGTAGAACGCCTCGTCCTGCTCGGGCCACCAGCCCGGCACGCCCAGTGCCTGCATCGGCGTAAAGCCTGCGGTGGTGATGGTTTCCGCAGCGAGTTGCCGGGCCACGGTGGCATCGATCCAGGCACGGCGTGCGACGTGGTCCAACGTAAAAAATTCGTCGCCGGCCACCACCACGCGCGTATGGGCGGTGATTGCCTTGCGCGGAGCCACCAGCTTTTCCATCAGCGCGTGGCCGAACAGCCAGACCTGGGCGTCGGGACCGAAGCTGGCGCGCCGTTCGAGGAACGCTTCGCGCCAGCGGTGCTCGCGCAGCGCTGCCGTCAACGCCTGGCCGGCAGCACTATCGCGCACTACCAGCAGCGCCGCGTTTTCATCAAAAATGGTGGCACCGTCGCGCGCGGGACCGCGCGACTTACCGACGCCGTCGCGGGCGATCTGCGCCGCCTGCAAGGCGTTCAACTGTACCTTGATGCGCGGGAAACTCAGCCACACCAGGCCGTTGAAAAAATCGTGCAGGTTGTCGCGCGTGGGCACGCCGCCGGTGGCGCCGATGAACTCCTCGTACGCGGTGCCATCGGGCAGCGCCTCCTGCGGCACGAACGACAGCGGCAGGCCGGCGTGGTTGCGCAGGCCCAGAGCCGCCGCCTGCGCGGTGAAGCTGTCGCGGAAGTGGCGATCGGCTGCCAGGCAGACGGCTGCGTCGCGCACAGCGTCGTACCAGGGCTGCGACCAGTCGATCACCGACAGCACTGTTTACACCATTTTCCAGTTGATGGTTTCGCCGGCGTTGAGCGGCACCACTTGCTGGTCGGCCATCGGCAGCAGGTCGGGCAGCGTCCACTGCTCGCGCTTCAGGGTGATGGTGCCGGTGTTGCGCGGCAGGTCGTAGAAGTCCGGGCCGTTGAAGCTGGAGAAGGCTTCGAGCTTGTCGAGGGCGCCCGCGCGGGCGAAGGCTTCGGTGTAGAGCTCCATCGCGTGCAGCGCGGTGTAGCAGCCGGCACAGCCGCAAGCGGCTTCCTTGGCGCCCTGCGCATGCGGCGCCGAGTCGGTGCCGAGGAAGAAGCGCTCGTCGCCGCTGGTGGCGGCGGTGACCAGCGCCAGGCGGTGCTCTTCGCGCTTGAGCACCGGCAGGCAGTAGTAATGGGGACGGATGCCGCCTTTGAAAATCTCGTTACGGTTGTAGAGCAGGTGGTGGGCGGTGATGGTGGCCGCAATCGGGCCTTCGGCCTCGGCCACGTACTGCGCCGCTTCCTTGGTAGTGATGTGCTCGAACACGATTTTCAGGGCTGGGAAATCGCGGCGCAGCGGACGCATCACGCGCTCGATGAATACCGCCTCGCGGTCGAACAGGTCGATGTCCTGGTCGGTCACCTCGCCGTGCACCAGGAACGGCATGCCCAGTTCCTGCATTTTTTCCAGGGTCTTGTAGCAGTTGGCGATGTCGGTCACGCCGGCATCGGAATTGGTGGTGGCGCCAGCCGGGTACAGTTTCACTGCGTGCACCACGCCGCTGTCGATGGCGCGCACGATTTCTTCCGGCGGCGTGTTGTTGGTGAGATAAAGCGTCATCAGCGGATCGAATGCCATCCCCGCCGGCAGCGCGGCCAGGATGCGCTCGCGGTAAGCGACGGCAGCAGCAGCGGTGGTGACCGGCGGCTTCAGGTTCGGCATCACGATGGCGCGGCCGAACTGGCGCGCGCTATGCGGCAGCACGCTGGCCAGCGTGGCGCCATCGCGCAGGTGCAGGTGCCAGTCGTCGGGACGGGTGATGGTGATGCTGTCGGGGAGGGTTTCGAAGTCGGACATGGCGGGGCTTTCAGGCGGTTTTCGGGCTGCCAGGATGGCTAAAACGGCGGAATGGCGATATTTTACCCCGACAACCCGAGCCTTCGGGGTCAGTGCCGACATTCGGACACGATCTCGGCAAAATAGCGCTGGGCCGAGTTCAAATATCGGAACTGCCTCTGAATTAGTGCGCGGCGCCGACCTTGGCGTTGGCTTTTGCCTGAGCCAGCAACTGGTCAAGCATGGTGCGGTCATAGACTTTGCCGCGGCTGACCACGGTGCGGATCTGCCGGGTGGCGGCGATATCTTGCAGCGGGTTGGCGTCCAGTACCAGCAGGTCGGCGGTCTTGCCTGCTTCCAGGCTGCCGTAACGGTCCAGCTTGCCCAGGAAGCGCGGGCCGGCGATGACTGCCGATTGCAGCGCCTGCGCCGGCGTCAGCCCGTATTTGACGTACAGGCCGATCTCGTCGTGCAGTGCCTGGCCCGGGTAGTCGTAGGAGTTCAAGAAGCCGGCATCGGTGCCGGCGATGATGCTCACGCCTTCCTGCGCCAGGATCGGCAGCAGCGCGGCGGACTTTTCGAACGTGGCCTTGCGCAGTGCGACCTGCTCGGGATTGTCCTGGGCCGCACGCTGCACGCGCCAGTCGTAGGTGGCGCGCAGGCCGGGGCCGATGTATTGCAGCGCCTCGTCATGGCTGTGGTCTTCCGTGTCGAGGTAGGCCACCACGCGCGACACCGACAATGTCGGCACCACCGCCGTCCCCTTCGATGCCATGTAGCGGAACGATGCGCGCGCGGTCGGCTCGTCGTAGCTCGCCAGGCTCAGTTTCATCGCCTCCTTGCCGGTCAAGGCGCCGGCGGCAACTTGCGCGGTGAGCTCGGCCTCGCGCGGAGTGGCCGCGCGCAGCAGGTACGATTGATGCTCGACCGTGCCCAGGCCAGCGTCGAACATTTGCGCCAGCGTCTTTTGCACCGGGATATGGCCCGAGGTGCGCATGCCGCGCTCCTTGGCCTGCCGCAGCGCTTCGAGGTACAGCTCGGGCTTGAGCGTGTTCTCGGTGATCTTCACGAAATCTACTTTCTGCCCCTGCAGGCGGTCGAGCGCCTTGCCCACTTCTTCCGGCGTGCCCACTTCGATGGTGCCCTTCCACAGCGGCTTGTAACCTTCGAGCTTGGCGCCCGAGGTGAAGATGGTGGGGCCTTCGAGCTCGCCGTGGTTGATCTGGTCGCGCCACGACAGCACGGTGTCAGGCAGGTCGCCCGAGCAATCGCGCACGGTGGTGATGCCGTAGGCCAGGTACACCGGCAGCAGATTCTTGTTTTCGTCGATCAGCGCCGGCCCGCCGCCGAAGTGCACGTGCGTGTCCCACAGGCCCGGCATCAGATACTTGCCCGGCAAGCGCATGGTGCGGCGCGCGGCATAGTTGGGCAGGTCGCGGTCAGCGACGACGGCGATAATGCGATCCCCTTTGAGCACTACCGATTTGCCACGCACGGCCTGGCCGCCGGCAACGTCGATCAGGGTCGCTTGCGTGAGCACCAGGTCGGCGGCGATCTTGTCGGCGGCATGGGCGCTGGCGAGCGTCCCGAGGGCCAGCATGGCGCTGGCAAGTTTGGTCAAGGCAGGCATGGGAGTTCCGGTCGAGGCTGCAAAGCGGGCATGGTAGCAGAGCCTACCGCACGATGGCGACCCTGTCTTGCAGCCGACGTGCCAGCCACGACAGTGCGCAGCACAGCACGAAATACACCACGGCCACGAAGGTGTACATCTCAACCAGCCGGCCATCGCGCTGGGCGATCTGGCTGGCGGCGCCCACGAAGTCCGGCACCGACAGCACATATACCAGCGAGACATCCTGGAACAGCACGATGGTTTGCGTGAGCAGCACCGGCAGCATGTTGCGCAGCGCTTGCGGCAACACCACGCGGCCCATGACCTGCCAGTAGCGCAGGCCCAGCGCTTGCGCTGCCAGCACCTGGCCGCGCGGGATTGCCTGGATGCCACCGCGCATGATCTCGCAGTAATACGCTGCCTGGAACAGCGTGAACGTGATCAAGGCCGACCAGAAGGTGCCCACCTTGACCGGTTCGTGCGCGCCAATCAGCCAGGCCGCCACATATGGCACCAAAAAATAAAACCAGAAGATCACCAGCACCAGCGGCACCGCGCGCACCAGGTTGACGTACGCGCTGGCCGCCAGCACCAGCGGCGCAAAACCCGACAGGCGCGCCAGCGCCAGCAAGGTGCCCAGCACGACGCCTCCGAACATGGCCAGCACCGTCAATTGCACGGTGAACGCCATGCCGACCTGAAACAGGTACAGCCACGAGCGGGCGATCACATCGACATCGAAATCGGCTAACATCAGCGGCCTCCCAGCGTACCCGGCAGCGCCAGCCGGCGTTCGAGCCGGTGCATGGCAGCCGTCACCAGCAGATTGAGCAGCACGTAGATCACGGTGGCGGCAGCAAACGCTTCAAACACCTGGAACGAAAACTCCTGCAAGGCGCGCGCACTGGCGGTCAGCTCGACGAGGCCGATGGTGAGCGCCACCGAGCTGTTCTTGATGATGTTGAGGAATTCGCTGGTAAGCGGCGGCATGATGATGCGCAGCGCCAGCGGCAGCAGCACGTGGCGGTAGGTTTGCCGCAGATCGAGGCCCAGCGCCAGCGCGGCCAAACGTTGACCGCCGGCCAGGGCCTCGATACCGGCCGTCACCTGCACCGCCACCCGCGCCGACGTGAAAAAGCCCAGGCACACGACCGCGGTGACGAACGGCGCATTGGGCATGGCCTTCACGCGCTCCCCCAACGTAATCGGCAACACCTCGGGCACCACGAAGTACCATAAAAACATCTGCACCAGCAGCGGGATGTTGCGAAACAGCTCCACGTACGCGGTACCGAGCCGGCGCCACCACGGCGAGGGCAGCGTGCGCACCGCGCCGATGGCAAAGCCAAGCGCCAGCGCCATCACCCAGCCGGCCAGCGCCGTGGCCAGGGTCCAGCCCAGGCCGTCCGCCAGGGTTTGCCAGTAGGGGCGCACGCCGTCCGGCGAGAGTTCGCCGAAGATGGCCCAGTGCCAGTGGTAGTCCATGGCGGCGCCAGAGAATGATTACTTCACCGCGTAGGCGGCCGGGTCGGGCGAATCGGTCGGCTTGGCGATGGCCGCCTTCAGTTGCGCCGACATCGGGAAGTTGAGGTTGATGCCGCGCGGCGGGATCGCTCTGGTAAACCACCTGGCGTAGATTTTCGGGAATTCGTCGGACCGGTACAAGTCGGTCAGCGCGCCATCGACCACGGCCTTAAACCTGGGATCGCCCCTTCTGAGCATGATGCCGTACGGTTCGACCGACAGCGCCTCGGCGCCGATCACGTACTGGTCCGGGTTGCGCGCGGTGGCGACCTGGCCAGCGAGCAGGATGTCGTCGTTGGCCTCGGCCACGGCGCGGCCGGTTTCGAGCATCAGGAACGATTCGGGGTGGTCCTTGCCGACCAGGATCTTCATGCCCAGCTTGCGCTCGGCGTTGAGCATGGTCATCTGCTTGTGGGTGGTGGTGCCGGCGGTGGCCACCAGGGTTTTGCCTTTCATGTCGGCCAGCGAATTGATATTGGACGATTTTTTGGTGAGCAGTCGGTTGGCGATCACGAACATGGTGGGCGCGAACGCCACCTGCTGTTGCCGCTCGGCGTTGTTGGTGGTGGAGCCGCACTCGAGGTCGATGGTACCGTTGGCCATGAGCGGAATGCGGTTGGCGGCGGTGACCGGGTTGGTGACCACCTTCAGCCCGCTCATATTCAGGTGTTTCTGCACGGCCGCCACGATCTTCATGCACAGGTCGATCGAATAACCCTGGTAGCGCTGGCGGTCGTCGAGGAAGGAAAACGGAATCGAGCCGTCGCGCACGCCCAGCGTGATGGTGTTGGTGCGCTTGATCTTGGCCAGCGTGCCGCCCGGGTCCTGGGCGCTGGCAGTGGCAGAGACCGCCAAGGCGGCTGAGGTGGTGACAATGGTGGCGATGCGAAGATAAGACATGATTCCTCCCTGAGGTGAAAACAATGCCGGCGGCGCTGCCGCCCTTCTAGTGAATAATACGCGCTAAAAATTCGCGGGCGCGCTCGGAACGCGGCGCGCCAAAAAACTCGTCTTTGCCGCAATCCTCGAGGATCTTGCCCTGGTCCATGAACACCACGCGGTTGGCCACCTTGCGCGCAAAGCCCATCTCGTGGGTCACCACCATCATGGTCATGCCTTCCTGCGCCAGCCCCACCATCACGTCGAGCACCTCGTTGATCATCTCGGGATCGAGCGCCGAAGTCGGTTCATCGAACAGCATGGCGATCGGGTCCATCGACAAGGCGCGGGCAATTGCCACGCGCTGCTGCTGGCCGCCCGACAGCTGGTTGGGAAACTTGTCCTGCTGCGACAACAGCCCTACCCGGTCCAGGTACAGCAAGCCGCGCGCGGTAGCTTCTTCCTCGCTGCGGCCCAGGACCTTGACCTGGCTCAGGTTCAGGTTCTGCCGCACCGACAGGTGCGGGAACAATTCGAAGTTCTGAAACACCATGCCGATCCGGGCCCGCAACCTGGGCAGGTCGGTGCGCGGATCGCCCACCGCAATGCCATCGACCGTGATGTTGCCTTGTTGAAATGGCTCGAGACCGTTGACGGTCTTGATCAGCGTCGATTTACCGGAGCCGGACGGGCCGCAGATCACCATGACATCGCCCTTGGCAACGTTGGTGGTGCAATCGGTGAGGACCTGGAACTGGCCATACCATTTGCTGAGATTACTGATCGCTATCATATTTTTGTCGCCCCGGGAGCGCGGAAAGAATCGATGTGGAACGGTGTCCACGCAAGCTTGACAGTGACCTTGGCCCCAAGGATACTGCGTCACTTGCTCAACAGATTGCTCAATGTTTCATCAACTCACAAGGTTGACATTGACCGGATCATACCTCCGCACCTGGAGGAAATGACTTTATTTTGAACCAGATTGCGCTGGCGCAGAATCTTTCTGCGGCAAGCAACGTCCACAGAGACACTATCACAGGGAAGCTCAGAACATGCAGAAAAAAAGCCGATTGACCACCTACATCCTGCTTGCCCTGGTGCTAGGCATTATTACCGGCTATTTCGTCAACGCCAACGTGGCTACGCCCACCGGTTTCGTTGATTCGATGTCCTTGTTGACCACCGTGTTCCTGCGCCTGATCAAGATGATCATCGCCCCGCTGGTATTCGCCACCCTGGTGGTCGGTATCGCCCGCATGGGAGATGCAAGCGAAGTGGGCCGTATCGGCCTGAAAACCATGGGCTGGTTCTTCCTGGCCTCGGTCATGTCGCTGAGCCTGGGCCTGGTGCTGGTCAACATCTTCCGCCCTGGTGATGCGCTGCTGGGCCATATGTCCACCGCTGCGTCCAACACAGGTATCGTGGCGTCGTCCTTGTCGCTGAAAGACTTCGTCACCCACCTGGTGCCGGCGTCCATCGTCGATGGCATGGCCAAGAACGAGATCCTGCAGATCGTCGTGTTCTCGCTGTTCTTCGGTATCGCCGCTGCCGCCATCGGCGAAAAAGCCCGCATCCTGATCGACGCGCTCGACGGCCTGGCCCACATCATGCTCAAGGTCACCGGCTACGTGATGGCGTTCGCGCCGGTCGCGGTGTTTGCCGCTGTTGCCGGCACCATCGCCAAGAGTGGCCTCGGCGTGCTGTCCACGTACGGCGTGTTCATGGCCGAGTTCTACCTGGGCATCATGATCCTGTGGGGCTTGCTGATGTTTGCCGGCTTCCTGTTCCTGAAAAAGCGCGTATTTGCCTTGATGGGCGAGCTGCGCGGCCCGGCCCTGCTGGCGTTCTCCACCGCGTCGAGCGAAGCGGCCTATCCGAAGACGCTGGAAGGCCTCGAGCGTTTCGGCGTGCGCAACCGCATCGCCTCGTTCGTGCTGCCGATCGGCTACTCGTTCAACCTCGACGGCTCGATGATGTATTGCACCTTCGCCACCGTGTTCATCGCCCAGGCCTACGGCATCGAGATGACCCTGGCCGAGCAGATCACCATGATGGCCGTGCTGATGGTAACGTCCAAGGGGATCGCCGGTGTGCCGCGCGCGTCGCTGGTGGTCATTGCCGCTACCCTGAGCCAGTTCAATATCCCGGAAGCGGGACTGCTGCTGCTGCTCGGTATCGACCACTTCCTGGACATGGCGCGGTCGGCCACCAACGTGGTCGGTAACGGTGTGGCCGCTGCGGTGGTCGCCAAGTGGGAGGGAGAATTGGCCCATCCCGGCGACGAAGAGATGATCAAGGATGCTGCGTAATTGAGCGCAGCGCTCTGAAATAGAAAAGCCCGTTCAGGCGACTGAACGGGCTTTTTTTTATTGTGCTGCGACGTCTTCGTCCTGCCTGGCCTGCTGGCGCTGCCACATCTGCGCATATAGCCCATCGGCAGCCAGCAGCGCCTGGTGGGTGCCACGCTCGACGATGCGGCCATGATCGAGCACCAGGATCTGCTGCGCATCGGCCACCGTGGACAGGCGGTGCGCGATGACCAGCGTGGTGCGGCTCTTGGCGATTTCCTTCAACTGCGCCTGGATCGCCTGCTCGGCTTTCGAATCGAGCGCCGACGTGGCCTCGTCAAAAATCAGGATGGCCGGATTCTTGAGCAGGGTACGGGCGATTGCCACGCGCTGCTTTTCGCCGCCCGACAGTTTCAGTCCGCGCTCGCCCACCATGGTGGCATAGCCGTCCGGCAGGCTCTCCACGAAGTCGTGGATCGACGCCGCGCGCGCGGCCGCCACGATGTCTTCGCGCGTGGCGCCCGGCTTGCCGTAGGCGATGTTGTATTCGATGGTGTCGTTGAACAGCACCGTATCCTGCGGCACGATGCCGATCGCGTGGCGCACTGAATCCTGCGTCAGCGACCGCAGATCCTGGCCGTCGATCGAGATGCTGCCCGTATTGACTTCATAGAAGCGGAACAGCAGGCGCGACAAGGTGGACTTGCCCGAGCCGCTATGGCCCACCACTGCCGTGGTGGTACCGGGGGCGATCGTGAAATCGACATCGAACAGGATCTGGCGCTTGGCCTCGTAGCTAAAATCGACATGGTTGAAGCGCACCTCCGCACCGGTGGTTGCCAGCGGCTGCGCGTCCTTGGCATCGGCGAT
The DNA here is from genome assembly GCF_001421905.1 of Duganella sp. Leaf61. NCBI lineage: Bacteria > Pseudomonadati > Pseudomonadota > Betaproteobacteria > Burkholderiales > Oxalobacteraceae > Duganella > Duganella sp. Leaf61. The sequence continues at coordinate 947,900 of NZ_LMLM01000001.1, forward strand.
TTCGCGGTTCTGGTCCAGCAGCGAAAACAGCTTTTCCATATCGGCCAGGCTTTGCTTGATCTCGCGGTAGATCACGCCGAGGAAGTTGAGCGGGATGTACAGCTGGATCATGAACGAGTTCACCAGTACCAGGTCGCCCAGGGTCATGGTGCCGGCAATTACGCCCTCGGTGGCGCGCCACAGGATCAGCGTAACGGCCACCGCGATGATCAGCGACTGCCCGGTGTTCAGGACCGACAGCGAGGTTTGCGACTTGACCGCTGCCGACTCGTAATGCTGCAAGCCGTCATCGTAGCGTTTCGCTTCGTAGTCTTCGTTGCCGAAGTACTTGACGGTCTCATAGTTGATCAGCGAATCGATCGCACGGGTATTGGCCTTGGAATCGAGTTCGTTCATGGTGCGGCGGAAGTGCGTGCGCCAGTTGGTCACCGTCACGGTAAACACGATGTACGACACCAGCGCAACGAACGTGATCACACTGAACCAGATATCGTAATGCAGCACCAGATAACCCAGCACCAGCGTGATCTCCACCAGCGTGGGCAGGATGTTGAACAGGGTGTAGGAAATGAGCGAACCGACCGCGCGCGTGCCGCGCTCGATATCGCGCGTCATGCCGCCGGTCTGGCGATTGAGGTGAAAGCGCAGCGACAGCGCGTGCAGGTGGCGGAACACTTGCAGCGCGATGGTGCGCACGGCGCGCTGCGTCACCCGCGCGAACAGGAACTCGCGCAGCTCGGTAAATACCGTGGTCGATAGCCGCAGCAAGCCATACACCACCAGCGCCGCCACCGGCAGTACCAAGAGCGCCTGTGGATGCTGCGGCGTGATGGTGAGCGAGTCGATCAGGCGCTTCATCACGATCGGCACGCCCACGTTGGCAAGCTTGGCGCCCACCAGGCAGCCCAGCGCCAGCAGCACGCGCCACTTGTACACCCACAGGTAGGGCAGCAGGGTTTTCAGGGTGGCGAGGTCGGTGCGGGAACGGGGGGCTGGCTGGACGCTGGCGTCGGCTGGCGAATTCGGATAACGGCGCATAGGGGCAAGATTGGGCGGGGTGGGCAGCGGGGGGCTTTTTATGGTTCAATCTTGGTCATTGTAGCCCTTGCCGAGATTTCACGATGACCACCCCAGAAAAAACCCCGCTTGCCATCACCACCATCAACCGGGGCCTGCCCGCTGGGAAAATGCCGGAACTGCGCATGATGCCCTCCCCGTCCGACGCCAATGTCTACGGCGACGTGTTCGGCGGCTGGATCATGGCGCAGGTCGATATCGCCGGTTCGCTGCCGGCCACGCGCCGGGCCAATGGCCGCGTGGCGACCATCGCCGTCAATTCCTTCGTGTTCAAGAACCCCGTGTTCGTCGGCGACCTGCTGTCGTTCTATGCTGATATCGTCAAGGTTGGCAATACGTCCATCACCGTCAACGTCGAGGTGTACGCGGAGCGCAACCGCCTGCAAGCGGACACCGTCAAGGTCACCGAGGCCGTGCTGACCTACGTGGCGACCGACTCCGACCGCAAGCCGCGCAAGGTGCCGCCCATTGAAACGCTGATCCACGCCCAGCCTGCATGATTGGGGTCGGCCGGATGCCCTGCCCTGCGCGCGGTCATGGATAACCAGCGCCGCATCTTCCTGGCCACCGCCGGCCACCTGGCCGGGCTGGCGACGCTGGCTGCGTGCCATGACAGCCGCAGTGGCAATGCAAACAGCACCGCAGGCGCGCGCCCGACCATGCCCGTCAGCGCCGGCCAGGGTGCCTATCCGTTCAGCCTGGGCGTCGCCTCCGGCTCCCCCCTGCCCGACGCGGTGGTCATCTGGACCCGCATCCTCTACGATCCCCTGAACGCCGCCGCGATGCCGGCGCTTGCCATTCCCGTGCGCTGGGAAATGGCCGACGACGAGCATTTCGGGCGCATCGTGGCGAAGGGCAGCACCACCGCCACACCCGCCCTCGCACACAGCGTACACGTCGACGTGAAGGGTTTGACGCCGGGGCGCTGGTACTTCTACCGCTTCATCCTCGGTGACGCGGTCAGCCCCGTGGGCCGCACCCGCACCGCGCCGGCAGCGGCCAGCATGCCCGAGCGCCTGAAGCTGGCCGTAGCCTCGTGCCAGCACTGGGAATTCGGCACCTACGCCGCCCACCGCCACATCGCCGCCGCTGCGCCCGACCTGGTGGCCTTCCTCGGCGATTACATCTACGAGTGGGGACCGTACCAGCTCCAGCACCCGAAGCGCGCCGTGCGCGTGTCGGAATCGTTCACCCTGGCCGATTACCGCAACCGCTACGCCCAGTACAAGAGCGACGCCCACCTGCAGGCCGCGCACCACGTGGCGCCATGGATCGTCACCTGGGACGACCACGAAGTGGCCAACGACTACGCGGCCGACCGCGACGAGCGGCTCAACCCCGAATTCATCCTGCGCCGCGCAGCAGCCTACCAGGCGTTCTACGAACACATGCCGCTGCGCCTGTCGGTGCCCAAGCCCGGCGACTTCGCCAACATGCGCATCTACCAGCGCTACGACTGGGGGCGGCTGGCGCGCTTCCACGTGCTTGACGACCGCCAGTACCGCGCCTGGCACGCGTGCCCGCCCAAGGGGCGCGGCGGTTCCACCTCGGTGATCCGGCGCGACTGCGCCGCGCTCAGTGACCCGCAGCGCACCATGCTGGGCGACGTCCAGCAGCGCTGGCTCGATGATGGCCTGGCGTCGTCGCCAGCGCGCTGGAACATCCTGGCGCAGCAGACGCTGATAGCGCAGAACAGCCAGCTGCCGTTCAAGCAGGACGCGGACGTGCGGATCTGGACCGATGGCTGGGACGGTTACCCGCTGGCGCGCCAGCGCCTGCTCGAGTCGCTGAGGACCAGCGGCGCCAGCAACCCGGTGGTGCTGTCGGGCGATGTGCACAGCTTTTTTGCGGCCGAAATCAGCCGCTATCCCACCCGGGCCGCGACCAGGAACAACCAGGTACTGGCCAGCGAATTTTGCGGCACGTCGATCACGTCGCCGTCACGGCCGCAAAAGCGCACCGAGGAATACGTGGCGATCAATCCGGGGATCAAGTATGGCAAGAGCGACCAGCGCGGCTTCATGCTACTGGACGTCACGCCCGAAACAACCACGGCGCACTTCCAGGCGCTGGCCGACGTGCAGGATGCGGGGAGCGCAATCGCGACGGCGGCCAGTTTTGTCGTGAGGAATGGCCGCGCCGGGGTGGTGAAGGTGTAGTTTGGCTAAGCCGCCGGCTTTTCATCGCGCAACTGGCGCCGCAAAATCTTGCCCACGTTGGTCTTCGGCAGCTCATCGCGGAATTCGACGAACTTCGGTTTTTTATACGCCGTGAGTTCGTGCTTGCAGAAGTCCAGCAACTGCTCGGCCGTCAGGTTCGGATCCTTGCGCACCACGAACAGTTTGACAGCCTCGCCCGAATTCTTGTCCGGCACGCCGATGCACGCCACCTCCAGCACGCCCGGGTGGCCGGCCACCACGCCCTCTACTTCGTTCGGGTACACATTGAAACCCGAGACGATGATCATGTCCTTCTTGCGGTCGACGATGCGGGTGTAACCACGCTCATCCATGATGCCGATGTCGCCGGTCTTGAAGAAGCCGTCGGCGGTCATGGTCTTGGCGGTTTCGTCGGCGCGGTTCCAGTAGCCGGCCATCACCTGCGGGCCTCGGATGGCGATTTCGCCGGTTTGGCCCAGCGGTACTGCGCGGCCGTCGTCATCGATGATCAGCACCTCGGTTGACGGAATCGGCAGGCCGATGGTGCCGGTGAACTCCTTGATATCGACGCGGTTGGCGGTGGCCACCGGCGACGTTTCGGACAAGCCGTAGCCTTCGATAATCGGCGTGCCAGTCACCTTGAGCCACTTGTCGGCCACGGCCTTCTGCACCGCCATGCCGCCGCCGTTGCACACCGAGTAGCTGGAGAAATCAAGCCTGGAAAACTCCGGGTTGTTGAGCAGCGCGTTGTACAGGGTGTTCACGGCCGGCAGCACCGCCACGCGGTACTTGGCCAGTTCCTTCACGAAGCCAGGGATATCGCGCGGGTTAGGAATCAGCAAAGTGAGCCCACCCATGCGCATGCCCATGAAGGCGCTCACCGTCAGCGAATAGATGTGGTAAAGCGGCAGCGCCGCCACGAACACCAGTTGCTCGTTGCTGTGCTTGAATTGCAGCCATGCCTCGTTTTGCAGCACGTTGGCGATGATGTTACGGTGCAGCAGCACCGCGCCTTTCGACACGCCCGTGGTGCCGCCCGTGTATTGCAGGAAGGCGATGTCGTCGTGGCCCTGCTTGACCGGCTTTAAGGTCATGCCGGCGGCAGCCGCCATCATTTTCTTGTACGAGATCGAGCCGGGCAGCGAGAACGCGGGCACCAGTTTTTTCACCTTGCGCACCACCAGGTTGACGATCGTGCCCTTTACCAAACCCAGCATGTCACCCATGGTAGCCACCACCACGTGCTTGACCTTGGTGTTGGCGACCACCTGCTGCAAGGTGGTGGCAAAGTTTTCCAGCACGATGATGGCTTCGGAACCGGAATCGATCAGCTGGTGCTGCAACTCGCGCGGCGTGTACAGCGGGTTGACGTTGACCACCGTGTAGCCGGCACGCAGGATGGCCGCCATCGCCACCGGGTACTGCAACACGTTCGGCATCATGATCGCCACCCGCGCGCCCGGCGACAGGCCCAGGCTTTGCAGCCAGGCGCCCATCTGCTGCGACAGCTGGTCCAGCTCGCGGTAGGTGAGGAACTTGTCCATGCACACATAGGCATTGCGGTCGGCGTACTTGCGGAATGCTTCTTCCAGCAAGTGCGTGATCGAGCGGAATTGCGTGCTGTCGATTTCCGCCGGGACGCCCTCGGGATAGGACTTGAGCCAGATTTTTTCCATCGTTATGCAGCCTTTTCGTTCGGTTTTTTCTGTTGTTGGGTATTGTCGTCCCGCAGCATACGCCGCAGGATCTTGCCCACATTGGTTTTAGGCAATTCGTCCCGGAATTCGATATATTTCGGCTTCTTGTAGCCGGTCAGGTTTTGCTTGCAGTACGCCATCAGGGTCTCGGCGGTGAGGTTAGGGTCCTTGCGCACCACGAACATTTTGACGGCTTCGCCCGAATGCTCGTCCGGCACGCCCACGCAGGCGCACTCGAGCACGCCAGGGTGGGCGGCAACCACTTCTTCGAGTTCGTTCGGATACACATTGAAGCCGGACACCAGGATCATGTCTTTCTTGCGGTCGACAATTTTCACGTAGCCGCCTTCGTTCATGATGCCGATGTCACCCGATTTGAAGTAGCCGTCGGCGGTCATCACCTTGGCGGTCTCGTCCGGACGGTTCCAGTAGCCGGCCATTACCTGCGGGCCACGGATGGCGATTTCGCCACGCTGGCCCAGCGGCACCTCGTGCCCATCATCGTCGAGGATGGCAATGTCGGTCGATGGAATCGGCAGGCCGATGGTGCCGCTGAACGCCACAGCATCGCCGCGGTTGCAGGTAGCGACCGGCGCGGTTTCGGACAGGCCGTAACCCTCGATGATCGGTGAGCCGGTGGCCTTGAACCAGCGCTCGGCCACCACCTGCTGCACCGCCATGCCGCCGCCAAAGCTGAGCTTGAGGCTGGAGAAATCGAGGTGGCCGAAATCGGGATGGTTGAGCAAGCCATTGAACAAGGTATTTACCGCCGGCAGCATATTGAAGCGATACTTGCCCAGCTCCTTGATGAAACCGCCGATATCGCGCGGATTCGGGATCAGGAGGTTGAGCATGCCGCTGCGCATGCCCCACATGGCGCACACGGTCAGCGCGAAGATGTGATACAGCGGCAGCGCCGCCACCATCACCGGCTGGGCATCGACCATGCCGACGGCCGGCTCCGCCCATGTCTCCATCTGCAGCATGTTGGCGATAATGTTCTGGTGCGTGAGCACGGCGCCCTTGGCCACGCCGGTGGTGCCGCCCGTGTATTGCAGGAAGGCGGGATCGGCAGGCTTGATATCGACCGGTGTGAGTTTCATGCCGGCGCCGTGCGACAGCGCCGCCTTGAAGCGCACCGCGTTGGGCAGCGAGTACGCCGGCACCAGGTGCTTGACGTTACGCACCACGAAGTTGACCAGCAGCCCCTTGGCAAAGCCCAGCATCTCGCCCATGGTGGCCACCACGACGTGCTTGACCTGGGTGCGCGGCAGCACCTGCTCGAGCGTGTGGGCGAAGTTTTCCAGGATCACGATGGCGCTGCAGCCGGCATCGTTGAGCTGATGCTCGAGCTCGCGCGGCGTGTACAGCGGGTTGATGTTGACCACGGTATAGCCGGCGCGCAGGATGGCGGCAATCGCGATCGGGTATTGCAGCACGTTGGGCATCATGATGCCCACGCGCGCGCCCTGCTTCATGCCCCGGCTTTGCAGCCAGGCGCCCAGGCGCTTCGAATAATTATCGAGCTCGGCATAGGTGAGGTATTTGTCCATGCAGACATAGGCATTGCGGTCTGCGTACTTGCGGAAGGACTCTTCCAGCATCTGCACCAGGGAACCGTACTGTGCAGTATCTATCTCTGCCGGCATGCCGGGGGGATAGGACTTCAACCAGATTTTTTCCATGCCTGTGCCTCTTGTCTCGTTATCGTTGTGGGCCGGCGCATGGTGCCGGGTCAGGGGTGGCGTGTCGTCTGTGCGCACTGTCCGAGCCTGCTGATAACGCGATGCTATCGGTCAGTTGACGCGGACGCAAGCGCATTTGAACATAATTAGAACGCGCCTTCTAACGCGTTAAGACGAGCAAATCATGTTGCATAGCAGCATGGGAGCGGTATCACAACATGCCCGGTGCGGCCTTTTGTCCATCCTCTGCGGGCACGCTGTCCGCTGTTGCGGTGCGCGCGAGTTGATCGAGGCGCTGCTGGCGCTGAGCAAAATCAAGCGCAGCCATTTTTTGCACCGCACCATAAAATCGCACGAACGTTCTTTCTTTCTTGAGCAAGCTTCTAAATGCCGGCAAGTAATCATGATAGGTACCTACCGCGCTCAGGTGCGCATTGGTCAGCGGCTCGGCAAACCAGCGGTCGTAACCGGCATAGCCGCCCCAGCTTTCCTTGAGCTTCAGGTAGTCCGATTGAAGGTGGGCAAAGATGCGCGCCTTCTCGGCGCGGCGGTGGCGCACGCTGGTTTTGCTGGCGTAGTTATCGGCCAGCATTTGCCGGTGGCGCACCAGCAGTTCCAGAAATTCGGCACGGCGGCCGTTGTAGCGCATGTAAGCCAGGCGCATGTCGTCGGTGCCGTACAGCTCCAGCCAGCGCTGCACGCCGGCCTCTTCCACCGCCGTGGCAAAGCTTTCGTTGAACTGGGTATCGCCGGGCACGTACACCACCTGGTGCGCCAGTTCGTGGAACACCATGCGCGCCAGTTCGGCATCCGAGTAATTGATGAAGGTGGACAGCAGCGGATCGCTGAACCAGCCCAGCGTGGAGTACGCCGGCACGCCGCCCACTTGCACGTCGTTGCCTTCGCCGCGCAGTTCGTCGGCGTAGGCCATGGCGTCGCCCTTGCTGTAGTAGCCGCGATAGCTGACGCAGCCGGCAATCGGGAAGCACCACTGGATCGGCCGCAGCGACAGCTCGGGCGTGGCCACCACGTTCCACAGCACGAACGGCCGCGACAGCGCGGCGTAGTTTTTATAGGAGGCGTTATCGGGCAGGCCCAACTCCTGCACCGCGAAGCGGCGGATCAGCAGCGCTTTTTCGAGCCGGGCTTTCAGTTGCGGATCGGTGGCGGGGTCGCCGAGCCAGTCATCGATCGGACGGGCGTCCGACCACAGCGAATATTGTCCTTGCGCCGCCTGCATGTAGTACCTGACCTGGGCGCAGCCTGCCAGCATCGCCAGCGTGCACGCCGCTACCAGCCAATACTTGGTACGAAGAACGCGGCGGGCAAATTGGCGCATACATTACCTTCAAGCACTAACTCTTTCAACCTGTACGAGTGTATCGTAAAACGTCGGTGCGCGGCCCATGTCGGTAAGCCGTTGACTGGTGACTTCGTTGGCATTCTTGCCGTCGCTGGCAAGCTTTTTCCACCACACTGACAATCCGACCACCAGGCCCTGCCGGGCTTTATCGGTCACCCGCGCCCTGGCCACGAAGGTGCCGCGATCATTAAAAATCCTCACCATTTCCCCATGGGCGACGCCGCGTGCAGCGGCGTCAAGCGGGTGAATATCGAGGTGCGGCTCGCCCTCGGCCGCCCGCAAACTCTTGACGTTGACGAACGTCGAATTGAGGAAATTGCGCGCCGGCGGAGAAATCATCGCCAGTGGATAGCGCTGTGCAAGTTGAGGGTTGCTTGCAACAGATTCGTACGGTTCGAGGTAGGTCGGCAGCGGGTCGAGGCCGTCCGCCGCCATCTGCGCCGAGTAAAACTCGCACTTGCCCGATGGCGTGGGAAAGCCGCCGTGGGCAAACGGCGCCGCGGGCATGTTGAGCTTTTGCCAGCCCTGCTGTTTCAGCGATTCCCAGTCGAAGTGCATGGCGCGGACGTCGCTGGTCTTGAACGCTTGCGCGGCCAGCTGGTCGTCGGTCTCGGCAAAGCACGGATCGGTAAAACCCATGGCGCGCGCCAGCAGCCGGAAGATTTCCGTGTTGGGCTTGGACTCGCCCAGCGGCGTAATGGCGGCGTTGTTGGCCATCATGTACAGGTGGCCGTACGACGTGTGGGCGTCGATGTGTTCGAGCTGGGTGGTGGCAGGCAGCACGATGTCGGCGTAGTCCGCCGTATCGGTCTGGAACTGCTCGATCACCACCGTAAACAAATCTTCGCGGGCGAAGCCGGCCGCCACTTTCGACGAGTCGGGAGCGATTGCCACCGGGTTGGAGTTGTACACGATGATTGCTTCCACCTGCGGGCCGAACGCGGGCGAAGCCGGGCGCAACAAATCGTCGCCGATGGTGGTCATGTTGATGGTGCGCGGCGTTTTTTTCAGCAAGTCCGGCCGTTGCAGCGCCGGCTTGTTGGTCGGGAACGAGCCGCTCGACGACAGTTGCACGCCGCCGGCCGCGTGGCGCCAGGCGCCGACCAGCGCCGGCAGGCAGGCGATATTGCGCACCGCCATGCCGCCGCCGCGCACGCGTTGCACGCCGTAGTTGGTACGGATCGCCACCGGCAAGCCGGCCTTGGCGGTCTGGCCGTACAGGCGCGCCAGGTCCACCACTTCGTCAGCGGTGATGCCGCAGGTGGCAGCGGTGCGCTCGGGCGTCCATTCCGCCGCGCGTGCCTTGAGCTCGTCAAAGCCCAGCGTGTAATCGGCGATGTAGTCGTGGTCGAGCAGGTCTTCGGCGATCAGCACGTGCATCAGGCCCAGCGCCAGCGCGGCGTCGGTACCGGGCAGCAGGGAGATGTGCTGGTGGCATTTTTCGGCCGTGAGCGAGCGGTACGGGTCGATGGCAATCAACTTGGCGCCATGACGCTTGGCTTCCTGGGCGCGGGTCCAGAAGTGCAGGTTGGACGCAATCGGGTTGCCGCCCCAGATGATGATCAGCTTGGCATTTTGAAACTGCTCCATGTCGGTACCCACCGAGGCGCCGATGGTGTACCGGTAGCCGGTAAAGCCGGCCGTGGCGCACACGGTGCGGTCCAGCAGCGAGGCGCCGAGCTGGTTGAAAAAGCGCGAGGACATCGATTCGCCCTGGACCAGGCCCATGGTGCCGCAGTAGCTGTACGGCAGGATCGCTTCCGGATCGCGCGCGGCGATCGGCGCCAGGCGGTCGGCAATGGTGCGCAGCGCCTCGTCCCAGCTGATACGCTCGAACTTGCCCTCGCCCTTGGCACCCACGCGGCGCAACGGATGCAGCAGGCGCTCGTCGTGGTAGGTACGCTCGGTATAGCGCGACACCTTGGTGCACAGCACGCCGGCCGTGGTCGGGTGGTCGGGGTCGCCCTTGACGGCGGTGGCCACGCCGTCTTCCACGGTCACCAGCAGGGCGCAGGTGTCGGGGCAGTCGAGCGGGCAGGCCGCGCGAACTTGTGTGCTTGTCATGTCTGGATCCAAAATAGCGGGAGGCGTAAAAACAATATGGTAAACGATTAGGGTCCTGCTTATGCCGGCTTGAGTCCGCTCTGGATAAAGTTGACGCACACGGGCTACAATGGTCCTTCTCGCTACTCACAAGGCAAGCGAAATCCCATATGGAGAAGCAGATGAAACTAGTTGATCCCATCATTGCGTTTCAATCCGAAATACAGCAGATCCGCCGCGATCTGCATGCCCATCCAGAACTCTGCTACGAAGAGCAGCGCACGTCCGACGTGGTCGCCGACAAGCTCACGCAGTGGGGCATTCCCGTCATCCGCGGCCTGGGCGTGACCGGCGTGGTCGGCATCATCAAGCATGGCACGTCCGAACGCTCGATCGGCCTGCGCGCCGACATGGACGCGCTGCCCATGCAGGAAATTAATACTTTTGACCACGCCTCGCGCCATCCGGGCAAGATGCACGCCTGCGGCCACGATGGCCACACCGCCATGCTGCTGGGCGCGGCCAAACACCTGGCCGAGCACCGCAACTTCGATGGCACGGTGTACCTGGTGTTCCAGCCGGCCGAAGAAGGTGGCGCCGGCGCCAAGCGCATGATCGAGGACGGCTTATTTGAACAATGCCCGATGGATGCGATCTACGGCATGCACAACTGGCCCGGCATTCCGGCCGGCCACATGAGCGTGGTCGAGGGCCCGATGATGGCGTCCAGTAACGAGTTCTACCTGACCATCAAGGGCAAGGGCGCGCACGCGGCGCAACCGCACAAGGGCATCGACCCGGTGATGGTGGCGGTGCAGATCGCGCAAAGCTGGCAGACCATCATCAGCCGCCAGAAAAGCCCGCTCGATACTGCCGTGCTGTCGATCACGCAAATCCATGCCGGCAGCGCCACCAACGTGATTCCCGACGACGCCAAGATGGTGGGCACGGTGCGTACCTTCACCTGGCCGGTGCTCGACCTGATCGAACAGCGCATGGAAGAAATCGCGCGCCACACGGCGGCGGCCTTCGGCGCCGAGGCGGAGTTCCGCTTCCGCCGCAACTACCCGCCGCTGGTCAACCACCCGGCCGAAACCCGTTTCGCGGTGGAGGTGATGAAGGAAGTATTGGGCGCCGAGCGGGTGGACGACCAAGTGGAACCAACCATGGGCGCGGAAGACTTCGCGTACTTCCTGCAGGCTAAGCCCGGCTGCTATATGTTCATCGGCAACGGCGAAGGCGACCACCGCGATGGCGGCCACGGCCTCGGTCCATGCGTGCTGCACAACGGCAGCTACGATTTCAACGACAACCTGTTGCCGATTGGGTCGAGTTTCTGGGTGCGGATGGTGGAAAAGAGCTTGCCGCTGGCGGGTTAGATCAGGTCCAGGCCGCTGCCGACTCGTACACCCGGATTCAATCCCTCCAGCGCTACCAGCGCAGCAGAATGATCCGCCTGCGGCAACTGCTCGGCCAGCGACTCGAACCGCTCCGTCACCAGCGCGGTGACCGGCAGCACCACCCCGGCAGCGGCGGCCGCAGCGAGAATGTTGCGCTGGTCCTTGACCTGCGTAGCCACCTTGCCGCCAGCGACAAAGTTACGCTCCAACATGCGCTGACCATGAACATCGAGGATTTTGCTCTCGGCAAAGCCGCCGCGTATCGCTGTCCGCATCGCGGCAGGATCGGCCCCGGCCGCCTGGGCCAGCACCATGGCCTCGGCCACGATATTGATGGTGGCGCCGACAATCAGCTGGTTGCATAGCTTGGCCACCTGGCCGCTGCCGGCTGGGCCCACCAGGGTGGGCCGTCCCATCGCCGCCAATATTGGCGCGACTTCAGCGTAATCATCGACATCACCACCCGCCATGATCGCCAGCGTGCCGGCGGCCGCCCCACCCACGCCGCCGGACACCGGCGCATCGACAAAGCGGTTGCCCTGCCCTCGCAACAACGCGTGAAACGCCTGCGCCTCCGCCTGTTGGGTCGAGCTCATGTCCACCCACAACGCCTGTGGCGCCAGCGATGGCAAAGCGTCATGCATGACTTGCGCCACGATCGGGCCAGCCTCCAGCATCGAGATGACGATGCCCGCATCGCGCAACGCATCGCCCAGCGGCGCCACCGGCAGCGCGCCGACGCTGGCGAGCGCCTGTGCCTTGGCGAAGGTGCGATTCCAGACCGTAACCGCATGGCCGGCCGCAAGCAGGCGCCGGACCATGGGATCTCCCATCAAGCCAATACCGAGAAAAGTGATACGCATAGACAATCCTGCTCTGAGGGTAATCAAAACACCGGTGCGCCGGAAGAAAATCCGGAACACCGGTACAATCTTGCCAGCCGTATCAAACACGCATACAGCACTGAAAAGTCGGAAATAAACCCAAGGATACTATGTTCACGAAGACAATGATGGCGGCGGTGGCCGCCCTGATGGTGAGCCAGGCTGCAATGGCCCAAGACAAACTGATCGACTCGGTGTCGGTCGATTACGGCAGCGGCCCGAAACAACGGATGGTGCGCCTGAGCGCAGCCAGTGATTGGGACAAGCGCTGGTTCCAGTCGAACGGTACGCACGTGAGCGGCTACTGGGAAGGCAGCGTCGGTTACTGGCGCCAGAACCAGTACCGCAACGTCCCAGGCTGGGAAAAAGGCCTGTGGGACGTCGGCTTCACCCCGGTATTGCGCTTCCAGAATGACAACAAGAAGGGGATTTACTATGAAGCAGGCATCGGTGTTCACCTCTTGTCCAGCCTGTACAAAAACGATAGCCGGGAATTATCGACCGCGTTCCAGTTCGGCGACCATATCGGCATCGGCTACGTGATGCAAAACAACTGGGAAGTCGCGCTCAAGTTGCAGCACTTCTCCAACGCCAGCATCAAGCGCCCGAATGGCGGCGCAAACTTCCTGGAACTGAAGGCGGCGTACCACTTCTAAACAGGTTCGCCACAGGTTCCCAGATCGGCGCTTCTTCGGAAGCGCTTTTTTATACCTGTCTTATAGACGCCCAAACGCGAAAAACCCCCAACCAGATCACTGGAAGGGGGTTYTTCTATATAACTAGCCTGACGATAACCTACTTTCACACTGGTTGCAGCACTATCATCGGCGCAAAGTCGTTTCACGGTCCTGTTCGGGATGGGAAGGGACCTACTTTCACACTGGTTGCAGCACTATCATCGGCGCAAAGTCGTTTCACGGTCCTGTTCGGGATGGGAAGGGGTGGGACCGACTTGCTATGGTCATCAGGCATTGAACTGTACGAGTCGCGTTCTTGTGAACGTTACTCAGAATCTGGAAGTWGTAAGTAGGTGGGTAATGAAGTTGTTTGTATCAACGAACGTTYCAACGYACTTCTTATTCACCATAACCTGCYAAGGTTATAGGGACAAGCCGTACGGGCAATTAGTACTGGTTAGCTTAATGCATTACTGCACTTCCACACCCAGCCTATCAACGTCCTGGTCTCGAACGACCCTTCAAAGAGCTCAAGGCTCTGGGAAATCTCATCTCAAGGCAAGTTTCCCGCTTAGATGCTTTCAGCGGTTATCTCTTCCGAACTTAGCTACCCGGCAATGCCACTGGCGTGACAACCGGTACACCAGAGGTTCGTCCACTCCGGTCCTCTCGTACTAGGAGCAGCCCCCTTCAAATTTCCAACGCCCACGGCAGATAGGGACCAAACTGTCTCACGACGTTTTAAACCCAGCTCACGTACCACTTTAAATGGCGAACAGCCATACCCTTGGGACCGGCTACAGCCCCAGGATGTGATGAGCCGACATCGAGGTGCCAAACTCCCCCGTCGATATGAACTCTTGGGAGGAATCAGCCTGTTATCCCCAGAGTACCTTTTATCCGTTGAGCGATGGCCCTTCCATACAGAACCACCGGATCACTATGTCCTACTTTCGTACCTGCTCGACTTGTCAGTCTCGCAGTTAAGCACGCTTATGCCATTGCACTATCGTCACGATGTCCGACCGTAACTAGCGTACCTTCGAACTCCTCCGTTACACTTTAGGAGGAGACCGCCCCAGTCAAACTGCCTACCATGCACTGTCCCCGACCCGGATAACGGGCCAAGGTTAGAACCTCAAATGAACCAGGGTGGTATTTCAAGGTTGGCTCCACRAGAACTGGCGTTCCYGCTTCAAAGCCTCCCACCTATCCTACACAGATTGATTCAAAGTCCAATGCAAAGCTACAGTAAAGGTTCATGGGGTCTTTCCGTCTAGCCGCGGGTAGATTGCATCATCACAAACACTTCAACTTCGCTGAGTCTCGGGAGGAGACAGTGTGGCCATCGTTACGCCATTCGTGCAGGTCGGAACTTACCCGACAAGGAATTTCGCTACCTTAGGACCGTTATAGTTACGGCCGCCGTTTACTGGGACTTCAATCAAGAGCTTGCACCCCATCATTTAATCTTCCAGCACCGGGCAGGCGTCACACCCTATACGTCCACTTTCGTGTTTGCAGAGTGCTGTGTTTTTATTAAACAGTCGCAGCCACCAGTTTATTGCAACCCTTTCGCCCTAYYRMAGTAAAKYRRCCAAGCTACCGGGGCGTACCTTTTCCCGAAGTTACGGTACCAATTTGCCGAGTTCCTTCTCCCGAGTTCTCTCAAGCGCCTTAGAATACTCATCTCGCCCACCTGTGTCGGTTTGCGGTACGGTCTCGTATGACTGAAGCTTAGAGGCTTTTCTTGGAACCACTTCCGATTGCTACAGARCCGAAGYTCTTCGTCCCAGTCCCTTGAATTACGCGCCCGGATTTGCCTAAGCGCCTTCTATGAACCAGAAACTGCCACTTCCAACAGGCAGACAACCTTCCGCGATCCGTCCCCCCATCGCATCATACGACGGTGCAGGAATATTAACCTGCTTCCCATCAGCTACGCATCTCTGCCTCGCCTTAGGGGCCGACTCACCCTGCTCCGATGAACGTTGAACAGGAAACCTTGGGCTTACGGCGTGGGGGCTTTTCACCCCCATTATCGCTACTCATGTCAGCATTCGCACTTCTGATACCTCCAGCATCCTTTACAAGACACCTTCGCAGGCTTACAGAACGCTCTCCTACCATATGCTTACGCATATCCGCAGCTTCGGTGACTGGCTTAGCCCCGTTACATCTTCCGCGCAGGACGACTCGATCAGTGAGCTATTACGCTTTCTTTAAATGATGGCTGCTTCTAAGCCAACATCCTGACTGTTTTAGCCTTCCCACTTCGTTTTCCACTTAGCCAATCTTTGGGACCTTAGCTGGCGGTCTGGGTTGTTTCCCTCTTGACGCCGGACGTTAGCACCCGACGTCTGTCTCCCAAGCTCGCACTCATCGGTATTCGGAGTTTGCAATGGTTTGGTAAGTCGCGATGACCCCCTAGCCATAACAGTGCTCTACCCCCGATGGTGATACTTGAGGCACTACCTAAATAGTTTTCGGAGAGAACCAGCTATTTCCAAGTTTGTTTAGCCTTTCACCCCTACCCACAGCTCATCCCCTAATTTTTCAACATTAGTGGGTTCGGACCTCCAGTGCGTGTTACCGCACCTTCATCCTGGCCATGAGTAGATCACTTGGTTTCGGGTCTACACCCAGCGACTATCGCCCTGTTCGGACTCGATTTCTCTACGGCTTCCCTATMYGGTTAACCTTGCCACTGAATGTAAGTCGCTGACCCATTATACAAAAGGTACGCAGTCACGGAACAAGTCCGCTCCTACTGTTTGTATGCACACGGTTTCAGGATCTATTTCACTCCCCTCCCGGGGTTCTTTTCGCCTTTCCCTCACGGTACTGGTTCACTATCGGTCGATTACGAGTATTTAGCCTTGGAGGATGGTCCCCCCATATTCAGACAGGATTTCTCGTGTCCCGCCCTACTTGTCGTACGCTTAGTACCACCGGTCTGATTTCGWRTACGGGRCTATCACCCGCTATGGYTSCYATTTCCAGAGSATTCYWCTATCAGTCCGACTATCACGTACAGGCTCTTCCCATTTCGCTCGCCACTACTTTGGGAATCTCGGTTGATTTATTTTCCTGCAGCTACTTAGATGTTTCAGTTCGCCGCGTTCGCTTTGCATGCCTATGTATTCAGCATGCAATGACCTAAAAGGCCGGGTTTCCCCATTCGGAAATCTGCGGATCAAAGCTTGTTTGCTAGCTCCCCGCAGCTTATCGCAAGCTACTACGTCCTTCATCGCCTGTAATCGCCAAGGCATCCACCATGTGCACTTATTCACTTGTCCCTATAACGTTAGCCCCT